>NZ_JACGXA010000001.1:918750-1530000 GCF_014138045.1 Nocardioides ginsengisegetis
GTCCCAGCCGTGCAGGGAGGCGTAGGACAGCGACGCGTCCTCGAGGCGGCGTACGTCGCTCACCTGGCAGCGGGTCGCCTTGAGCAGGGACCGGCCGGTCCAGGCCCCGTTGCCGCGGGACGCCCACCAGCGTCGCTGCAGCTGCGGCGCGGAGACCACGCCGAGGACGACCTCGTCGTCGACGACCAGCGAGATGAGCGTCGCCCACACCGGGACGCCGCGGACGAAGTTCTTGGTGCCGTCGATCGGGTCGACCACCCAGCGGCGCTGGCTGTTGCCGGTCGTGCCCTGCTCCTCGCCGGTCACGGCGTCGCGGGAGCGGACCCGTGACAGCGTGCGCCGGATGCTCTCCTCGACGGCCTGGTCGGCATCGGTGACCGGCGTCAGGTCGGGCTTGCTCATCACGTGCAGGTCGAGCGCCTTGAAGCGGTCGGTGGTGATGGAGTCGGCGTCGTCGGCCAGGACGTGCGCGAGGCGCAGGTCGTCGGTGAAGTCGGTGGCACCCGGGGTCGGCATGGGCACAGGCTATGCCCCGGGTTCTGCGTTAACGTTCAACCATGGAGATCGCCGGTCTTCCGCTGCACCCACTCGTGGTGCATGCGGCTGTGGTGTTCGGTCCGCTGGGAGCGCTCGCCGCTCTCGCGTACGTCGTGCTGCCGGCCCGGCGCGACCAGCTCCGCTGGCCGATGATCGTGCTCGCCGCGGTGGCGACCGGCTCGGTCGTGGCCGCCTACGTCACCGGCCTGAGCTTCTACAACAGCAGGCCCGACCTCCATCAGCTGCCCAGCCTCCAGACGCACAAGACCCGGGCCACCGTGCTGTTCTACGTCACCCTGCCGTTCGGCGTCCTCGCCATCGTGACGGGTTGGCTGCACGCGCGCACGGGTGCCCTGCGACTGCTGCTCCACGGCCTGCTCCTCGTCGCCGCCGGCACGGTGCTGGTCCTCGTCGTGCTGACCGGTGACGCGGGGGCGCGCTCGGTCTGGGGCAAGTAGGCCTCAGTACGCCGGCTCGCTCCGCGCGGCGAGCAGCCGCCGGAACGACGCGACCCGCTCGGGGTCGGCGTGCCCGGCCTCGATGGCGTCGTCGAGCCCGCACTCCGGCTCGTCGGTGCCGTGCGTGCAGCCGCGCGGGCACTCCTCGGTCATCTCGTCGAGGTCGGGGAACGCCCCGATCAGGTCCTCGGGCTGCACGTGCGCCAGGCCGAAGGAGCGGATGCCGGGGGTGTCGATGATCCAGCCGTCCGGGCTCGAGCTCGGGCCCGGCAGCGCGAGCATGAACGCCGACGTCGACGTGTGCCGGCCACGACCGGTCACGGCGTTGACGATGCCGACGTCGCGGTGCGCGGTGGGCACGAGCGCGTTGACCAGCGTCGACTTGCCGACGCCGCTGGACCCCACGAGCACGCTGGTGCGGCCCCGGAGCAGCTCGCGCACCTCGGACAGGTCGCCGCCGCGTCGGGTGACGACCCACGGCACGCCCAGGGAGCGGTAGGTCGAGAGCAGGGTCTCGGGATCGGCCAGGTCGGACTTGGTCAGGCACAGCAGCGGCTGCATGCCCGCGACGTACGCCGCCACCAGCGCCCGGTCGATCAGCCGCGGCTGGGGATCCGGGTCGGCCAGGGCGGTCACGACGACCAGCTGCTCGGCGTTGGAGACGATCACCCGCTCGACCGGGTCGTCGTCGTCCGCCGTACGCCGCAGGGTGGTCGTGCGGGGAGTGACCTCGACGATCCGCGCCAGGGAGCCCTCGGCGCCCGACGTGTCGCCCACGACCCGGACCCGGTCCCCGACGACCACGCCCTTGCGGCCCAGCGGCCGGGCCTTCATGGCCATCACGGTGGTGCCGTCGATCAGCAGGGTGAAGCGGCCGCGGTCGACGGTGACGACCACGCCGTCGACGGCGTCGTCGTAGGTCGGCCGGTCCTTGGTGCGCGGCCGGGTGTGGCGCCGCGGCCGCTCGTAGTGCTCGTGGTCGTGCTCCGAGTAGCGACCGCTCACGCTGCGTGCTCCGCTCTCACAGCAGGCCCGACCAGAAGGCGGCGAAGTCGGGGAACGTCTTGGCCGTGGTGGCGACGTTCTCGACCAGGACACCGTCGACCGCGGCACCGACGATGACGCCGGCGTGGGCCATCCGGTGGTCGGCGTAGGTGTGGAAGACGCCGCCGTGCAGGGCCGCCGGCCGGATCTCCAGCCCGTCGGGGTGCTCGGTGACGTCGGAGCCCAGGGCGCCGAGCTCGGTGGCCAGGGCCGCGAGCCGGTCGGTCTCGTGCCCGCGGATGTGCGCGATCCCGCGCAGGTGCGAGGGGGAGCCGGCCAGTGCGCAGAGAGCGGCCACGGCGGGGGCCAGCTCGCCGACGTCGTGCAGGTCCACGTCGATGCCCTCGAGCGTGCCGGTGCCGGTGACCCGCAGGCCCTCGTCGACGCGGGCCACGTCGCAGCCCATCCGCGCCAGGATCTCGCGGAGCGCGTCGCCGGCCTGGGTGGTCTCCCGGGGCCAGTCCCGCACCGTCACCGAGCCGCCGGAGACGGCGGCCAGGGCCAGGAACGGCGCGGCATTGGACAGATCAGGCTCGATGACGTGGTCGACAGCGCGGATCGGACCCGGGGCGACGGCCCAGCGGTTCGCGTCGGAGTCGTCGACCTCGACGCCGTGCTCGCGCAGCATCGCGACGGTCATGTCGATGTGGGGGAGCGAGGGGACGGCCCCAGAATTCGGACCCTGCCCGTCGTGGCGCACGTCGACCCCGCGGTCGTAGCGCGCCCCCGCCAGCAGCAGCGCCGAGATGAACTGCGAGGACGCCGACGCGTCGACCACGACCGTGCCGCCGGGGACCGCGCCCGTGCCGTGCACGGTGAAGGGCAGGGCACCGCGGTCCTCGTCCTCGACGGCCACGCCGAGGTGGCGCAGGGCTCCGAGGACCTCGCCGATGGGGCGGGTGCGCATGTGGGGGTCGCCGTCGAAGGCGACCGAGCCGGTGCTGAGCCCCGCCACCGGCGGGACGAAGCGCATCACCGTGCCGGCCAGGCCGCAGTCGACCTTCACGTCACCGCCGAACGGTCCGGGCGTGACCGCCCAGTCCGCCCCGGAGGTGTCGACGTGTGACCCCAGCGCTGTCAGAGCGGCCGCCATCAGTGTGGTGTCACGCGAGCGCAGGGCCCGGCGGACGACCGAGGGACCCTCGGCGAGGGCGGCCAGCACGAGTGCGCGGTTGGTGAGCGACTTGCTGCCGGGCAGGGAGACGACGGCGTCGACGGGTGCGGAGGCACGCGGCGCGGGCCAGGGGTCGGCAGGGGCGGTCGTCACCCCCGCACCCTATCGACGCGGGATGAACGGTGAGGTTCAGTGCACCTGTGCGGCCACGAGCTTCGCCTCACGGCGTGCGGTGGCGGCGAGATGCTTCGCCTCGCGGCGTGCGTCCTTGGCGGCCCGACGGGTGCGCCACGCGACGCCCGGCTTCCCCTCGGTGTCGACGCCGGCGAGGATCAGGCCGCCGACCATGGAGAGGTTCTTGAAGAAGTGCAGCTCCTGGGCCTTGCGGGCGGCCTTGTCCTTCTCCTTCCAGAAGGGGTGGCCCGCGAACGTGGTCGGGGCCAGCGAGGCCAGCAGGACGGTCGAGGCGGTCCGCGGGGCCTTGCCGGTGGCGAGTGCGGCGGCGGCGCCGAGCTGGATCGCGGCGTTGATCCGGACCAGCGTCACCGGGTCCTCCGGGATCGGCAGCTGGGGCAAGGCCTTGTGGGCGAGCGGCACGATCTTCTCGGTGACCGGGGCGGCCTTGGGGCCGAGAGCCTGGGCGTTCTTGAGGGCGCTCACCGCGCCGACGAAGAAGGCGGAGGCGAGGAGCGGGCGTGCGATCAGTCGCGTGACGGTCATGCCCCCTTCCTACACGATGCGTCGGAAGGCCTGCTCGCCTCAGCGGGTGAGGACGACGGTCGCGGTGTTGTCCGACGGGTCGCTCTCGACGGCGTCCCCGTCGGGCACGACCGTGAACGTGAGCGCCACCGACGACAGCTGCAACGGCACGACGTGGAACTTGTACGACGTCGAACCCGGCGTCACCGCGCAGGTGGCCTCGCCCAGCTCGAGCGGCGAGCACCCGTGGTCCAGCACCAGCGTGACGGCCGCGCCGTCCGAGGTGAGCCGCAGGGTGGCGGTGTGGTCGGACGGCAGGCCCGCCACGTCGACGTACACGTGGAAGGCGGCGCCACCCGACTTCACCGACGCCTGCACCGACAGGTCCATCGACGGCGGACCCGGCTCGCTGGGCGGCGGGCTGGTCGGCGGGCTGGTGGGTGGCGACGAGGGCGGCGACGAGGGCGGGTGCGACGGGGGAGAGGAGGGCGGGTGCGACGGCGGGTTGGACGGCTGGCCCGACGGACCTCCCGAAGGACCGCCCGAAGGACCGCCCGACGGCCCACCCGAGGGCGGGGTCATGGGCGGGACGCCCGGCACGGTGCCCGGTGGCACGCCGGGCGTGGGCAGGGTGACCGGGGGCAGGACGGGCACGCCGCCCACGACCCCGACCGGCGACCCGCTCGACGAACCGGACGGCCCGCCAGACGGCGCGGCAGCGGTCTTCCCGGCCGGGCTCCCGGCGCCCGCGCTCGCGGACGCACCCGGGCCTGTCGTGACCACGTCGCCGGCCTGCAGGCTCGCCGGTCCGGTGCCGTGCTGCAGCGTCACGAAGGCGGCACCCCCGATGACCACGGTCGCGGCCACGCCGGCCACCGCGGTCGCGGCACCGTTGCCGGCCACGGTGTGGCGGACCCGGCCGAGCAGCACCGCCACCGCGCCCTTCGCGGCCACGGTGCCGGCCGAGCCGACGTACGCCGCTGCGGCACCGCCGAGGACCAGCGGGCCGAGGATGCCGGCGAGGTTGGAGTTGACCTCGGTGAGCTCGAGGTAGATCGCCATGCACCGGCGGCAGTCCTCGAGGTGGCCCTCGACCTTCGTGGCGTCGCGGCGCGAGACGCCGCCGCGGATGTAGGCGCCGAGGTGCTCGTGGGTCCAGGTGCAGGTGCCGTCCTCGGTCTCCTGGACGTGCATCGACAAGAAGGCCTGCCGCAGGCCCTCACGGGCCCGGTAGGCGAGCGCGGAGACGGAGTTGGGGCTCATGCCGAGCAGGAGGGCGATCTCCGCCGGCTTCGAGCCCTCGACCTCGGTGTGCCACAGCACGGTCTGCCACCGCTCGGGCAGCGACGCGAAGGCCCTGGCCGCGGTGGCGTTCTCGAAGCCCTCGACCGCCGTGTCGCGGAAGGGTACGCCCGGGTCGAAGGGCGTCAGGTCGTCGGTGCTGTGCAGCCGGGAGGTGGCCCGGATCCGGTCGACGTGCAGGCGGCGTACGGCGGTGAGCAGGTAGGCGCGGAACGCGAGGTCGGGCCCGCCGCCGCGCTGCAGGACGCCGAGCACCTTGGCGAAGGCGTCCGAGACGAGGTCGTCGACCTCGCCGGCGCTGACGATCTGCCGGGCCAGTCGGCGCGCGGCCTCGACGTGGCGGGACCACAGCATCCCGTAGGCGTCGACGTCGCCCCCGCGGACGGCCGAGATCAGCTCGGCGTCCCCGGGCTCGTCGAGCAACGGGAGCAGGTGGCTCATGCAGGTCCAACGGTCGAGTCGGCGAAAGATCACGCCTGTGGGATCACCTCTCTGTCCTACCACTGGTCCAGACCTTCACCAAGACAAGAAAAACCGCGTCATGGACGACGGGGAGGTCCGTCCCTCATGTGTCGACGGGACCAGTGGAGGAGCAGCCGATGGGGATCTTCGCGACGCGCACGCGTCCGGGTGACCCGGGCGGCACCGAAGCAAGGGAGATGTCGCTTCGTTTCGAAGCGGTCGGGGATGCCCTTGCTTCGGGCTCGTCCCCTGTCGACGCATGCACGGTCGTGGGCCAGGGACTGGCCCAGGACGGGATCTCGCTCGCGGAGGCCCTGGACGGCCTGCGTGCGACGTACCGCCGGTTCAGGAGAGGGGACCCGGACTACGTCGCCACGCAGGCCGTCGCCGTGGCCTGGAGCGAGGCGACGCTCGGCTACCTGCACACGCTCTCCTGCGAGGACCCGATGACCGGGCTCGCCAGCCACGCGCACCTGCGCAGCCGGCTGACGGAGGTCTACCGCGCCCGCAGCCACGGCCATCCCGAGGTCCGCGACACGCACGCGCTGGTCATGCTCGACGCGCCATGGGGGCCGGACGGTGGTCCCGGGGACGTGCTCACGCACGCCTTCCGGGCCCACCGTCTCGGCGTGGCCGCCCGCACCGTCTTCGCCGGCGGCGAGACGGTGGCCCGTCTCGGGTCGAGCCGGGTCGTTACGCTCGCCTCCCGTGACGGGCACCTCGGCCAGCGGGTCGGGCTGCTCAAGCGCCTGCTCGTCGGCTCCGCCGGCGTCGGGGACGGCGTCCGGGTCTGGATCGAGGGACTGCCGGGCGACGACGACGCGGCCGCGCTGCTGCTCGACGAGCTCACCCGCCACTGACCCGGCACTGACCAGCCCTCACCGGGGGCGGCGGTCCGTAGGCTGGCCCCATGTGCGGCCGCTACGCCTCCAGCAGGCGCCCCGAGGACCTCATCGAGGAGTTCGAGGTCGTCGAGTCGCGGGTCCCGACCCCGCTCGAGCCCGACTACAACGTCGCCCCCACCAAGGAGGTGTACGCCGTCGTCGAACGGCCGCCGTCGAAGGAGAGCGAGGAGCCTCCCGAGCGCCAGCTCCGCGTGCTGACGTGGGGTCTGGTCCCGTCGTGGGCCAAGGATCCCTCGATCGGCAACCGGATGATCAACGCCCGCATGGAGACCGTGGCCGAGAAGCCGGCCTACAAGCGCGCCTTCGCCCGACGGCGCTGCCTGCTCCCCGCCGACGGCTACTTCGAGTGGTACCCCACCTCGCAGCTGACCCAGGCGGGCAAGCCCCGCAAGCAGCCCTTCTTCATCCGCCCGAAGGACCACGGCGTCCTGGCGATGGCAGGGCTCTACGAGATCTGGCGCGACCCGTCGAAGGCCGACGACGACCCCGACCGGTTCCGCTGGACCTGCACGGTGATCACGACCGACGCCGAGGACTCCGTGGGCCACATCCACGACCGGATGCCGCTGATGGTCGAGCGCGACCGCTGGCACGAGTGGCTGGACCCGACCGTCGAGGGACAGGGCAACCTGCTCGACCTGCTGGTGCCGGCGGCCCCGGGCCAGCTCGAGGCCTACCCCGTCTCGACCCTGGTCAGCAACGTGCGCAACAACGGGCCGGAGCTCGTCGAGCCGCTGCCGCTCGACGACGTCCCGGAGCAGCTCCGGTGACCCGCGTCGAGCGGGTCGTGGCCACCCCGCACGGCGACGCCCGGCTCGTCACCGACCGGGCCCGCAGCCCCGTGGCGACGCTGCTGCTCAGCCACGGTGCCGGCAACGGCATCGACACCCGCGACCTCGAGGCGCTCGCCCACCACCTGCCGCGCAACGGCGTGACCGTGGTGCGGCTCGAGCAGCCGTGGAAGGTCTCCGGCCGCAAGGTCGCCACCCCGCCGGCCACCCTCGACGCGGCGCTGGTCGCGGCGTCCGACCAGCTCCGCGTCCGCACCCCCCTCGTGGTGGGAGGGCGCTCCGCCGGCGCACGCTCCGCGGCCCGCTGTGCCAAGGGCCTCGGTGCCGTCGGCTGCCTCGCACTCGCCTTTCCGCTGCACCCGCCCGGCAGGCCGGAGAAGTCGCGGCTGGCCGAGCTCGAGGGCGCCGGCGTGCCGATCCTGGTCATCCAGGGGGAGCGCGACACGATGGGCCGCCCCGAGGAGTTCCCCGCCTCGCTGCGCCACGGCCTGGACCTCGCCGTCGTCCCCGGCGGCGACCACGGGCTGAAGGTGCCGGCCCGCGGCCCGGTCAGCCAGGACGAGGCGCTGGAGATCGTGGTCGAGGCGACGCTGGAGTGGATCGTGCGCGAGGTCGCCGGGAATGGCCGCTCCACCTGAGGTGTTCCAGATGTCGTGCTAGCCGTCATCGAACACCCGATCGCCAGCGTCCCGGCGTCGCGTCTGGACCCCGCCCTAGACTGGGACGCGATGACTGACTCCCTGAACGCGACGCCGGACGACGAGGCCGTCGTCGACCCCGCGACCGAGACCGACGAGGAGCGCTCGCTGCGCTTCGAGCGCGACGCGCTGCCCTTCCTCGACCCGCTCTACTCGGCGGCGATGCGGATGACCCGCAACCCCGCCGACGCCGAGGACCTGGTCCAGGAGACCTTCGCGAAGGCCTACTCGTCGTTCCACCAGTTCCGGCCCGGCACCAACCTCAAGGCGTGGCTGTACCGGATCCTCACCAACACCTTCATCAACACCTACCGCAAGAAGCAGCGCCAGCCGCAGCAGTCGATGTCCGAGGACGTCGAGGACTGGCAGCTGGCTCGTGCCGAGTCGCACTCCTCGACGGGCCTGAAGTCCGCCGAGATGGAGGCCCTCGAGCACCTGCCCGACTCGCAGGTCAAGGACGCCCTGCAGCGGCTCCCCGAGGAGTTCCGCCTGGCCGTCTACCTCGCCGACGTCGAGGGCTTCGCCTACAAGGAGATCGCCGAGATCATGGACACCCCCATCGGCACCGTGATGAGTCGCCTGCACCGCGGGCGACGCCAGCTGCGCGACATGCTGTCGGACTACGTCCGCGCCAACGACCTCCTCCCCATCGGCCGGGACGGAGCGGACAAGTGACCCACAGCCACGGCTCCGACGAGCCCACCAGCACCGAGTGCGCCGAGTACCTCGAGCGCATCGTCTACTTCCTCGACAACGAGCTCGACGAGGCCGACTGCTCGGTCGTCCGGGCCCACCTCGACACCTGCAACCCGTGCCTGGAGAAGTACGACCTCCAGCGCACCGTCAAGGCCGTCGTCGCCCGCTCCTGCTCGGAGGCCGCGCCCGACGACCTGCGCCAGCGCGTGATGTTCCGGCTGCGCGAGGTGCAGGTGCAGATCACCCGCGAAGGCTGATCGACTCGGCGCAACTGCCGGGCCCGACATGCAACGAGCCCCCTCACCGTGACGGTGTGGGGGCTCAGTGCATTGCTGCGTGGTGCAGCTGGCGCTCAGGCGTTGGGGCGCTTGCCGTGGTTCGCGCCCTTCTTCTTCCGAGCGCGGCGCTTGCGGCCGGTCTTGCCCATGGTGTTCTCCTCCGAATCGGTGTCGACCCGCGAGAGGGCCACGGGTCAGTCTCTCAAAGGTTCGGCGATCAGGCGAAATCGGGTCAGAGTCGACCCAGGAATCGCTCGGCGTCGACGACCACGCGGGTGACCTCGCCGGAGGCGACGACCTTGCCGCCCTGCCCGTGCCGCGCCGCCACCACGAAGCGCACCAGCCGGCCGTCGGCGTACGACGCCGTCGCGGTCACCTCGACCTCGGCCCCGACCGGGCTCGCGGCGAGGTGCTCGAGCTGGATGCGGGTGCCCACGCTGGTCGATCCGTCGGCCAGCGTGGGGTCGATCGCGGCGCAGGTGGCCGCCTCGCACCAGGCGAGGAGCCGCGGCGTGCCGAGCACGGGCAGGCTGCCCGAGCCGACGGCGGCGGCCGTGTCGTCGTCGGTGACCGTGAACGTCAGCGTCGCGGCGAGATCCATCAGGGCCTCCCGTGCGCGACCGGGACGAGGGGGACCCGGAAGGCGATCAGGTGCACGCCCGGGATCGGGTCGAAGTCGCGCTCGGGGAGCCGGGTGAAGCCGAGGCGGTCGTAGAGGCGGTGGGCGGCGGTCATCTGGGGGAGGCTGGAGATCGCGACGCCGCGGCAGCCCTCGCCGGCGAACCGGTCCAGGCAGAGCCGGACCAGCGCCTCGCCGACGCCCTGTCCCTGGGCCTGCGGCGCCACCGCCAGCATCCGGAACTCGCCCTCGTCCTCGGTCGAGATCTCGCGCCAGGGCGAGCCCGGGGGACAGAGCGTCACGCAGCCGAGCAGGTCGGCGTCGTCGCTGTCGGCGGTGGCGACCCAGAGCTCGGCCTCGCGGTCGCGGGTCCCGGCGTCGCGCAGCCGGGCGATGTAGGGGTCGGCGGGTCCGAGCGTGAACGGGGCGTACGCCGCGACGGTGACGTCGCCGGCGCGCTCGTGGTCGGCCGGGGTGGCCCTCCTGATCCGCATGCCGGCCTCAGATCCCGAAGGTCGCGCGGGGGTAGGCCGCCTCGACGTCGGTGATGACGTTGACGAGGTAGGGCACGCCGGAGGCGAACGCGCGGTCGAGCGCGGGCCCGACGTGGCGCGGGTCGGTGACGGTCTCCCCGGCGCCGCCCAGGGCCTTCACCACCTCGTCGTAGCGGGTCCGGGGCGCCAGGTCGGCGGCCACGTCGTAGCCGTAGAGCATCTGCATCGGGCCCTTCTCCAGGCCCCACGCGGAGTTGTTGCCCATCACCATCACGACCGGCAGGCCGTGGCGGACCAGCGTGTCGACGTCCATCAACGAGAAGCCGGCGGCTCCGTCGCCGAGCAGCAGCACGACCTGGGCGTCGGGGCGGGCGATCCGGGCGGCGATGGCCGAGCCGAGGCCGGCGCCGAGGCAGCCGTAGGGCCCGGGGTCGAGCCAGCCGCCGGGCCTCTTCGGCTCGACGAACTTGCCGGCGAAGGAGACGAAGTCGCCGCCGTCGCCGATGACCACGGCGTCCTCGGCCAGCCGTGGCACCAGCTCGCCGTAGATCCGGGCGGGGTGGATCGGGTCGGCCTCGGCCCGGAGCAGGGCGAGGTCGCGCTCGGTCGCGGCGCGGACGGTGTCCTGGAGCCCCGTGACCCACGCGGACCAGTCCGGCCGGCGCTGTTGGCGCTCGAGCGCCGTCAGCAGGCCGTCGAACACCGAGGTCAGGTCACCGGCGACCGACGCCGCGAGCTCGGCGTGCCCGGCGACCTGGCCGGGGGAGTCGGCGACGTGCACGACCGCGGCCGCCTGCGCGCCGTCCTTGCCGCCGAAGACGCCGTAGCCGAGCCGGAAGTCGAGGGGGGTGCCGACCACGACGACCAGGTCGGCGGTGCCGAGTGCCTGGCCGCGCGCCTTGGTGACGAGCAGCGGGTGGCCGCCGGGCACGACGCCCCGCCCCATCCCGTTGGTGATCGCGGGGATCCCCACGGCCTCGACGAAGCGCAGGGCGGCGACCTCGGCGCCGTCGGCCCAGACGTCGGTGCCGAGCACCAGGGTCGGCCGTTCGGCCGCCGCCAGCAGCGCGGCGATCCGGTCGAGCGCGTCGGTGTCCGGCTCGGTGCCGGGCATCCGACGGGCCGTCGGCGCCGGACCCGACGCGGAGTTGAAGAGCTCGTCCATCGGCACGTCGACGAAGACCGGGCCGCGGTGCGAGGAGCCGGCGACGCAGAACGCCTCGTCCAGCCCGGGGAGCACGTCGCCCGCCGTCGGCAGCGTGCGCGCCAGCTTGGACACGGACGCGACGATCGGGGGCTGGTCGAGCTCCTGGAGGCTTCCGGAGCCCCAGCGGTTCTGCGGGGCACGACCGCCCACCACGACCATCGGCGAGCCCGCGAACTGCGCCTGGGCGATCGCGCTGACCCCGTTGGTGACGCCCGGGCCGGCGGTGAGGACGGCCAGCCCCGGCACCCGGGTCAGCTTGCCCGTGGCCTCGGCGGCGAAGGCGGCGGTCTGCTCGTGGCGCACGTCGAGCAGCCGCATCGGCGGGTCGGCCTTCACGGCACCGTCGTACATCGGGAAGACGTGCGCGCCCGAGAGGGTGAACATGGTCTCGACACCGTGGGCGCGGGCCACCGCCACCGCGAGCTCGCCGGCGTGGCCGCTGAGGTCCTCACTCATGTGACGCAGGTTACCGACTGGTACCCACCATGAGGGAGCGGGTCAGCCGGCGGCCGGGCCGAGGTAGTGCGGGTTGCTCGCCTTGAGTGCGTCGACCAGCACGAGCAGCAGGTCGGAGCGGACGACCGGCGGGTTCGGTGCGAGCGCAAGCTGCAGGTAGAGCGCGCGCAGGAAGATCTGGGCGTTGCCGCCGAGCAGGTGCGGGTCGCGGTCGTCGTAGGAGCCGAGGGTGCCCGCGGCGGCGGCGATCCGGGCGATCCACGGCTCGAGGACGCGCAGGGGGACCGCGTTGCGGCGCAGGACCGCCATCGTGGCCATCGCCAGCCGGTCGCCCTCGCCGTTGGTGAACAGTGCGTCCACGGGCAGCAGGAGCCGGTCGGCGATGACGTCGAGGATGACGGTCAGCTCGGGAGTCGCGACGTGGGGGGAGCGGGCCAGCACGCCGAGCGCGTCGGCGCCGTGGGCCACGGCGTGCGCCCAGCCCTTGCCGGGGACGAAGCCGCGGGTGTCCTTCTCTCGCAGCAGCCAGGTGGCGATCCGGTCGCCCCACTCGAGGATCTTGCCGCCGGCCAGCAGCGGCCGCCCGTTGTCGCGCTCGATGCACTCGGCCAGCACCAGCGCCGAGAAGCTGCGGCGGAAGACGGTGTCGGTGTCCTTCTCGCCGATCCCGACCCGCAGGCCCGCGGCCATCCCGTCGCCGAGCCCGTTGAGCAGGTCGTCGTAGACGCCGCGCTCGATCCAGGTGACGAGCGTGGGGTAGGCCGTGCCGTCGCGCAGGGCGGGGTCCGTGGACCCCAGCATCCGGGTCAGCTCGGCTGTGAGGTCGTCGAGGGGCCGGTCCGACGGGACGGCGAGCCCGTCGGCGTGGACCTGCTTCCAGTACGACCCCGACATGGCGCACATCCTGCCAAGAGCGCTCCCGACACGCCCAACCGGACCGGGGGTGACAAACTCGGCAACGTGCCATCGCTCACCGACCTCGTCCGCAGCCACACGGACCTCGACGACGAGGACGTCGCCTGGGTGCAGCTGCTCCAGGCCGACTGGCAGATCATCGCGGACCTCTCGTTCGCCGACCTGGTGCTCTGGCTGCCCGACCGCGAGGGCAAGGGCTACTGGGCGGGCGCCCAGATGCGCCCCACGACCGGCCCCACGGCGTACGTCGACGACGTGGTCGGGACGTTCGTCCCCATCGGCCGGCGGCCGCTGCTCGACGCGGCGTACTCCCAGGGCCGCCTGGTCCGGGAGGGCGACCCCGAGTGGCGCGACGACGTGCCGGTGCGGGTCGAGACGATCCCGGTGCGCCGGGCCGGCCGCGTGATCGCGGTGGTCGCGCGCAACACCAACCTGCTCGGCGTCCGGACGCCGAGCCGCCTCGAGCTGAGCTACCTGCAGACCGCGGCCGACCTGACCCAGATGATCGCCAACGGCTACTTCCCGGCCCCGGGGCAGCGCAGCGACCACGCCGACTCACCCCGGGTGGGCGATGGCTTCCTCCGCGTCGATGCGCAAGGCCGGGTCGTCTACGCCTCGCCCAACGCGCTGTCGGTCTACCGGCGCCTGGGGCTGGGCGGCGACCTGGCGGGCCTCTCGCTGGCCGACACGACGCGCGAGCTGGTGCCGCCGCGGCGCCGCCCCGACGAGGAGACGCTGAGCGCCGTCCTGGGCGGGCGCGCCCACCGCGACACCGAGCTCGGGACCGACGGCGACGGCGGGGTGTCCCTGATCGTCCGGTCGATCCCGCTGCGGCCCTCCGGCGACCACATCGGCGCCCTGGTGCTGGTGCGCGACGTGACGGACCTCCGTCGCCGGGACCGCGAGCTGGTCACCAAGGACGCCACGATCCGCGAGATCCACCACCGCGTGAAGAACAACCTGCAGACCGTGGCCGCGCTGCTGCGGCTGCAGGCGCGCCGGATGGACTCCGAGGCCGGCCGCGCCGCCCTCGAGGAGGCCGTGCGCCGGGTCGGGTCGATCGCGATCGTCCACGAGACCCTCAGCACCGCCGTCGAGGAGCAGGTCGAGTTCGACGAGATCGCCGACCGGCTGGGGCGCATGGTCACCGAGGTCAGCGCGGTCGGCGACCGGGTGCGGGTGCGCCGCGACGGCACCTTCGGCGTGCTGCGCTCCGAGGTCGCCACCGCGCTCGCGATGGTGCTCACCGAGGTGCTCCAGAACGCCGTCGAGCACGGCTACGACGCCTCCGACGACCCCGATGATCCGGTGGTCGGGGAGATCGTCGTGACCGTGCGCCGGATCGTGGGCCGGCTGCACCTCACCGTCGACGACGACGGGCGGGGGCTGCCGGCCGGGTTCGACCTGGACGGGTCGACGAACCTGGGGCTCTCGATCGTGCGGACCCTGGTCGAGTCCGAGCTCGGGGGTCAGCTGTCGTTGGGGTCGACGGCCTCCGGCACGCGCGCGGAGGTCGACGTACCCCTCGAGTGAGCGGGGGTGAGGGGGAGGGTCAGGCGGTGCGGACGCGGGCGCGGGCGTTGCGACGCTTGAGAGCGCGACGCTCGTCCTCGCTCAGGCCGCCCCAGACACCGTGGTCCTGGCCAGCCTCGAGCGCCCACGCGAGGCACTGTTCGCGCACCTCGCAGCGTCGGCACACCTGCTTGGCCTCCTCGATCTGGAGGATGGCCGGACCGGTGTTGCCGATCGGGAAGAACAGCTCCGGGTCCTCGTCGAGACAGGCGGAACGGTGGCGCCAATCCATGGCTGGGGGATCCCTCTTTCCTTCTACGTCCGTACAGGTCAGGAGCACTCACTGCCCTGCGGGCGCGCGTGTACGACGGGCACAACGATGTGAAAGCGTTCACGAGCGCGTCGTCTAGCGTGGCAACCTTTGGACCGTTAAACAACCCCTGGGGCCCGGTTCCTTTGGTCACGAGCGTCACACCGGGGTCTCCCCGCGTGGTTCACGCCCGGATCAGGCTCTCTAGGCTAGCGGGGTGAATGCCTCGGCCACCGACACCCCCGCCCCCCTCGTGGTGGCCGCCTCGCTGGTGGCCGTCGAGGGCATCGTCCTCGCCCTGCTCGGGATCCTGGAGCTGTTCAGCCTCTCGTCGGACCGCGTCGTCATGGGTGTCACCACCACGCTCTTCTTCATCGCGTACGGCGCGTTCCTGGTCGCCTGCGGGTGGTCGGTGCACCGGCGCCGGTCCTGGGCGCGCAGCCCGATCGTGCTGACCCAGCTGATCATGCTCGGCCTCGCCTGGAACTACCGCGACGTGCCTGTGCTGGCCGCCGGTCTGGCGATCGTGGCGTTGGTCGTCGTGGTCGGCATGCTGCACCCCGACAGCATCGAGGCGCTCTCCGACGAGAGCTAGCCCGACTCCTCCTCGAGCGAGGCCCGCAGCTGCTCGAGGGTCCGGTTGAGCAGGCGGGAGACGTGCATCTGCGAGACGCCGATCTCCTCGGCGATCTGCGACTGCGTCATGTTCTTGAAGAACCGGAGCAGCAGGATCTTCTTCTCGCGCTGGTCCAGCCGGTCGAGCAGCGGCTTGATCGACTCACGGATCTCGACATGGGCCAGCCCCGCGTCGTCGATGCCGATCGCGTCGAGCATGGTGGCCGCCCCGTCCTCGTTGTCGTCGCTGGCGTCCAGCGACAGGGTCGAGTAGGCGTTGCTCGACTCGATGCCCTCGATGATCTCCTCGACCGTGCAGCCGATCGCCTCGGCGAGCTCGCGCGGGGTGGGGGAGCGGCCCAGCGACTGGGTCAGCTCCGCGCCGGCCGCGCCGATCTGCATGCGCAGCTCCTGGAGCCGGCGCGGCACCCGGATCGCCCAGCCCTTGTCGCGGAAGTAGCGCTTGATCTCGCCGATGATCGTCGGGGTCGCGTACGTCGAGAACTCCACGCCGCGGTCGCTGTCGAACCGGTCGATGGACTTGATCAGGCCGATCGTGCCGACCTGGACGAGGTCCTCGAAGGGTTCGCCGCGGTTGCGGAAGCGACGCGCGCAGTGCTCGACGAGCGGCAGGTGCAGGTGCACCAGGTCGTCGCGGGCGCCGTCGCGCGCGCTCTGCGGGGCACCCTCGTCACGGAACACGTCGAAGAGCTCCGCGCTGCGTCGGCGTGTGAGCTCGACGCCCGTGGGAGGCGGGTCCGTGAGGATGCCGTCGTCCCGGGTCGTCTCCCCGTTGGTGGTCATCGCAGGGTCACGTCAGAGTTCGGCCCCGAGGTGACCCGACTCCATGGTCAGGCTCACGGTGAAGCGTCCGGAGCCGGCCTCGGCCTCGGCGCTGGTCGCCAGCGTGGTCAGCACCTGCCACGCGAAGCTGTCGTAGTCCGGCTCCACGGCGGCCTGCGAGGAGCTGACGCCGACGGTCACCGTGAGCTCGCCGGGCCGCATGTAGAACTGGCACAGCAGGTCGGAGGCCTCGTCGGCCTCCGGCAGGACCATGGCGCTGGCCTCGCCGACGGCGATGCGGAGGTCCTCGATGTCGTCCATCGTGAAGTCGAGCCGTGCCGCGAGTCCGGCAGTGGTCGTCCGCAGCACGGAGACGTAGGCGCCGTCGGCGGGGAGCCTGAGCTCCACGTCCGCGCGCTGCCCGGGGTCTGACATTGGTCGCCGTCCTTCGTCGGGGGATACACCCGAACACTAGTCGGGGCCGGTCACTGGGTGGTGTACCCAGCAACCGGCCCCGCCATGTGTCGCGGTGCGAACGGCCTTGTGTTTCTCGGCTCCTCGCCGACTTCGCAAGCTCAGTCGGCGACAGGTGACCTGTGGTCACCGAGAGCGGTGTTGTCCTCGCTGCGCTCGGACAACCTTGAGACGGCGAAGGCTTTCGCTGCGCTCAAGCCTTCTTGGTCTCCCAAAAAATTTCCGCGATCTCGTCGATCTTCGCTAGCAGCTCGTCGGCCTTGGCCGCGTCGAGCTCGCCCTTGGTGCCCGAGGCACCCGCCAGCTTGGTGGCCTCGTTCACGAGGGTGTGCAGCTGGGGGTACTTCTCGAAGTGCGGCGGCTTGAAGTAGTCGGTCCACAGCACCCACAGGTGGTGCTTGACCAGCTCGGAGCGCTGCTCCTTGATCAGGACCGCGCGGGTGCGGAAGTCGGGGTCGTTGTTGTCGGCGACCTTGGCGATGATGGCCTTGATCGACTCGGCCTCGATGCGGGCCTGGGCGGGGTCGTAGACGCCGCAGGGCAGGTCGCAGTGGGCGGAGACCTCGACAGTGGGGGCGAACAGTCGCTCGAACATCCAGTGTCCTCTCGTACTCGTCTTGGCTGGCTCGGCTGCGACACTACTCCGCGTGCCACACCGTCCACACCCGGTGCCCCCGGGCTCCCGACCGGCCGCTCCCGTGCGGCCGATCGGCCTCGCCCGGGTCCGGGGGGAGTCGATGCTGCCGACGCTGCGGCCCGGGGACCTGCTGCTCGTCCGGTACGCCGCGCGCGTGCGGCCCGGCGCGCTGGTGCTGGCCACGTTCGCCGACGGCACCCTCGCGGTGAAGCGGGCGGCCTCCCGGCGGGAGACCCGGAGCGGAGCGCCGGGCTGGTGGCTGGAGTCGGACAACCCCGAGCAGGGCGTCGACTCGCGGCACCGCGGCCCGGTCGCGGACGTCGACGTGCACGCCGTCGTGCTCGCGCGGGTGTGGCCGCGGCCGTGGACGGACCTCCGGCGGGTGTCGAGGCCTGTGCCAGACTGATCGGCAGGGAGACCCCCCGGTCCACGCAGTTCCGCGAACCACCCGTTCCGCGTCGAGCTGGGCCACCACCATCCCCCGTACGCCTGAGCCGAAAGTCAGAAGTGGTCATGGTTGCAGCAGAGTCCGATGCCCAGCAGGGTGGCGCGGGAGGCGGCAGGGCGCCGCACCCGCACGCCGGCGAGCCGGTGTTCGACCTGCACGTGGGCGGCAAGATGGAGATCGTCTCGACGGTGGCCCTGAACGGGCCCGACGAGCTGTCGCTGGCCTATACGCCCGGCGTCGCCCAGGTCTGCGAGGCGATCGCCGCCGACCCGAGCCTGACCCAGCACTACACGTGGGTGCCCAACACGGTCGCCGTCGTCACGGACGGGACGGCCGTGCTCGGCCTCGGCGACATCGGCCCCGCCGCCGCGATGCCGGTCATGGAGGGCAAGGCCGTGCTGTTCAAGCAGTTCGGCGGCGTCGACGCCATCCCGATCTGCCTGGACACGACCGACACCGAGGAGATCATCGAGACCGTCGCCCGGCTGGCCCCCAGCTTCGGCGGCATCAACCTCGAGGACATCTCGGCGCCGCGCTGCTTCGAGATCGAGGAGCGCCTCAAGGAGCGCCTCGACATCCCCGTCTTCCACGACGACCAGCACGGCACCGCCGTGGTCGCGCTCGCCGCGCTGCAGAACGCCCTGCGCCTGACCGGCCGCAACCCCGAGTCGACCCGCGTGGTCATCTCGGGTGCCGGGGCCGCGGGCGTCGCGGTGGCCCGGATCCTGCTCGAGGCCGGCATCAAGGACCTCGCCGTCACCGACCGCAAGGGCGTGCTCCACTCCTCGCGCGGCGACCTCACACCCGTCAAGAAGGCCCTCGCGGTCGACACCGCCGACCACTTCGGCCGCTCCGGCTCGCTGGCGGACGTGCTCGTCGGCGCCGACGTCTACATCGGCGTCTCTGGCGGCACGGTGCCCGAGGAGTACGTCGCCACGATGGCCGCCGACTCGATCATCTTCGGCCTGGCCAACCCCACGCCCGAGGTGCACCCCGACGTCGCCCACCGGCACGCACGGGTGGTCGCCACCGGGCGCTCGGACTTCCCCAACCAGATCAACAACGTGCTGGCGTTCCCGGGCATCTTCCGCGGTGCCTTCGACGTGCACGCCACCGCGATCACCGAGAACATGAAGCTCGCGGCTGCGGACGCGCTCGCCCAGCTCGTCGGTGACGACCTGGCCGAGGACCACATCATCCCCTCGCCGTTCGACCCCCGGGTCGGCCCGGCGGTGTCCGCCGCCGTCGCGGCGGCCGCACGGCGAGACGGTGTCGCCCGGCGCTGAGCAGCGCCTGCGGACTCGATAGGTTCGGGGAATGTTCGCCGTCTACGCCGACAAGTTCTCCTCCGACGACCCGCTGTCCGCCCTCGTGGTGGGGGAGCGCCCCGACCCGGTCGCCCCCGACGGGTGGACGACCGTCACGGTCAAGGCCGCCTCGCTGAACCACCACGACCTCTGGTCCCTGCGCGGCGTCGGCCTGCGCGAGGAGGCGCTGCCGATGATCCTGGGCTGCGACGCGGCCGGGTACGACGAGGACGGCAACGAGGTCGTCGTCCACGCCGTCGTGAGCGATCCGTCGTGGACCGGTGACGAGACCCTCGACCCGAAGCGCTCGCTGCTCTCCGAGCGGCACCAGGGCACCTTCGCCGACAAGGTCGTCGTGCCGCGCGGCAACGTGGTCCCCAAGCCCGCGTCGATGTCCTTCGCCGAGGCCGCGTGCCTGCCGACCGCCTGGCTGACGGCCTACCGGATGCTCTTCACCCAGGGTGACCTCAAGGCCGGCGACACCGTGCTGGTCCAGGGCGCGGGCGGCGGCGTCGCGACCGCGCTGATCATCCTGGCCCGCGCCGGCGGCCTGAAGGTGCTGGCCACCAGCCGCGACGAGGGCAAGCGGGCCAGGGCGCTCGAGATCGGTGCCCACGAGGTCTTCGAGTCCGGCGCCCGGCTGCCCGTGAAGGTCGACGCCGTCATGGAGACCGTCGGCCGCGCCACCTGGTCGCACTCCATTCGTGCCCTGCGCCCCGGCGGCAAGATCGTCATCTCCGGCACCACCTCGGGACCCCAGCTCGACGACGCCGAGCTGACCCGCATCTTCTTCCTGCAGCTGAGCGTCATCGGCTCCACGATGGGCACCCGCGGCGAGCTGGCCTCGCTGGTCAGCCTGCTCGACGCGTCGGGCGCGCGGCCGCTCGTCGACCGCACGCTGCCGATGGACGAGGCCCGCGACGGCTTCGCGGCGATGGCCGAGGGCGACGTCTTCGGCAAGATCGTCTTCACGCGATGACGAAGATCCACCTGCTGACCGGGGCCGGCTCGGGCATCGGCGCCGTCCTCGCCCAGCGGCTGCTCGAGCGTGGCGACGACGTGATCGCGTTGGCCCGCTCCGAGGAGCGGGCGCAGGAGCTCGCGGCCGACCTCCCCGGTGTCACGACCGTGGTCGCCGACCTCGCGTTCCCGGAGTCGGTCGAGTCGCTGTCGCTGCCCCATGCCCTCGACTCCGTCGTGCACGCGGCGGGTGTGGTCGACCTCGGCCCGGTCGCCGAGCTCGACGTCGAGTCCTGGACGACCCAGCTCAGGGTCAACCTGGTGGCGCCGGCGGCGCTGACCCGGGTCGCGCTGTCCGCACTCCGGGCCGCCCGCGGCACGGTGGTCTTCGTCAACTCCGGCGCCGGGCTGGCCGCCCACCCGCAGTGGGCGGCGTACGCCGCCTCCAAGCACGGCCTGCGCGCCCTGGCCGACGCCCTGCGCGGCGAGGAGGCCGAGTGCGGCGTGCGGGTCACCTCGGTCTACCCCGGTCGGACGGCGACGCCCATGCAGGAGCAGGTGCACGCCCAGGAGGGCAAGGACTACGACCCCGGGGCGTGGATCCGCCCGGAGACGGTGGCCGAGGCGATCCTCGGCGTGCTGGACCTGGGTCCGGACGCGACGGTGCCGGACCTGACGATCAGGCCGCGGTGAGGGGCTCGAGGACGAAGACCCGGATCCGGCGCAGGTTGCCGATCCGCTCCCGGTAGTTGCGGTAGCCCATGTAGAACTCCCCGGCCAGCGCGAAGATCTCGTCGGCCTCCGCCGCCGTCGCGGGCCGCGCGATGACGTCCCGGCTGGTCCCGCGGTAGCTGACGGTCGCCCTGGGCTCGGCCTCGAGGTTGAGCGCCCAGGCCGGCGTCGACTCCTGGCCGAAGTTGGTGCCCAGCAGCGCCAGGGTGCCGTCGTAGGGCGTCGCGATGAGGTGGCTGGTCCGGCGCTGGCCCGACTTGCGGCCGGTGGTCGTGAGGTCGAGGACAGCCAGTCCGGAGAGCAGCCACGGCGCGCTCTGGCGGCCGTGGGTGACGCGCTCGATCGCGTTGTCCATGTGGCGCAGGGTACGCGAGAAGAACCAGCCCCCGGCGCGCGTGCCGCCGACCCAGCGCATCGCGCGGTGGACGGGGTTCCCGGAGGTGTGGCGGTAGTCGAGGTCCGCGGCGAGTCCCATGTGCGGAGGCTAGCCCCGGCGGAGCGACTACGTCCGCGACTTCCAGTGCAGGGCGCCGACGAGCACCATCCGCAGCTGGGTGCGGGCCGTCTCCACGATCTGCCGCTGGGTGTCGGCCCGCTGGGGTGCGCTGAGGATGGCCTCGGCCGTGGCGACCATGGCCATCACGATCAGGTTGGACAGGATGCGCAGGTCCTCCGCCGACCAGGCCGTCGTGCCGGGCAGCCGGGCCAGGTCGGTGGCGAGCTCGCGCTCGCAGAGCTCGATCTCGTGGCGGATCGCCTCGCGCACGGCCGGGGGGCCGGCGCCGCGCTCGCGGGCGATGAACAGGAAGTGCGCGCGCTGCTGGTGCACGTGCTGGACGAGGATGTCGATCGACAGGTCGACGATGTCGGCGTACGACGGATCGCCCCGGCGGATGTCGCGCAGCATCGCGCGCAGCGACACGAAGGACTCGTCGACGAGCGCGAGCCCGAGCGCCTCGATGGAGTCGAAGTGCCGGTAGAACGCGGTCGGCACGATGCCGACCTCCTTGGCGACCTGACGCAGCGAGAGGGCGACCAGGCTGCTGTCCTCGCAGAGGCCGAGCGCGGCGTCGAGGATCGCGCGGCGCGTGCGCTCCTTGCGTTCACCCCGGGTCTCGGCCATGTGTCCGATGTTAGACCCGGGTGAACGTGTGTACCGCGTCTCACGGACGAGTGCGCAGGGTCACGCGCCCTTTCCTTGACCGTACCGCTGGTACGCGGAGATAGTTTGAGTGAACGCATGTTCACTCAAACTTGGAAGGAGGCAGGCATGAGCATCACGGGAACGCTGCTCCGCTCGAGGGCCCTCGCGGCCCTGACCTCGCCCCACGGGGTGGACCGCTACCTCGAGCAGGTGAACCCGATGTGGGCCGCGCACGAGGTGCGTGCCCGCATCGTCGACGTGCACCGCGAGGTGGACGTCCCGGGGCACCCGCCGGTCGCGACGATCACGCTCCAGCCCACCTCGACGTGGCGCGGGCACCGCGCCGGCCAGCACGTCCAGCTCGGCGTCGAGTTCGACGGTGCCCGGCGCACGACGCGCGTCTTCACCGTCTCGAGCCCGGACTCGCGCCACGGCGACCGCTTCACGATCACCCTGCGGGCGAACCCCGAGGGGGTGGTGTCGCGGTACCTCGTCGAGCGGGCAACGCCCGGCACGATGGTCCACCTCTCGCAGGCGCAGGGCGAGTTCGTGCTGCCCGACCACGTGCCCGACCACGTCCTGTTCATCTCCGGCGGGAGCGGCATCACGCCGGTGATGTCGATGCTGCGCTCCCTGCAGCGTCGCACCCACCGCGGTCGGGTCACGTTCGTCCACTACGCCCAGAGCCCCGACCACCAGATCTTCGCCGCCGAGCTCGAGGAGATCCGTCGCAGCGGCCACGGCATCGACGTGCACCTGCTGCACCCGGAGCTCGGCGACCCGGCCCTGTCGCCGGCCTGGCTCGGGCGGCTCGTGCCGGGCTACCGGGACGTGCCCACCTGGGCCTGCGGGCCCGCGCCGCTCATCGAGGCCGTGCAGGCGGCGTACGACGGCTCCGAGGCCCTCCGGGTGGAGTACTTCAAGCCACCCCGGGTCCGAGCGAGCGAGGACGGCTCGACCGGCGAGGTCGCCTTCAGCCGATCCGGCAAGGCCGCGCCCAACACCGGCGCCTCGCTGCTCGAGCAGGCCGAGGCCCTGGGACTGCGGCCCGAGTTCGGCTGCCGCATGGGCATCTGCTTCTCCTGCACCTCACGCAAGACCGAGGGCACCGTCCGCAACGTCCTGACCGGCGAGGAGAGCTCGCTGCCGGACGAGGACATCCGTATCTGCGTCTCCGCTCCCGTCGGCGACTGCGCCGTCGCACTCTGAGAGGAACCACCATGACCACCCAGACGACCAGCACTGACACGACCCACCAGGTCTCGGCAGGCTCGACCAGCGAGATCGACCTCGACGCGTTCGGCGCCGAGCTGGACGCCATCCGCCAGCGCGTCATCGCCGACCTCGGCGAGGAGGACGCGGCCTACATCCGCACGGTCGTGAAGACCCAGCGCGGCTTCGAGGTGGCCGGGCGTGCGCTGTTCTACCTGCCGCCCGCCTGGCCGCTGGCCGTGGCTGCCCTGAGCGTCTCCAAGATCCTGGACAACATGGAGATCGGCCACAACGTCATGCACGGGCAGTACGACTGGATGGGCGACCCGGGCCTGAACTCCCGGATGTACGAGTGGGACACGATGTGCCCCAGCGAGCAGTGGAAGTTCTCGCACAACTACATCCACCACACCTACACCAACATCCTCGGCAAGGACCGCGACATCGGCTACGGCATCCTGCGGATGGACGAGGACCAGGAGTGGCGGCCCTACTACCTGGGCAACCCGCTCTACGCGACGCTGCTCATGCTCGGCTTCGAGTGGGGTGTCGCGCTGCACGACCTGGAGTTCGACCGGATCATGGCCGGCGAGAAGACCTGGGCCGAGACCAAGCACCTGCACCGCGGCCTGCTGCGCAAGATCCGCAACCAGACGCTGAAGGACTACGTGCTCTTCCCGGCGCTGACCGGCCCGCTGTTCCCCGCGACGCTGGCGGGCAACGCCCTGGCCAACCTGATCCGCAACATCTGGACGTTCAACATCATCTTCTGCGGCCACTTCCCGGCCGGCGTCTCGACGTTCTCCCAGGAGGAGTGCGAGGACGAGTCGCGCGGTCACTGGTACTACCGGCAGCTGCTCGGCTCGGCCAACATCACGGGCAGCAAGCTCTTCCACGTGATGACCGGCAACCTCAGCCACCAGATCGAGCACCACCTGTTCCCCGACATCCCCGCGCGTCGCTACCCCGAGATCGCCGTCGAGGTCCGGGAGATCTGCGAGCGCTACGGGATCGCCTACAACTCCGGCCCGCTCGGCAGGCAGCTCGGGTCCGTGGCGCGCAAGATCTGCCGGCTCGCGCTCCCGGACCGGCTCGGGCGCCGGGCGGCGCGGTCCCGCCCGTCGGAAGACGTTGTCGGCTCGTCGCTGGCCGCGTGAGGATGGGGTCATGGACGACCACCTGAGCAAGGCCGAGATCCGCAAGGACGCGATCCAGGACGCCGTCCAGGCTGCCGCCGGGACGGTGGGGCAGGTGACCTCGATCATCACCGGTGCCGTGCGGGACGTGGCCGGCGTCCTGGGCGGCTTCGCGACCGAGATCTTCGAGATCCGGGACGCCGCGCGCAAGGCGGCGGAGGACCACGAGGAGCAGGGCGAGCAATGATGGTCTAGACCAGTGGTTCGGTTCACGTCGCCGGGGGTACATGACGGACCTCGGGGAAACGGGGATTCATGAAAGTCGAAACCTACGAACCGAGGGATTCATGGACACGACCTTCGCCTCGCACTACGACGCGAACACCAGCACGCTCGAGCTCACCGGCACCTTCGACAGCGACGCCTGGGCGTCGATCCACGAGGAGATCGACCGGGCCTTCCGGCGCACGGCCTGCCGGCTCACCATCGACCTGACCCGGGCGGCCGGCATCCCGGCTCGCTCCCTCGGCCATCTCGTCCACCTCTGCAACTGCTGCTACCCGGGCACCATCGTCCGGGCGACGGCGATGCGGACCGCCGCCTGATCCACGCGCTCAGCCGAACGACAGGCGGAAGTCGGCCATCCGGAAGGAGGCCACGGTCCGCCGGCCGCGCAGCCAGGCGAGCGGCCCGTCCGCGGCGAAGTCCCAGTGGCCGCGGCAGGGGAGGGTCCGGGCCGAGCCGCTGATGCCGGCCAGCCGGTCCTCGCCGTCGGTGTCCTCGATGCCCGGCTGCCAGGTGCCACCACGGAACGGCAGGCGTACGCCGGCCCGCGAGACGTCGGTGAACCAGGCCGAGGCGATCGGCCGCCGGGCGACCGACGCCGACCAGTCGGTGCGGGACAGTGGACCGGTGCGGCTGCTGTCGAGGGTGAAGTCGCACAGGTCCTTCGGGATCGCCCAGAGCTCGCGACCGCCGGCCATCGACGCGGGGGAGTCCACCCAGATGTCGGTGATGGACACCCGCCGGCCGGGTCCCGTCCGGACCGGACGGGCGACGAGCAGCTCGGAGTAGGTGAGCGGACTGCCGTCGTCGTAGCTGACGAACGCGGCGCCGTAGAGGCCGGCCGGACGCAGCGCGTCGACGTCCTCGGTCACCCGGAACAGCGAGCACCAGAGCTGCCCGACCATCGCCCACGGCGCGTCGGGGTAGTCGACCTCCACCCTCAGTCCTCGGGGTCGTCGAGGCGCGCCAGCCAGGTGGCGAAGCGCTCCACGGCCGTCTCGAACTCCGGGTGGGTGTCGGTGAACTCCTGGAGCCGTTCGCCCAGCCAGGCCAGGGTGACCTCTTCGTCACCCCGGCGCTTCTGGAGCTCCTCGATCCCGCGATCGGTGAAGTACATGCGTTTAGCTGAAGGCCCGGTCGAGCAGGTCCTTCTGCTCGGCCATGTGCCGCTTGACCGTGCCGACCGAGGGCGAGGACGACTGCTCGCGGGTGACCGGCTCGACGCGGGCGTCGACCTCCGGCCACACGTTGAGCGCGTAGTGCGGCCACGGGCCCATGTTGGCGGGCTCGTCCTGCACCCAGCGCACGACCTTGAGCTTGGGGAATTTCGCGATCTCGGCCTTGATGTCGTCCAGCGGGCGCGGGTAGAGCTGCTCCACGCGGGCGATGGCGAACCGCTCGCCGTTCTCACGCTTGGCCCGGTCGACCATCAGGTCCCAGGTCACGCGGCCCGAGCACAGCAGCAGCGTGTCGACCTTCTCGGGGTCGGCCTGGTCGTCGCCGATGAGCGGACGGAAGGTGCCGGACGTGAAGTCGTCGGGCGCCGAGGCCGCCTCCTTGCGCTTGAGCATCGACTTCGGCGTGAAGACCACCAGCGGGCGGTGCTCCTCGCCGAGCGAGTGCTGGCGCAGCAGGTGGAAGTACGACGCGGGCGTGGACGGCTGGGCCACCACGAACGCCTCGTCGGCCGCCATCGTCAGGAACCGCTCGATGCGGGCCGAGGAGTGGTCGGGGCCCTGGCCCTCGTAGCCGTGCGGCAGGAGGAGCACGACACCGGACTGCTGGCGCCACTTGGTCTCGCCCGAGGAGATGAACTCGTCGATGACGGTCTGCGCGCCGTTGACGAAGTCACCGAACTGGGCCTCCCACAGCACCAGTGCGTCTGGACGCGCCACGGAGTAGCCGTACTCGAAGCCGAGGGCGGCGTACTCGGAGAGCAGCGAGTCGTAGACGTGGAACTTCGCCTGGTCCTCGGTGAGCGAGGTCAGCGGGGTCCACTCGTCGGCGTTGACGCGGTCGATGATCGTCGCGAAGCGCTGCACGAACGTGCCGCGGCGCGAGTCCTGCCCGGCCAGGCGGACCGGGCGGCCCTCCATGAGCAGCGAGCCGAACGCGAGGATCTCGCCGGTGCCCCAGTCGATCGGGCCGTCGGTGATCGCGGCGGCACGGCGCTGCAGCTGCGGCATCACCTTCGGGTGGACGGTGAAGCCCTCCGGCGGGGTGACGTAGGCGTCGGAGATCCGCTTGAGCACGTCGCGGGAGACGGCCGTGGCGGTGTCGCCGGCCGACTTCTCGGGGTAGTCCGGGACGGTGGTCCACTCCGAGGGCTGGCTGCTCGCCTCGCGCACCTCGGTGAAGACCCGCTCCAGCTGCTGCTGGTAGTCGCGGAGGACCTGCTCGGCCTCCTCGATCGTGATGTCGCCACGACCGATGAGGGACTCGGTGTAGAGCTTGCGCACCGAGCGCTTCTGCTCGATCAGGTCGTACATCAGCGGCTGGGTGTACGACGGGTCGTCACCCTCGTTGTGACCGCGGCGGCGGTAGCAGACGAGGTCGATGACGACGTCCTTCTTGAACGCCTGGCGGTACTCGAACGCGAGCCGGGCGACGCGGATGCACGCCTCCGGGTCGTCGCCGTTGACGTGGAAGATCGGCGCCTGCACCATCCGCGCCACGTCGGTGCAGTAGAGCGAGGAGCGCGAGGAGCCCGGCGAGGTGGTGAAGCCGACCTGGTTGTTGACCACCAGGTGGATCGTGCCGCCGGTGCGGTAGCCGCGGAGCTGGCTGAGGTTCAGCGTCTCGGCGACCACGCCCTGGCCCGCGAACGCGGCGTCACCATGGACGAGCAGCGGGAGGACGGGGTAGTCGGCACCGCGGTCGAGCACGTCCTGCTTGGCGCGGGCGATGCCCTCCAGAACCGGGTCGACGGCCTCGAGGTGCGAGGGGTTCGCGGCGACCGAGACCTTGATCTTGTCCGAGGACCCGGCCTCGAACTCGCCCTCGGCGCCGAGGTGGTACTTCACGTCGCCGGAGCCCTGGACCGTGCGCGGGTCGATGTTGCCCTCGAACTCGCGGAAGATCTGGGAGTACTTCTTGCCGACGATGTTGGCCAGCACGTTGAGGCGGCCGCGGTGGGCCATGCCGATCGCGACCTCGTCGAGGCCCGACTCGGCTGCGGCCTCGCAGATCTCGTCGATCACGGGGACCGTGGTCTCGCCGCCCTCGAGGCTGAAGCGCTTCTGGCCGACGAACTTGGTCTGCAGGAAGGTCTCGAAGGCCTCGGCCTGGTTGAGCTTCAGCAGGATCCGCAGCTGCTCCTCGCGGGGCGGCTTGGTGTGCGGCTGCTCGACGCGCTCCTGGATCCAGCGGCGCTGCTCGGGATCCATGATGTGCATGTACTCGATGCCGGTGGTGCGGCAGTAGGAGTCGCGCAGGATGCCGAGGATCTGGCGCAGCTTCATGAAGCGCCGGCCCTCGCCGCCGAACGAGCCGGTGGCGAACTCGCGGTCGAGGTCCCACAGGGTCAGGCCGTGCGACTCCACCTCGAGGTCGGGGTGGCTGCGCTGGCGGTACTCGAGCGGGTCGGTGTCGGCCATCATGTGGCCGCGCACGCGGTAGGCGTGGATCAGCTCGAGGATGCGCGCCTGCTTGCTGATGTCGTCGTCGTGGGTGGTCGCGATGTCGCTGGACCAGCGGATCGGCTCGTAAGGGATGCGCAGCGAGCGGAAGATCTCGTCGTAGAAGTCGTCCTGGCCGAGCAGCAGCTGGTGCATGCGCTTGAGGAACTCGCCCGACTGTGCGCCCTGGATGACGCGGTGGTCGTAGGTCGAGGTCAGCGTCATGACCTTGCTGATCGCGTTGCGGGCGATCGCCTCGTCCGAGGCGCCCTGCCACTCGGGCGGGTACTCCATGGCGCCGACGCCGATGATGGCGCCCTGGCCCTTCATCAGGCGCGGGACGGAGTGGCTGGTGCCGATGCCGCCCGGGTTGGTCAGCGAGATCGACGTGCCCTGGAAGTCCACGACGCCGAGCTTGTTGTCGCGGGCCTTGCGGACGATCTCCTCGTAGGCGGTCCAGAAGCCCGCGAAGTCCATCGTCTCGGCGGCCTTGATGCTCGGCACGAGCAGCTGGCGCGAGCCGTCGGGCTTCGGGACGTCGATCGCGAGGCCGAGGTTGATGTGCGCCGGCGTGATCAGGTTGGGCTTGCCGTCGACGACGTCGAAGCCGACGTTCATCTCGGGCATCGACTTCAGGGCCTTGACCAGCGCGTAGCCGATCAGGTGCGTGAAGGAGACCTTGCCGCCGCGGGCCCGGGCGAGGTGGTTGTTGATGACGGTGCGGTTGTCCCACAGCAGCTTGACCGGCACGCTGCGGACCGAGGTCGCGGTGGGGACGGTCAGCGACACGTCCATGTTCTGGGCGGTGCGGGCCGGGGCGCCGCGGAGCACGGTGTAGGTCGGCTCGTCGCTCGCCGCGGCGGGGGCCGCCGGCTTGGACTCCTTGGGCACGGGGTTGCTCGTGCCCTGGGCGACCTCGGCGGCCTTGTTGGCCGGACGCGGCTTCGCCACGGGAGCGGGGGTCTCGGTCTTGTCCTCGGCCTTGGCCTCCGGGGCCTTCTCGGGCGCCTTGGCGGCCGGGGCGGCCGGCTTCTCGGCCTGCTTCACCGAGACCGCGCCGTTCGCGGCCTGGCCGTTGGCGCCACCGCCGTTGGCCTGGAAGTACTTCACCCACGTCGCATCGACGCTCGAGGGATCCTTGACGTACTGGTCGTACATCTCCTCCACGAGCCACTCGTTGGCGCCGAAGTCGGCGGAGGGCTGTTCGGGAGACTGGCTGTCAGACTGATTGCCTGAGGACTGCGGCACGGGTGGGTTCGCCTCTTCCAGAGATCGCGCGCGGGGATCGATGATTCAGTCGTCAAGGCTAGACCCACACGCCAGCAAATGCTCGTGGAAGGGTCGCCTTTCGGGCAGGGTGTCACGGAAGCCACACGACAGGGAGATCCCCCACCATGCGAAACCCCGTCCGACCGGTCGCCGCCGCGGCCCTGGCGGTGGCCCTCACGGCCACTGCCTGCAGCGGCGACAGCACCGACGACAACCCCCCTGCGAGCGCCACCTCGTCCTCCGCGAAGGCCAGCGAGAGCGCCGCCCCCGAGGTCGTCACCAAGGCGACCCTCGGGAAGGTCACGGGCAAGCTGCCCAAGAAGGAGGGCGCGCACCTCAAGGAGGCGATCGGGTCGGTCGTCGACGCCTGGTTCGACGCCGCCTTCACCGCGGGCGACTATCCCCGCGGCGACTTCCACGACGCCTTCCCCGGGTTCACCACCGGTGCCAGGCAGGAGGCCGTCCACGACCGGAAGCTGATGAGCAACGCCGACATCGGCAAGCACATCGACTCCGTCGAGGCCAGCAAGCGTCGCGTCCGCATCGACGTGCTGGCCGTGCGCCGCAAGCCGGTCGGCGTCACTGCCCGCGTCGTCCTCGACTTCGCGACCACCGGCAAGGTCGAGAAGCACCTGGAGGTGAAGGGCCGGCTGTTCCTGACCCGCAACGACGACGGGTGGCGGGTCTTCGGCTACGACATGACCAAGGGAGGTGCCCGATGACCCCGCTCCGCAAGCGCTACCCCCGCGCGCTGCGCACGCTCACCGTGGGCCTGGTGCTCGCCGTCGCCGCGCTGGTGGTGCCGGACTCGGCGGTGAAGTCCACCGAGATCGAGCTCGTGAAGGTGCACCAGGCCTCGGGCGTGGACCTGAGCCCCGACGTGGTGTGGATCCTCGCCGTGGGATCCGACGCCCGGCCCGGCGAGGACATGACCCACACGCGCGGCGACGCGCTCCAGCTGATCGGGATGAACACCAGGACGGGTGCGGCCGCGGCGATCGGCGTACCCCGTGACTCCTGGGTCGACATCCCGGGCCACGGCCACGACAAGATCAACGCCTCGCTCTACTACGGCGGTCCCGAGCTCCTCGGGCAGACGGTCGGCAACCTGGTGGGCATCCAGCCCGACTACGTGTTCGTGACCCGGTTCAAGTACTTCATCGCGATGGTGCGCGACATCGGCGGCATCGAGGTGGACAACCCCATCGCCTTCGACGACACCTACCTCAAGCCGCGCGGCTTCAGGGCGGGGCGGATCCACCTCGGCGGGTACGACGCCATGGCGTTCTCGCGGATCCGGCACAACCTGATCCGCGGCGACTTCGACCGCTCGGCCAACCAGCAGCGGGTGCTGCGCGGCATCCAGGCCAAGGTCCGTGCCCGATCCCACGAGCGGGGCTTCATGGAGCGCGGCGTGTTGTCGGTGATGGCGCACCTGCACACCGGTCTCCCGCCCGCCGAGCTCTTCCGGCTCGGCCAGGCGATGGCCCAGGTCGACCCGCACAAGATCACGACCTGTGTCGTGCAGGGCGGCATCGGCAACATCGGCGGCGCCAGCGTGGTGCTGCCCTTCACGAGCCAGGCACGGATGTTCGGCGACGAGGCCCGCGCCGACGCCACGCTCGAGCACTGCTGACGCGACGGCGTACGCACGACACCGGGGCGGCCCCGCGAGGGACCGCCCCGGTGTCGCGTCAGGACGGTGGGTGGTGCCGGATCAGCGCGGGAAGATCTTCCCGGCCGCCCAGCCCAGGTCCATGATCGAGCCGCCGGGGGTGAAGGAGTCACCCAGCGTCAGCACGACGGCGTGCACCTCGGAGCCGTAGAAGTTGTTCTTCACGACCCGGTACTGCAGGAAGTTGCCGGTGCCGTCGCCGAGCTCGATGGTCTCGCCGGGCTTCGGGACGGCCAGCTCCTCGCCGTTGACCAGGATCTTGGCGATGCTCGTGTCGATCGACTTGCGGACCCGGTTGGTGCCGGCCGGCTTGAACATGTGGACGGTCGAGGCGATCCCGTCGATCTCCAGGCCGATGCTGTCCAGGGTGATCTTGCCGAGCTTGCTCGAGACCATGCCGCGGGCCGAGCCGTCGGAGTGCTGCTTGCCCATGAAGGCGTAGTCGATGCCGGTGAGGGTGGCCAGGCCGCCCAGGACGGAGGCGTCGGCGATGTGCTGCTTCTTGACGACACCGCCGGTGCCCTCGCAGGGGATGGAGCGCTGGCCGAGGTTGCCCATGTGCAGGGCGTTGCCGGAGAACATGTCCAGGCCCATCGCGGTGGAGCGGAAGACGCCCGCGGGCACGGGACGCGCGACGCGGGTGCGGGCCCGGCCGAGCTCGAGCACCGTCGGGTGGCCGGTCAGGTCGGTCATCAGGCGCAGCGCGTAGGTCTCGGAGATCGCGTGGTCGGCCGTGGCCGAGCCCGACTTCACGCCGGCGAGGCCGATGCTGCCCAGGCCGGGGATCTCGATGACGCCGCCGGTGGCCTGCTGGAGCACGTCGATGACCGCGCCGGTGACCTGGCCGCCGGTCTGGGTGAGCGTGTCGAGCAGGTCCTGGAGCTCGGCGGGCACCTCGGCGGGGAGGTTGCCGATGCTGAGCTCGGGGGCCTTGAAGGTCTCCTGGTGGCCGAACTTGCCGGTGGCGGAGTCGAAGAACGCGTCGGCCACGGAGGTCAGGCCGGTGAGCTTCAGGGTGGGGGTGGAGCCGTCGGTGGCGCCCAGCTCGACGTCGCCGACGGTGGAGGTGCCGCGGATGCCGCTGAGACCGGACTCGAGGTCGCGGTAGGTCTTGGTGGTGCTCGAGAGCCCCGAGACCTTGACGTAGTCGTTGTCGGGCACCGAGACCACGGAGTTCTTCAGGACCTCGCGGCCGGCGTAGCTGGTGCAGCGCTGCTGGGCGTAGGCGTCCTTGAGGGTGCGGAGCTCGACGCCGTCGACGAGCACCTTCGCGCCGTAGACGTCGCCCTTGTAGCCGAAGTTGGTCGGGACCGGCTTGGCGTGGGTGGCGGAGTGGCCCCGGGCCGCGTCGGCCGCGGGGTTGGTGACGAGGGCGCCGGAGACACCGGCTGCGCAGACCGCGGTGACCGCGATCGCCCTGCTGAGGGACTTCTTCATGGTTCCTGCCTTCATCCTGGGGTGAGCCGCGTTCCCTCCACGGTCGTTGCGGCACTGGCGGATGACCCAGCCGAGATCCAGGTCACCGGGAAGCGAGGCGCACCCCTTCCCGGCGAGGGAATCTCCGGGCAGATTCCCTCAGGTCAGGCAACTGCCTGCCGATGCGATCGGTTACTGCGAGGTAAGTAGTCCTTTCGGGCCATTTCCGTGCTGGGGTACGCCGTCGCCGGGTCCTCGCGGACGGCGAATCACCGGGGGAAGACGTGCGCCGCCGCCCACCCGAAGTCGAGGACCGAGTCGAAGTCGGTCAGGGTCACGCGCACGGCGTGCACCTCGGAGCCGTAGAAGTTGCTCTTCACGATCCGGGTCTCGATCACGCCGCCCTGGAAGGTCAGTGACTTGCCGGGGGCCGGGACCGGCTGCTCCTCGCCGTTGACCAGGATCTTGCCGACGCTGAAGGTGATCGTCCGCCCGACCGCGCCGGTGCGGTGCCGGTGGTCGACCGCGACCTTGCCGTTGACGTCGTCGAGCTCGAGGTTGACCGCCGGGATCTCGACCTTGTCGATGTGGCTGGAGGTGAAGCCGCTGGCCGTGCCGTCGGCGTTCTGGTCGCCCTTGAACCGGTAGTCGATGCCGGTCAGGTTGACGATCACGCCCAGGGCCAGCGAGGCCGAGTCGACGTGCTGGTGCTTGACCTTGCCGCCGGTGCCCTCGCACGGGATGGAGCGCTGCTGGATGTTGCCCAGGTGCAGGGTGTTGTTCAGCGCGTAGGCGTCCATGCCCATCGCGATGGAGCGGAACACCCCGCCCGGGGTCGGGCTGCCGATGCGGGTGCGGGCGCGACCGAGCTGGAGGGTCTGGTTCTGGCCGTTGGCGTCGACGTTGATCTTGAGGGCGTAGCTCTCCGAGATGGCGAAGTGCGACCCGGTGCTGCCCTTGTTGGTGCCCAGCGAGATGCTGCCCAGCCCGGGGATCTCGATGGGGGTGTTGGCGCTCTGGAGCACGTCGATGACCTGGCCGACCACGTCGCCGGTGGTGCTGTCGATCGCGTCGAGCAGGTCCTGGAGCTCCGGCGGGACGGGGACGGAGTCGGAGAGGTGGGCGATCTGGAAGCTGGCGAAGTCCAGCGCCTCCCGGTGCCCGAACCCCTTCGCGGAGTGGAAGGCGTCGGAGCTGGTGGTGAAGCCCTTGATGGAGATGGTGGGGGTCTGCTGGCCGCCCACGTCGCCCCCGATCTCCACGTCGGAGATGGCGCTGGAGCCGCGGACGCCGTACGTGCCGGTGTCGGCGTCGCGGTAGGTCCGCGTGCGGCTGGTCGTGGCCGAGACGTTGATGAGCGGGTTGTCCGGGACGGCGGCGGTGGAGCTCTTCACGACCTCGCGGCCGGCGTAGCGCGTGCAGCGCTGCTGGGCGTAGGCGTCCTTGACCGAGCGCTGCTCGACGTTCTCCAGCAGGAGCTTCACGCCGAACACGTCGCCCTTGAACCCGAAGTTGGTCGGCATCGGCTTGCCCGTCGTGCCGTCGCTCCCGTGGTGGGCCTCCGCGGGGGTGCCGCCGGCCAGGGCGCCCGCCAGGGCAGCGGCCAGGGCGGCCGACGCAGCCACCGCGCGCCTCATCGATGTCGTCACGTGTGTCTCCCTCACCCGCAGGTCGGCTACGCGCAGGTAACCCCGTTGGGTGGGGGATACCCAGGTGAGGGAGAGAACTCACCCGTGACCGGGTGTGGACCAGACCAGTCCCGCCCCGAGGGGCGGGTGGCGGTCTTGATGAGGTGAAGCGCCCCCGGAAGGATTCGAACCTTCGACTCCTGGTACCGGAAACCAGTGCTCTATCCCCTGAGCTACGGAGGCAATGCTGCCGCGTCGACGCTGCGCCGCGGTGGCTGCGATGACCCTACAACCGACCCGCGGTCGGCCGGCAATCGGGCCGCAATGGGCCCGCGCATCCCACGACGGATCGCGGTTCGGGGCTGCACGGGGCGCGCCGATAGGCTGGCTGGGTGACTCCCGAGCAGCTCTCCGCGACCATCGTCGACGCCCTGACGACCCTCTCCGACGAGGGGGCGATCAGCCTGCCGGACGGAGTGCCGGCGACGGTGACGGTGGAGCGACCCCGGCAGAAGGGTCACGGCGACTACGCCACCAACGTGGCGTTGCAGCTGGCCAAGAAGGCCGGGATGCCGCCGCGCGACTTCGCCACGATCGTCCACGACCGGCTGGTGCAGACCGACGGCATCGACGGCGTCGAGATCGCCGGGCCGGGCTTCCTCAACATCTCGGTGTCGGCCGGGTCGCAGGGCCGGGTCGCGGCCGAGGTCGCGGCCGCGGGGGCGACGTACGGCTCGAGCGGGGTGTTCGCGGGCGAGAAGATCAACCTCGAGTTCGTCTCGGCCAACCCGACCGGCCCGCTCCACCTCGGCGGGACCCGCTGGGCCGCGGTCGGCGACGCGCTCGGCCGGATCTTCGAGTTCACCGGTGCCGACGTCACCCGCGAGTACTACTTCAACGACCACGGCGCCCAGATCGACCGGTTCTCCCGGTCGCTGCTGGCCAGTGCCCGCGGCGAGGGCGTCCCCGAGGACGGCTACGGCGGTGACTACATCCACGAGATCGCCAAGGCGGTCGTGGACCAGCGCCCCGACGCCGTCGACCTGCCCGACGAGGAGGCCAACGAGGTCTTCCGCCAGGTCGGCGTGACCATGATGTTCGCCGAGATCAAGCAGGACCTCCACGACTTCGGCGTCGACTTCGACGTCTACTTCCACGAGGACGACCTGCACCGGAGCGGCGCGGTCGACAAGGCGATCCAGCGGCTGACCGAGCTCGGCAACACCTACGAGCAGGACGGCGCCCTGTGGCTGGTCACCGAGAAGTACGGCGACGACAAGGACCGCGTCATCGTCCGCTCCAACGGGCAGCCGGCCTACCTGTCCGGCGACCTGGCCTACTACCTCGACAAGCGCGAGCGCGGCTTCGAGCGCTGCTTCATCATGCTCGGGGCCGACCACCACGGCTACGTCGGCCGGATGAACGCCATGTGCGCGGCCTTCGGTGACGAGCCGGGCCGCAACCTGGAGATCCTGATCGGGCAGATGGTCAACCTGCTCAAGGACGGTCAGCCGATGCGGATGTCCAAGCGGGCGGGCACCGTCATCTCCATGAACGACCTCGTCGACGCCATCGGCAAGGACGCCTCGCGCTACGTGCTGGCGCGCTACACCAGCGACACCAACATCGACATCGACCTCGACCTCTGGGCGAAGGCGAGCAACGACAACCCCGTCTACTACGTCCAGTACGCCCACGCCCGGGTCTCCTCGATCCTGCGCAACGCCGCCGACCTGGGCCTGGCGCCCGCCCATGGTGACGACTTCGACCCCGGCCTCCTGGCCCACGAGAAGGAGGGCGACCTCCTGCGCGCCCTCGCGGAGTTCCCGCGGGTCGTCGCCAGCGCCGCCGAGCTGCGCGAGCCGCACCGCGTTGCCCGCTACCTCGAGGACACGGCCGGGATCTACCACCGCTTCTACGACAACTGCCGCGTGCTGCCGATGGGCGACGAGGAGCCCAGTGACCTGCACCGCGCCCGGCTCCTGCTCATCGAGGCCACCCGCACCGTGCTCGCCAACGGCCTCGGCCTGCTCGGTGTCTCCGCCCCGGAGCGGATGTGAGGGCGCACGAGGCCGGCTGGGCGCACGCCGAGGGCCCCAAGGGCCCGTCCTGGCTCCGGCTCCCCGCCGACACCAACGAGCTCGTCAGCCATCTGTGGTCGACCACGGCCACCAAGGTCGACGGCGTCCTCGAGGTCGGCGGAGTGGCCCTGCCGGACCTGGTCGCCGAGCACGGCTCGCCCGCCTACGTCCTGGACGAGGCGGACTTCCGCGCCCGGGCCGGCGCGTTCCGTGACGCGTTCGCGGCGTACGACGTCTTCTACGCGGGCAAGGCGTTCCTCTCCACCACCACGGCCCGCTGGGTCGCGGAGGAGGGGCTCTGCCTCGACGTGTGCTCCGGCGGGGAGCTGACCGTCGCCGAGCGCGCCGGCTTCGACATGTCCCGGGTGGGCTTCCACGGCAACAACAAGACCGTGGCCGAGCTCCGGCGCGCCGTGCGGCTCGGGGTCGGGCGCGTCATCGTCGACTCGTTCGGCGAGATCGAGCGGCTCGCGGCCGTGGTCACCGAGCTCGGGGCCACCGCCCGCGTGATGATCCGCGTGACCGCGGGCGTCGAGGCGCACACCCACGAGTACATCGCGACCGCGCACGAGGACCAGAAGTTCGGCTTCTCGATCACCTCGGGCGACGCGTTCGCGGCCGTCCGGCAGGTCCAGGACGCGCCGGGCCTCGAGCTGCTCGGCCTGCACTCGCACATCGGCTCGCAGATCTTCGACTCCTCCGGCTTCGAGGTCGCCGCCCGCCGGGTGCTCGCGCTGCACGCGCGCGTCTCGGAGGAGCTCGGCGTCACGCTGCCGGAGATGGACCTCGGCGGCGGCTTCGGCATCGCCTACACGACCCAGGACGACCCGTCGGACCCCGCGCAGCTCGCCACGGAGATGAGCAAGATCGTCGAGCACGAGTGCCGGGCGCTGGGCATCCCCGAGCCGCACCTGTCCATCGAGCCCGGCCGCGCGATCGTCGGACCCGCCATGTGCACCGTCTACGAGGTCGGGACCGTCAAGCCGGTCGCCCTCGACGGCGGCGCGGTCCGGACCTACGTGTCGGTCGACGGCGGCATGAGCGACAACATCCGCACCGCGCTGTACGACGCCGACTACTCCTGCACGCTCGCGTCGCGGTCCTCGGAGGCGCCGCCGGTGCTGGCGCGCGTGGTCGGCAAGCACTGCGAGGCCGGCGACATCGTGGTCAAGGACGAGTTCCTGCCCGCCGACGTCGCCCCGGGGGACCTGCTGGCGGTCCCGGGCACGGGTGCCTACTGTCGCTCGATGGCCTCCAACTACAACCACGCGCTCCGGCCCCCGGTGATCGCGGTGCGGGACGGTGCGACGCGGGTCGTCGTACGCCGCGAGACTGAGGACGACCTGTTGGCTACAGACGTGGGTGATGAGCAGTGAGGGACGGCAAACCGCTCAAGGTGGCGGTGCTCGGGTGCGGCTCGGTGGGTTCGCAGGTGGTGCGGCTGCTCGGTGAGCAGTCCGGCGACCTGGCGGCCCGGGTCGGTGCTCCGGTCGAGCTGGTCGGCGTCGCCGTACGCCGGCTCGACGCGGCGCGCGAGGTCGAGGTGCCCGAGGGCCTGCTGACGACCGACGCGGCCGGGCTGGTCGCCCGGGCCGACGTCGACCTGGTCGTCGAGGTGATCGGCGGCATCGAGCCGGCGCGCTCGCTGATCCTCTCCGCGCTCGAGAACGGCGCGAGCGTGGTCACGGCCAACAAGGCGCTGCTCGCCGAGGACGGCCCCACGCTGTTCGAGGCCGCCGAGAAGGCGGGGCGCGACCTCTACTACGAGGCCGCCGTCGCCGGTGCGATCCCGATCCTGCGGCCGCTGCGCGAGTCGCTGGCCGGGGACAAGGTCACCCGGGTGCTCGGCATCGTCAACGGCACCACCAACTTCATCCTCGACAAGATGGACAGCTCGGGGGCCGGCTTCACCGAGGCGCTCGAGGAGGCCCAGGAGCTCGGCTACGCGGAGGCAGACCCGACCGCCGACGTCGAGGGCTTCGACGCCGCCGCCAAGGCCGCCATCCTCGCGTCGCTGGCGTTCCACTCGCGCGTGACGGCCAACGACGTCTACCGCGAGGGCATCTCCGAGGTCACCGCCGCCGACGTGCAGTCGGCGCGCGAGATGGGCTCGGTCGTGAAGCTGCTCGCCATCTGCGAGCTCAAGGACGACGCCGTCGCCGTGCGCGTGCACCCCGCGATGATCCCGCGCTCGCACCCGCTCGCGTCGGTGCGTGAGGCCTACAACGCGGTCTTCGTGGAGTCGCAGGCCGCCGGACAGCTGATGTTCTACGGCCCCGGAGCGGGCGGCTCGCCCACGGCCTCGGCCGTGCTCGGTGACCTGGTCACCGTCGCGCGCAACCGCCTCGCGAACACCCGCGGCGCCGGTGAGTCGGCGTACGCCGACCGGGCGGTGCTGCCGATGGGGGAGACCCTCACCCGCTACCACGTGGCGATCGACGTCGCCGACAAGGCCGGTGTGCTGGCTGCCGTCGCGCTCGCGTTCGCCGAGCACGGCGTGTCGATCCAGACGGTGCGCCAGGAGGGCCGGGGCGACGAGGCCCAGCTGGTGGTGGTCTCCCACGAGGCCACCGACGCCCAGCTCAGCTCCACGGTCGAGCACCTGCGCGGCATGGACATGGTGCGCGAGGTCACCTCGGTGATGCGCGTCGAGGGGGACCAGGAATGAATCTCGACCCTTCGACAAGCTCAGGACAGGCCAAGCTCGATCACCGACAGGTGACCCGGACCCACCAGTGGCGGGGCGTCATCGAGGAGTACCGCCACCTCCTCGAGATCCCCGAGGGCACGCCCGCCGTCACCCTCCGTGAGGGCGGCACCCCGCTCGTCCACTCCGAGTGGCTCTCCGGCCTGACCGGGGCCGAGGTGTGGCTCAAGGTCGAGGGCGACAACCCGACCGGGTCGTTCAAGGACCGCGGCATGACCGCGGCCATCTCGGTGGCCAAGCACGACGGTGCCGAGGCCGTGGTGTGCGCCTCGACCGGCAACACGTCAGCGTCGATGGCGGCCTACGCCGCCAAGGCCGGCCTCAAGCCGCTCGTGCTCGTGCCCGAGGGCAAGATCGCGGCCGGCAAGATGGCCCAGGCGATCCTGCACGGCGCCCAGGTGATCATGGTGCGCGGCAACTTCGACGACTGCCTCGGCATCGCCAAGGGGCTGGCCTGGGACTACCCGGTCGCCCTGGTCAACTCCGTCAACCCGGTCCGGCTCCAGGGCCAGAAGACGGCCGCCTTCGAGATCGTCGACTTCCTCGGCGACGCCCCCGACTTCCACCTGCTGCCCGTGGGCAACGCCGGCAACATCTCGGCGTACTGGCTCGGCTACCAGCAGTACGCCGACCTCGGGCTCGCGACCCGGCGGCCGGTGATGCGCGGCTTCCAGGCCGAGGGCGCCTCGCCGCTGGTCACGGGAGAGCCCTTTCCGGACCCCGAGACCAAGGCCACCGCGATCCGGATCGGCAACCCGGCGTCGTGGAAGCTCGCCGAGGCGGCGCGCGACGAGTCGGGCGGTCGGTTCGCGGCCGTGACCGACGACCAGATCCTCGCGGCCCAGCGTGACCTCGCCTCCCACGACGGCGTCTTCGTCGAGCCGGCCTCCGCGGCCGGCGTCGCGGGGCTGCTGCAGGAGCTCGCCCACGGGGAGTCCTACGCCGGCACCTCGGTGGTCATCACGGTCACCGGGCACGGGCTGAAGGACACCGCCACCGCGCTCGAGGGCCTCGCCGGCAGCGGCCAGCGCATCGTCGACACCGTGTGCGACGCCGACGTGGCTTCCGCCGCCCGCGCGGCCGGGCTCGCCTGACCGCATGGTGACCTTCGTCAGCGGCCCGGTCCGCGTCTCGGTCCCCGCGACCTCGGCCAACCTCGGCCCCGGCTTCGACTCGCTCGGGCTCGCGCTCGACCTGCGCGACGAGCTCGAGGCCGAGGTCACCGCCGGCGGCCTGGCCGTCGAGGTCTCCGGGGTCGGGGCGGACGAGGTGCCCCGGGACGAGTCGCACCTGGTCGTCCGCTCGATGCGGGCCGCGTTCGCCGAGATGGGCGCCGAGCCTGCCGGCCTGCGGCTGGCCTGCACCAACGTGATCCCGCACGCCCGTGGGCTGGGGTCGTCCTCGGCCGCCATCGTGGCCGGGGTGTGCCTGGCACGGGCCCTGGTCGCCGGCGGCACGCTCCTCATGGACGACGACGCGGTCTTCCGGCTGGCAGCGCGGATCGAGGGGCACCCGGACAACGTGGCACCCGCCTTCCACGGCGGCTTCGTGATCTCGGGACAGGAGGACGGTGAGTTCTACGCCGTGGCGTCGTCGGTCGACCCGCGCGTGGCGGCCGTCGTGTTCGTGCCGCCCACCCCGGTCTCGACCGAGGTGGCGCGCGGACTGCTCCCGGCGGAGGTGCCGCACGCCGACGCCGCAGCCGACGCGGGCAGGACCGCCCTGCTGGTCGCGGCGCTCGCCGGTCAGCCCGAGCACCTCCACCGGGCCACGCGGGACTACCTTCACCAGGACTACCGGCGGCCGGCCATGCCCGAGTCGCTCGCCCTCGTCGACCTGCTCCGCGGGGAGGGGCACGCCGCCATCGTCTCCGGCGCCGGCCCGACTGTGCTGGTCTTCACCGAGGGGCAGGAGTCCGGCGCCGCGGCGGACCTGGTCGCCCGGTGCCCCGAGGGCTGGGCGGTGCACCACCTGACCGTCGACCGGGACGGGGTCCGCGTCGGCCCGTGACCGACCCGTTGACCCGGCGGGGCCGAATAACGTGCCCCGGCACACATTTGGCGAGCCGGATGCTACGGTGGAAATGCGTCAGACATCTCGACGTAGCACTCTCGGTGACCCCTCCCTCAACCGGTGGCAGCACCCGGGTGCGACTCCTTCCTCATTCATGTGTGGGCCTCGCCCCACACCTCCGCCATCGCCCTCCCCTGTGGTGAGCCACGGCGGTCGAGGAAGCAATGACCAGACGCCGGCGGTCCCGACCGGGACCGGCTCGGCAGTGATACGTGGGAAGGACCTCACGTGACGGAAACCATCGAATCCACCACCGCAGCCTCCGGGGACGCCCCGAAGAAGCGCGGTGGCGGACTCAACTCCATGCTCATCGCCGACCTGAAGTCGATGGCCGGCAGCATGGGGATCCCCGGTGCGGGCGCCATGAAGAAGGCGCAGCTCGTCGAGGCGATCAAGGCCGCCCAGGGTGGCGGCGCGGCGCGCCCGGCCCGCGAGAAGGCGGCCGACAAGCCCAACGACAAGCCCAACGACAAGGCGCCCGAGAAGGCGCCCGAGAAGGCGCCCGAGAAGGCGCCGGAGGCACCCGAGAAGGCGGCTGAGCAGCCGGCAGAGAAGCCCGCCGAGCAGCGCCAGGAGCGCCAGGAGCGCCGCCAGCAGAACCAGGACGACCAGCAGGGTGGCCGCGCTCGCGGTGACCGGCAGCAGGACCGCCAGCAGCAGGACCGGCAGGACCGTCAGCAGGGCGGCCAGCAGCAGGACCGCCAGGTCCGCAACCAGGACCGGCAGCAGGACCGCCAGCAGCAGGACCGCCAGCAGGGCAACCAGCCCGGTGGCCAGCAGCAGGGCGGCCAGCCGCAGGGCGAGGAGGGCGAGGGCCGTCGCAACCGGCGTCGCCGAGGCCGCGACCGGGACCGCACCGGCGGCGGCAACCGCCCCGGCGGCGCCCCCGGCCAGCGCAGCGAGCCCGACACCACGATCCTCGAGGACGACGTCCTCGTGCCGGCCGCGGGCATCCTCGACGTGCTGGACAACTACGCGTTCGTGCGGACCAGCGGCTACCTCCCCGGTGCCGACGACGTCTACGTGTCGCTCTCGATGGTGCGCAAGCTCGGCCTCCGCCGCGGTGACGCCATCGTCGGCCAGGTGCGCCAGCCCCGCGAGGGTGAGAGCCGGGCCAAGTTCAACCCGATGGTGCAGATCGACAGCGTCAACGGCGCCGACCCCGAGGCCAGCAAGGGCCGCGTGGAGTTCGCCAAGCTGACCCCGCTCTACCCCTCGGAGCGGCTGCGCCTCGAGACCGAGCCGACCAACCTGATCGGCCGGGTCATCGACATCGCCGCCCCGATCGGCAAGGGGCAGCGTGGCCTGATCGTGTCCCCGGCCAAGGCCGGCAAGACGATGATCATGCAGTCGATCGCCAACTCGATCACCACCAACAACCCCGAGTGCCACCTCATGGTCGTGCTCGTCGACGAGCGCCCCGAGGAGGTCACCGACTTCGAGCGCTCGGTCAAGGGTGAGGTCATCTCCTCGACGTTCGACCGGCCGGCCGCCGACCACACGATGGTCGCCGAGCTCGCGATCGAGCGCGCCAAGCGGCTCGTCGAGCTGGGGCACGACGTGGTCGTGCTCCTCGACGGCATCACCCGCCTGGGCCGCGCCTACAACCTGGCCGCCCCGGCCAGCGGCCGGATCCTGTCCGGTGGCGTCGACTCGGCGGCGCTCTACCCGCCGAAGCGGTTCTTCGGTGCCGCCCGCAACATCGAGAACGGCGGCTCGCTGACGATCCTGGCCACCGCGCTCATCGAGAGCGGCTCGAAGATGGACGAGGTGATCTTCGAGGAGTTCAAGGGCACCGGCAACATGGAGATCCGCCTGCGTCGCGACTTCGCGGACAAGCGCCTCTTCCCGGCCATCGACGCCGTCCAGTCGGGCACGCGTCGCGAGGAGCTCCTGATGAGCAAGGAGGAGCTCGCCATCGTCTGGAAGCTCCGCCGGGTGCTCTCCGGGCTCGACGGCCAGCAGGCGCTCGAGCTGCTGCTGGAGCGCCTGAAGAAGTCGCACACCAACATCGAGTTCCTGATGCAGGTGCAGAAGACGACGCCCACCACGGGCGGTGGCGACGACTGAGTCGTCCCTCCCGCAGGGCCACCGGGCCGGGCCGTTCCTTCGGGAGCGGCTCGGCCCGTTGTGCGTGACCATGCCCTAGGCTTCACGCACACGAGATGCGGGGACAGCACTCGGTGAGCGAAGGGGACACACGTGGCTCGGATTGTGGTAGCTGACGACGACGTCGACATCCGCGAGCTCGTCGAGTTCAAGCTGTCCACCCTGGGTCACGACGTCGTCGCGGTCTCCGACGGTGCCGCCGCGATCGACGCCTGCCAGGCCCAGCGACCCGACCTCGCCGTCCTCGACGTGATGATGCCGGGCGTCTCCGGCCTCGACGCCATCCGTGCCATCCGTGCCGACCCGGCCCTGGCCGACCTCCCGGTCATCCTGCTGACCGCGCGGGCCCAGGAGAGCGACGTCGAGACCGGCTTCGACTCCGGGGCCGACGACTACATCACCAAGCCCTTCAGTCCCCGGGAGCTCGCCTCCCGCGTCCAGGCCCTGCTCTCCAGGGTGCGCTAGGGGTCCCGGTCTCGATGACCGTCGCACATCTCGGGTACGTCGGCGCGCTCGTCCTCACCCTCGCCTGTCTCTTCGTCGTCGCGGCCCTGGTCGCGATCCGGCTGCTCAAGGACCGCGCCGAGCGCCGACGGCTGACCCTGCGGGCGCCGGTGTGGAGGCACGTACTGACGCTCAGCACCGGCGAGGCCGAGGAGGTCGAGGATGCGCAGGCCCGCCTGGCCGCGGCGACGCCGGCCGAGCGCGAGGCGGTGCTGGCCGACGCCTTCGCCCTGGTCCCCAAGCTGCGGGGCGACGCCCGGGAGCGTCTGCGTGACGTGCTCCGCGTGTGGGGTTCGCTGGACGCGGCGCTCGCCAACGCGGCGAGCCGCTCCCAGGTCCGCCGCTGCCGGGGGATCTACCGGCTCGGGGTGCTGCGCGACCCCTCCGGACGGCAGGCCGTCCTCGACGCGCTCGCGGACCGGGACTTCGCCGTACGCCGCATGGCGGTCCTGGCCGCAGCCGCCTTCCCCGACGACGTCGTCGTCGAGCACCTGCTGACCACTGCTGCGGCCGAGCCGCGGCTGCGCCGCGAGTTCCTCGGCAGCATCGACCGGATCGGGTCGGCCGCCGTCCCGGTGCTGCGGGGGGCGCTGTCCGAGGTCACCGACGATCCCGACGACAACGTCGAGCTCGACCGCCGCGGCTACCTCGCCGCGGCAGCGCTCGGGCTGGTCGGGGCCATCCAGGCCGTGCCGGACCTCGAGGCGGCCCTCGACCACGGCTCCGACACCCTGAAGGTGGCCTGCATCTACGCTCTCGGCGAGCTCGGGGCGGGCTCGTCGGTCATCGCGCTGAGCGGCCCGTTGGGACACCGCAGCCCCGACGTCCGGATGGCCGCGGCCCGCGCGCTCGGGCTCGTCGGCGGTGACTGGGCGGTGCCCGCCCTGGCCACCACCCTCCACGACGACAACGTCGAGGTCGCGCGCGCCGCCGCCAACGCGCTGCGCCGCTGTGGGCCGCGCGGGCGTGAGGTCCTCGACGACTCCCGTGCGCCGGTGGCACTCGAGGTCGTCGCGCTCGCGGGACTGGGGGCCGAGGCATGACCCCGCTCGTGCTCAGCGGCTTCGTCGCGGGGCTGCACCACGCCATCCTCGTCGTCGGCATCGGGTGTGCCGTCTACTCCGTGCTGATCAACGGCAGCTTCCTGGTGCTGACCGGCTTCGCCATGGCCGACCTGCTCGCCTACCGCCGCCGCCTCGAGTTCGCCGGGTACGACGAGTGGTTCCTCGACCCGCTCACCCGGGGCGTCTCGGTGCTGATGCCGGCGTACAACGAGTCGGCCACGATCGTGCAGTCCGTCCAGGCCATGACGGCGCTGCGCTACCCCGACTTCGAGGTCGTGGTCATCGACGACGGGTCCAAGGACGACACGGTCGAGAAGATGATCCGCGAGTTCGACATGGTCGAGGTGCCGTTGGTGCCGGGTGGTCACATCGAGACGAAGGGCGCGGTGCTCGGCACCTGGGTCAGCCGGCGCGGCTCGCACAACCTCGCCCTCGTCGCGAAGACCAACGGTGGCAAGGCCGACGCGCTCAACGCGGGGATCAACTACTCCCGCAAGGAGCTGGTCTGCATGGTCGACGCGGACTCGCTGCTCGACCCGCAGGCGCTGCTCGACGTCTCGCGCCCCTTCGCCGACGACCCCGGACGCGTCGTCGCCGCCGGGGGAGTGGTCCGGGTCGCCAACGGGTCCCGGGTCGAGCGCGGCCGCGTGACCGACCTCCGGATGCCGCGCGGCTGGTGGGCGCGGATCCAGGTCGTGGAGTACCTCCGCGCGTTCCTGATCGGCCGGGCCGGCTGGTCGCGGGCGGGTGGGCTGCTGATCATCTCCGGCGCGTTCGGCCTGTTCCGCAAGGACGTACTGCTCCAGGTCGACGGGCTGTCCACCGACTGCATCGGCGAGGACGCCGAGCTCGTCGTGCGCATCCACCGCCTGCTCGGCGACGCGCGGCGCGACGCCACCGTCGTCTTCGTGCCCGAGCCGGTCGCCTGGACCGAGGTCCCCGAGGACCGTCAGGTGCTGCGCAAGCAGCGCCGCCGGTGGCACCGCGGCCTGACCGAGATCATGGTCCGCCACAAGGCGATGTTCCTCCGCCCGAAGTACGGCGTGATCGGCATGCTGACCATGCCGTGGTTCCTGCTCTTCGAGCTGCTGGCGCCGGTCGTGGAGGTGTTCGGGCTGCTCTACTTCACCGTCCTCATGGTCGGACTGGGCCTCGAGCACACGTTCTTCCCCTCGTGGAACGTCGTGAACCTGCCCATCGTGGTGGTGCTCCTGACGGCCTCGATCCTCTTCGCGATCTTCGTGACCCTGGTCGCGCTTCTGGCCGAAGAGATGTCCTTTCGGCGCTACCGTGGCCTACCGGATCTCTTCCGGGCGGTGCGCGCGGCGGTCGAGGAGAACTTCGTCTACCGCCAGGTCAACGCCTGGTGGCGTCTCGGGGGAATCATCGAGGTCATCCGCAAGTCGCGCCACGACTGGGGCGACATGCAGCGCAAGGGGTTCGGATCGACATGAGCAACGGACGTCCGGTTGCGCGCCTCGTGGCGCCCATCGTGGTGCGTTTCGTCGTCAGCGTGGGACTCATGGCCATCATCGCGGTCACCGGCGTCGTGCTCTCCACCGCGGCCGTGGGCCACCTCGGCGACGACCTCCAGCCGGCCGCCGCCGCCAACCAGGACATCCTCCAGGACCTCACCGACGTCAAGGGTGCGGTGGGTGACTGGGCGCGCAGTGGCCAGCCGACGTACAAGGACGCTTACCGGCAGGCCCTGTCGCGGCTCCCCGTGGACATGCGGGCCGTCGCCCGGTTCGCCGCGGACGACCCCGAGCTCGCCGCGCTGGTCGCGGAGCAGGAGAAGGCGGCACAGGTGTGGCTCGACCGCTACGCCGAGCCCCGCATCTCCGACCCGGGCGGACCGGACACCTACCAGCCCCAGCGCTTCCGCATCGGCGCCCGCACGTTCACCGACTTCCGGGCCGCCCAGCAGCTGACCTCGGAGGCTTTCGACCGACGTGTCGAGCGGGCAGACACCGACGCCTCGCGCCTGCTCAAGGGCACCGTCATCTGCGTCGTCGTCGTGGCCGTCGTCGCCTGGTGGGTCACGTCCCGGGCCCGCAAGCGCCTGCTCGACGAGCTCTCCACGCCACTGCTCGACCTCGAGGGGGTGGTGCACGCGCTGGCCCGCAACGAGCCCGGAGCCCGTGCCGAGAATGCCGGCCCCCGGGAGGTCCGCGCGGTCGCGGCCGCCCTCAACGACCTCGCCGACGCGCAGGCTCGTGCGCGGGCGGTGGAGCACCGCATCCAGGACGAGCTGCGCATCCTCGACACGGCGCGCGACGACTTCGTCTCCAACGTCTCCCACGAGCTGCGCACGCCGCTGACCACGATCAGCGGCTACCTCGAGATGGTGGCCGAGGAGTTCGAGGGCAGCCTCGCGCCGCGGCACGAGCGGATGCTGGAGGCCACCCGACGCAACGTCTCCCGCCTGAAGCTGCTCATCGACGACCTGCTCACGCTGTCGCGGGCCGAGGCCCGGGCGACCGACCTCGAGGCCGTGGACATCACAGGCCTGACCCGTGACGCCGTCACCGACGTGCGTATCACCGCCGCCAACCGGGGGATCAAGATCGCCGTGAGCGCCCCCGAGGACCCGCTGCTGGTGCTGGCCGACCGGGCGATGCTGCACCGGGCCTTCCTCAACGTGCTCAGCAACGCGGTGAAGTTCAGCCGCGACGGTGGCCAGGTCGAGGTGGAGCTGTGGAGCGACGACGACCGGCTGGCCGTGCAGATCCGCGACCACGGCATCGGCATCCCGGCCGCCGAGGTCGAGCGGCTCGGCACGCGCTTCTTCCGTGCGTCCAACGCGGTCTTCAACGAGATCGCCGGCACCGGCCTGGGCCTCCGCATCGTGCAGACGATCGTGGACAAGCACGCCGGCGACGTCCTGATCGAGTCGCAGGAGGGCCGGGGGACCACCGTCGTGGTGCACCTGCCCCTGCAGTCCGAGCCCGCGGTCACCACCCAGCCGGCCGCGCCCGAGCCGCGAATAGGGGCCGACCCCGAGATGACCTCGCACTGATTTCCGGTTGGGTTGTGCCGGGTGGCACACTTGGGGGTCGGTCCCGGTTCACGTCGTCCGCACTCGGCGGAGACGACCCGGCGGCCTCGAAAGGACACCGGACATGAAGAAGGACATCCACCCGGACTACGTGGACACCCAGGTCACCTGCACCTGCGGCGCGCAGTTCACCACCCGCAGCACCGCGACCTCCGGCTCGATCCACGCCGACGTCTGCTCGCAGTGCCACCCGTTCTACACCGGCAAGCAGAAGATCCTCGACACCGGCGGCCGCGTCGCCCGCTTCGAGGCCCGCTACGCCAAGGCTGCCAAGAAGTAGCTTCGTCCGAGCGCCGGTCCCCGCCATCGTGCGGGGGCCGGCGCTCGTGATTTGTCCGACCGATCTCCGAGCGCACCACCGAGGGGCACCCATGTTCGAGGCCGTCGAAGGACTCGTCGCCGAGCACGAGCAGCTCGAGGCCCGGCTCGCCGAGCCCGAGACGCACGCCGACGCCCGGCTCGCCAAGCGCCTCAACCAGCGCTACGCCGCGCTCTCGGCGACGATCGGCGCCTGGCGCGACCTCCAGCAGATCGACGACGACCTCGGAGCCGCCCGCGAGCTCGCCGGCGAGGACCCCGCGTTCGCCGAGGAGGCGGAGACGCTGGTCGAGCGACGCGCCGTCGCCGAGGAGCGGCTGCGCCGGCTGCTCGTGCCGCGCGAGGAGGCCGACGACAAGGACGTCATCCTCGAGGTGAAGTCCGGCGAGGGTGGCGAGGAGTCTGCGCTGTTCGCCGGCGACCTGCTCCGCATGTACACCCGGTACGCCGAGGGGCGGGGCTGGAAGGTCGAGCTGATCGATGCCAACGAGTCCGACCTGGGCGGCTACAAGTCCGTGACCGTCGCCGTGAAGGCCAAGGGCACGCCCGAGCCCGGCGAGGCGCCGTACGCCCTGCTGAAGTTCGAGGGCGGCGTCCACCGCGTCCAGCGGGTGCCCGTCACCGAGTCGCAGGGGCGGGTGCACACCAGCGCCGCCGGCGTCCTGGTCTTCCCGGAGGCCGAGCAGGTCGACGTCACCATCGACGAGAACGACCTGCGCATCGACGTCTACCGCAGCAGCGGTCCCGGTGGCCAGAGCGTCAACACCACCGACTCCGCGGTGCGGATCACGCACGTGCCGACCGGCATCGTCGCGAGCTGCCAGAACGAGAAGAGCCAGCTCCAGAACCGCGAGCAGGCGATGCGGATCCTGCGTGCCCGGCTCCTCGCGGCCGCGCAGGAGAAGGCCGACGCCGAGGCCGGTGAGGCCCGGCGCAGCCAGGTCCGCACCGTCGACCGCTCCGAGCGGATCCGCACCTACAACTACCCGGAGAACCGGATCTCCGACCACCGCACCGGCTACAAGTCCTACAACCTCGACCAGGTGCTCGACGGCGACCTCCAGCCCGTCCTCGACTCCTGCACCGAGGCCGACCTCGCCGCCCGCCTCGAGGCACTCGACCAGTGACCACCCGCCGCACCGTGCTCGCCGACGCGGTCCGCCGGCTGGCCGAGGCCGGCGTGGCGAGCCCGGAGCACGACGCCGCCGAGCTCCTGGCCCACGTGCTCGGCACCGACCGGTCGCGCCTCGTCCTCCTCGACGACGTCCCGGCCCCGGCCCTCGAGCAGTACGTCGCCCTCCTGGACCGCCGTGCGGCCCGCGAGCCGCTGCAGCACCTGACCGGCGTGGCGCACTTCCGGCACGTCGAGCTCCTCGTCGGGCCGGGGGTGTTCGTGCCGCGGCCCGAGACCGAGCTGCTGGCCGGCTGGGCGATCGAGCAGGCGGTCTCGGCAGGCTCGGCCACCGGGCGAGCCCCGGTCGTGGTCGACCTGTGCACCGGCTCGGGAGCGGTCGCCAAGGCGATCGCCGACGAGGTCCCGCACGCCACGGTCTACGCGGTCGAGCTGGACGAGTCCGCCCACGGCTGGGCCGCCCGCAACCTGGCCGGCACCGGCGTCGACCTGCGCCACGGCGACATGGCCTCGGCCTTCGACGACCTGGCCGGCACCGTCGACGTGATCAGCTGCAACCCGCCGTACATCCCCCTGGACGCGTGGGAGTCCGTGGCCCCCGAGGCCCGCGACCACGACCCGCACCTGGCGCTCTTCTCGGGCGACGACGGGCTCGACGCGATCCGCGTCCTGGAGGCCCGGGCCGCGCTGCTGCTGAGGCCCGGGGGAGTGGTCGGGGCCGAGCACGCCGACCGGCAGGGCGCCTCGGCCCCGGGGGTCTTCGCCGCCACCGGTCGCTGGACCGAGGTACGCGACCACCGCGACCTGGCAGGGCGTCCGCGCTTCCTGACCGCGCGACTGGCACGATGACCGGGTGGACGACGCAGCGACCAAGGTGATGACGGCATGAGCGAGCGCTACCCCACCGGCACGGAGGACGAGCGCGAGGCCGCGATCGAGGCGGCCAGCATGGCCATCCAGCGCGGCCACCTCGTGGTCCTGCCCACCGACACCGTCTACGGCATCGGCGCCGACGCCTTCGACCCGGCCGCCGTCCGCGGGCTGCTGGCAGCCAAGGGCCGCGGCCGCGAGATGCCGCCGCCGGTCCTGATCAGCGCCGCCACGACCATCGACGCCCTCGCGGTGAGCATCCCCGGCTACGCCCGGGCGCTGATCGACGCCTTCTGGCCGGGCCCGCTGACCCTGGTCTGCCACCAGCAGTCCTCGCTGCAGTGGGACCTCGGCGACACCCGCGGGACGGTGGCCGTGCGCATGCCCGCCGACCCCATCGCCCGCGAGATCCTCGAGCGCACCGGCCCGCTGGCCGTCAGCTCGGCCAACAAGACCGGCATGCCGGCCGCCACCGACGCCGACCAGGCCGAGCAGATGCTGGGCGAGGACGTCGCGGTGATCGTCGACGGGGGCGAGTCGACCGGGGGAGAGGCCTCCACGATCATCGACGTCACCGGGTCCCAGGGCCGGGTGCTGCGCCGTGGTGCGCTGTCGCTGGAGGAGCTCAACGCCGTCCTCGAGCCGCTCGGCGCCACCCTCACGGACGAAGGCTGAGCGCTTGCGCGAGTATGCCCTCGTCTTCCTCGTCGCCGCCTCGGTCACCTACCTGCTGACGGTGGTGGCTCGCGAGATCGCGCTGCGCACCGGGGCGGTGGCCGAGGTCCGCGACCGCGACGTCCACGCCGAGCCGATCCCCTACCTCGGCGGGCTCGCGATGCTCGGCGGGCTCGTGGCGGCGTACGTCGTGGCCCGTGAGCTGCCGTTCCTCTCCACCAGCAGCGACTTCGTCTTCCGCGACGCGGGCATCGTGCTCATCGCCGGCGCCCTGATCTGCGCCGTGGGCGTCCTCGACGACCTCTTCGAGCTCGACGCGCTGACCAAGCTCGGTGGCCAGGTGCTGGCCGCGGGCTTCCTCATCGTCTTCGGCATCCAGTACGTCTTCTTCCCCGTGCCGGACGGCAGCCAGTTCTCCCTCGACAGCGCGCAGGGCGCGATCCTGACCGTGCTCGTGGTGGTCGCGACCGTCAACGCCGTCAACTTCGTCGACGGCCTCGACGGGCTCGCCGCCGGGGTCGTGGGCATCGGCGCGGTCGCGTTCTTCGTCTTCTGCTACCAGCTGGCCAACCTGAACGGCGTGAGCCTGGCGATCACCGGCGCCCTGCTGAGCGCCTCGCTGGCCGGCGCCTGCGCCGGGTTCCTGCCGCACAACTTCCACCCGGCCCGCCTCTTCATGGGCGACAGCGGCTCGATGCTGATCGGGCTGGTCCTGTCCGCCAGCGCGCTGACCCTGACCGGCCAGTTCTCCGGGCCCGAGCTCAGCCAGGGCGCCGACGGGTCCCGGGCGAGCCTGGTCCCGACCCTGCTGCCGCTGCTGCTGCCGGTCTCGATCCTGATCGTGCCGATGGTGGACCTGACCCTCGCCGTCGTACGCCGCACGCGCGCCGGGCGCTCGCCGTTCGCACCCGACAAGCAGCACCTGCACCACCGGCTGCTGGAGATCGGGCACAGCCAGCGGCGTGCGGTCTTCATCATGTGGCTCTGGGCCGGCCTGGTGGCGTTCGGCACGGTCCTGATCAGTCTCTACACCGGCACCTGGATGTGGGTCTCGCTCGGCATCATGGCGACGGTGACCGTCGGCATGACGTTCCTGCTCCCGGCCATCCGGCGGCCGCACCCGCCCCACCCCACGGTGCCCGAGCAGCCCCTTCCGGAGGGCTGAGCCGGAGGGCTGCGGGGGACCCGGTTGGAGGGCCCCGAGGACTTTGTGCTAGTTTTCACAAGCACCCAGCACCGACGAAAAGAACGGCCGCCACCCATGACGACCGCCCTTGGCTCGAGCCTCTCCGGGACCACCCGGACGCTCTCCGGGACCACCCCGGTCCCCGGGTTCAGAGCCCCGTCCCGCTGTGGTAGTTTCACGCCGTCGTCGGACGCACACCCGGACCCCCTCCTGAGCGGTCCCGGAGCCGACGTCTTCAAGCCTGCCGATGAAAGCGACTTGGGATGGTCGATGAGCTCTCCGACAACAGCCTGCGAGGCCGTGACCTCGCCGGGCTCGGGGGACTCCTCGCCGGTTCGGTCATCGTGGGCATGGTCCTCGGGCTCCTCCTCGACCACAGCGCGGGCACGTCTCCCGCGTTCACGCTGGTCGGCATCGCACTCGGCATCGTCTGCGGGGGTGTCGGCTTCTGGCTTCGTGTCCGTGCCGCCCTCCGGGGGTGAGCTGACCCGATGAGCAACCAGACGACCGACCGCGAGACGGACACCACCATGACTTCCCCCGAGACCCCCCAGACGCCCCCGCGCCCCTCCGTGGTGCGCGTCGTGCGCGACCAGAAGAAGACCGTCGTCGTGGCGCTCGTCCTCGTCGTCGCGACCTACTGGATCGCCGGCCAGCTCGGCGAGTGGCGCCTGGCCGCCTGCATCGCCGCCGGCATCGGCCTGGGACTCCTCAACCACCTGGTCACGGAGTTCTGGCTGCTCAAGCTCATCAGCTCGGGGGAGGAGCCGACCCGCAGCAAGATCGCGGTCTCGACCTTCATCCGCCTGGCTGCCCTGTCCGTTGTCGCGGTGGCGATCGCCGTGATGTTCTGGCCGGACGGCATCGGGCTCCTGCTCGGTCTGGCCATCTTCCGCCTCATCGCGCTCGTGATGACCGGGATCCCCCTGCTGAAGGAGTTGAACAAGGCATGACCGGCCTGCTGCCACTCGAGACGAACATCGAGATCGGCCATCACGTCGAGCGCCACTTCCTGGGCCTCACGTTCAACATGGACACGATCTGGACCACCCTGGTCGCCGGCGCGATCGTCCTGGTCCTCGGCTTCTGGGCCCGCTCGGCGCTGACGAAGAACACCACGGACCACGTGCCGACCAAGATCCAGCTGCTCTGGGAGACCATCGTCAAGGAGGTCACCACGCAGGTGGAGGACAACCTGGGCAAGGTCCCGGCGTTCGTCGTCCCGCTGGCCGTGGCGCTGTTCTTCTTCATCCTCTTCGCCAACTGGCTCGAGCTGCTCCCCACGGAGATCAACGACAAGCTCCACCTGCTGCCGGCCCCCACGGCCGACACCAACCTGACCTACGCGATGGCGATCATGGCGATGGTCGGCGTGTGGATCTACGGCATCCGCGAGAAGGGCCTGGGCGGCTACCTCAAGCACTTCCTCGAGCCGTTCCCCGTGCTGCTCCCGCTGAACATCCTCGAGGAGCTCACCAAGCCGATCACCCTCGCGCTGCGGCTCTTCGGCAACATCTTCGCCGGCGGCATCATGCTCGCGCTGATCGGGCTCATCCCGTTCTACGCGTCGTGGGCGCCCAACCTGCTCTGGAAGCTCTTCGACATGGCGATCGGCGGCATCCAGGCCTTCATCTTCGCGCTGCTGGTGATCCTCTACTTCGGCATGGCCGGGGCCGGTCACGGCGAGCACGACGAGCACCACGAGGACCTCGAGTCCACCCCCGCGGCCTGACCTCCCGGTCGGCCGCAACCCCCCAGTTGTAAGAAACGAGCACCGTCACCCGGTGCCCAACCAAGGAGAAACAGTGGCAGCAGACACTATGGAATCGGCCATCAAGACCGCTGGCGCCTTCGTCGGTGGCGGACTGGCCCTCGCCGGCGGCGCGATCGGCGCTGGTGTCGGTGACGGCCTCGCCGGTTCGTCGTACATCCAGGGCGTTGCCCGCCAGCCCGAGGCGCAGGGTCGCCTCCAGACGATCTTCTTCCTGACGGTCGGTCTGGTCGAGGCGATGTTCTTCATCAACCTCGCGTTCATGGCGCTGTTCGTCTTCGTCCTCGGTAAGTGACCCCGAGGATCTGAAACCTGGGCGCTTCCGGCGCCCGTGCCACACCGCCACGACCAAAGGATCAATTGATGGCAAGCGTTGCGATCGTCCCGATGGAGAGCAACTTCCTCGTTCCCAACGGCACGTTCTTCGTCGAGCTGTTCGCCTTCGCGATCATGGTGTTCATCCTGGGCAAGTACGTCGTCCCGCCGATCAACAAGGCGATGACGGCGCGCCAGGAGGCCATTCGCCAGCAGTTCGCGGACCTCGACCAGGCCAAGTCCGAGGCCCACCAGGCCGAGGAGGAGTTCCGCGCGCAGATCGCGGACGCCCGTCACGAGGCCGCTCGCATCCGCGAGGAGGCGCGCGAGCAGGGTGCGGGGATCATCGCGGAGATGCGGGAGCAGGCCCAGGCCGAGGCTCAGCGCATCGTCGAGCACGCCCACACCCAGATCGAGGCCGACCGCAAGGCGGCCGTCGCGTCGCTGCGCAACGAGGTGGGCACGCTCGCCACCACGCTGGCGGGTCGCATCGTCGGTGAGTCGCTGGACGACGAGGCTCGCCAGAGCCGGGTCGTCGAGCGCTTCCTCACCGACCTCGACCAGGCGCGGAGCAACTGATGCAGGGTTCGTCCGGAGAGTCCCTCGCGCGTCTGTCCGACGCGCTGGGCACGGCCATCGACGGGGGCGCCGACGGCGCCACCGTGGGTGACGGCCTGTTCGCCGCAGCCGACGTGCTGCGCGACCAGCCGGCGCTCCGTCGTGCGGCGACCGACCCGTCCAGCCCGGCCGAGGCCAAGCGCGCCCTGGTGAGCGGCATCTTCGGCAGCCACCTGGACAGCACCGCCACCGAGATCGTGGGCACGGCCGCCGGGCTCCGCTGGGCATCCAGCGGAGACCTCGCCCGGGCCCTCGAGCAGCTCGGTGTCGTGGCGCTGGTCAAGGCCGCCGACGCCGCGGGCGAGGCGGACCGCCTCGAGGACGACCTGTTCCGCTTCGGCCGCGCGGTCGTCGACAACCCCGAGCTGCGCGACGCCCTCTCGGACCCGGCGCGGTCCGCGGGCGACAAGCGGGCCCTGGTGCGCTCCCTCCTGGAGGGCAAGGCCGCGGGCGGAGCGATCCGCCTGGCCGAGCGCTCCGTCTCCGGCGTCCACCTCACGGTGGCCCGGGCCCTCGACGAGTACGGCAAGGTGGCCGCGGAGACGCGCAACCGCCTCGTCGCGCTGGTCCGCACCGCTCGCCCCCTCGAGGCGGGGGAGCAGCAGCGCCTCGCGGACGTGCTGGCCCGCCAGTACTCCCGCCCGGTGCACCTCAACGTGGTGGTCGACCAGAGCGTGGTCGGCGGCCTCCGCCTCCAGATCGGTGACCAGGTCATCGACGGCACCATCGCGAGCCGCCTCGACGACGCGCGCCGGCGCCTGGTCGGCTGAGCCCGACCGCCCCACCACCCCAGCACCACCGCCACGCAGAGACTTCAGTAGAGACAAGAGAGTAGGGACGAAGATGACGGAGCTCACGATCCGTCCGGAGGAGATCCGCGACGCGCTCCAGAAGTACGTCGCGGACTACCAGCCCGACGCAGCGAGCAAGGAAGAGGTCGGCACGGTCGCCCAGGCCGCCGACGGCATCGCCCGGGTCACCGGTCTTCCGTCGGCCATGGCCAACGAGCTGCTCGAGTTCGAGGACGGCACGCTGGGCATCGCCCTGAACCTCGACACCCGCGAGATCGGTGTCGTCGTCCTGGGTGACTTCGACAAGATCGAGGAAGGCCAGACGGTCCGCCGGACCGGCGAGATCCTCTCGGTCCCCGTCGGAGACGGCTTCATGGGCCGCGTCGTCGACCCGCTCGGCACCCCGATCGACGGCCTCGGCGAGATCCAGAGCGACGAGCGCCGCGCGCTCGAGCTCCAGGCCCCGACCGTCATGGACCGCAAGTCGGTGCACGAGCCGCTCGCGACCGGCATCAAGGCGATCGACGCCATGACCCCGATCGGCCGTGGCCAGCGCCAGCTGATCATCGGTGACCGCGCGACCGGCAAGACCACCATCGCGATCGACACGATCATCAACCAGAAGCAGAACTGGGAGTCCGGTGACCCGGACAAGCAGGTGCGCTGCATCTACGTCGCCATCGGCCAGAAGGGCTCGACCATCGCCTCCGTGCGTGGCGCCCTCGAGGAGGCGGGTGCGCTGGAGTACACCACGATCGTGGCGTCCCCGGCCTCGGACAGCGCGGGCTTCAAGTACCTCGCTCCCTACACCGGCTCGGCCATCGGCCAGCACTGGATGTACGACGGCAAGCACGTCCTCATCGTGTTCGACGACCTGACCAAGCAGGCCGAGGCCTACCGCGCCGTGTCGCTGCTGCTGCGCCGCCCGCCGGGCCGTGAGGCCTACCCGGGTGACGTCTTCTACCTGCACAGCCGCCTGCTCGAGCGTTGCGCCAAGCTCTCCGACGCCAAGGGCAAGGGCTCGATGACCGGCCTGCCGATCATCGAGACCAAGGCCAACGACGTCTCGGCGTTCATCCCGACCAACGTCATCTCGATCACCGACGGCCAGATCTTCCTGCAGTCGGACCTGTTCGCGTCCAACCAGCGCCCGGCCATCGACGTCGGCGTCTCGGTCTCGCGCGTGGGTGGCTCGGCCATGACCAAGGCGATGAAGGCCGTCACCGGCTCGCTGAAGGTCGACCTGGCCCAGTTCCGCGCCATGGAGGCGTTCGCGATGTTCGCCTCCGACCTCGACGCGGCCTCGCGCCAGCAGCTCGACCGCGGCCAGCGCCTGATGGCGCTGCTCAAGCAGCCGGCCTACTCGCCGTACCCGCTCGAGGAGATGACCGTCTCGCTGTGGCTCGGCACCACCGGCCGCCTGGACAAGGTCCCCACCCCCGACGTGCTGCGCTTCGAGCAGGAGTTCCTCGACTACCTGCGCCGCAGCAACGACGGCGTGCTCTCGACCATCCGTGAGACCCAGAAGTTCGAGGACGGCACGGAGCAGTCGCTGGACAAGGCCTACACCTCCTTCCTGGACCAGTTCGAGACCTCCGACGGTGGCTCGATCAAGGTCGGCCACGAGCCCCAGGCCGAGGCGCTGGAGGACGAGGACCAGGAGCAGATCGTCAAGCAGAAGCGGGGCTGACGCATGGCCGTATCGCTGCGTGAGTACCGAGCGCGGATCAAGTCGACGGAGTCGATGAAGAAGATCACGCGCGCCATGGAGCTCATTGCTGCGTCCCGCATCATCAAGGCGCAGCAGCGGGCCCAGTCGGCCGCGCCCTACGCCCGGGAGCTGACCCGCGCGGTGTCGGCGGTGGCGACCTACGCCAACGTCGACCACCCGCTCACGCGTGAGCCGGAGGACCCCAAGCGGGCCGCCGTGCTCATCGTGACCAGCGACCGTGGCCTGGCCGGCGCCTACTCCTCGAGCGTGCTCAAGGAGGCCGAGCGCCTCGCGGAGAAGCTCCGCGGGGAGGGCAAGGAGATCGACACCTACATCTGCGGCCGCAAGGGCGAGGCGTACTTCAAGTTCCGCGCCCGTCCGATCGTGCGGTCGTGGACCGGGTTCTCCGACCAGCCGTCCAACGACATCGCCCACGACGTCGGGAAGACCCTCATCGAGGCCTTCCTGAAGGACGAGGGCGATGAGGGGAACGTCGACGAGGTGCACGTGGTCTACACGCGCTTCCGCTCGATGCTGGTCCAGGAGCCGACGGCCATCCGCCTGCTCCCGCTGGAGGTCGTCGAGGGCGAGGAGAAGCCCGCGCCCGACGAGGTCCTGCCGCTCTACGAGTTCGAGCCCTCGGCCGAGCACGTCCTGGACGGACTGCTTCCGCAGTACGTCCAGAGCCGGATCTTCTTCGCCATGCTGCAGGCGGCCGCTTCCGAGCTGGCCGCGCGACAGAAGGCGATGAAGTCCGCGACGGACAACGCCGACGAGCTCATCAAGAAGTACCGCCGGATCGCCAACCAGGCCCGCCAGGCCGGCATTACCCAGGAAATCAGCGAGATCGTCGGTGGCGTCAACGCGCTGGCCGACGCCAACGCCGGGAATGAGTGAGAGACATGACTGCCACTGTTGAAGAGACCACGGCCAAGGCTGCTGGCGGCGTCGGCAGGATCGCCCGCGTCATCGGTCCGGTCGTCGACATCGAGTTCCCCATCGACTCGATGCCCGAGATGTACAACAAGCTCGAGACCAAGCTGGAGCTCGGCGGCGAGGCCAAGGTGCTCTCGCTCGAGGTCGCCCAGCACATCGGTGACGGCATGGTCCGCGCGATCTCGCTGCAGCCGACCGACGGCCTGGTCCGCGGCGCGCAGGTGCAGGACACCGGCGGCCCGATCACGGTTCCCGTGGGCGACGCGACGCTCGGCCGGGTGTTCAACACCCTGGGCGAGTGCCTGAACCTCGAGGGCGACGAGCAGCTCGAGGTCAAGGAGCGCTGGGGCATCCACCGCAAGGCCCCGGCCTTCGACCAGCTCGAGTCCAAGACCCAGATGTTCGAGACCGGCATCAAGGTCATCGACCTGCTGACCCCCTACGTGCAGGGCGGCAAGATCGGCCTGTTCGGCGGCGCCGGCGTGGGCAAGACCGTGCTCATCCAGGAGATGATCGCGCGTGTCGCCAAGGACCACGGTGGTGTGTCGGTGTTCGCCGGTGTCGGCGAGCGCACCCGTGAGGGCAACGACCTGATCGTCGAGATGGAGGAGGCCGGCGTCATCGGCCAGACCGCCCTCGTCTTCGGCCAGATGGACGAGCCGCCGGGCACCCGCCTGCGCGTGGCCCTCTCGGCACTGACGATGGCGGAGTACTTCCGCGACGTGCAGGGCCAGGACGTGCTGCTGTTCATCGACAACATCTTCCGGTTCACGCAGGCCGGTTCCGAGGTGTCCACGCTGCTCGGCCGCATGCCGTCCGCCGTGGGCTACCAGCCGAACCTCGCCGACGAGATGGGCACGCTTCAGGAGCGGATCACCTCGACCCGCGGTCACTCGATCACCTCGATGCAGGCGATCTACGTGCCGGCGGACGACTACACCGACCCCGCCCCGGCGACGACCTTCGCCCACCTCGACGCGACCACCGAGCTCTCGCGAGAGATCGCCTCGCTCGGTATCTACCCCGCGGTGGACCCGCTGACGTCGACCTCGCGGATCCTGGACGCCCAGTACATCGGGCAGGCCCACTACGACTGCGCCATCCGGATCAAGCAGATCCTGCAGCGCAACAAGGAGCTCCAGGACATCATCGCGATCCTCGGTGTCGACGAGCTCTCCGAAGAGGACAAGATCATCGTGTCCCGCGCTCGCCGTATCCAGCGCTTCCTGTCCCAGAACACCTACGTCGCCAAGCAGTTCACCGGCATCGAGGGTTCGACGGTCCCGGTGGCCGACACGATCGAGGCGTTCAACAAGATCGCCGACGGTGAGTACGACCACGTGGCCGAGCAGGCCTTCTTCATGTGCGGCGGTCTGGACGACGTCGAGAAGAAGTGGGCAGAGATCCAGAAGAGCCTCTGATGGCCGACACCGACAGCCACCTCCAGGTGGAGCTCGTGGCGGCGGACCGGACCGTGTGGTCCGGTCCCGCCACCATGGTCATCGCCCGGACGGCCGAGGGTGACGTGGGGATCCTGCGCAACCACACGCCGATCCTCTCGCTGCTCGTCAGCGGGGTCGTCGAGATCACCGAGCCGGACAGCCACCAGCACTTCGTGGCCGTCGACGACGGGTTCATCTCGGTCGCCCACAACCGGGTCTCGATCCTGGCCGAGCACGCCGAGATGTCCCACGAGATCGACCTCGACGAGGCTCGGGCCCAGCTCGAGGCTGCCGAGGCCGACCCCGAGGACCAGAAGCAGCAGGCCCGGATCCGTGCCGCCGAGGCGCGTATCCGCACGTTCGAACGGGCGCGCTGACACCAGCCGACCCACCCGTCCGTCCCCTCCGGTCGCCCGCTAGGGTGAGCACCTCGCGTGCTCATCCGCGCGGCCGCGAGGGGGACGGGAGGGACCGATGCCGGTCTGGCAGTGGCTGCTCGACGCAGCCGGTGGCCTGCTCCTGCTCGTCCTGTGTTACGGCGTCGCCCTGATCGTGCGTCGCCGCGTGCTGTCCCGCAACGGTGGCACCTTCGAGCTCTCCTTCCGCGTCCGTCCCGAGAGGGCCGGGCGCGGTTGGCTTCTCGGGCTCGGCCGCTACTCCGGTGAGTCCCTGGAGTGGTTCCGGATCTTCTCGCTCTCCCCGCGGCCCAAGCGCTCATGGGAGCGCTCGCACCTGCGCTACTCCGGCCGCCGGGCACCCGAGGGCGTCGAGCAGATGTCGCTCTACCCCGACCACGTCGTGATCTGCTGCCGCACCGACGACGGCGCCGACGTCGAGCTCGCGATGGGCCCCTCCTCGCTGATGGGCTTCCAGGCCTGGCTCGAGTCCGGCCCGCCCGGCGCGTCGTGGGAGCGTCCCGCGCGCCGATGATCCTGCGCGCCCGCAACGCTGTCGCCCTGACGTTCGCCCTGAACGGCTTCTGCTTCGCCACGCTCGTCTCGAGGCTGCCCGACCTGCGTGCCGACCTCGACCTGGCCAACGGCCCGCTGGGCCTGCTGCTGCTCGCGATCGCCGCCGGGTCGGTGCTGGCCCTGCCCTCCAGCGGACGACTGATCGAGCGCCTCGGCGCGGCCCGGGTGGTCCGGGCGGGGGGCGCCCTCACCGCGGTCGGCATGGTGCTCGCGGGCACCGGGGCGGGCGAGCTGTCCTCGGTGCCGGTGACGGCCGTGGGCTTCTTCGCCTACGGCATCGGCACCGGGACGTGGGACGTCGCCATGAACGTCGAGGGCGCCGAGGTGGAGCGCAGGATCGGTCGCACCATCATGCCGCGCTTCCACGCGGGCTGGAGCCTGGGCAGCATCGCCGGGGCCGCCGTCGGGATCCCGATGGCCGCCGCCGGGGTTGCCCTGCCGTGGCACGTGGGGGTGGGCGGCGTGGTCGCCGCGGTCCTGGTCGGCGTGGTCGCCCGGGCCTTCCCTGAGCCGACGGTCCACCACGACGAGCAGGGTTCCTCGGGCTCGGCCTGGCTCGAGCCGCGCACCCTCGCCATCGGCGTGATGGTGCTCGCCTTCGCGACCGTGGAGGGTTCGGCCAACGACTGGCTCTCGCTCGCGCTCATCGACGGCTACGGCGTGGCGCACTGGGTCGGCGTCGCCGGGTTCTCGGCGTTCGTCACCGCGATGACGGCGGGGAGGCTCCTCGGCCCCTTCGCCCTGGACCGTTGGGGCCGGGCCCCGGTGCTGTGGGCCACGGCTGCGACCGCCGCGACCGGCATCCTGCTCGTGGTGTGGGGCGGCCACGTCCTGCTCGTCGGCCTCGGGATCCTGGTCTGGGGCCTCGGTGCGTCCCTCGGCTTCCCGGTCGGCATGAGTGCGGCGGCCGACGAGACGACGCGGGCCGCGGCGCGGGTCAGCGTCGTCTCGACGATCGGCTACGCGGCGTTCCTCGCCGGGCCACCCCTGCTCGGCCAGCTCGGTGACCGGGTCGGGACCCTGGACTCGCTGCTCGCGATCGCCGTGTTGATGGTGCCGGCCGCGATCAGCGTCAGTGCTGCTCGCCCCGCTCGCCACCCGGCACCCACAGGACGTCCCCCTGCTCCCGGTTGGCGTGACGGGCGAGGATGAACAACAGGTCGGAGAGCCGGTTCAGGTAGGTGATCGCGAGGACGTTCATGGTCTCCGCGTGCTCGGCGTGCGCCGCCCAGGCCGACCGCTCCGCCCGGCGTACGACGGTGCGCGCCACGTGCAGCAGGGCGCCGCCGGGGGTGCCGCCGCTGAGGATGAACGAGCGCAGGTTGGCCAGGTGCTCGTTGTAGTGGTCGCACCACGCCTCGAGCCGGTCCACGTAGGCCTGCTCGATGCGCAGCGGCGGGAACTCCGGGCTCTCGACCACCGGGGTGCAGAAGTCGGCGCCGACGTCGAACAGGTCGTTCTGGACGTGCGTGAGGACGGCCACGACGTCCTCGTCGAGGTCGCCCAGCGCGATCGCGACCCCGAGCTGGGCGTTGGCCTCGTCGACGTCGGCGTAGGCGTGCAGCCGCGGGTCGTTCTTGGACGTGGTGCTCATGTCGCCGAGCCGCGTCTGGCCGGCATCGCCGGTGCGCGTGTAGATCCGCGTGAGGTTGACCATGCACGCGAGCGTAGTTCCCGCGGCCCGCCTCCCGGCCGGGGCCCGTGGTCTCGGGACGCGAGACACGCGGTTTCCGACGCAACCCGATCGGTGTGGGCGGCGTCATAGTGGGTACAGAGGCGACATCGACAGCGGCGAACACCGGGGTTTCTCTGGGCTCCGGGGGGATGGAGCAGCGATGGACATCATCACCGACGGCCCGACACTCGTGCTCGTGGGCGACTTCGACGTGCGGAGCACCATGCAGGTCCGGGCCGCGATCTACGACCACCTCGAGGGACACGACGAGGACGTGGTCGTGGACCTGACGGGCGTCGACGTGGTCGACCTGACCGCCCTCAAGGTGCTCGCCGTGGCGACCCGGCAGGCCTCCCGGTCCGGGCACCACCTCACCCTGCGGGGTTGCGGACCCGCGGTGCGCCGGATGCTCCACCTCTCGCGGCTGATCCGCGTCGTGGAGGTCGAGCGGGCGGCGGCCAGCGCCTGAGCGGATCCGCGCTGGTCAGGTGTCGGATTACCCACACCGAGACGAGTTACCAAGCGGTAGGTCACGTTCTACGCTCGGACCCATGACCGAGATGGACCGTCCCCAGAAGGACCGCCCCTGGGTGATGCGCACGTACGCCGGCCACTCCACGGCCGCCGCGTCGAACGCGCTCTACCGCACCAACCTGGCCAAGGGCCAGACCGGCCTCTCCGTGGCGTTCGACCTGCCCACGCAGACCGGCTACGACCCGGACTCCCCGCTCTCGCGCGGCGAGGTCGGCAAGGTGGGCGTGCCCGTGCCGCACCTCGGCGAGATGCGCCGGCTCTTCGAGGACATCCCGCTCACCGAGATGAACACCTCGATGACGATCAACGCCGTCGCGATGTGGATGCTCGCGATGTACCAGGTCGTCGCGGAGGAGCAGTGCCCCGACCTGTCGCCCGAGGAGGTCGCCGCCCAGCTGGCCGGCACCACCCAGAACGACATCATCAAGGAGTACCTCTCCCGCGGGACCTACGCGTTCCCGCCCGAGGCCTCGATGCGGCTGATCGCCGACATGATCGCCTACACCGTCCACCAGATCCCCAAGTGGAACCCGATCAACATCTGCAGCTACCACCTGCAGGAGGCCGGCGCGACGCCCACGCAGGAGCTCGCCTACGCGCTGTGCACCGCCATCGCCGTCCTCGACCAGGTCAAGAACGCCGGCCAGGTCTCCGAGGACGACTTCGAGAAGGTCGTCGGCCGGATCTCCTTCTTCGTCAACGCCGGCGTCCGGTTCGTCGAGGAGACCTGCAAGATGCGGGCCTTCGTCCAGCTGTGGGACGAGATCACCCGCGAGCGCTACGGCGTCACCGACCCGAAGATGCGCCGCTTCCGCTACGGCGTGCAGGTCAACTCCCTCGGCCTGACCGAGGCCCAGCCCGAGAACAACGTGCAGCGCATCGTGCTCGAGATGCTGGGTGTCACGCTGTCCAAGAACGCCCGTGCCCGGGCGCTCCAGCTGCCCGCGTGGAACGAGGCCCTCGGCCTGCCCCGGCCGTGGGACCAGCAGTGGTCGCTGCGCCTCCAGCAGGTGCTGGCCTTCGAGTCCGACCTCCTGGAGTACGGCGACATCTTCGACGGCTCGCACGTCATCGAGGCCAAGGTCGCCGAGCTGGTCGAGGGCGCGAAGCAGGAGATCGACCGCGTCCAGGCCATGGGCGGCGCGATCGCCGCCGTGGAGTACATGAAGTCCGAGCTCGTCTCCTCGCACGCCGCCCGGCGGGCGCGGATCGAGTCCGGCGACGAGGTCATCGTCGGCGTCAACAAGTTCGAGACGACCGAGCCGTCGCCGCTGACCGCCGACCTCGACGGCGCGATCATGGCCGCCGACCCCGAGGCCGAGCGGACCGCGCTCGCCAGCGTCGAGGAGTGGAAGGCCCAGCGCGACGGCGACGCCGTCGCCGAGGCGCTGGCGGCGCTGGCCGCCGCGGCGAAGACCGACGCCAACCTCATGGAAGCCACCCTGGCGGCCGCCCGGGCGGGCGCCACGACGGGCGAGTGGGCCGGCACGCTGCGCGAGGTGTTCGGCGAGTACCGCGGCCCCACGGGCGTGAGCGGTGCCGTCGTCGCCGAGGCCGGCGCCGAGCTCACGGCCGTGCGTGACCGGGTCCGGCAGACCGGCGAGGAGCTGGGCGGCCGCCTGCGGCTGCTGGTCGGGAAGCCCGGGCTCGACGGCCACTCCAACGGCGCCGAGCAGGTCGCCGTGCGGGCCCGCGACGCGGGCTTCGAGGTGATCTACCAGGGCATCAGGCTGACGCCCGAGCAGATCGTCGCCGCTGCCGTCGCCGAGGACGTGCACTGCGTCGGCCTCTCGATCCTGTCCGGCTCGCACATGGAGCTGGTCCCCGCGGTCCTCGACGGGCTGCGCGAGGCCGGCCTCGGCGACCTGCCGGTGATCGTGGGCGGGATCATCCCCGACTCCGACGGGCGCCGGCTCCAGGAGCTGGGCGTGGCCGCGGTCTACACCCCCAAGGACTTCGGGCTCACCGAGATCATGGCCGGCATCGTCGAGGTGATCCGCAAGGCCAACGACCTGGACTAGCCTCCCGCGGGTGAGCTCCCTCCAGTGTCCCGCCCGCATCCTCGTCGCCCGCCACGGCGAGGCCGAGTACGAGACCGACCTGATCAGCGACGACGGGGGCAGCCTCACCGCGCTCGGCCGCACGCAGGCGCGGGCGCTGGGGGAGCGGCTGGCGGATGAGCGGGTCGCCCGGGTCTGGACGAGCTCGCTCTCGCGAGCCGTGCAGACCGCTGAGATCGCGGCGTCCGTGCTCGGCACCGACGTGGTGGTGAGTGAGGGCCTGCGCGAGTACGCCGTGGGGTCGCTGGCCGGCTCGGGGGAGCACGAGTCGGCGTACTTCGCCGAGGTCTTCCGGCAGTGGGCCGAGGGCGACGACAGCGCCGCGATCGAGGGCGGCGACCGGATCGGCGACACCGTCGCCCGCGTCCAGGGGGTGCTCGAGGCGATCGCCGACGAGCACCGGGGCGAGACCGTGCTGGTGGTCAGCCACGGCGGCGCGATCCTCGCGACCGTGCCGCAGCTGGTCGGGATGCCCCGCACCGCCGGCCTGGGCGTCTCGCTCGCGAACTGCGGGGTGCTCGAGCTGGAGGTCGACGCGGACGGCTGGCGGCTCGTCAGCCCAGGGTGGCCGCCAGCCAGCGGATGACGCGCGCCCGCGTCTGCGGCGCGGTGCGCTCCAGCGGCAGGGCGTTGCCCGCGCCGGCGAAGACCTTGGTGGTCACGGGCGTCCCCGACTTGTAGGCGTCGCGCTGGCGGTCCTTGGAGGACGGGTCGTTGAGCCGGTCCTTGCTGCCGTAGAGCAGCAGGGTCGGCGCCTCGATCTGGTGGGTCAGCGCGTTGGAGGTGGCGTAGGCCGAGCCGAGGCTCAGCACGTCGCCGCACGGGTCCTGGTTGCGCAGCCGGGCGGCGACCCGCTGCACGCCCGCGGGGGCGCTGGCGAAGGCGAGGCGGCGGAACTGCTTGCCCGAGGTGGCGAAGGCCGCGTAGTCGGCGCCCTGCAGGCAGGCCTGTGACTGGCGCTGCACGCCGTCGATGGCCGCCTGCGTCGCACCCGAGTCGGACCACGACATCAGCACGAGCCCGTCGACGTCGTCGAAGGTCGCCGCCTCCAGCTGGGCGATCGCCGCCCCGACCGAGTGCCCCTGGAGCACGACGTGCTGGGCCGACGGCACGGCCCGCGGCTGGTCGGCGTACACGTAGTGGCCCGAGCGGAGGTGCTCGACGACCTGGTGGAGCATGTCGGCCTGGGCCCCGATGCAGGTGGCGTTGCCGTCCGCGAGCGGGCTGGCGTCGTAGCCGAGTCGGTCCAGGACCAGCGAGGTCTCGCCGGCGTCGGCCAGGCGGCTCGCCCAGTCGTACGCCGGGTGGCCCGGCAGCTGCCAGAACCAGCCGCCCGTGGTGGTGTCGTGCACGAGCACGTTGATGCGGTCGACGCTGGCCCCGAGGACCTCGCTGCGAGGGCCGACGAGCGTGGCGTGCACCGTGTGGACCTGGCCGTCCGCGGTGCAGGCGACGCGGGTGCCGTTGGTGTTGTCGACCGAGAAGGTGACCGCGCGCGTGATCACGTCGTCGCCCGCCCCGGCGTGGGCCGGCGCGACCGTGAGCCCCGCGAGCAGGGGGAGGGCCAGGACGGCGGCGAGGGTGGCGAGCAGGGGACGGCGCATCGGGAACGGCTCCTTGTTGAAAAGATGTCAATAAGGCGTGCCGTGCCAGCATGGCACTCCATACCAACGGTATGGAAGTTGGCGCCGGTGTGGGGAGGGTCTCAGCCTCAGCCCGGGGGACGCGACGTCGCGGTGGAGCGGGGGCAGAACGCCTCGCGCGGCGATCCGGTGTGGACCTCCTCGGGCAGCGTCACCCGCACCTCGTCGTCGAAGACTCCGGCCTGCTCGGTGCGGAGGACCACCTCGGTCACGAACGCCCCGGCCCGGGCCGAGAGCGACTCGCAGCCGCCCATCCGCAGCGCGAGGGTGAGCCGGGCCGTCTCTCCCGGCCCCAGGTGCACGTCCCCTGCGCCGTCCGGTCCGGTGAGGCCGGTGTAGGTGAACAGCCGGGTCGAGGGCTGGTCGTCGGCCAACCCGCGCACGGTCAGCGGCAGGTGACCGGTGTTGGTCAGCCCGAACGTGTAGCGCAGGGTGCCGCCGTCGGCGTACCGGATCTGCCGGATGGTGCGGCCGGCGATCGTGAAGACCGAGGTGGCCTCGGTCCCGGAGACCGCCGTGGGACCGCCGGTCTCCAGCGACGGCGCCGACCGCGCCACCGCGACGCCCCCGCCCACCAGCAGGAGGGCGAGGACGGCGAGCAGGAGTGCGGACCTACGCAACACGGGAGGTACGACGCTTCCGCAGGCCGAGGGCGAGCAGCAGCCCGCCCGTCGCGGTGAGGAGGGGAGCGGCGACCAGCTCGGAGTGGTCCTGGTCGACCGCGCCGCTCGAGGAGCCCGGCTTCGACGGGCTGTCGAACCACTCGCACTGCGGCGGGTGCTGCCAGGTCGGGTCGCTGCGGTCGTACTGGCTGCACGACAGGAAGCCCGCGTCCTTCACGAACGCGCCCGGCACGAACACCGAGCCGCCGTCGGCGCACGAGGGCGGCGGGACGGTGAAGTTGTCGGTGCCGGTGCCGCCGGCGTACTGGTTGTCCTCCCAGCAGTTGCCGGTGCCCTGGTCGTCCCACCAGTGGTCGAGGCCGTTGGGCTGCTCGCTGCCGTCGGGCGCGATGCCCATGTGGTTGGCGAACGTGTGGTTGTGGTTGGAGGTGTCGTACTGGTGGGAGGGGTCGTAGTCGTCGCGCAGCGCCGCCGGCACCCAGAACTGCATGGTGCCGTTGCGCCAGTTGTCGTAGATCCAGTTGTGGTCGGTGGAGTCGAAGTTGCCCCCGGCGATGAGCACGCCGGTGCCGACGGGCACCGGCACCACCGGGCAGACCGTGCCGTCGATGTAGCCGCGCTGCGGCATCGGCTTGTCGCAGATGCCGGTGTCGACGAACCGGGTGTACCAGTTCATGTTGTTGGAGTGGACGTCGTTGTGGTTCCACCGGGCGTGGTCCTGCGGCAGGCCGGGGTGACCGGGGAACAGCGAGTCGGTCGCGATGCCGGTGGCGTTGTGGAAGAACTCGTTGTCGTGGGCCCAGATCGAGTTGCCCGCCGTGCCGGAGTAGCCCAGCGTGTTGTCGTGGCTGGAGTTGCCGCGGATCTCGATCGCGTAGCGGGTGGCCTTGAAGTCCGGGTTGTCGGCGTTGAGGTCCGAGCCGGAGCCGGGGTAGAAGCCGGAGTCGCCGTTGTAGTAGGCCTCGGAGTTCTCGATCAGGCCGTGGTCGCTGGCGAAGGCGAGGATGCCGTACTCGTCGTTGCCGCGCGCGAGCACGTGGTCGAGGACGAACCCGTCGGTCTCCAGGACGTAGATCGAGTTGAACTCCGCCTGCTCGAAGGTGATGTCCTTGAGGTAGAGGCCGCCGGCCCGGTCGGCCCGGATGCCGTTGAGCTTGGAGAACCGGTTGTCGACGGTGACGTCGGTGACCCGGGCGCCGGTGCCGATGACCTGGGTGCCGCAGAAGCGGCTGTCGCAGGCGATCGAGTCGTTCTTGGGCGTCTTGTCGCCGAAGATCGCGATCAGGTTGAGGTTGTGCGGGCAGGCCCGCTGGTCGGCGTAGGACAGCGCGATCGGGTTGGACTCGCCGTTGGTGCCCTCCTTGGCGCCCGTGTCGGGGGAGGAGAGGCTGCCGATGTACTCCGAGGACAGCAGCGGCGCGGTGGACGAGGTCTCCAGGTGGGAGCAGTAGTAGCTGCGCTCGTCCCCGGCGTACTGCTGCTCGTGGTAGGTGCCCGGCAGCACGTAGACCGACGTGCGTCGCTGGCGGATCGAGTCGATCGCGGTCTGGATCGAGGAGAACCGGCACTGCCCCAGCAGCCGCTCGTTGCGCTGCTTGACCGCGCCGTCGGGCATCGCAGCGATCGCGTCGGCGCTCCCCGGCTTGCACACGACGCGGGACCGCGGGTTGTCGTAGCCGAGGAACGTCGGGCGGTGCCCGGAGCCGTCGGGGAACTCGGCGGGCCGCTCCTCGTGCGCCGACGCGGGAGCGCCGAGGCCCCCGGACAGCACCGCGAGCAGCAGGAGGAGCAGGGCGGGGGCGAGGCGGGCCAGGCGGGCCGATCGGGGCATCGGAGGTCCTTTCGTCCTCGGCCCAACGAAGCCGTTGTGACCCGGGTTACGCATCAGTAGGACAGACTTCCCCCGTGGCACGGATCATCGTGGTGGGCGCGGGCGTCGTCGGGCTGTCCTGCGCCGTCCGCCTGCTCGAGGCCGGGCACCGCGTCGACGTGGTCGCCCGCGACCTGCCACGGGAGACGACCTCGGCGGTCGCGGCGGCCCTCTGGTACCCCTACCGCGCGCTCCCGCAGGACCGGGTGACGCGCTGGGCGGCGACGTCGTACGCCGTGTTCGACGCGCTCGCCGCGCCCGTCGAGTACGCCGGCTCGCCGGAGGCCGGCGTGCGGATGGTGCACGGGACCGAGGTCTTCACCGCCCGCCAGCCCGACCCCTGGTGGCGCACCGCCGTGCCGCGCCTGGATCGGGTCACCGACCTGCCCGCGGGCTACGTCGACGGGTGGACGTTCGCGACGCCCGTGGTCGAGATGCCGGTCTACCTCGACTGGCTGACGGGCCAGGTGGAGTCGCTCGGCGGCACCGTCACCCGGCTCAACCTGAGGGCGCTGCCCGAGGGCGCCGACCTCGTCGTCAACTGCTCGGGCCTGGGGGCCCGGCTGCTGGGTGCGGACCGGACGGTCGTGCCGGTCCGGGGCCAGGTCGTCTACGTCGAGCAGGTCGGTCTCGACCGCTGGTGGCTCGACGGGGAGGGCCCGACCTACGTCGTCCCGCGCGAGCACGACGTCGTGGTCGGCGGCACCGACGAGCAGGGCGACTGGAGCAGGACCCCCTCGCCCGAGGCCGCCGCCGACATCCTCCAGCGTGCCTCCCGGCTGGTGCCGGCCCTGCGCGAGGCGAAGGTGCTGCGGCACAAGGTGGGCCTGCGGCCGGTCCGGCCGGCCGTGCGGCTCGAGCGTGCCGGACGGGTCATCCACTGCTACGGGCACGGCGGGGCCGGGGTGACGCTGAGCTGGGGCGCCGCCGACGAGGTCGTCGGCCTCGTCTGACGGCGCCCCGCCTCCTCAGGGTGTCAGTTGATGCAGTAGACGTCGACGAAGTAGGTCACGTCGGCTCCACTGCTGTACGACGCCACGGACACGGACACGGACACGCGGCCCTTGTTGGGCTTGACCCAGTTGCCGTTCGGCGTCAGGACCCTGCCGATGGTGCACCCGGCCTGGTCGACCACGGTGATCTTGTGCGTGCCTTCCTCGACCGCCTCGACGTGCGCCTCGTGGAACGCCAGCCGGCTCGGGGCGTACTCCGAGTACTTCACGTTGGAGGCGCCGAGCGTGTCGGTCCAGGTGGCGGCGAGGCCGTCGACCAGGTCGCCGTTGCGGTGGAACCGGGTGTCGATCTCGACGATGGCGGTCGCCTTCACCTTGTAGTTGTCGGTCTTGCTGTCGCCCGGCACGAAGCAGTGCTTGTTGCCCGCTGCGTTGCAGTCGAGGGCGTCGTACGGCGTGAGCCAGACCTTGTAGACGCCGCCCGGGTTGGGGGTGTCGTCGTAGGGGTAGAGCTGCACGGTGATGCCGCCGTGCTCGCCGTCGATCCCGGTGACGTGGCCGCAGCCTCCGCTCGGGAGGACGTCCTGGAAGAGGCCGTTGTCGCCGATGGTGACGCGACGGCACCCGACGGGGTCGTTGGAGAGCAGGGTCTTGCCCGACGGGCTGGTGACCTGGAAGGCGTAGACGCCCGGCGGCAGGCCGGCGGCGTCGGCGGGGGCGTTGATGCCGGGTCCGCCGTTGAGGTAGACGTCGCGCTTGTCGGCGTAGTGGTTGAGGTTGACCGGGACGCCGGAGGCGTCGCTGGTGAAGATGGCACCGGAGAGCTGGACGAGCGGCGGCGCGGCGACGGCGGCGGTCAACGACAGACCGACCGCGAGCGCGCACACGCTGATGACGCTGAGGATCTTGCGGATCATCGGGACACCCTTCTGGGAGGGCGACCCCGCAAGGGGCCGCCGAGCTGGTCCCCTCCGTGTGACGCTAGGAGTGCTGGTCCGGAGCGGCATCCCCGGAACCGGGTATGTGCCGGGTGCCGTGACGTGGGGGCTAGGCTCGTCGGACTCGAACGGACGTGGGGTGCGACATGGTGGCGAGCAGATCTGCTCGTGAGCGGAAGGCGGCCGCCGAGGCCGGTCCGCTGGCGTCGGTGTCGATCGACCTGGACGGCGACCAGCAGTTCGTCTACAAGATCAGCTGCACGACGTGCCGCGCGAAGGGCCACCGGAAGTGGTCGGCCTACCGCCCCGGCGGCGACAACGGCTTCATGGCCGCGATGGACCGGTGGACCTTCCACCTCACCGAGAAGCACCCGGACGCGGAGGCTCCGTGCCTGGCGTTCCTGCCCGCGGCGCAGCAGCGCCTGCACGAGCGGCGGCAGGCGCAGGGCGGTGCCGACGGCTGAGCGAGCCGGACTTCAGCGCGCTCCGGCCGCCTCGCGGCGCTTGTTCTCCTTGTCGACGGCGACGGCGATGTCGTGGACCAGGCGCGAGTGCCACCGCTCGTGCGTGGCCAGGTCGTCGGTCAGGGCGTGGCAGTCGGGGCAGGCCATCGGCTGTGCGGACGCTTCCATGTGCTCACCTCCAGCAGGACGTCATCCCACGGTGGCACGACCTCGACGGGGCGTCCATGACCCGGTCAGCCCTGCCTCAGGCGCCCGGGGGACGGGTGAGGTGGAAGCGCTCGATGATGTCGTCCAGCCAGGGGACCCGAGCGAGGACCAGCCCGTACTTCTCGGCCAGCGCGCCGAGCTCCTGGGGGTCGGGCGGTCCGGACGCCACCAGGCCGCCGACCGCCCAGAAGAAGTGCTCGAAGCCGGCGGGGCTGATCACCTCGATCATCCGCGCCGGTTCGGAGCCGGCGTTCCACATGGTGTGTGCCTCGCCCCGGGGCTTGGTGATGTAGCCACCGGCCCCGAGCACGACCTCGCGGTCGCCGGACCGGAACCCGATCTCCCCTGCGGTCACGATGGAGTACTCGTCCTCGAGGGTGTGGATGTGGGGCGGCACGCACGCGCCGACAGGGAAGGGGTGCTCGACGATCGAGACCTGCCCGTTGGTCTGCTCGCCGAACAGCTTGAACACGACGCCGATGGTGCCGAGGTCGCGCTCCTCACCTTCTCCCGGCTGCAGGATGGTGAGCTCCGGGGCTGGGGAGGTGGTCATGGTGACGACTCCTGTCGGAAGTTGGAAGTACAGTGGTGTTCTCTCAAAGATTCACCCGGGCGAGGACGGTGTCAACGATTTGAGCGAACATTTGCGTTCGACCGAAAGGCGTGTCTACCGCAAGACGAAGCGCAGCGAGGACGAGGCGAGGACCGCGGCGCGCATCGTCGATGCGGCCGAGACCCTGCACGGCACGCTCGGCCCGTCGCGGACGACCATCGCGGCCATCGCCGCGACCGCAGGCGTGACCCGGGCGACGGTCTATCGACACTTCCCCGACGAGGAGACGCTCTTCCTGGCCTGCTCGGGGCAGTGGCTGGCCCGGCAGCGGCTCCCCGACCCCGAGGTCTGGAGTCGGCACGCGGACCCCGTGCTGCGGCTGCGGGCCGGACTGACGGACCTCTACCGCTACTACCGTGACGGCCACCAGATGCTGGCCCACATCCATCGGGACGCCGAGGTGGTCCCCACCCGCCTCGTCGAGCGTCGCCGCGCGGCTGAGGAGCAGTGGCTCGCCTGCCTGCTCCAGCCCTGGCCCGGACGAGCCGGCAAGATCCTGCGCGCCGCGACCGCGCACGCGGCATCGTTCACGACCTGGCAGTCGCTCTGCCTCGCCCAGGGACTCTCCAACCGCGCTGCCGTCGACCTGATGGTGACGATGGTGGCCGGTCAGGCGGGGTCGGCCGGGCGGACCTCCACGACCGCGGCCGGGTCGATCGGGCCGTAGACGTGCGGGTAGGTCTCGGTCATGCCCGGCGCCGGCACCTCCTCGACGACGGGGGAGGAGAGCAGGTCGGTGTCGACCACGAGCAGCACGAGCGGCTCGGTGACGTCGGCGTAGTACCGCTCGTATACGCCGCGCCACTGGTCCTCCCGGCTGGCGTGGATGTAGCCCTCCTGCTCGAGGGTGACTCCGCGGGTCGAGGTCGTGTAGGCGCCCGAGGTCTGCGCGGCCTCCCAGTCGGCGAGGGTGGCGACGTGGTAGATCCGCATCAGAACAGCCGGTGCTCGGAGTCGTCGATGCCGCGCAGGGCGTCGTAGTCCACGACCGCGCAGGCGATGCCGCGGTCGGTCGCGAGCACACGTGCCTGCGGCTTGATCTCCTGAGCGGCGAAGATGCCCCGGACGGGCCCCTTGCTGGTCAGGAGCGGCTCGCGGTTGAGCAGCTCGAGGTAGCGGGTCAGCTGCTCGACGCCGTCGATCTCGCCGCGGCGCTTGATCTCGACGGCGACGCTGAGCCCCTCGCCGTCGCGGCACATCAGGTCGACCGGGCCGATCGCCGTCGGGAACTCCCGGCGTACGAGCGTGAGGCCGGGGGAGAGGGACGCCGGGTGCTCGGCGAGCAGCTCCTGGAGGTGCTTCTCGACGCCGTCCTTCTGCAGGCCGGGGTCGATGCCGAGGTCGTGGGACGACTCGTGGACGACCTCCTCGATCAGGATCCGGAGCGTGTCGGCCGTCTTGCTGGTGACGGTCCACTCGACCTGGCCGTCGTCGGTGGTGCCCTCGCGGAGGGTGCAGGGCGGCGACATCCAGTTGAGCGGCTTGTAGGAGCCGCCGTCGGAGTGCACGAGGACCGAGCCGTCCGCCTTGATCATCAGGACCCTGGTGGCCATCGGGAGGTGCGCCGTCAGGCGTCCCGCGTAGTCGACCTGGCAGCGCGCAACGACGAGTCTCACGGGCGACGAATCTACAGTGGCCGTCATGACTCCACCGGCCCGCGTCACCCCCGGCATCACCCTCCGCCTCGCGCGGCCCTCGGACCTGCGTCACCTGGCCGCGGTGGAGGACTCGGGCGGGCCGATGTTCGCCGAGGCGTTCGGTGAGGACATCGCCCCCGTGCTGCTGTCGCCGGCCGGGTCGGGCTTCGACCGGGCGCTGCTGCCGGGCTTCATCGTGGTGGCCGGCGTCGACCGCGAGGTCGTGGGCTTCGCCCACGTGCTGGACGTCGAGGGGCACGCCCACCTCGAGCAGATCTCGGTGGTCCCCGAGCAGGGCCGGCGCGGGATCGGATCGGCGCTGGTGGCGGCGGTGCTGGAGGAGGCGCGGTGGCAGGGGTACGACGAGATGTCGCTGTGCACCTACCGTGACCTGCCCTGGAACGGGCCCTTCTACGCGGGCCTCGGCTTCGTCGAGGTGGCCGAGCTCGAGCCCTGGCAGCGGCGCCTCCACGAGCACGAGATCGCGCTCGGCCTGGAGCACAACGGGGCCCGGATCGTCATGACCCGTCCGGTCCGTGGGCGTTTGGATCGTTAAGTTACCGGCGAGTGAAGTGCGCCACGGTGAGCCTCCGTGAGCCGTGCCATGATGCGCCCCATGACGAGCACTTCCCCTGAATCGACCGCGCCCGCAGCCGGCCGCGACTTCGGCACCATCGGCGTGATCGGACTCGGCACCATGGGTGCCGGCATCGCCGAGGTCTTCGCCCGCAACGGCTTCTCCGTCGTGGGTGTCGAGCTCAACGACGACGCGGTGGCCCGCGGTCGCCAGCACCTGGAGCACTCGACCGCGCGCGCCGTGAAGCGCGGCAAGATCACCGAGGCCGAGCAGGCCGAGATCCTGGGGCGGATCCAGCTCACCACCTCGATGAAGGACCTCACCGACGCCGACTTCGTCGTCGAGGCGGTCGTGGAGTCGCTGGAGATCAAGAAGGGCATCTTCCGGGAGCTCGACGACATCGTCGGCCCCGACACCGTGCTCGCCACCAACACCTCCTCGCTCTCGGTCACCGAGATCTCGACGGCCAACTCGCGCCCCGGTCGGGTCATCGGCGTCCACTTCTTCAACCCGGCCCCGGTCCAGAACCTCGTCGAGATCATCCGCACCGTCGTCACCGAGCAGACCGTGCTCGACGACGTGAAGGCGCTCGTCGAGAAGCTCGGCAAGAACCCCGTCGTCTGCGGCGACAAGGCCGGCTTCATCGCCAACACCCTGCTGTTCGGCTACCTCAACCACGCCGTCGCGATGTACGAGGGCAAGTACGCCTCGCGCGAGGACATCGACGCCGCCATGCGCTTCGGCTGCGGCTACCCGATGGGCCCGCTGGCGCTGCTCGACCTGATCGGCCTCGACACGGCGTACGAGATCCTGGACACGATGTACAAGCAGGGCCGCGACCGCCTCCACGCGCCGGCCCCGCTGCTCAAGCAGTACGTCACCGCCGGGCTGCTCGGCCGCAAGTCCGGCCGCGGCTTCTACACCTACGAGGCGCCCGACAGCCCGATCGTCGTCGACGACGCGCACACCCCCAGCGCGGACGACAAGCCCCAGCTCAAGCACGACATCAAGCAGGTCGGCGTCGTCGGGACCGGCACGATGGCCGCGGGCATCGCCGAGGTCTTCGCCAAGGCCGGCTTCGACGTGCTCTTCGTCGGTCGCTCGCAGGACAAGGTCGACGGCGTCCTGGCCACGGTCACCAGGAACTTCGACAAGCAGATCCAGCGCGGCCGCGCGACCGAGGAGGGCAAGGCCGAGGTGCTGGCCCGCCTGACCGGGTCGACCTCGCTGGACGACCTGAAGTCCGTCGACATCGTCGTCGAGGCGATCGCCGAGGACCTCAAGATCAAGACGACCCTCTTCGAGAACCTCGACGAGATCTGCAAGCCCGGCGCCATCCTGGCGACCACGACCTCGAGCCTGCCGATCATCTCGATGGCCAAGGTGACCAAGCGTCCCCAGGACGTCATCGGCATGCACTTCTTCAACCCCGCCACGATCATGAAGCTGGTCGAGGTCGTCTCGACCGTCACCACGGACGAGGACGTCACCGAGACCACGCGCGCGCTGTGCGACCAGGTCGGCAAGGTCGCGGTCTCGTGCGGTGACCGGGCCGGCTTCATCGTCAACGCGCTGCTGTTCCCCTACCTCAACGACGCGGTCAAGATGCTCGAGGCGCACTACGCCACGGCCGACGACATCGACGTCGCGATGAAGCAGGGCTGTGCGCTGCCGATGGGCCCCTTCGAGCTCCTCGACGTGGTCGGCAACGACGTGTCGCTGGCCATCCAGCGCGAGCTCTACCTGGAGTTCCGCGAGCCCGGCTTCGCGCCGGCGCCGCTGCTGGAGCACCTGGTCACGGCCGGCTACCTCGGCCGCAAGACCAAGCGCGGCTTCCGCGACTACAGCGCCCGCTGATCGACCCCGCTGGTCGGGGTGCGATGGGCACCTCGACCAGCGGGTTGGGTGACGAGGGTTACGTCTGCGATCCAGTGGGTACGCCTCTGTGCATGGGAGCAGAGACAGGACGTATCACGACCGACATCCCCGCCCGGCTCGACCGGCTGCCGTGGGCGAAGTGGCACTGGCTGGTGGTGATCGGGCTCGGCACGGTGTGGATCCTCGACGGCCTCGAGGTCACCATCGTCGGCTCGATGTCGACCGCGCTGGCCGACCCCAAGACCGGCCTGGGCATGAGCAGCTACCAGGTGGGCCTCGCCGGCGCGGTGTACGTCGCTGGCGCCTGCCTGGGCGCGCTGTTCTTCGGACAGCTCACCGACCGGCTCGGCCGCAAGAAGCTGTTCCTCATCACGCTGGCGGTCTACACCCTCGCCACCGTGCTCACGGCGTTCTCCATGAACCCCACCTGGTACCTCGGCGCCCGCTTCCTGACCGGCGCCGGCATCGGTGGTGAGTACGCCGCCATCAACTCCGCGATCGACGAGCTGATCCCCGCGAAGTACCGCGGCCGCATCGACGTCGCGATCAACGGCTCGTTCTGGGTCGGTGCCGCGGGCGGCGCCCTGCTGACGATCCCGCTGCTGGACCCGACCCTGGTCGACCAGAGCTGGGGATGGCGCGCGGCGTTCGGCCTCGGCGCGATCCTGGCCGTCGGCATCCTCGTCGTCCGCCGCAACGTGCCCGAGAGCCCCCGCTGGTTGTTCATCCACGGCCGCGAGGACGAGGCCGAGCGGATCGTCACCAGCATCGAGAAGACCGTCACCGACGAGACCGGCAGCCGGCTGGAGCCCGTCTCGGACTCGATCACCATCCGGCAGCGCAAGACGATCAGCATCGCCCTGATCGCGCGGACCGTCTTCACGCTCTACCCCAAGCGCACCGTCCTGTGCTTCTCGCTCTTCGTGGGCCAGGCGTTCCTCTACAACGCCTTCTTCTTCACCTACGGCGACAGCCTGACCACGTTCCTCGGCGTGAAGCAGACCGGCTGGTACATCGCGGTGTTCGCCGTCAGCAACTTCGCCGGCGCGCTGCTGCTGAGCCGGCTCTTCGACACCATCGGCCGGGTCCGGATGATCACGTTCACCTACATCTTCTCCGGCGTGGTCCTGGGCATCACCGGCTTCTTCCTCGGCAGCGTCACCGCCGTGACCCTCACGTTGATCGGGTCGCTGATCTTCTTCTTCGCCTCGGCCGGCGCGAGCGCCGCCTACCTCACGGCGAGCGAGGTGTTCCCGATGGAGACCCGGGCGCTGTGCATCGCGTTCTTCTACGCGATCGGCACCGCTGTCGGCGGCATCACCGGTCCGCTGCTCTTCGGCAAGCTGATCGACGACGCGTCGGCCAGCGGCGACATCACCGGCATCGCGCCCGGCTACTACCTCGGCGCCGTCCTGATGGTCGCCGGCGGGGTCGTGGCGGCGTTCCTCGGGGTGAAGGCCGAGGGCCAGTCGCTCGAGAGCATCGCCCAGCCGCTCACCGCCGAGGACGCGGAGGGGGCCGACCTCAGTCCGGCTGCGGCCGGGGCCTGACCGGCCCGGCCCGCCCGGAGGCGGCTCACCCGGTCATCCGTATCCTGAACGCATGATGGGCGTCGTCGTACTCCTCCTGCTGGTGGGCCTCGGGTTCGCGGTCGTGGCCGCCCGGCGGAACAACGAGAAGCGCCTGGCCGCGCAGCGGGAGGCCGAGCTCGAGCCGGTCCGCAAGCTGGCCTTCGAGGACATCACCGCCCTCGGCGTGGAGCTCCAGTCGCTCGACCTCGACCTGGCGGGCCGCGAGCTCGGGCCGGGCGAGAACGCCGACTACCAACGAGCGCTGGACGCCTACGAGGCGGCCAAGTCGGCCGGCGACGCGATCCAGCGGCCCGACGACGTCAAGCACGTGACCGAGATCCTCGAGGACGGCCGCTACGCGATGGCGTGCGTGCGGGCCCGCGTCGACGGCCGGCCGCTGCCGACCCGCCGGCCGCCGTGCTTCTTCGACCCCCGCCACGGTCTCTCGACCGAGGACGTCCCCTACGCCCCGCCGGGCGGTGCCGTGCGCGACGTACCCGCCTGCGCGCTCGACGCCGAGCGCGTCCGGGCCGGCGCCGAGCCCGACTCACGCATGGTCATGGTCGGGTCCCGACGGGTGCCCTACTGGCAGGGCGGTCGGGCCTACCAGCCCTACGCGAGCGGCTACTTCGGGCACTTCGGCGTCATGGACATGATGTTCATGGGCATGCTGTTCGGCGGCGGCTTCGACGGCCTCGGTGACGGGCTCGGTGCCATCGGCGAGGGGATCGGCGACGGCATCGGGGCGATCGGGGACGGCGTCGGCGACATGTTCGGCGACATCGGGGACATGTTCGACTTCTGACCCCCTCAGCGCCGGCGCAGCTGGGCCGCCTGGAGGAACACCACCCGGCCGTTGACCGAGTCGGAGTCGAGGGTGTCGGGGTCGGAGGCGGCGTAGTCGCCGGTGACGGTGATCGTGTAGGCGCCGGGCTTGACGCCCTTGACCAGCACGTGGGCGATGCCGGTGGTGTAGAGCAGGTCGGTGGTGGTCACGCCGACCTCCTTGCCGGCTGCGTCGGTGACCGTCGCGGTGAAGCTCGCGGCGTTGAAGGCCGTGCCGGGCGTCGGGTAGACGAGCGCGACCTTGAGCGCCGAGACGCCCGACGCCACGGTGACCGTGTGGGTGGCGGTGTAGGAGCCGCCAACGGAGGCCGGGGGAGCGTCCTCCTGCCACAGGTCGGCGCGGGTGACCGCCCACGCGTCCTGGCCGGCGAGCCGGTGGTCGGCCCGCTGCTTCGCGGCCCGCAGGTCGGCGCGCCAGTCGCTGCCGCGGACCAGCGCGACGGCCTTGTCGAGGTTGATGTGGCCGTAGCCGACCTGCCACGAGCCGAGCGTCTTGTCGCCGGCCTTGACCGGCGACGCGGTGGCCTTGATGGCGTCCTGGACCTGGCCGACCGACAGGTGCCTGTTGGCCTGGAGCAGCACGGCGGCGGCGCCGGCGATGTGCGGGGAGGCCATCGAGGTGCCGGAGGCGGAGGCGTTCTCGCCCGGAGGGCACGGGCCGATGACGGTGCCGGTGGTGTCGCAGGAGGAGGAGATGTCCGATCCCGGCGCCATGACGTCGGGCTGGGTGTTGCCGATCCGGTCGCCCGTGAGGACGGTGTGGCCGTCGGCACCGATCGGCACCGCCTTGCCGTTGTCGACCTCGAGGCCGTTGGAGGAGAAGTCCGCACGCTCGCGCTTGAGCGAGCCGGCCGCGACGGAGATGACCCACGGCGCCTGGTTGAAGGGGCTCACGCTGGCCTCGCCGCTGTCGGACCCGGAGTTGCCGGCGGCGAAGACGACCACGACGCCCTTGTCGGAGACGGCCTTGGTGGCGACGTTGACCGGGTCCTGCGGGTCGTACTGCCGGAAGCTGTTGCCCCACGAGTTGTTGATGACGTCGATGGAGAACAGGTCGGGCTGGTCGAGGATGTAGTCGAAGGCCGTCACGACCGCCGTCGTGGTGATGACCGCGCCGATGGCGAAGCAGGCCAGGTCGGCGTCGGGGGCGACACCGAGGTGGTCGGGGCTCGTCGTGCCGTCGGCGGCGATGATGCCAGCGACGTGGGTGCCGTGCCCGCTGCCGAGGTCGGTGTTGTTGAAGGGGCCCTGGTCGATCGGGACGACGAGGGTCGGGTCGGTGCCCTGGTTGGCGTACTCCGGGCTGTAGAGCGTGACGTTGTGCGTGATGTGGTCCGCGAGGTCCGGGTGGGTGCCGTCGCAGCCCGAGTCGATGATGCCGACCGTCTCGCCCTTGCCCGTGAAGCCCTTCGCCCGCAGGGCCTTGGCGGCGCCCACGGTCGAGGACATCGCGTCCGAGGACGCGGTGTCGGTGTACTGCAGCTGCTCGTCGGGGTAGACGTCGGTGCCGATCCCGGACGTGACCGCGGAGGTGATCTGGGCGACCGAGCCCTGGACGAGGGCCATCGGCAGGCGGTGCATCGGCTGCACGGTCAGGCCGAGGCCGCGGAGCGCGCTGACCTGCGCGGCGGTGGGGACCGAGGGGAGCTCGACGATCGCGCGGCCGGTCGGCGTGCCGCCCGCCAGCAGCCGGGCGAGGCCGGGGTGGGTGCCGGCGAGGGCCTGGGCAGAGGCCGACTCGGCGCTGGTGACGCCAGTGGTCGACAGGACGGCAGCGGCGGCGCAGGTGAGCGCCAGGAGCCGGGTGCGGAGGTGCGACATGGGTGGTGGGTCCCTTCTCGGTCGTGACACCACAACGTCGTACGCCGATCGCTGGTTACGGTGACGCCCCCGATAACCTCGGGACATGTCCGCCCCAGCCCGCGCGTCCGGCCTGCACACGACCTCGCTGGGAGAGTCCGGCCAGCGGGTCGTCTTCTGCCACGGGTTGTTCGGGCAGGGCAAGAACTGGACCCGGATCGGCAAGGAGCTCGCCGCCGACCACCGCGTGCTGCTGGTCGACATGCCCGACCACGGGAAGTCGGCGTGGAGCGAGGAGTTCGACTACCTCGCCGCCGCGGACCGGGTCGCCGAGCTCTTCTCCGCCGACGACCCGGTGGCCCTCGTCGGGCACTCGATGGGCGGCAAGATCGCGATGCTCGTCGCCCTGCGCCACCCCGAGCTGGTGGAGCGGTTGTGCGTCGTCGACGTCTCGCCCGTGGCCTATCACCACACCTCCGAGTTCGCCGGCTACATCGAGGCGATGCAGGCCCTCGACCTGGACGCGCTCGAGCGCCGGAGCGAGGCGGACGCGGCCCTGGCGGACGCCGTACCGAACCCGGTCGTGCGGAGCTTCCTGCTCCAGAACCTCCGGCACCACGACGGCTGGTCCTGGCAGCCCAACCTGGACCTGCTCGGGCGCGACCTCGAGCGGCTCGGCGGCTGGCCCGAGGACCGGCTCGAGCCCGGAACGACGTACGACGGTCCGGTGCTGTGGATCGCCGGTCAGAAGTCGGACTACGTGACCGACGACTACGCCGCCGCGATGGACCGGTGGTTCCCGAGGAACCGTCGCGTGACGATCAAGGGCGCCGGGCACTGGGTCCACTCCGAGCAGCCGGAGGTCTTCGGCGAGGTAGTGAAGCGCTTCCTCGGATGACGGTCACCGTCGCGGAGGGCGTCGACCTGTGGACCTCCTCGGGTCCGCCGGCCGCGTCCGGCGCCGCGATGGTGCTGGTCCACGGCGGTCCGGGGCTGTGGGACTACCTCGCGCCCGTCGCCGGCTTGGCCGACGACCTGGTCGTCACCCACCGCTTCGACCAGCGTGGCTGTGGCCACTCCTCGGGCCCGGTCCCCTCGATGACGGACCTGCTGGACGACCTCGAGGCGCTGCGCGTGCACTGGGGCCACGAGCGGTGGATCGTCCTCGGCCACTCCTTCGGTGCCACCGTCGGCCTCGCCTACGCCGCCCGCTTCCCCGACTCCGTCCAGGGGCTCGTGCACTGCAGCGGGGTCGGTCCGGGCACCTCCTGGAAGACCGACCACCGCGCCGCCTCCGCCGCACGGCTCACCGCCTGGCAGCGGATGCGCCGCGACCTGCTCGGGCAGCTCGAGCACCGCACCTGGGCCGAGGAGGTCGAGTGGCGGGCGCTGTCCTGGCTCCCGGACTTCGCCGATCCCGACCGCGCCAGCGCCTGGGCGCACGAGGACGCCCGGGTGCACCTCACGATCAACTGGGACGCCAACCGCGCCCTCAACGCCGAGGTCGACGGCGAGCCCGAGTCCCTCCAGCGCGACCGCTGCCGCGCGGTCCGGTGCCCCACCCTCGTCATCCACGGCGACGGCGACCCCCGTCCGACCTGGAGTGCCGCCGAGGTGGCCGACCTCGTGCCGGACGCCGAGCTCGTCGTGATCCCCGGCGCCGGCCACGACCCCTGGCGAGAGCGGCCGGAGGAGTTCCGGGCACACCTGCGGGCGTTCGTGTCCGGGCTCAGCTGAGTCAGCCCCAGGCACTCCACGTCGCGGAGTACGGGGTCCCGGAGATCTCGGCGCTGCTGCCGATGCTCCGTCCACCGCTCCACTCGTAGCCCTGCTCCAACCAACCCCTCGTCGACGGGGCGCTAACACCAGGGAGCCTTGTGCTCGACTCCGATGCCAACGGCGAGATGCACCGAACTCGCCCCGTCGAAGCTGTAGCGGCGGACGAGCAAGGTGGCAGAGCCTGGATCTGCCGGCACGACGGCGTAGGCGGCGAACTCCGCATCACCGCTCGCAGGTCGCGCGTCACGCGCGAGTAGGCCTCGTCGGGCGGTCCCTCGGTGCCCCAACGATCGCCCATCTCCCCAGCCTAGGCGAGCAGGCGTGTGTCGGTAGGCGTGACGAGGTAGGTCCGGCCGTGGGGTCCGGTCCAGGTGTAGGTGCCGTCGGGATTCCTGGCGTAGTGCCATCGTCGGCTGGTCTTGCAGCGGTGATGCCGCCTGCAAAGTGGGCCGAGACTCTCTGGTCGGGTCTGACCGGGTGGCCCGCCCTCGTCCATCGGCACGTAGGGCTCGATGTGGTCGAGGTCGCAGCCCCGGGAGTCCTTCTGGCACCAGGGGAAGACGCAGTGGGGGTCGCGGAGCCTGACCTGTTCGGCCATCCAGGCCGGCGGGTCGTGCCGGTCCACCGCGTCAGTGCGGCGCATGTCCAGCACGGGGAGGATCGTGGCCCGGGTGCCGGCCAGCCAGTCGCGGATCTTGGTCACCGTCGCCGGGCCGAGGCGCTCGGCCCACCCGGTCGCGGTCGGGTCGGCGAGGTCGTCGGCGTCGATGTGGAGGTACATCCGGGTCACCGGCGTCGCGCCACCAGCACCGGTCTGTGTGGCGATGACACCGACCGCACGGGCCTTGCGGACCTCCAACGACTCCCCGCTCCAGGGACTGTCGTCGGTGAGGAGCTGGTGGGCGGTGGCACAGATCAGGTCGTGCAACGCGGTCACGTCCGCGGTGTCGCCGGTGATCTCCAACGTCGAGGTGCCCGCCCACACCCCGATCCGTCGGGGTGAGCCGTGGGTGAGTCGCACACCCCAGGCGGCCTTGGCCTCGTCCTCGGCGTCGGCGACGGTCTCGGGGTCGAGGTCAGCGACCGCGGTCGCGATGGCGTTCTCGATCGTGGTCACTCCCCAGGCACCCATCCGGTCCGCCAGGGCGGCGTCGACGTGGGCTGCGACCGCGGCGGACTGGGCGGCGCACATTTGCGCGACCCGGCGGGCCCGCCAGGCGGGGACCTCGAGGGCTTCGACCTTGGCCCAGATCCGGGGGTGGCGGTGCTGCAGGTTGAGCGCGTCGGCCATCAGCTGGACCGCTGCGCCGGTGGAGATCTGGAACGCCGCCCCGAGTCCCTCGGCGGCGAACGCAGCGACCAGCGGGGTGCCCTCCCCACCGATCGCCTCGTCACACCGCAGCGCCTCGGGACCCGTCTCGGCCCAGGTCGCGACCCCGGTATCTGCGGTGGCGGGGTGCAGCACGCACCACTGGCCGGCGTAGCGCAGCTTGCGCCGCTCGGCCTGGCGGGACTGGACCTCGGCGTCCTCCATCAACGACACCAGCCAGTCGGCATCCAGGTCATCGACCTGGATCCCCCACCCGCCCTGCATCGTCTCCACCAGCATGGGTCCATTCCAGCAGCGACCGCCGACAGTACCGACCCGCTGACCTGCGGTTGTCCCATCATGCGAGACACTTTTCGAAATTCTTTTCCCACACGGTCGACTCCCGGCTCACCGGGTTTCGAGGCTCGGTTGCTGCGCAACCTCGCACCTCAACCAGCGGGGGGACCCGTGACGACACGGATGCCCAGGAAGACGTCGCCGCCGGACCGTGGGGGCACACAGCACCCTCACGAAAGGAATCCCCATGCTGTCCCACGCAACAACCACTCGCCCACGCCCGGGAGGACCCACCCACCGGCACCCCGCCGTCGTGGTGCACGACCTGGTCGTCCGCCGCGGCGGACGCCTCGTGCTCGACGGCATCTCGCTCGGCATCGGCCGCGGGTCCGTGACCGGCCTGCTCGGGCCGAGCGGCTGCGGCAAGTCGACCCTGATCCGCGCGATCATGGGCATCCAGGTGGTCGAGTCCGGCCGGGTCTCGGTGCTCGGCCAGCCCGCCGGGTCGCCGTCGCCCCGGTCGCGGGTCGGCTACGTGACCCAGCGTCCCGCGCTGTACGACGACCTGACGGTGCGCCAGAACCTCGCCTACTTCGCCAGGCTGACGGGCGCGCCCAGAGACCGCATCGACGAGGCGCTTGCCCTCGTCGACCTGGGCCGGGTCCAGGACCAGCGGACGAGCGACCTGTCCGGCGGCCAGCGGGCGCGGGTGTCCCTGGCCAGCGCCCTCCTCGGCCAGCCCGAGGTCTTGGTGCTCGACGAGCCCACGGTCGGCCTGGACCCGGTGCTGCGGCAGGAGCTCTGGCACACGTTCCGCGGCCTGGCCGAGGCGGGCACCTCGCTGCTCGTCTCCAGCCACGTCATGGACGAAGCGGCGCGCTGCGACGACCTGCTCCTGATGCGGGACGGCACACTGCTCTCCTCCGGACCACCGGACGAGCTGCGGGCCCGGACGGGGGAGCAGGACCTGGAAGCGGCGTTCCTGCAGCTGGCGACGGAGGCATCGTCATGAGCCTGCGCGCCACCGCCGCGACCGCCCGTCGGGTCGCGCTCCAGCTGCGACACGACCACCGCACGCTGGCGCTGCTCCTGGTCGTCCCGTGCGTCCTGGTCACGATCATCCGGTTCGTCTTCGACGACGGCGGCACCTTCGACCGCATCGGCGGGCCGCTGCTCGGTGTCTTCCCGCTGCTGTCGATGTTCCTGGTCACCTCGATCGCGATGCTGCGCGAGCGGACCAGCGGCACCCTCGAACGGCTGCTGACGATGCCGGTCGGCAAGATCGACATCCTCGTCGGGTACGCCGCGGCCTTCGCGGCGGTCGCGGTCGTCCAGGCAGCGCTCGTCGCAACGGTCTCGATGGGTCTGCTCGGCCTCGACGTCCAAGGCCCGACCTGGGCTGTTCTCCTCCTGGGCATCGCGAACGCGCTGCTGGGGATGGCGCTCGGCCTCTTCGTGTCCGCCTTCGCACGCACGGAGTTCCAGGCCGTGCAGTTCCTGCCGGCGTTCCTGCTCCCGCAGCTGCTGCTGTGCGGGCTGCTGACGCCGCGTGACGCCATGGCGCCGGCATTGGAGGCGGTCTCCCGTGCCCTCCCGATGACCTACGCGTACGACGCCCTCGACCGGGTCACCCGCGACGCCGGGGGCGCAGCCGCACCCACCTCCGTGGTGCTCGCCTGCACCGCGCTGGCGTTGGCCTGCGGGGCGCTCACGCTGCGTCGGCGTACGTCCTAGGCAGGGCCGACCAGGCTCGGTTACCGTGATGGGGTGCTCATCGGGCGCGCCGCCGAGCGGGCCGCCATCGAGGGGTTGCTCACACGGGCCGGCGATTCTGACGGGGGAGTCCTCCTCCTGCGGGGCGAGGCCGGAGCGGGCAAGAGCACGCTCCTGGCTCGGGCCGCGCAGGTGGAGGGCTTCCGCGTGCTGCAGGCCACGGGAGTCGAGGCCGAGTCGGAGCTGGCCTACGCCACGGTCCACCAGCTGTTCCACCCGTTGCTGCCGCTGCTGGAGCAGGTCCCTGCGCCGCAGGCCGACGCGGTGCGGGTGGCACTCGGCATGGACGCGGCAGGGCGTACGCCGGACCGCTTCCTCGTCGCGCTGGGCTTCTTGTCCCTCGTGAGCGAGGCCGCGCGCGAGCGGCCGCTCCTGTTGGTGCTCGACGACCTGCAGTGGTGCGACCGGGCCTCGGTCGACGCCGTCCTCTTCCTCGGACGGCGGCTGACGGCCGAGCCGGTCGCGATGCTGCTCGCGGTGCGTGACGAGCCCGGAGCCGGCGCGGGCGATGTCGTCGTCGCACCGGGGTTCCCGGAGCTGGTGCTGGGTGGACTCGAGGACGCGGAGGTCGCCGACCTCGTGGCCGGTGCGGCCGTGGCCCGGCCGTCGGACGAGGTGGCGTCCCTGCTGGCCGGGCGCACGCACGGCAACCCGTTGGCGCTGCTGGAGCTCGCCGGCGACCTCGGGATCGAGCAGCTCACCGGCAAGCGTCCGCTGCCCGACACGCTCCCGGTGGGTGACCGGCTGGGCCGCACGTTCCTCGACCGGTCCGCGGGGCTGTCCCCGGCCGCGGACGACCTGCTGCTGCTGGCGGCCGCGGCCGAGGTCGGCGAGGTCGACCTGCTGGTGCGGGCCGCCGAGCCCGCAGACCCGGCCGCGGCGGTCGCCGAGCTCGAGGCGACCGGCCTGGTCTCGCTGCGTGCGGACCGGCTGACCTTCACGCACCCGCTGGCCCGGTCGGCCGTCCTGGGCGCCGCCACGACGGTCCGCCGCGTCGACGCGCACCGTCGGCTGGCCGACGCGCTGGCCTCGCGCGGCGAGCACGACCGGGCCCTCTGGCACCGGGCCGCGGCCGCGTTGGGGCCCGACGAGGAGCTCGCGGACGCCCTCGAGGACCTGGCCCGACGGTCCGGCGCACGCAGCGGACAGGGCGCCGCATCGGCGGCGTACGAGCGTGCGGCCGCGCTGTCCACCACCTCGGAGGTGCGCACCCGGCGACTGCTCGACGCGGCCGAGGCGGCCTGGCAGTCCGGTGACCCCGCTCGGGCGCGCACGTTGGGCGACCGGGCGGAGGCCGGAGCGGCCCGAGCCGGCAGTCGAGCGCGGCTGCTGCACCTCCGCGCGCGGGCGGCCTCCCGGCGGGGCGAGGTCCGCGTGGCGCACGACCTGCTGCTCAAGGCCGCGGCGCTGCTGCGCGAGGACCAGCCGGGGGCGGCGATGGAGATGTACGCCGAGGCGGTCGAGGGTGCGGCCTACGCCGGGGACCTCGATCGTGTGGCCGCGGTGTCGGAGGCCGCGGTGGGCCTGGGGCCGGGCACGACGACGCGCGAGGAGTTCCTCGTGAGCTGGCTGGCGGTGGGCAACGCCGGTCTGCGCGGCCGCCTGGCCAGCGACGCGGCACTGCTGGAGCGGGTCCTGGCGCTGGGGGAGCGGCTTGAGGACCCACGGCTGCTCGTGTGGGCCGGGATCTCCGCGCTGAACCTCGGGGACGTGCCCGCGATGCAGGGGTTCTACCGCAGGGCGCTCGACGTGGCCCGGGCCGACGGGGCGGTCGCGAGCCTGCCCTACGCCCTGGAGCACGCGTCGATGAGCCAGGCCCTCGCCGGCTCCTACGCCTCCGCGCGGGCGGCCGCCGAGGAGGGGCTGCGGCTCGCGGTCGAGACCGAGCAGCAGCGCTCGGCGAGCATGCTGCTCGCGATCCTGGCCTTCCTCGCCGCCACGACCGGGGACGAGGAGGAGGGCACGCGGTACGCCGAGGACGCCCGCGCGATCGCAGCCCCGCTGGGCCTCGGCCTGCCCACGGCGATGGCGTTGTGGGCCACGGCCCGACTCGACCTCACGGCCGGCCGCTACGACGCCGCCGTCGACCGCCTGCTGACGCTGGCCGGTGCTAGCCCGGAGGTCGGCCACCCGATGGTGACGACGTGGACCACGCCGGACCTGGTCGAGGCGGCGGTCCGGGCCGGCCGGCAGGACGAGGTGCTGGCGGGGGTCGACCGGCTGGTGCAGCTCGCTGAGGCCACCGGGAGGTCCGGCGCGGCCGCCGCGGCCGCGTGGTGCCAGGGGATGCTCGGTGGGCCGGAGGCCGTCGAGCGGCTCACGATGGCGATCGAGGTGTTCCGGCTGGCCCCGTTGCCGCTGGCCGAGGCCCGGGCGCGGCTCGCGCTGGGGGAGCTGCTCCGCCGCGACCGGCAGCCGCGCCTGGCCCGCGAGCACCTCCGGGCCGCCGTCGAGGGGCTCCGGCAGCTGGGGGCGCGGCCCTGGGCCGACAGGGCGGCCGCCGAGCTGCGCGCGAGCGGCGAGTCGGCGCCGGCCCCCGAGACCAACGGTCTCGAGACGCTGACCCCGCAGGAGCTCCAGATCGTGCGCTACGTCAGCCAGGGCTCCTCCAACCGCACCATCGCCGCCCAGCTCTTCATTAGCCCACGGACGGTGGAGTACCACCTCTACAAGGCCTACCCGAAGCTCGGCGTCTCCTCGCGCACCCAGCTGATCGGCGCCTTCCCGGCCGAGCCGGTGCTGGCCACCAGCGGGTGAGAGTCACCGGCAGAACGCGTGCACCGTCATGCCGGGGTGCCGGTCGGTGCCGAAGACGTGGTCCAGGGCCTCGTCCACGAGGCCGGCGGAGTACGTCGGCCGCGGGTGCGGCGTGCGCCGCGTCGGGGCGGGCGTGACGATGACGTGACCGGGGCGCCGGCCGCGCAGGTCGGGCGGCAGGTCCGCCTCACCCGTCCAGCAGTCGTGGGCGGCGAACAGCGTGTCCGGGGAGCCGGCGTCGGGGCCGTCCTGGACCTGGCTGTCCAGGATGCCGGCGCCCGGCAGGAGCCCGGCGGCGACGGCGGCCGCCCCGCCGGCGTACCCGGCTGCGGCGCCACCGACGACCAGGACCGGCGTGAGGACGGCACGGGCCAGGGTCTGGGCGAAGGTACGGCGAGTGGTGGTGCGGGGATGCATGACGACTCCCGGTGGGTGGGAAGGGAAGGGGCCCGCGCGGCGCGGGGGTGCGCCGCGCGGGCCGAGAGTGGGTCAGGCCGCGCCGACGGGAGTCGGCTCGGGCTCCGGCTCGGGGTGCTCCGAGGCCTCGATCGTGAGCGGGGGCAGCACCCGGTCCAGCCAGCGCGGGATGTACCAGGCCCGGCGGCCCAGCAGGTGCATCAGCGCCGGGACCAGCACCATCCGGACGACCAGCGCGTCCACGAGGATCGCGACACCGAGGCCGACACCGAACGCCTTGACCGTGCGGTCGTCGCCGAGGACGAATGCCCAGAAGACGACGCCCATGATGATGCCGGCGGCGACGATCACCTTGCCGATGGCGGCGACGCCGGTGCGGACCGCCCCGCGGGCGTCACCGGTCCGGACGTACTCCTCGCGGATCCGGCTGACCAGGAAGACCTCGTAGTCCATCGACAGACCGAACAGGATCGAGAGCACGACCATCGGGATGAACGACTCGGTCGGTCCGGTCACGTCGAGCCCGATCGCGTTGCCGAACCAGCCCCACTCGAAGACCGCGGTCAGGGCGCCGAAGGCTGCGAAGGCCGACAGCATCGTGGTCAGCGCCGCCTTGGCCGCCACCACGACCGACCGGAACGCCATCGACAGGATCAGGAACGTGATGCCGACGATGTAGAGCAGGAAGAGCGGCATCCGGCTGTCGATCTTGCTCGCGATGTCCTCGTACGATGCCGTCGCGCCGCCGACGTACGCGTGGGCCGGTGAGCCCTCGAGGGCCGCAGGGATCACGTCGTCGCGCAGCCGGTGCAAGGTCGCGGCCGTCTCCTCCGACTGCGGCGAGGTCGTGAGGATGACCGGCAGCTGCGCGGTGTCCCCGGCCTCGTTGACGAGCGGCTCGGCGACGGCAGCGACCCCGGGGTCCTGGGCGATCGCGGCGGCCAACTCCTCGGTCGCGTGCGGGTCGCCGGTCTGGTCGACCGCGACGAAGAGCGGGCCGTTGATGCCCGGGCCGAAGCCCTCGGCCAGCAGGTCGTAGGCCTTGCGGGTGGTCGTGTCCGACGGGTTGGTCCCCGCGTCGGCCGTCCCCAGCCGCTGGTCGGTGGCCGGGATCGCGAGCAGGCAGACGATGGCCAGCGCCGCGGTCGCCATCGACTTCGGGTGCCGGGTGACCAGCCCCGCCCACCGGGCGAACGGGCCGCGGTCGGGATTCGGCGTCCTGCGGCGGCGGGCCGGCAGCCGGCCCCAGTCGATGCGGTGCCCGACGAGGGCCAGGACGGCCGGGAGCAACGTGATGGCGGTGAGCACCGCTCCCACGACCGTCATGGCCGCGCCGATGCCGAGCTTGGCGACGAAGGGGATGCCGACGACCGCGAGGCCCGAGATCGACACCGCCACGGTCGCGCCCGCGAAGATCACGGCCCGGCCGGCGGTCGAGGTCGCGATGATCGCGGCGTCCCTCGAGGTGTGGCCGTCCGCCAGCGCCTGGCGGAATCGCGTCACGATGAACAGCGCGTAGTCGATGCCGACGCCGAGCCCGATCATCACCGCCAGCGTGGGGGTGACCTCGTTGAAGTCGGTGAAGCCGGCGGCCAGCGTCAGCAGGGTCATGCCGAGCCCGACCGAGACCAGCGCGGTGGTGATGGGGATCGCCATCGCCATGGCCGAGCCGAGGACGACGAGCAGCACGAGCATCGCCGCGGCCATGCCGAGGATCTCGCTGGTGTGGCTCTCGGGCTGCACGCTGTCCATGACCGAGCCGCCGAACTCGATCTGGAGGTCGGTGCCGTCCGTCGCCGCCCGGACGTCGTCCTCGAGCTGCTGCACGTCGGCGTCGTCGATCTCGGCCGACGGCTTGTCGAACTGGACGTCGGCGAAGCCAATGGTGCCGTCCTCGGAGATGCCGCCGCCCTTGCCGGCGTACGGGTCGCCGACGCTGATCACGCCGGGGACGTCGGCTGCGGCCGCGCGGGCGGCCTTGACGTCGGCCCGGGCGGCGTCGTCGCCGAGGTGGCCCTGCTCGCTGTGGAACACGATCTGCGCCGCGTCGCCGGCCCGCTCGGGGAACTTCTCCTGGAGCAGGTCGACGGCCTGCTGGGTCTCCGAGCCGGGGATCACGAACTCGTTGACGAGGGCGCCTCCGAAGGTGCTGGAGGCCATGACGATCGCGAGGAGCGCGGTCGCCCAGATGACGATGGTCCGGACCGGGTGCGTGGCCCCGGCCCGGGCCACCGCCGTCAGCGCGCCTCGTGTCGGCACGCCGTCGGGTCGCGCTGACCCGTGGGTGGGGGATGACATGGTGGGTCTCTCCTTGAGATGGGGTGTGGCTCTGTGCCAGCCCTCACCTTCGGCGAGGCGAGGACCCCGCGGCATCCGTGACATCACCGGTGCAGGCCCCGGTGGACGCCGCGGCATACGCTCCGGCCATGGCGACGACGCAGCAGGCGATGGCGACGGGGAGCAGGTCCGCGTCCGGCCTCGGGTTCGCGGCGCTGTCGGCGATGTCCTTCGGGCTGTCGGGAGCCCTGGCCAAGGGCCTGCTCGACGCCGGATGGACGCCGGGGGCAGCCGTCGCCGTGCGCATCCTCGTGGCGGCCGCCGTGCTCGTGGTGCCGGCGGCGCTGGCGCTGCGCGGCCGGTGGGGGCTGCTGCGTCCCAACGCCGGCCTGGTGCTGGCCTACGGCCTCGTCGCCGTGGCGGGGTGCCAGCTGGCCTACTTCAACGCGGTCGAGCACATGCAGGTCGGCGTGGCGCTCCTCATCGAGTACACCGCCCCGGTCGCGGTGGTCGGCTGGCTGTGGCTCAGGCACGGCCAGCGTCCCGGCCCGCTGACCGTCGTGGGCGGTGCCGTCGCCGCCGCCGGCCTGGTGCTGGTGCTGGACCTGGTGTCCGGCGCGGACCTCAGCGCCCTCGGCGTCCTGTGGGCGCTCGGGGCGATGGTCGGCGCCGCGACGTACTTCGTGCTCTCCGCGCACGAGGGCAACGGGCTGCCGCCGATCGTGCTGGCGGCCGCCGGTCTGGTGCTCGGCGCGACCGCGCTGCTCGTGGCGGGTGCGGTCGGTGTCGTGCCCATGCACGTCTCCGCGGCCCGGGTGGAGTACGCCGGCACCGAGGTGGCCTGGTGGGTCCCGGTGCTGGGCCTGGGCGTGGTGACGGCGGCGCTGGCCTACGTCACCGGCATCGCCGCGTCGCGGCGCCTCGGATCGCGGCTGGCGTCGTTCGCGGCGCTGCTGGAGGTGCTGTTCGCGTTGGTCTTCGCGTGGCTCCTGCTCGACGAGCTGCCGCGCGGTATCCAGTTCCTCGGCGGCGCGCTCGTCCTGACCGGCGTGGTCGTGGTGAAGCTCGGCGAGCGGGAGGTGGCTCCGGCCCCGCCCGTCGAGCCGCTGGTCTGAGGGAACGCATGGCCCGTCGCGCGCGTCTGTCCTCCATGGTCGATCTCCGGCGCCACCTCTTCCCGCTGCTCGCGGCCCTCGCCGTCCTGGCCGTCACGGCGGTCGGCGTCACGGTCGGCTGGCTGACCGGCCCCGACGACCGACGCGTCCACGGCGGTGCCTCGCCGGGGGAGGTGCGCACGGAGTACTGGCGCGATGCCCAGGTCGACGTGCCGGCCGAGTGGGGGTGGGGCAGCGCCCCGGAGTCCGGCCCGGTCGAAGGAGCGGACGACGGCCTCTTCTGGTGCGGCGAGCCCGGCGCTCTCGTGACCAGCGACGGCACGCGACTGCAGGAGGCGGACCCGACCATGCCCTACGTCGGGCGGCCCCTGGGGCAGTCCGACATGTGCCAGGGCGGGATCGCGGACGCGACGCCGCAGGCGCCGTACCTCTGGATCGGGGTGCCGCTGGAGCCCGGCCGCACCGACCTGGGCGGCGGCTGGGTGCGCGAGACCCGCGAGGTCAACGGCAGCACGGTGACGGTCGCGACCCGGGACGCCGCCCTGCGCGAGCGGATCCTGGACTCGGCGCGGGGGAGCGAGAACTGCTTCAGCGAGCTCGACGCGATGCCGGCCGTCGACGGCGAGGACCACCAGCAGCCCGGCACGGTCTGCGCCTACCGCACGGTCGAGAGCCTCGACCGCTTCGACCTCGTGTACGCCGCGGAGTTCACCGGCGAGCCGGCCTTCGACGCGGCCGCGGGCCGGGCAGGGGAGGCGGCGTCGTGCGAGCGTCCCGGGCAGGAGTTCGTCGTGCTGACCGCGGCCGACGGATCGGTCCGGGTCGTCGACACGGGCTGCCCGCGGATCGAGGTGGCGCCGGGGGACTACCGCGCCCTGACGCCGGCGACGACGGAGCCGTGGGCCACCGGCGGACTCCCGGTCGTGCTGACCGGTCCGTTCCTGGGCGACCCACGGCTCGCGCCGTGGTTCGTCGGCGTGCAGGGGTGAGCTGCGACTAGCGCGCGTCCTGCCGGGGCATCAGGACCTCACGCACGAGCAGCAGGATCGCGGCGGCCGTGGGGATGGCGAGGAGCGCCCCCACGACGCCGAGCAGTCCGGCGCCGATCAGCGCGGCGATCACGATGACGGCCCCCGGGATGTCGACCGAGCGCGACATCACCCGCGGGTAGATCACGTAGTTCTCGAGCTGTTGGTAGACCACGTAGAAGACCAGGCAGGCCAGGCCCATCGTGGGGTCGGTCGCGAAGGCGATCGCGGTCACGATCACGGCGCCGATGGTGGCGCCGATCATCGGGATCACGTCGAGCAGGGCGACCACGAAGGCCAGCGCCACGGCGTACTGGCCGAGCCCGATGGCGAACAGGAACACCAGCGTGGACACGCCGGCCGCGACGGCGACGACGAACGCCCCCGACACGTAGGAGCCGACGTTGCTCAGGATCTGGTCCCCGAGGCTGCTCACCCGCGGCCGGCGCGAGGCCGGGGCGAGGTGGTAGAGCGCGCTCTTGGTCGCCGGGAGGGAGGCCAGGAAGTAGAGCGTGAGGACGGTGATGATGAAGATGTTGGCCAGGGCCGACAGGACGGCGATGCCGATGCCGAGCACGCCACCGAAGGCCGTCGAGGCGAACTTCCCGTGGGCCAGGTAGTCCTTGGCCTTGGTGATGATGTCGTACTGATCGTCGAGCTTCTGGACCTGGTGGTTGTGCTCGAGCCGGTCGAGCCAGTCCGGGGCGTTCGCCACCAGCTGGCTCACCTGGTCGCTGATGACCGGCACGATGGCGACGAGGAACAGCGCCAGCGCCACGATCACCAGCGCCGTCACGGCGGCCACTGACCAGGCTCGCTTGAGCCCCCGGCGCATGAAGAACTCCACGACGGGGTTCAGCCCCACCGCCAGGAAGAAGGCGACCACCACGAGGATGAGGGTGTTGCCGACCGCGAGGATCTGGTGGCCGAGCCAGATGGCCAGGATCGCCCCGAGGGCACCGAAGAAGCCGATGTAGAACGGTGAGTGCCGGGGGAGCGGGTCGCCGGGCTCGACGTCCTCGATCTCCTCCTCCAGGAGGAAGTCCTCGACGTCGAGGACCTCGATGACCTCCTCGGCGGCGGACTCCGCACGGTCGGCGGCGTCCTCGGCCCGATCAGCCGACTGCTCGGCGTGCTGGGCCGCCTCCTCGGCCTCCCCGACCGCCTTGTCGGCGGCGGCCGGGTCGGGGCGGTCTGTCACTCGTCGTCCCCGAAGCCCGCCACCACGTCGCGGAGGGAGGCGAGCTGCGCCGCGATCGCGTCGCGGCGCTTGGTCATCCGGTCGACCTCGGCCTTGATGGCGGCCAGGTGGCGCTCGGCCTCGGCGTCGCCCGACGAGGTGATCGAGTCGGCCTGGGTGCGGGCCGAGGCGACGATCTGCTCGGCCTCGCGGCGGGCCCGGGTCAGCAGCGACTCGGACTCGGCCTGCGACTGCTGACGGACCTTGGCGGCACTGGCCGTGGCCTCGCGGGAGCGCTCCTCGGCGGCGTCGGCGCGCTGCTCGGCCTCCTCGACGAGTCGCTTGGTCTCGGCGGTGGCGCTGGTGTGGTGGTCGGTGGCCTCGCGGGCGAGGCGCTCCTTCTCCACGGCCAGCGCGCGGCGGGCCTCCTGGACCTCGCGGTCGGCGGCGGCCCGGGCCTGCTCGGACTCGCGCTTGGCCGACGTGCGCAGCTCGTTGGTCTCCTGCTGGGCGGCCAGCCGGATCTGGTCGGCCTGGCGCTTGGCGGAGGCGAGCGTGTCGGCGGCCTCGGCCTTGGCCAGGGCGAGCTCCTGCTCGGCGTCGGCCACGAGGCGCGAGCGGCTCTCGTCGAGCTCCTTGAGCTGGACGACCTTCATGTCGTCGGCCTCGCGGAGCGCGTCGGCCCTGATGGCCTTGGCGTCGCGGGAGGCCTGCTCGCGGATCTCCGCGGCGTCACGCTGGGCGTTGGTGCGGACCTCGTCGGCCTCTTCCTCGGCCAGGCGCAGCATCGCGCTGGCGCGGCCGCCGAGCCCGGCGTAGGAGGGGCTGGCGTTCTCGGCGAGCTCGGTGCGCGCCTGCTCGAGCTCGGCCTCGAGCGCGGCGACGCGCTTCTCGGCCTCGCCCAGGCGGTCGCCCAGGCCGGACCTCTCGCTGGCGATGCTGCGCAGGTGCGCGTCGACGGCGTCGCGGTCGTAGCCGCCGCGGCGTACGACGGGGAAGCCGGCCTGGCTGGTCGCCGGGGCGGTGGGGGCGCTGGTCGTGGTGGGCCGCGGCGCCGAGGCGGCCGAGGCGGCTGCGGTGGCCGGACGTGCGGGCGGGATGACCGGCTTGGGCGCCGCCATCCGCTGGGCGGGGGCGGACTGGACCACCGGCACCTGCTGGGTGCGCTCGTTGTCGGCGTCGGAGTTCCTGGACACGGTGGGGATGACCTGCGTGGCGTCGCTGTCGGCCGTCCCGCCATCGTCGGACGCGGGAGCCTCCGGCTCGTTGTCGAAGATGGACAGACCCTGGTCGCTCATGGCAGCGCTACCTCTTCCCGGATATTGGTGGACGTCGGGGCCAGTCTCCCCGATCGCCCGCAAACAACCCACCCCGGCTCGCGGACGAATCCGTGAACCGGGGTGGTGGGCGGGGTGAGGGTTGTCTCAGACCCCGCGGAAGCGGTTGATCGCGGTCTCGTGCCGGGCGCGCATCTCCGCATCCCGGACGCCGAGGCCCTCCTCGGGCGCCAGGCAGAGCACGCCGACCTTGCCCTGGTGGGCGTTCTTGTGGACGTCCAGGGTGGCCTGGCCGACCTCCTCGAGCGTGTAGGTCTTCGACAGGGTCGGGTGGATCTTGCCCTTGGCGATGAGGCGGTTGGCCTCCCACGACTCGCGGTAGTTGGCGAAGTGGCTGGAGATGATCCGCTTGAGGTTCATCCACAGGTAGCGGTTGTCGTACTCGTGCATGTAGCCCGAGGTCGAGGCGCAGGTGGTGATGGTGCCGCCCTTGCGGGTGACGAAGACCGAGGCGCCGAAGGTCTCACGGCCCGGGTGCTCGAAGACGATGTCGATGTCCTCGCCGCCGGTGAGCTCACGGATCCGGGCGCCGAAGCGCTTCCACTCCCGGGGGTCCTGCTGGGTGCCGTCCTCGTTCCAGAACTTGTAGTCCTCCTCGGAGCGGTTGATGATCATCTCCGCGCCCATGGAGCGGGCGATGTTGGCCTTCTCCTCGTTGGAGACCACGCAGACCGGGTTGGCGCCGCCGTTGAGGGCGTACTGCGTCGCGAAGCCGCCCAGGCCGCCCGAGGCGCCCCAGATCAGGACGTTGTCGCCCTGCTTCATGTTGCCGGCGTTGGTGGAGACCAGCTGGCGGTAGGCGGTGCAGTTGACCAGGCCCGGCGAGGCGGCCTCCTCCCAGGTGAGGTGCTCCGGCTTGGGCATCAGCTGGTTGGCCTTGACCATCGCGACGTCGGCGAGGCCGCCGAAGTTGGTCTCGAAGCCCCAGATCCGCTGCGAGGGGTCGAGCATCGTGTCGTTGTGGCCGTCGGGGGCCTCGAGCTCGACCGAGAGGCAGTGCGCGACGACCCGGTCGCCGGGCTTCCACTTGGTGACGCCGGGGCCGGTCTTGAGCACGACGCCCGACAGGTCGGAGCCGACCACGTGGTAGGGCAGGTTGTGTCGGGCACCCAGGTCGGACTCGCGGCCGTAGCGCTCGAGGAAGCCGAAGGTCGAGACCGGCTCGAAGATCGAGGTCCACACGGTGTTGTAGTTGATCGCCGAGGCCATCACCGCGACGAAGGCCTCACCGGGGCCGAGCTCGGGCAGCGCGACGTCGTCGACGTGCAGCGACTTGCGCGGGTCCTTCTCCCTGGTGGTCTGGCCCTCGAACATGTCCACCTCGTCCTTGGAGACGAAGGCGGCGCGGTAGTGGTCGGGGATCTCGAGGTTCGCGAAGTCGGCCGACGTGGCGTCGTCGGAGGCGATCGCGTCGAGGATGTTCTGCACTTCTGCTCCTGGGGTCGGGGGCGTTGCGCCGAAGATTACTGATCGGTAACCCGTGGGGGAACCGCGTGTGACCTAATGCGCAGCCGAGGACGCGGCCGGCTCGACGAGCTCCACCAGCACGCCGCCGGCGTCCTTGGGGTGCACGAAGTTGATCCGCGAGTCCGAGGTGCCGCGGCGAGGGGCGTCGTACAGCAGGCGGACGCCGCGCTCGCGCAGGATCGCGCTGACCGCCTCGACGTCCGTGACGCGGTACGCCATCTGCTGCACGCCCGGGCCGGAGCGGTCCAGGAACTTGGCGATCGTGGACTCCTCGTTGAGGGGCGCGAGCAGCTGGATGCAGGAGCCGGAGTCGCCCACGGCGATCATCGCCTCGCGGACGCCCTGCTCCTCGTTGGTCTCCTGGTGGGCCAGGCGCATGCCGAAGGTCTTCTCGTAGAACTCGATGGCCGCATCGAGGTCGCGGACGGCGATCCCGACGTGGTCGATCGCGGTGAACAGGTGTTCGGGAATGCTCAGGGACTCACTCATGCGGCACATCGTCGTACGACCCACGTTGCACCCGCATCGCCTTGTGAGATGTTCCTCATCGGGTCCCGACGGACACCCCTGCCGGTGGAATGGACCGGTGGGTATCGTCACGAGAGCGGATCAAATCGACCCAGTTCGACCTCGAACCAGCTTTGTGGAGGCACCAACATGTCCGGAAACGTGATCGTCGCCGGGGCACGCACCCCCATCGGACGGCTGCTCGGCGGCCTGAAGACCCTGTCGGCCGCGGACCTCGGTGGCGTGGCCATCAAGGGTGCGCTCGAGAAGGCCGGCGTGGCCGCCGACCAGGTCGACTACCTGATCATGGGCCAGGTCATCCTGGCCGGCGCGGGCCAGAACCCCGCCCGCACCGCCGGTGTGGCCGCCGGACTGCCGATGAGCGTCCCCTCGATCACCATCAACAAGGTCTGCCTCTCGGGCCTGAACGCCATCGCCATGGCCGACCAGATGATCCGCGCCGGCGAGGCCGAGATCGTCGTGGCCGGTGGCATGGAGTCGATGACCAACGCTCCCCACCTGCTGCCGAAGTCCCGCGAGGGCTTCAAGTACGGCGACACCACCCTCGTTGACTCGATGGCCTACGACGCGCTCTACGACCAGCTCACCCAGCAGGCCATGGGCGGTCTGACCGAGGAGTACAACGCGGCCGGCACCAAGCTCACCCGCGAGGAGCAGGACGAGTTCTCCGCCCGCTCGCACCAGCGTGCGGCCGAGGCGTGGAAGAACGGCGTCTTCGACGACGAGGTCGTCCCGGTCGAGATCCCGCAGCGCAAGGGCGACCCGATCGTCATCAGCACCGACGAGGGCGTCCGCGGCGACACCACCGCCGAGTCGCTCGGCAAGCTCCGCCCGGCCTTCTCCAAGGACGGCACCATCACCGCCGGATCTGCCTCGCAGATCTCCGACGGCGCCGCCGCGGTGGTCGTGATGAGCAAGGCCAAGGCCGAGGAACTGGGCCTGACCTGGCTCGCCGAGATCGGTGCGCACGGCCAGGTCGCCGGCCCCGACTCCTCGCTGCAGATGCAGCCGGCCAACGCGATCAAGAAGGCCGCCGAGAAGGAGGGCGTCGCCGTCTCCGACCTCGACCTCTTCGAGCTCAACGAGGCGTTCGCCGCCGTCGGCATCGAGTCGGCCCGCGAGCTGGGCGTCGCGGAGGACAAGGTCAACGTCAACGGCGGCGCGATCGCGCTGGGCCACCCCGTCGGGATGTCCGGCACCCGCGTCGTGCTGCACCTCGCGCTCGAGCTGCAGCGCCGCGGTGGCGGCATCGGTGCCGCGGCCCTGTGCGGCGGCGGCGGCCAGGGTGACGCCCTGATCGTGCGTGTCCCGAAGAGCTGAGCATGACGTCCGGGACCTCGTCGAGCGCGCCCGCGCCGGCGAGGCCCGGGCGGTCGCCCGCCTGATCTCCCTGGTCGAGGACGCCTCGCCACTGCTGCGCGAGGTGATGGCCGCGCTGGCGCCGCACACCGGCAACGCCCAGGTCGTCGGCATCACCGGCTCCCCGGGCGTCGGCAAGTCCACGTCGACCAACGCCCTGGTCACCCAGCTGCGCCGGGCCGGCAAGCGCGTCGGCGTGCTGGCCGTCGACCCGTCCTCACCGTTCTCCGGCGGGGCCCTGCTCGGCGACCGGGTCCGGATGCAGGACCACGCCCTCGACGCGGGCGTCTACATCCGGTCCATGGCCTCGCGGGGGCACCTCGGGGGCCTGGCGTGGAGCACCCCTCAGGCGCTGCGCGTCCTCGACGCGGCCGGCTGCGACGTGATCCTCGTGGAGACCGTCGGCGTCGGGCAGAGCGAGGTCGAGATCGCCGGCCTGGCCGACACCACGATGGTGCTGCTGGCGCCCGGCATGGGCGACGGCATCCAGGCCGCCAAGGCCGGCATCCTCGAGATCGGCGACCTCTACGTCGTCAACAAGGCCGACCGCGACGGCGCCGACCAGGTCCGCCGGGACCTGCGCTCGATGCTCGCGCTGGCCACGGGGCGTGACGGCGCCTGGAAGCCGCCGATCATCAAGACCGTCGCCCAGACGGGGGAGGGCGTCGACGAGGTCGTCGACAAGCTCGCGGAGCACCACGCGTGGCTCGCCTCCAGCGGCGAGCTCGAGCGACGACGCACCCGCCGCGCCCGCGGCGAGATCGAGGCGATCGCCGTGACCGCGCTCCGGGAGAAGTGGGGCGACGTGCACGGACGCTCGGAGCTCGACACGCTCGCCGCGGCCGTGGCCGCAGGCGACGCCGACCCCTACGGGGCGGCCGACGAGCTGCTCGCCGCGTTCACCGACTGATCACCCGCGCGTCCACGCGCCTGTTCCTGCCCGTTCAACCCCCCTCGACACGGTGGACCCATGCGCGTCGCCGTCGTCACCGAGTCCTTCCTGCCCCAGGTGAACGGGGTCACGAACACCGTCCGCAAGGTGGTGGACCACCTCCGCCGCACCGGCCACCAGGCCCTGATCATCGCGCCGGGCCCGGGGCCCGCCGACTACGAGGGCGTCCCCGTCGTACGCGTCCGCTCGGTGGGGATGCCCGGCTACCGCTCCTTCCCGATCGGTCTCCCCGACGCCTCCGTCGAGCGCGCGCTGGCCGACTTCGACCCCGACGTGGTGCACCTCGCCTCGCCGATCGCGCTCGGTGCCGTCGGACTGAGGGCCGCGCGCCGCCTCGGCCTGCCGACCGTCGCGATCTACCAGACCGACATCGCCGGCTTCGCCCGCCACTACAAGATCCGCGCCGACCTGCTGACCTCCGCGTGGGTCGGCCGCCTCCACCGCCGCGTCGACCGGACGCTCGTGCCCTCGCGCACGTCGTACGCCCAGCTCGAGGCGATGGGCGTGGAGAACCTCCACCTGTGGCGGCGCGGCGTGTCCCTCGACCTCTTCGGGCCCGGCCGCCGCAGCGAGGAGCTGCACCACGCGTGGGCGCCCGAGGGCGAAACCGTCGTCGGCTACGTCGGCCGGCTGGCACCGGAGAAGCAGGTACGCCGGCTCGCGGAGGTCGCCAGGCTGCCCGGCGTGAAGGTGGTGGTCGTCGGCGACGGGCCGGATCGCGCCGCGCTCCAGCGGATGATCCCCGACGCCGTGTTCACCGGGATGCTGGGCGGGGAGGAGCTCGCGACGGCGTTCGCGACGCTCGACCTGTTCGTGCACCCGGGGGAGTCCGAGACCTTCTGCCAGACCGTGCAGGAGGCCCAGGCCAGCGGCGTCCCGGTCGTGGCCGTCGCCGCGGGCGGACCGCTCGACCTCGTCGACCACGGCCGCACCGGCATGCTCTACGACCCGCGCGCCGCCGGCGCGCTCACCCAGGTCGTCGCCACCCTGGTCGACGACCTCGACCTGCGACAGACGATGGCCGCCCGGGCCCTCACCGAGGTCGCCCAGCGGACCTGGACCACCGTGGTCGACCAGCTCGTCGACGTGCACTACCCGGCGGTCCTGCGCCGCCCGCGCGCGTCCTCCGCGGCGGCCTGACGGGTGCGCATCGCCCAGCTGGCCAACTTCATCGGCCCCGCGTCCGGCGGCATGAAGACCGCCGTGCAGACCCTCGGGGAGGGCTACACCGAGGCCGGCGTGCCGCGCCTGCTGGTGGTGCCCGGACCCCGTGACGCCCGCACCCAGACCGAGCACGGTGACGTCGTGCAGCTGCGCGCGCCGCGCGTCGGCGGCGGCTACCGGCTGATCGTCGAACCCTGGCGGGTCACCGAGGTGCTGGAGCAGTTCGGCCCGACGTCGATCGAGATCTCCGACAAGGCCACCCTGATGCCGGTCGCCCACTGGGCCAGACGCCGCGGCGTGCGGTCGCTGCTGTTCTCCCACGAACGCCTCGACGCGATGCTGTCGCTGCGCACCGGGTGGGAGACCGGCATCGCGGCTCCCGTGTCGGTGCTCAACCGGATGCTCGTGCGCAGCTTCGACGAGGTCGTGGTGACCTCGCGGTTCGCGATGCGGGAGTTCCAGCACCTGGCGGCCTCCGCCGGCACCGCGCTGCACCGGATCTCGCTGGGCGTGGACCTCGCGACCTTCGCCCCGACGCCGACCCGCGAGCCGCGGGGTGACGTGCTCCGGCTGGTGCACGCGGGACGGCTCTCGCGGGAGAAGAGCCCGCACCTGGCGGTGGCCACGGCAGTCGCCCTGCACGAGCGGGGCGTCCCGGTGCACCTCGACGTCTACGGCACCGGCCCCCACCGCGACGAGCTCGAGGAGATCGCCGGCACCGCGCCGGTGACGTTCCACGGCCACGTCGCCGGCCGCCGGGCGCTGGCCCGCCGCCTCGGCGAGGCCGACATCGCGCTGTCGGTGTGCCCCGGTGAGACGTTCGGGCTGGCCGTGCTGGAGGCCCTGGCCTGCGGCACGCCGGTCGTCACCGCGGCGTACGGCGGAGCGCTCGAGCTGGTCGACGACCTCTCCGGCGCCTGGGGCGAGCCCGACCCGGACAGCCTGGCCGACGCGGTCCTGGACCTCGCGTCACGGCCGGCCGAGGCCACCCGTGAGGCGGCCCGCGAGCGCGCCGAGCAGTTCTGCTGGAGTCACACCGTGCGGGACATGCTCGCCCTGCACGCCGGGCTCACGCCCGGACCGACCGCGGGGCTGGTGCTCGCGGGACGGGAAGAGCGGACGGCCTGACCGCCCAGGTGAGCCCGATCGCCACGCCGACCACCAGCGTGATCGTCAGGGCGATCGCCACGTAGAGGCCGCGCAGCTCGGAGTCGAGCGGTGCGGTGATGCCGAGCGCGAACGAGAACCACACCAGCACCGCCAGCCAGCGGCCGCGCAGGTGGCAGGCGGCGACCAGCGGCAGGCACCAGAGCGGGTACCACGGGTGCACGACGGGGCTGAGCACCACCGTGACCGTCATGATCAGCGCGGCCGCCCGCAGGCCGGCCTCGGCCGAGCCGGTCGGCCAGCGCAGTGCCACCCAGGCGACCACGCCGAGGGCTGCCAGCTCGCCGGCCACGTGGGCGCCGGGCACGACGTAGCCGATCGTCGTGGTGATGGACAGGGGCGTGCGCACCGTGCCGGGCACGCCGAGCGCGTGCACCCAGCCGATCCCGACGCCGGCCCACTCGCCCACGCCCACCAGTGTCGCCACGCTGACGGCCCCGACCTGACCGAGCCGCACGAGCCGTTGCCACGTCGTCGCGGCGACCGGCAGGGAGAGCAGGGCGACGCCCACGCAGACCAGTCCGCCGGGCACCTTCACGCTGGCCGCGAGCCCGCCCACGACCGCCCCCAGGAGCCAGCCGCGCTCGGCGGCGAGCACCAGCGCGACGCCCGCGAGCCCCACCATGAGGAGGTCGTTGTGCAGGCCGCCGACGCCGTGGGCGAGCAGCAGCGGGCACGGGAGGACCAGCGCGGAGACGAACGCCGCGTCGTACCTCGTCCAGGCGGCGAGCCGGGGGAGCGCCCAGGCCAGCAGGGCCAGGCCGATCAACGCGAGGAGCCGGTGCGCGACGACCAGCGCCCACGGCGACTGCACGAAGTGGAGCGCGGAGGAGCCCCACAGCAGGGGGAGTGGGCCGTAGGGCGTGGGCGTGAGCATCCAGCGCGGGTCGACGGCCTCGACGATCGGGCCGCGCAGGATGCCGGGCCCCCAGACGTAGGGTGACAGGCCGATGTGGGTCAGCTCGCCCTGCGCCGCGTAGCTCCACCCGTCGCGGCTGAACAGCGGCGGCGCCAGCAGCAGGGGGGCGCACCAGATCAGCGTGGCCCGGCGTACGGCGCCGAGGTCGACCTGGTGCCGGCCGGCGGCGCGCCACAGCCGGACCCAGGCCACCGACATCAGGGCGAGGCCGGTCACGACCACGGTCAGGCCGGTCATCCGGCCCGGCATCGTGTGCCGCAGCGGGATGTGGGAGACCCACGAGCTCTCGGGCACGGCCGAGATGACGAGGCCCCCGAGGAGCACCAGGGTGGCGCCCAGGAGGCCGGGGTTCACGACGCGCGCGGGCGCGCGTCTGGCGGTCACGAGCAGGGTCCCCTCGGCTGTCACGGGCTGAACCTAGGGGTGCTCGGGGACCGGTCGGTCACCACCGGATGAACGCTGCGGCAACGGCCGTCGTCGTGGGCACTGCGACGTTCGGCGCGCGTTCACCCGACCTTCAGGACGAGGGGGCGAACGCGTCGGCTGCGGCTCGGACGGTGTCATCATGCGACGACTGAAGCCGAGACTCACCGTGATCGGCACCGGCTACCTCGGTGCCACCCACGCGATCTGCATGGCCGTGCTGGGCTACGACGTGCTCGCCGTGGACTGCGACCGGGCCAAGGTGGACGCGCTCGCCGCGGGCACCGTGCCCTTCCACGAGCCGGGCCTGCCCGAGATGCTGCGCAAGGCGCTGGACTCCGGACGCCTCCGCTTCACCACCGACCTCGCCGAGGCCGGTGCCTTCGGCGACGTCCACTTCGTCTGCACCGGCACCCCGCAGGTCGCCGGCTCCATGGCCGCCGACCTCTCCCAGGTCGAGGGCGTCGTCCGCGGCCTCGCCCCGCACCTCACCCGGCCCTGCCTGGTGGTCGGGAAGTCCACGGTCCCCGTGGGCACGGCCGCCCGGCTCGCCGAGCTGCTCGCCGGGCTCGCCCCGGTCGGCGCGGCGGCCGAGCTGGCGTGGAACCCGGAGTTCCTCCGCGAGGGCCACGCCATCGAGGACACCCTGCAGCCCTCCCGCCTCGTCTTCGGCGTCGCCTCCGAGACCGCCCGCGAGTGGCTCGAGGCGGCGTTCCGGCCGCTGCTGACCGCCGGCGTGCCGTGCGTGGTCACCGACCTCGCCACCGCCGAGCTGGTCAAGGTCGCGGCCAACTCCTTCCTCGCCACCAAGATCTCCTTCATCAACGCGATGGCCGAGATCTGCGAGTCGACCGGCGCCGACGTGCACGAGCTCTCGACCGCACTCGCGTACGACGACCGTATCGGTGGGCGCTTCCTCAAGCCCGGGCTGGGCTTCGGGGGCGGCTGCCTGCCCAAGGACATCCGCGCCTTCATCCACCGGGCCGAGGAGCTCGGCACGGGGGAGAGCGTGTCGTTCCTGCGCGAGGTCGACGCCATCAACCAGCGCCGCCGCTCGCGCACCGTCGACCTGGTCCGCGAGCAGGCCGGCGGTGACCTGGCCGGCGTACGCGTGTGCGTGCTGGGCGCCGCCTTCAAGCCGCACTCCGACGACGTCCGCGACGCCCCCGCCCTCGACGTGGCCCGCCGGCTGCACGAGGAGGGCGCGAGCGTGGTCGTGCACGACCCGCAGGCCATGGACAACGCCCGGCGCACGCACCCGGAGCTGGAGTTCGCCGACGGCGCGCTCGAGGCCGCCGCGGGCGCCGCGGTCGTCGCGCTGCTGACCGAGTGGGACCAATTCCGCGGGCTGGACCCGGTCCGGCTGGGCGAGGTCGTGGCCGGCCGGTCGGTCGTCGACGCCCGCAACGCCCTCGACGGCGCGACCTGGCGGGCAGCGGGCTGGACCTACCGCGCGCTCGGGGTGGCGTGACTCAGGCCTGAGCCGCACGTCACACCCGAGGTCGCGCGCGCCTCCGGCGCGTGGGGGAGCGACCCTGCTAGACAGGTCTAGACCTGCGCCTTCCCCATCTCGGACGGAGATCTCGGACATGAACACCAAGAAGGTCCTGCTGACCCTGCTGGTGGTGTTCCTGGGCTTCTGGATGTTCCACGACCCGCACGGCTTCGCCGTCGCGGCGAAGTCGCTGGGCTCCGGTTCCTGGGATGCCCTGACGCAGCTCTTCACGGGCCTGATCCGCTTCTTCGACCAGCTCTAGCGCATGAGCGGGATCGGGGGCGGGGGATGGGCCTGATCGCCTCGATGAGCGACCCCAACATCGCCAAGCACCTGCTGCGCGACGAGGGCGAGGTCATCGTCGACGAGGTCAAGCACCACTGGGTGGCCTACGTGCGGCCGGTCCTGGAGGCAGTCATCGCGCTCGCGCTGCTGGCGATCACGCCGTTCATCGCGATGGGCATCGCGTGGGTGCCGATCGTGCTGGCCGGGCTGGTGCTGCTGCACGCGGCCTGGGCCGGGCTGGGCGAGCACCGCGACCGGTTCGTGGTCACCAACATGCGCGTCTTCCGGGTCCACGGCGTGCTGTCGCAGAACCTCGCGACCATGCCGCTGAGCCGGATCCTCGACATCACCGTCGTCAAGCCGCTGCACGGCCGGATCCTCGGCTTCGGGCACTTCTGCTTCGAGTCCGCAGCGCAGGAGCAGGGGCTGCGCGACATCCGCTACGTGGGCAAGCCCGACCAGCGGGACCTCGCCATCCAGCGGGTCGTGCAGCGTTCGGGTCTCCGCGGCCCGCGCGTGAACTAGATTCCCCCTCGATGTCGCTTCCCTTCGATCCCATCGACGAGGCCGCGCGCCAGTGGGGCAACCACTGGGACGGCGTGCCCGCGATGCACGCCGTCACCTCCCTGATGCGGGTCCAGCAGCTCGTCATCGGCCGGCTCGACGCGCTGCTCAGGCCGCACGGCCTCACCTTCGCCCGCTACGAGGCGCTGGTGCTGCTCGTCTTCTCCTCGCGGGGCTCGCTGCCGCTGGGCAAGATGGGCGAGCGCCTGCAGGTGCACCCCACCTCGGTCACCTCGATCGTGCGCCGGCTCGAGTCGGCAGGCCTGGTGACCCGGCGGCCGCACCCCGAGGACGGCCGGGCCGTGCTCGCCGAGATCACCGAGGCCGGGCGCGCCGTCGTCGAGGCCGCCACCAAGGACCTCATCGGGGCCGACTTCGCCCTCGGGGCGCTCTCCGACGACCAGCTGGCCACGCTCTCGGAGCTGCTCACCCCCGTGCGCCACGCCGCCGGAGACTTCTAGGCCGATCGCCGTGGTCAGCTCCGACGACGTACGCCGCGTGGGTCTGGCCCTGCCCCGCACCCACAAGCGGATGGTGCGGGGGCGGTGGAAGCTCCGGGTCGGGCAGATCGTCTACGTCGCGTTCTCGCGCGACGAGCAGTCGATGGGCTTCGGCTTCCCCCGGGCCGAGCGCGACGGGCTGGTCGACTCCGACCCCGAGACGTTCTTCCTGCCGCCGACCGCCGACCTGCGCTACCAGTGGGTGTGCGCCCACCTGGTGCGGCTCGAGCAGGACGAGATGCGAGAGCTGGTCACCGACGCCTGGCGGATGTGCGTGCCGAAGATGCTGCACGAGCTGCCCGAGCAGCCCGCACCGGCGGCAGCGTTGTGGGCCGCGATCGAGCGGCAGGAGTGGGGCGAGGTGCGCCCCCTGCTGCACCCCTCCCTGCACTGGACCGACCGGACCGTGTCGCTGCGGGGCCGGTCGGCCGTGCTGGCCCACCTGCAGGGCCACCCGACGCCCCGGCCACCCCGCGAGGTCGAGGTGCGTGACGGGCAGGTGTACCGCTGGGTGCGGTGACCCGGCCGCTCCCTAGGATTGCCCCATGACGCAGCAGCCGTTCTCCCGTCCCGGTGCGATCGACCTCTCCGCCCTCAAGCGCCACGCGCAGCCGACGCCGTCGCCGGCCGCCTCGGGGGCGGCCGCAGGTGGCGCCGCGGGATCGGCGTACTCCATCACGATGACGGAGGAGAACTTCCAGTCGACCATCGAGGCCTCGATGCAGGCGCCGGTGCTGCTGGTGTTCTACTCGCGGACCCGGATGCCCGAGAGCGGCGACCTCGCCGACGACGTGGAGACGCTGGCCGGCGAGTTCGAGGGGCGCTTCCTGGCGGGTCTCGTCGACATCGACGCCGTGCCGCAGATCGCCCAGGCCATGCAGATCCCCTCGATCCCGCTCGTCGTCGTGGTCATCGACGGCCGCCCGATGCCGCTGCTCCAGGACGTCGTCCCGATCGACGAGCTGCGCACCGCGCTCACGCAGGTGCTGCAGCAGCTGACCACGCAGGGCATCACCGGCCGCCACCAGCCACGCACCGCCACCGCGCCCGTCGAGGGCGAGGAGGGCGACGAGGAGCAGGTCGACCCGCGCTACGCGGCCGCCCAGGACGCGCTCGGCGAGGGCAACATCGACCTGGCCGTCGCGGAGTACCAGAAGCTCGTCGACGCCAACCCCGCCGACCCCGAGGCGGTCGCCGGGCTGGCGATGGCCAAGGTCCTGCAGCGCACACAGGGAGTCGACCTTGCCGCCGCCCGCGAGGCCGCGGCCGCCAACCCCGACGACGTCGACGCGCAGACGATGGTCGCCGACCTCGACATGCTCGGCGGCCACGTCGAGGACGCGTTCAACCGCCTCGTCGAGCTGGTCCGCCGGTCGGCGGGCGACGAGCGCAACGCGGCGCGGGAGCACCTGATCGGCCTGTTCGGTGCGGTCGGCAACGACGACCCGCGCGTGCTGCGGGGCCGTCAGAACCTCGCGTCGGCGCTCTTCTGACGCGAGGCCTCAGGGGCGGACGGCCCGCACGCGCTGGATGCCGGGAGCAGGCACGACGCCCACGTCGGTGAACCCTGCCGCCTCGAACTCCGCGACGAGCTCCTCACCGGTCCGCACCGGCACGCCCCAGGACGCCAGCAGGATCCCGAAGGTGGCGGCGTAGCGCGCCTCCACCCCGCGGGGTTCTGCGGCGATCGCGTCGGCGTCCCCGAAGACCGGCGCGACGGCCACCCCACCGGGTCGGAGGGCCCGGTGCAGCGCGGCGAGCGCGCCGGCGCGAGCGGGCGCGGGGAAGAAGAACTGGCTCCACTGGGCGCGGTCGAAGGACGCCGGGCGGTCGAAGTCGGCGGCATCGCCGACCACCACCTCGAACCGGTCCGCGACGCCGAGCTCCTCGGCGCGACGCCGTGCCTCGGCGGCCAGGGCGGGGTCGAGCTCGACGCCGACGGCCGTCATCCCGGGGACGGCCCGGAGCATCGTCAGGATCCGGCCGGCCACGCCGCAGCCGAGCTCGAGTGCGGTCCCGCCGGCGCGCAGCACCTCCTGGTCGGGGTCGGCGAGCGACATCGACCGGAAGCCCTCGACCAGCCCGTCGTTGTAGGGGTTGGGGGAGACCGCCCGGGCCAGCACGAGGCGGTCCTCCAGCGGCATCGTCCAGTAGTCCTCCCCGGCGCCGACGGCGCGCAGGGCCCTGGCCTCGACCTGCGCGCTGAGGATCGTGTCGCCCAAGGTGGCGAACGCCGTGCTGGCGAGCAGCTCGCGCCACACGGCCGTCAGCGTGAACGTGCCGTCGCCGTCCTGCACGACGTCGTGGAGGAGCAACGACCGGCACAGCGCGGTCACGGTCGGCTCGGGCAGCCCGGTCGCCCTGGCGAGCGTCGGGACGTCGTGCGGATCCACCAGCCGCGCCAGGAGGCCGGACTCCTCCGCGCCCGCGACCACGGCCAGGAAGCCGTTGGCCGAGAGCACCGGCGCCAGGGCGGCGTCGTACGCCTCGAACCAGTCCATGCCCGAGGTCACCGCACGGCCGAGCGGCCCGCCTCCAGGCGGGCGACCGGGACGCGGAAGGGCGAGCAGGAGACGTAGTCGAGCCCCACCTCGTCGAAGAAGTGGATCGAGGCCGGGTCGCCGCCGTGCTCGCCGCAGACGCCGAGGTGCAGGTCCGGGCGCGCCTCGCGGCCGAGCCGTACGGCGGTGCGGACCAGCGACCCGACGCCCTCGGTGTCGAGGGACTCGAAGGGGGACACCGGGAAGACGCCCTGCTCGAGGTAGGTGCCGAAGAACGACGCCTCGACGTCGTCGCGCGAGAAACCCCAGGTCATCTGGGTGAGGTCGTTGGTGCCGAAGGAGAAGAACTCCGCGGACCCGGCGATCTGGCCGGCGGTCAGCGCGGCGCGCGGAAGCTCGATCATGGTGCCGACCTTGAAGGCGAGGTCGATGCCGGTCTCCTCGGCGACGTCGCGGGCCACGTCGGCGATCCGGTGCCGGACCAGGTCGAGCTCGCGGACGCTGGCGACCAGCGGGATCATGATCTCCGGCTGGGGGGCCCCGCCGGCCCGGACCCGGGCGGCGGTGGCCTCGAGGATCGCCCGGGCCTGCATGGTGAACAGGCCGGGGATGACGATGCCGAGCCGCACCCCGCGCAGCCCGAGCATGGGGTTCTGCTCGTGGAGGCGGGTGACCGCCTCCAGCAGCTTGCGCTGCCGCTTCTTGCGGTGCCCGCGGACGTCGGCCACCGCCATGGCCACCGACAGCTCGGTCAGGTCGGGCAGGAACTCGTGCAGCGGCGGGTCGATCAGGCGGATCGTGACGGGCAGCCCGTCCATGGCCTCGAGGATCTCGGTGAAGTCGGCGCGCTGGAGGGGCAGCAGCGCCTGGAGGGCCGCCTCCTGGCCGGCGTCGTCGTCGGCCACGATGAGGTCCTCGACGAGCTGGCGCCGGTCGCCGAGGAACATGTGCTCGGTGCGGCACAGGCCGATGCCCTGCGCGCCGAAGCGCCGGGCCCGGGCGGCGTCGGGGGCGGTGTCGGCGTTGGTGCGCACGCGGAGGCGCCGGGTCGAGTCGGCGTGCTCGACGAGGCGGGTGACGGCCGAGACGACCGGGTCGTCGACGTCGTCGCCCTCGAAGTAACGCACCACGTGGGAGTCGACGACCGGGACGGCGCCGTCGAAGATCTCGCCGGTCGAGCCGTCGATCGAGATCAGGTCGCCCTCGTGGACGGTCTTGCCACCGCGGACGGTGAAGCGGCCCTCCTTGGTGTCCACGTCCAGCGCCTCGGCACCGCACACGCAGGTGCGGCCCATGCCGCGCGCGACCACGGCGGCGTGCGAGGTCTTGCCGCCGCGGCTGGTCAGGATGCCCTTCGCGACCACCATGCCGTGCAGGTCGTCGGGGCTGGTCTCCTTGCGCACCAGGATGACGTCCTCGCCGCGCTCGGCCCACTCGACCGCCGTACCCCAGTCGAAGACCGCCTTCCCGACGGCGGCACCCGGAGAGGCGTTCATGCCGGTGGCCAGCAGGGTCCGCTCGGCCCCGGGGTCGAAGCGCGGGAACATCAGCTGGGCGAGCTGCGCCCCCGAGACCCGGCGGAGGGCCTCGTCGAGGTCGATCAGGCCCTCGTCGACCATGTGCACCGCGATCCGGAAGGCCGCCTCGGGCGTGCGCTTGCCGACGCGGGTCTGGAGCATCCAGAGCTTGCCGCGCTCGATGGTGAACTCGATGTCGCACATGTCGCGGTAGTGCTTCTCGAGTGTCGCCATGATCGCGAGCAGCTCGTCGTGCGAGGTCCGGTCGAGGTCGGCGAGGTCGGCCAGCGAGACGGTGTTGCGGATGCCCGCGACGACGTCCTCGCCCTGGGCGTTCTGCAGGTAGTCGCCGTACACGCCCTGGGCGCCGGAGGCCGGGTCGCGGGTGAAGCAGACGCCCGAACCGGACGACATGCCGCGGTTGCCGAAGACCATCGCCTGGATGTTCACGGCCGTGCCGAGGTCCTCGGGGATCTGCTCCTGGCGGCGGTAGAGAACGGCCCGGTCGGTGTTCCAGGAGTCGAAGACGGCCCGGACGGCGAGGTCCATCTGCTCGCGGGGGTCCTGGGGGAACTCGCGACCGGCGTGCTCGAGGATCGCCTTCTTGTACGTCGCGACGAGCGCGCGCAGGTCGTCCACGCCGAGGTCGAGGTCCTCGACCGTGCCACGCTCCTTCTTGAGCGCGTCGTGGGCCTCGGCGAAGACCTCCGACTCGATGCCGAGCACCGTCGACCCGAACATCTGCAACAGGCGACGGTAGGAGTCGGTGGCGAAGCGCTCGTCGTCGCTCTGGGCGGCCAGCCCGACGACGGACTCGTCGTTGAGACCGATGTTGAGGACGGTCTCCATCATCCCGGGCATGGAGAACTTCGCGCCGGACCTGACGCTGACCAGCAGTGGGTCGGCGGGGTCGCCGAGCCGGCGTCCCATGGCGGCCTCGAGGGTCGCGAGGTGGGCGCTGACCTCGTCGGCCAGGCCGTCGGGCTCGTGGCCCGCGGCGAGGTAGGCACGGCACGCCTCGGTGGTGATCGTGAACCCCGGTGGCACCGGCAGGCCGAGGTTGGTCATCTCGGCGAGGTTGGCACCCTTGCCTCCCAGGAGGTCCTTCTGGTCCTTGTCGCCGTCCGAGAAGTCGTGCACATAGGTGGTCACGCCTCGCATCATGCTCTGCGGCGAGCCGACGCGCGAGGGTTTCAGGAGCGGCCGGACTCCGTGTAGCCCGGGGGGCCGGAGAGGCCGGCCAGTGCCGCCTCGACCCGACGGGCGGTGAAGTCGGCGGCCCGCTCGCGGACCTCGTCGAGGGTGCAGAAGCGGGCCGAGCGGATCTCGCGGGCCTGCTTGACGATGGACTCCTCGATCTCCGCGTCGTGGACGCCGCCGTCGAAGACCAGGCAGAGCGCGTCGTCCCAGCCACCCCAGGGCGGCAGCCAGTCGGTGACCAGGAGCGGGCCGGCGGGCAGCTCGAGGCCGAGCTCCTCCTCGACCTCGCGGACGACGGCGAGCTGCGGGGACTCACCGACCTCGACGACGCCGCCGGGCAGGTCCCAGTCCTGCTTGTAGGTCAGCTGGCACAGCAGGACCCGGGCGTCGTGGTCGCGGATGAGCATCTGGCTGATCGCCCGCTTGCGGGGCAGGAACGAGTTGAGCAGGGCCCGGAAGCCCTCCGGCTCATGGACGGGCACGTCGCTGACGATCCGGGCGTAGACGATCCGGTCGACCGGCTCGCCCCCGACGACCACCCCGCGCATCACGCCCTCGCGTCGCATCCCCGACCAGGTCGCGACCCGCTGGGCCTCCTCGTCGGCGGGGTCGACCAGCGCCTCGACCCGGTGGTGGGTCACCAGCGCCGTCGCCACCTCGTGCCGGACGACGTCGACGGGCAGCCCGGGCTCCCAGCTGATCCGGGCGATGCCGTCCGCGACGGTGCTCACGGTGGGCTGCTCGGTCACGGGGCCAACCCTAGCCGTGGGTGCCGTGGCCGGTGCTGCGGGCTGGCTGCTGCGCGCAGCTTCACCATGAGAAGTGGGTGAGTCTGCACTTCTCATGTTGAATTCACCGTGAGAAGTGCCGCTTCGCCACCTTCACATGATGAAGCGGCGTCGGCTGGGCCTCACCCGGCTGTCCGGAGGGCACGCTGGAGCCGGGCCTGCAGCACGCGGGGCCGGTCGTAGTCGGACCAGATGATCCGGATCATCGACCACCCGGTCGCCTCGCGGAGGGCGTCCTCGCGCCGCTTCTCGGCGAACACCACGTCACCCGGTGTCTGTCCGGGGCGGAGCAGACGACCCAACTTCACGAATCCGTCGAACTCGCCGAGCTGACGGCGCTCGGGCCAGGCCCAGTCGCAGGTGCCGAGCAGGGTGCCGTCCGTGTCCCGAACCTCGTACTGGCACACCGGAGCAGGAACCCCGTGCCGGAAGAAGAAGGAGATGCCTCGGGACTCGCCGATGCTCTGGTGGAGCGGGCTCGCCAACCGCACCGGCACGTGGAGGTGCTGGGTGAAGGGCCAGGCCTCCATGGACATGAACTGGGCCATGAGGTCCTCCTGCGTGAGCCCGGTCGCGCGCAGCAGGGCATCGAAGTGCGCGAGCGCAACCTCACCGGTGCTGCGGCCCACGGCCTCGATGGCGGCCCGCGCCGGCCGCATCACGCGACGTCCGTCGACCTCGACGACATCCTCGTCGCTGACCGAGCCGACATGGTGCACGACGTCGCCCTCGATGCGGCCCGCCCCTCCGTCGAGCCGAGTCACGTGCACCCGTTGGAGCGGGATACCCCAGATGTCGAGACCGTGCACGACCGAGGCCGACACGTGGCTGAGGACGACCGCGTCACCCAGGGAGTGCTGGGCTGCGGCGGACCGAACCCGGTGTCGCGCCACGTCGTCCATCGCCGACCACAGCACGCTGAACGTGTAGTAGCCGCGCCGGATCCGGTGCCACACGCCGCACCGGGCCGCCTCCGCCATCGCCTTCTCGCTGTAGCCGCAGTCGCGCGCGTCCGACCGCGTGAAGAATCCTCGTGCCGTGACCAGGGTGTCGAGCATGTCCATGCCCCGAGTGCCTCACGACCGGCGCCGGACAGACAGGTGCCCTTCGTCGACCTGGGGAGGGGCCGGTCATGAGCCTGCGGTGTGGACGACTGCCGGCTGCGTTGCTCTCGCCGGAGGGCACGCCGCTTCACCATGAGAAGTGGATGAGTCTGCACTTCACACGGTGAATTCACCATGAGAAGTGACGCTGCGACCACTTCTCATGGTGAAGCTGCCGGCGGCGGTGCCAGCCTCAGTCGGCCCGCCGCAACCACACCGTCGCGAGGGGAGGCACGACGACGTCGGCGTACGCCGGCTGGCCCGACCAGTCGCCGGCGACGGCCGTGACGGCGCCCATGTTGCCGACCCCGGAGCCGGTGTAGGTCTCGGCGTCGGTGTTGACGACCTCGTCCCAGCGGCCGGCGGCGGGCAGGCCGAGCCGGTAGCCCTCGTGCGGCACGGCCGCGAAGTTGGCGATGCAGACCAGGTCGGCGTCGCCGTCGCGTCCGCGACGTACGAAGGAGAAGGTGTTGCGGCCGGCGTCGTTGGCGTCGATCCACTGGAACGCCGACGGCTCGTGGTCGCGCGCCCAGAGCGCGGGGGAGGAGCGGTAGGCGGCGTTGAGGTCGCGCACGAGGGACTGCACGCCCCGGTGCTCGGGGTGGTCGAGCAGCCACCAGTCGAGCTCGCGGGCCTCGGCCCACTCCGACTCCTGGCCCATCTCGGCGCCCATGAAGAGCAGCTGCTTGCCGGGGTGCGCCCACATGAAGGCCAGGTAGGCGCGCAGGTTGGCCAGCTGCTGCCAGCGGTCGCCGGGCATCTTGCGCAGCAGGGAGCCCTTGCCGTGCACGACCTCGTCGTGGCTGATCGGGAGCACGAAGTTCTCCGACCAGGCGTAGACGAGGGAGAACGTCATCTCGCCGTGGTGGTAGGAGCGGTGCACGGGCTGGTGTTCCATGTAGCCCAGCGAGTCGTGCATCCAGCCCATGTTCCACTTGAAGCCGAAGCCGAGGCCGTCCGCGTCCGTGGGCCGCGTGACGCCGGGCCAGGAGGTCGACTCCTCGGCGATCGTGGTCGCCCCCGGCACCCGCTTGTAGACGGTGGCGTTCATCTCCTGGAGGAACTGCACCGCCTCGAGGTTCTCGCGGCCGCCGTGGATGTTCGGCGACCACTCACCCTCCTCGCGGGAGTAGTCGAGGTAGAGCATCGAGGCCACGCCGTCGACGCGCAGCCCGTCGGCGTGGAACTCCTCCAGCCAGTAGAGCGCGTTGGCGTAGAGGAAGTTGCGGACCTCGGGGCGCCCGAAGTTGAAGATGTGGGAGCCCCACTCCTTGTGCCAGCCGCGCTGCGGGTTGGGGTCCTCGTAGAGGGGCGTCCCGTCGAAGCGGGCCAGCGCCCACTCGTCGGTGGCGAAGTGGCCCGGCACCCAGTCCAGGATCACGCCGATGCCGGCCTGGTGGAGCCGGTCGACGAGCAGGCGGAAGCCGTCGGGGTCGCCGAAGCGGGAGTCGGGCGCGAAGTACGACGTGACGTGGTAGCCCCACGACCCGCCGAAGGGGTGCTGCATGACCGGCATCAGCTCGACGTGGGTGAACCCCAGGTCGGCGAGGTACGCCGGCAGCTCCTCGGCCAGCTCGGCCCACGACTTGCCGCGGCGCCACGACGCGAGGTGCATCTCGTAGACGCTCATCGCCTCGGTCACCGGCTGCTTGCCGGCCCGCTCGCGCATCCACGCGTCGTCGCCCCACGTGTAGTGCGACTCGTAGACGACCGACGAGGTCGCCGGCGGCACCTCGGCCCAGGACGCCATCGGGTCGGCCTTCTCGCGCCACTGCCCGTCGGTGCCGAGGATCAGGAACTTGTAGCCGGCGCCGGCGCCGACGCCGGGCACGAACAGCTCCCACACGCCCGAGGTCCCGAGCTGGCGCATCGGGTGCTCGCGACCGTCCCAGTTGTTGAACGACCCCTTGAGGCGTACGCCGCGTGCCGACGGCGCCCACACGGCGAACGCCGTGCCGCTGATCCGGCCGCCGCCCGGCACGTCGTAGTGGTGCACCCGGGCGCCGAGGACCGTCCACAGCTGCTCGTGGCGACCCTCGTTGATCAGGTGCAGGTCGACCTCGCCGAGCGTCGGCAGGAACCGGTAGGGGTCGTCGACCTCGATCGGGCTGTCGCCGTAGGACACCGCCACCCGGTAGTCCGGGACGTCGGCCACGTCGAGCGTGCCGACCCAGATGCCGTCGTGCTCGTGGGCGAGCTCGGTCTCGGTGCCGCCGTGCCGGACCACGACCGAGGTCGCCAGCGGCTTGTAGACCCGGACGGTCACGCCGCCCTCGTGCGGGTGGGCGCCCAGGACGGTGTGCGGGTGCCCGTGTCCGCCCTGGACCAGGAGGTCGAGCTCGCCGGTGTCGACGGGCTTCACAGAGGTGGTCATGACACTCCGATCCTTGCGACGGCCTCGAGTGGGATCGCCACCCAGGAGGGACGGTTGCGTACTTCGTAGACGGTCTCGTAGACCGCCTTGTCGGCGACGTACGCCGCGAGCAGGACGTGCTCGTCGGCGGTCAGCTCGCGGCCGGCGTAGGCCTCGAGGAAGGTCGTGCGGTTGCGCTCGGCCCACTCCGCGGCCCGGTAGGCGCGCTGCGGGGCGTTGTCGTCGTCGGTGTTGCCCCACGTGCGCTCGACGACGCGCGGCGCGTAGTCGAACGAGCGCAGCATGCCGGCCACGTCACGCCAGGGCGAGTCGGGCAGCACCCGCTCGGACAGCGGCTTTGCCGGCTCGCCCTCGAAGTCGACGATCTTCCAGCCGCGCACGGTGCGCAGGGTCTGGCCCAGGTGCAGGTCGCCGTGGATGCGCTGGACGCGCACGCTCTCGAGGGCCGCGAGGTCGTCGTACGCCGCGCGCAGACGGTCGGCGTGCGGCGCCAGGCCGGGGACGACCAGCAGGGCGGCCTCGAGCCGGTCCCGCATGGCGGCGGCGAGGGCGCCGACCTGGGCGGCCGAGCGCTCCTCGGTGGGGAAGTGGTGGGCGAGGCTGGCGTGCACCTCGGCCAGGGCCTCGCCGAGCCGTGCCGACTCGCCGGCGAAGTCGCCGCCGACCTCGTCGGCGTGCAGGTCGGCCTCGGCGAAGAGGTTGCGGACGCTGGCCAGGGCCAGGTCCCAGCCGTCGGTGGCGGTCTTGAGGAACTGCTGGAGCATCGCCAGCTGCAGGACCTGGTCCGTGGGCTCGCCCTCGGTCGTGAGCGAGGGCGTGTCGAGCCAGCCGTAGAGGGCGGCCACGTGGTCGGAGCCCGCCGTGGTGAGCACCTCGTGGATGGAGATGTCCGGGTTGGCGCCGGGGGTGATCTTGCGGAACACCTTCATCAGCGAGTCGTCGCCGAAGGCGACCGAGGAGTTGGACTGCTCGCCGGCGAACAGCGTCGAGTGGGTCTCGAGGTCCAGCTCGTGGCCGGGCAGCCGGTGGAACGCGAGCGGCCCGGACTCCGGGGGATCGGCGAAGGAGCGCAGCCAGCAGGCCATCGCCTCGCGGTCGTGCACCGCGTCGTACACGTGACACGTGCCGAAGTCCTCGTCGTGCCACTGCCCGAGGTGGGCGTGGGCGATCCGCTCCTGCGGCTCGGCGTAGAAGGCGAGCGGGAGCTGGTAGTACTCGTCCGCCCCGCCGTCCTCGAAGGACAGCGTGACGAGGTCGATCGCGACGTGCGGCCCGTCGGCGACGTGCCCGGGCACCTCACCCAGGCGCCGGCCGCCGGTGATGGAGAAGTCGCGACCCTTGCCGCCGAACCACCGGGCCTGCGCCACGAAGGTCGTGAGCAGGTCCTGCGGCTGGTCGGTGGTCGTCACTGGGACATCCCCTCGTCGTTGTCGGGCGCGGTCAGGCGGAACCAGTAGAAGCCGTACCCACCGAGCGTCAGGAGATACGGCAGCTCGCCGATCGCCGGGAACGGCACCCCGCCGAGCAGCTCCACGGGGACCATCCCCTCCCAGCGGCGCAGGTCGAGCTCGACCGGCTGCGGGAAGCGGGAGAGGTTGTTGACGCACACGATGATGTCGCGCGAGCCGTTGGACGCCTCGTGCTCGCGGACGTAGGACAGCACCGTCGAGTTGGAGCCGCCGAGGTCGGTGAACGAGCCGAGCCCGAACGCCTCGTGCTGGCGGCGGGCCTGGATCATCCGGCGGGTCCAGTGCAGCAGGGAGGAGGAGTTCTCCAGCTGGGCCTCGACGTTGACGCTCTGGTAGCCGTAGACCGGGTCCTGGATGGCCGGCAGGTGCAGCTTGCCGGGCGTGGCCGAGGAGAAGCCCGCGTTGCGGTCCGGCGTCCACTGCATCGGGGTGCGGACCCCGTCGCGGTCACCCAGCCAGATGTTGTCGCCCATCCCGATCTCGTCGCCGTAGTAGAGGACGGGGGAGCCGGGCAGGGAGAGCAGGAGCGCGGTGAACAGCTCGATCTGGTTGATGTCGTTGTCGAGCAGCGGGGCCAGCCGGCGGCGGATGCCGATGTTGGCCTTCATCCGCGGGTCCTTGGCGTACTCGCCCCACATGTAGTCGCGGTCCTCGTCGGTGACCATCTCGAGGGTCAGCTCGTCGTGGTTGCGCAGGAAGATGCCCCACTGGCAGCCGTCGGGGATCGGCGGCGTCTGCTCGAGGATCTCCGAGATCGGGAAGCGCGACTCGCGGCGCACCGCCATGAAGATGCGCGGCATCACCGGGAAGTGGAAGGCCATCTGGCACTCGTCGCCGCCGACCGACGGGTCGCCGAAGTACTCGACCACGTCGGCGGGCCACTGGTTGGCCTCGCAGAGCAGCACCCGGCCGGGGTAGTTGTCGTCGACGAACTTGCGGCACATCCGCAGGAACTCGTGGGTCTCGGGGAGGTTCTCGCCGTTGGTGCCGGGCCGCTCGTAGAGGTAGGGCACGGCGTCGAGGCGGAAGCCGTCCAGGCCCATGTCCAGCCAGAACGACATCGCCTCCAGCATCGCCTCGTGGACCTTCGGGTTGTCGAAGTTGAGGTCGGGCTGGTGCGAGAAGAACCGGTGCCAGAAGTACTGCTGGCGGACCGGGTCCCAGGTCCAGTTGGACGGCTCGGTGTCGACGAAGATGATCCGCGCGTCCTGGTAGAGCTCGTCGGTGTCGGACCAGACGTAGAAGTCACCGTAGGGACCCTCGGGGTCCTCGCGGCTGGCCTGGAACCACGGGTGCTGGTCGCTCGTGTGGTTCATGACGAAGTCGATGATCACGCGGATGCCGCGCTTGTGCGCCTCGTCGAGGAAGTGGTGGAAGTCCTCCACCGACCCGCACTCGGGGAGGATGTTGGTGTAGTCGGCGACGTCGTAGCCGCCGTCGCGCAGCGGCGAGGTGAAGAAGGGCGGCACCCACAGGCAGTCGACGCCGAGCCACTGGAGGTAGTCCAGCTTCTCGGTCAGGCCCTTGAAGTCGCCGGTGCCGTCGCCGTTGGAGTCACGGAACGACCTGACCAGCACCTCGTAGAAGACGGCCGTCTTGAACCAGTCGGGGGTGTCCCCGACGGAGTCGGGGAAGGGGGCGGCGGCCTCGGTCAACGGGGGCTCCTCACGCTCAGGATGTGGGCGGGCTCGTGGGCGGGGTCGAGCCGGACGTAGTTGTGCTGGCTCCAGCCCCAGTCGGCGCCGGTGATCTCGTCGTGGACGACGAAGGAGTCGCCCCACGCCATGCCGAGCGCGGGCAGGTCGAGGTGGACCATCGTCTCTCTGGTGCCGTGCGGGTCGAGGTTGATGACGACGATGACGGTGTCGTCGCCGTCCTTCTTGGAGAACACCAGGACGTTCTCGTCGTCGCTGGAGTGGATCGTGACGTTGCGCAGCAGGCGCAGGGCCGGGTGCGCGCGGCGGATCTCGTTGAGGCGGGTGAGGTACGGCGACAGGGTGCGGCCCTCGGCCTCCGCCTTGTCCCAGTCGCGGATCCGGATCTGGTACTTCTCGGAGTCGAGGTACTCCTCGCTGCCCGGCTTGACCGCGACGTGCTCGTAGAGCTCGTAGCCGGCGTACACCCCCCAGCTCGGCGACCCGGTCGCCGCGAGCGCGGCGCGGATCTTGAACGCCGGCGGCCCGCCGTACTGCAGGAACGCGTGGAGGATGTCGGGGGTGTTGACGAAGAAGTTGGGCCGCATCAGGTGGGCGGTCTCGGCGGAGAGCTCGCGGAGGTAGTCCTCGATCTCCCACTTGGCGGTGCGCCAGGTGAAGTACGTGTAGCTCTGCTGGAAGCCGACGGCGCCGAGGCCGCGCATCATCGCCGGGCGGGTGAACGCCTCGGCGAGGAACAGCACGTCGGGGTCGGTGCGGCGGATCTCCTTGAGCAGCCACTCCCAGAACGCCACCGGCTTGGTGTGCGGGTTGTCGACGCGGAAGATCCGGACGCCGTGGGACATCCAGTGGCGCACGATGCGGAGCACCTCGCGGCAGATGCCGGTCGGGTCGTTGTCGAAGTTGACCGGGTAGATGTCCTGGTACTTCTTGGGCGGGTTCTCCGCGTAGGCGATGGTGCCGTCGGCGCGGGTGGTGAACCACTCGGGGTTGGTGGTCACCCAGGGGTGGTCCGGCGCCGCCTGGAGGGCCAGGTCCAGCGCGACCTCGAGACCCAGGTCGGCGGCCCGGGCGACGAACGCGTCGAAGTCCTCGAGCGTGCCGAGCGCCGGGTGGATGGCGTCGTGGCCGCCGTCCTTCGAGCCGATCGCCCACGGGGAGCCCGTGTCGTCCGGGCCGGGGGTCAGGGTGTTGTTGGGTCCCTTGCGGTTGACCTCGCCGATCGGGTGGATCGGCGGCAGGTAGATCACGTCGAAGCCCATCGCGGCCACGGCGTCGAGCCGCTTCGCCGCGGTCCGGAAGTTGCCGCTGGTGACCTTGCCGGTGACCGCGTCCTTGGTGGCGCCCTCGGAGCGCGGGAAGAACTCGTACCAGGCGGAGAACAGCGCCTTGTTGCGGTCGGCGTACGCCGGGTAGGGGCCCTCGACGGTGACCAGGTCGCGCACCGGGTGGTCGTGCAGGACGGCCACGAGCTCGGGGTCCTGGAGGGCGGCGAGCCGCGCCTCGACCGGGCGCGAGGTGTCGCCGGCGGCGGCCAGGCCGCCCTCGACGACCGAGGCCGCGTGCGTCTCCGCGGGATCGAGCCCCGCCTTCACCCGCTCCAGCAGCAGCCGGCCCTCGGTGAACATCAGGTCGACGTCGACGCCGGCCGGGATCTTCAGCCCGGCGGCGTGCTCCCACGTCGCGATCGGGTCCGACCACGCCTGCACCTCGAAGGTCCAGGTGCCGGGGGAGTCCGGGGTCACCCACGCGCTGTAGAGGTCGGGGACCTCGGGGTCCTTCTCCATCCGCACCGGGGCGCGCCGCTGCCCGTCGGGCCCGGTCAGCACCACCTCGGCGCCCAGCTTGTCGTGTCCCTCGCGGAAGACCGTCGCGGTCACGGGGAAGGGCTCGCCCACGGTGGCCTTGGCGGACTGCCGCCCGAGGTCCACCACGGGCATGACGTTCATGACTGGGATGCGTCCGACCATGTCGCCACACTTCCGAGAAAGCGGACCCCACGCAAGCCGGAGTCCGCGGCAGACCGCTGGTTGAGGTGCGAGGAGCGCCAGCGACGAGCCTCGAAACCTCGGAGCCGAAGCAGGGCGGCGACCGTCGTGGTCACCGCCCTGCTCGTCTCACTGGGTTTCGACGCGCTCGCGCGACTTCGTCCCTCGCGCGCCGCTGGTCAGTACACCTGCAGCTCCGCCGCGTGGGCGATGGTGCCGCGGTCCGACCCGGTGGCGCAGTCGGTCGCGTTGGCCGGGTCGTTGTCCTGCTCCCCGGCGTAGCCGGCGTAGCCCGTGCACTGGTTCTCCAGGACCACGAACCGGATCGCGGCCGCCTTGGTCGGCGGCACGTCGAAGGACCGCAGCGTCAGGTCGGGCGCGACGGGCCGCGGCACGAGGGCCGGGAACGCGTCCTTGGAGGAGGTGAAGAACCGCTTCCAGGTGGCGTTGTCCGAGGCACAGTCGGCCACGCACGCCTCGAGCGCGAACTGCCGCACCGCGGTGAAGCGCGAGCCCGAGTCGGGGTCGGCCGCGAGCGGGATGTCGGTCGCGGCGGCCGGGGCCGGGTTCAGCAGGGCGCTGACCTGGACACGGCGGACCTGGTGGACACCACCGGCGAGGTCGACGGCGACGAAGGGGTGCGAGACGTCGACGTTGTCACTGGTGATGCCGGCCCAGTTGGTGCCCTCGGTGCCGTCGATCAGCGCGCCCGGGTTGAGCGAGCCGTCGGTGGAGCCGATCACCTTCGCGCCGCTGCCGGCGAGGTTGCGCGGCGCCTTGACGACGTACGTCGAGGTGCCGGGCCGGACCGTCAGCGTGAAGCGCTTGAAGCCCGAGGTCTTCGAGGCGAAGACCATCCGGTAGGTGCCGGGGACGAACGAGACCTTGTTGTCGAGCTTGCTCTTGCCGAACGAGTCGGCGACGGGGGTGACCCGAGCCTCGTAGTCACCGACGAAGAGCTTGCCCGCGGACGGGGTCTTGAACGTGACGGTGCCGTTGGCCGACTTCGGCGAGGCGAAGCTGGGCTTGGGCTGGTCGGAGTCGGGGGTCGACACCGCGCCCTTGCCCATGCCGCGCTTGGCGAAGGCGTCCCACATGACCTTGAGGTCCTTGCCGTAGAAGCGCATCTTGTCGGCGGCCAGCATGGCGTCGCGGGCGTCCAGCATCGACGTCGAGCCCTGCTGCAGCAGGAACGAGTCGAAGATCAGCTGCAGCCAGCGGCGGTTGCCGGGGCACTTGTTGGGGCGCACGACGCCTTTGTTGACGCCGCCCTGGGCGCACTTGAGGTTGAGCTCGCGGTTGGTGCTGGAGTAGCCGAGCGCGTTGTACTTCTTGACCAGCGCCTGGCGCACCTCGAACTGCGTGCCGTTCCAGACCTCGCCGTCGGCGTGCACCTCCTCGCCCGGACCGTCGAACGCGATGTCGCTGTAGTTGAGCGGGTTCTTGTCCAGCGCGTAGTCGCGGATGCCGGCCTTCTTGTTTCCGGTCGCGTAGGCGCCGATGACGTAGGGGCTGGTGCCGGTGGAGTAGTGGTGCTCGTACATGTACTCCATGGCGTCCAGGTCGCTCCACGACTCACCCATGGCGCCGCCCTGGTCGGAGGTGAGGCCCTGGTCCGGGCCGCCGACCATGCGGTTGGAGATCGCGTGGGTGTACTCGTGGCCCACGACGCTCATGTCGAGGTCGCCGTCGGTGCAGGGGGAGTAGAACGCACCGGCGATGGGCTGGAAGAGGTACTGGTTGGTGATGCCCGGGACGCCGTCCTGGAGCGCGATCTGGTTGGCGTTGTCGCGGCCGAGCGCCGACGGCTGGCCGCCGCTGAGGGCGCCCGCCTGCGCGTTGCCGGTCTCCTGGTCGCCGCCGGTGCCGCCCTTGCCGCGGTTGTCGAGCTGCAGGTTGTAGTTGCGCTCGTTGAAGCCGAGGTAGTAGGCGAAGTCGTGCATCCGGTTGTGCACCGCGAACAGGTTGGTGACCACGGCCTCGATGTCGTTGCCGCCGGGGTGCAGGTTGGTCGGGTCGCACTTGGAGTTGTTCCACGCGTCGGTGAACGGCATCGTGTAGTCACGCATCGGGCTGACCGGGGCCTGCTCGGTGCCGCCCGGGGCGAGCGGGTTCAGCCACGCCTCGTGGGTGTTGGCGTTGTTGCCGTAGGTCGTGTTGGAGCTGATGCCCTCGGTGCCGATCGTGTCCCACGGGCCGGGGGCCTGGACGTTGCGCATCGGGCCGGTCGACAGGGTGCAGCCGGTGCCGACGAACCAGCAGCCGATGACCGAGTTGCTCAGGCCGTTGTCCGAGGCGGACCAGTTCAGCTTCGGGTTGGCCGGGAAGAAGCGCCAGCGCGGCTTGAACTGCGCGTCGCCGGGGGCCGGGGCCTCCTGGTCGCTGGTGGTGACGAAGCCGGCGTACGGGCCACCGACGGTGACCGGGACGGTGGAGTCCTGGAAGGGGCAGACCTGCGCGGAGTAGATGCCCGCGGGGATGACGTCGGCGGAGTACGTCGCGGCCTCCGGGCTGGTGCCCGTGTCGCCGCTGGCGAGCACGTTGCCAGCCGGGTCGAAGATCTTCACGACGATGTCGTCGGACTCCACGACCGCCGAGGCCACGACCGCGATCTGCTTGGTCGCGTTGTCGGTGATCTCGAAGGGGTGCTTGGGGCCGCAGTCGGTGGCGGTGTACTCGCCGTTGAACTGGAAGGCGTCGCTGCTGTTGTCGACCTGGCTCTGCTGGTGCAGGATCCGGCCGGTGCGGGCGTCGACCATCGAGGTGTAGGCGAAGGCGGAGCCGCCCTTGACGTCCACGACGTTGGCCTCGAAGACCGGGCGGACCGTGCCGTCGGCGAGGGCCAGCGCGCGCAGGCGGACCTGCTGCTGCTGGGCGAAGCCGGGGACGCTCAGCCGGGTCCAGCCCGCCGAGACGGTCCGGGTGACGCCGGCGAGGTCGGCGGCGGAGAGGGTGCGGCCGACACCCGCGGCCGCCTTCACCCAGCCCTGCAGGGGCGTCAGCGTGGCGGGCAGGGGAGTCGCGGTGGTCTTGGTGATCGAGGAGGAGACGTAGGCGACGTCGTGGCGGGCGATGCCCACGGTCACCATGCTGTCCAGCGCCGGGGTGAGGCTGCCGAAGCGCTGGCGGAAGAGGACCGCGTCACCACCGTCGAGGGCGAGCTTCTGGTCGTTGACCAGGTCGAGGGCGTCGACCTGGGAGGCGGTCAGGCCGAACACCGCGGCGTGCGCGCGCAGCCACGCGCGGGCGCCCTGGACGGGACTGCCGGGGGCCGCACCGAGCGAGCCGTCGGCCGGCAGGATCGAGCTCGGCGTGCCGAACTGGTTCCACCGGAGGTCGATCGCGCCGAGGCCGGCGGCCGCCTGCTTCTGGGCGAGGGAGGGGAGGGCGGTCCCACGGGTGTCGACGTCGGCCAGGGTCGGGACCGAGTCGCCGAGCGTCACGACGGAGTCGGGATCGACGTGGGAGCGGTCGGCGCTCGAGGGGGTGCCCCCGGCGGCGAGGGCGGGCAGCTGCGTGAGCCCGGGGACCAGGGTGGCGGTCAGCAGGGCCAGGGCGGCCGTCGTACGACGGCTGCGTCGCACGGTGGGACGCAGGGGGTGTCGGGTCATGCCGATCACAACGGCGACCCCCGGTGATCGTTATGCGTACGACGGGGCGAAACGTGATGTTCACGAAGCCCGAACGTCTTGGATCGTTCCAAGAAAGGCGCTACCGTCGGCGGGTGCGAGCGATTCGACGATTCACCGTCCGACCCGTCCTGCCCGAGGCGCTGTCCGCCCTCGGCGACCTGGCCGGCAACCTGAGGTGGTCCTGGCACCCGGAGACGCAGGACGTCTTCGAGGCCGTGGACCCCGACCTGTGGGAGTCCACCGGGCGCGACCCGGTCAAGCTTCTCGGCGCCGTCGGCCGTGCCCGGCTCGACGAGCTGGCCGCCGACGCCACCTTCCTGGAGATGCTGCGCGTCGCCCGTGCCGACCTGGAGGCGTACCTCACCGGGGACCGCTGGTTCCAGCGCAAGGAGGCCGGGTCCGGTCCCCGCGCCATCGGCTACTTCTCCCCGGAGTTCGGCATCACCGCGGTGCTGCCGCAGTACTCCGGCGGGCTCGGCATCCTCGCCGGTGACCACCTCAAGGCCGCCAGCGACCTCGGCGTGCCGATCGTCGGCGTCGGGCTGCTCTACCGCCACGGCTACTTCAAGCAGGCGCTCTCCCGCGAGGGCTGGCAGCAGGAGACCTACCCGGTCCTGGACCCCGACGGGCTGCCGATCTCGCTGCTCCGCGAGGAGAACGGCGACCGCGCGCTCATCACCATCGCACTGCCCGGTGGACCAGACCTGTTGGCCCGGATCTTCGTGGCCAACGTCGGCCGGGTGCCGCTGCTGCTGCTCGACACCGACGTCGAGGGCAACCCCGACCACTACCGCGACGTGACCGACCGCCTCTACGGCGGCAACTCCGAGCACCGGCTGCGCCAGGAGATGCTGCTCGGCATCGGCGGCGTGCGGGCGCTGCGCGCCTACTCCCGGATCACCGGTCACCCGGCGCCCGAGGTCTTCCACACCAACGAGGGCCACGCCGGCTTCCTCGGCCTCGAGCGGATCCGCGAGCTCACCGTCGCCGAGACCGGCCCGCGCCTGGACTTCGACACCGCGCTCGAGGTCAGCCGCGCGTCCACGGTCTTCACCACCCACACCCCGGTGCCCGCCGGCATCGACCGTTTCCCCAAGACCCTCGTCGAGCAGTACTTCTCCGACGCCGGCCCGCTCCCGGGCGTGCCGATCGAGCGGATCCTGACCCTCGGCACCGAGGACTACGAGGGCGGCGACGCGGCCGTGTTCAACATGGCCGTGATGGGCTTCCGCCTCGCCCAGCGCGCCAACGGCGTCTCCCAGCTGCACGGCCACGTCAGCCGCGGGATGTTCAACGGCCTCTGGCCGGCCTTCGACGAGGCCGAGGTCCCGATCAGCTCCATCACCAACGGCGTGCACGCGCCCACGTGGGTGGCGCGCGAGATGTTCGACCTCGCGGCCGCCGAGGGTGCCGACCGTGACTCCGACGACGCCGACGCCTTCTGGGCCGCGGCCGACAAGGTGTCCGGCGCGGCGATCTGGTCGACCAAGCGCGAGCTGCGCCAGCGGCTCGTCGTCGACGCGCGCAAGCGGCTCGCCAAGTCGTGGGAGAAGCGCGGCGCGGCCCGGGCCGAGCTGGGCTGGATCGACACTGCGCTGGACCCCGGCGTGCTGACGATCGGCTTCGCGCGCCGTGCGGCGTCGTACAAGCGGCTGACGCTGATGATGCGCGACCCCGCGCGGCTCAAGCGCCTGCTGCTGCACCCCGACCGCCCGGTCCAGCTGGTCATCGCCGGCAAGGCGCACCCGGCCGACGACGGCGGCAAGAAGCTGATCCAGGACATCGTCCGGCTCTCCGACGACCCCGAGATCCGGCACCGCATCGTCTTCCTGCCCAACTACGACATCGCGATGGCGCAGCCGCTCTACCCCGGCTGCGACGTGTGGCTCAACAACCCGCTGCGTCCCTACGAGGCCTGCGGCACGTCCGGGATGAAGGCCGCGCTCAACGGCGGCCTGAACCTCTCCGTCCTCGACGGCTGGTGGGACGAGTGGTACGACGGCAGCAACGGCTGGGCCATCCCGACCGCCGACGGTGTCGACGACATCGACCACCGCGACGACCTCGAGGCCACCGCGCTCTACGACCTGATCGAGCACGAGGTCGCGCCGCGCTTCTACGACCTCGACGCCGACGGTGTCCCGACCCGCTGGGTCGAGATGCTGCGGCACACGCTGAAGTCGCTCGGCCCGAAGGTGCTGGCCACCCGCATGGTCCGCGACTACGTGCGCCAGCTCTACAGCCCGGCCGCCGGCAACGCCCGCCTGCTCAACTCCGACTACGCCGGCGCCGCCGAGCTCGCTGCGTGGAAGAAGCGCGTCCGCGCCGGCTGGCCGGCCGTGCGGGTCGAGCACGTCGAGAGCAGCGGGGTCACCGACGCCCCCGAGGTGGGTGACGTGCTGTCGGCGCGCGCCTTCATCGGCCTGGGCGACCTGTCGCCTGCCGACGTGGATGTCCAGCTGGTCCACGGCGTGATCAACTCCGAGGACGACCTGGTCGACACCCGGATCGAGACGCTCGCGGTGGCCGAGTCCTACGAGGGCGGCCGTCACCGCTTCGACGGCAGCGTCGTCCTGGACCACTCCGGTGCGTTCGGCTACACCGTCCGGGTCGTGCCCCACAACGACCTGCTGACCTCGTCGGCCGAGCTCGGGATCGTCGCGCTGCCCTGACCCGACGCCCGCTCGCACGACACGAAGGCCGGTCCGCACCACTCCTGGTGCGGACCGGCCTTCGCCGTACGACGGGTCAGCTGACGTTGTCGACGAACTCGGTGGTGTAGGTCTTCGACAGGTCGATGTCGTCCTTCTTGGCCTTCACCACGTCGGAGAAGGTGCCGAGCACGTCGAGCACGGTCTCGGGACCGCCCTCGGGCATCCGGCCGTCGGCGGTGAACATCGGCGAGGAGTCCCCGATCGCCTTCTCGTAGAGGGCCGGGTCGCCGCCGTTGTAGTCGGTGGGCATCTCGGCCGCGATGTCGGCTGCGGTGTGCGAGCCGATCCACTGCATCGTGTGCGCGAACGCGTTGACCAGCTTCTGCACGGTCTTGGGGTTCTCGTCCACGTACGCGCAGTCCATGTACATCGACGCGGCCGGGTAGAGGCCACCGAGCGCGGCCTTGGTGCCCTCCTCGGTGCGCATGTCGATCAGCACCTTGCCCAGGCCCTTGGACACCACGGTCGCGATCGTCGGGTCGGTGGTCATGCCGGCGTCGATGCCACCGTTCGACAGGGCGGCGAGGAACGTCGAGCCGGCACCGGCCGTGACGGTGGTGTAGTCGGAGGTGTCGATGCCGTTCTTGGTGGAGAGGTACTGCGTCAGGTAGTCGGTCGAGGATCCCGGGGACGTGACGCCGAGCTTCTTGCCCGAGAAGTCCGCTGCCCCGCCGAGCGAGGAGGCGGCCGACGTCGAGACCACCTCGGCCTCGCCGGGGACCTTCGCGAGCTGGACCACGCTCTCGATGCACTTGCCCTGCGCCTGCAGGGTGATCGTGTGGTCGTAGAAGCCGACCACGCCCTGGACCTTGCCGGCCACGAGGACGTTCTCGGCGGTCGCTCCCGACGGCTCGGTGAGCAGCTTCACGTCAACGCCCTCGTCGTCGAAGTAGCCGAGCTTCTCGGTCAGCATCGCCGGCAGGTAGATCACCTTGTCGATGCCGCCGACCATGATCGTGACGGTCGGGCGGCCGCTGGCGGCGTCGCCGTGCTCGGCGCTGGAGCTGTTGCTGCGGCAGGCGGCCAGTGAGCTGGCCGCGACCAGGGAGACGAGGGCCACGGAGACCCGGCGGGCGGTGTTCTTGCGCATGGTGGAGCGCTCCTTCCCGGGCGGTGCCCGGTGGATGGTTGGGTGAGGGTGGGTCAGGGAGGAGTCAGAGTCCGGAGGCCTGGCCGCTGGCAGGCGGGCGCCACGAGGTCAGCCGGACCTCGAGCTGGGTGATCAGCCACTCGGCGACGAGGGCGAGCACGGTCGTGATGAGCATCCCGGCGTAGATGCCGGCGGCGTCGAAGTTGCCCTGGGAGTGGTTGATGAGCAGGCCGAGGCCCTGGTCGGCTCCGGTGTACTCGCCGACGATCGCGCCGATCAGCGCGAAGCCGAAGGCCACGTGCATGCTGGCCAGGATCCACGAGGTCGCGCTCGGCAGGATCACCGACCGCATCAGGTCCCAGCGGCTCGCGCCCAGGATCCGGGCGTTGTCCACGAGCACCTTGTCGACCTCGCGGGCGCCCTGGAAGGCGTTGAAGAAGACCGCGAAGAAGACCAGCACGAACGCCGTGGCGACCTTCGAGGACATCCCGAGCCCGAACCAGATCACGAACAGCGAGGCCAGGACGATGCGCGGGATGGCGTTGGCGCCCTTGATGAACGGAGCGAGCACGTCCGCGACGAACCGGCTGCGGCCGAGCACGACGCCCAGCACGACGCCGGCGAGGGTGCCCAGGGCGAAGCCGAGCACGGCCTCCTCGAGGGTCACCGCGATGTTGGCCCAGATCGAGCCCTGCGAGGTGCCGTCGGTGAACCAGATGACGAGCTTGTCCCAGATCTGGCTGGGCATCGAGTAGTAGAAGGGGTCGATCACCGTGCGGGCGGTGATCTCCCACGAGCCGAGCCACACGACGATCAGGGCGGCGCGGACGGCGTGGGTCGCCCACGACTGCGACGTACGACGCCGCCGCGGGCGACGGGTGGCCGCGGGCGCGGCCGGGGCGGTGGTGGTCCGGGGCTGGACCGGGGTGTCAAGCGACACGGGAGGCTCCTCTCGCACGGGTGATCTCGACTTCCTCGCGGAGGCTGTCCCAGACCTGCTTGTAGAGCTCGATGAACTCGGGGGTCAGCCGGATCTCCTCGACCTTCCGCGGCCTCGGGAGGTCGATGGTGACGACGTCCTTCACGGTGGCCGGGCCGGCGGTCATCACGACCACGCGGTCGGCCAGGCTGATGGCCTCGGTGAGGTCGTGGGTGACGAAGACGCAGGCGGCGCCGGTGCCCGACCACAGCCGCAGGAGCTCGTCCTGCATGAGCTCGCGCGTCTGGACGTCCAGGGCGCCGAAGGGCTCGTCGAGCAGGAGGAGGGACGGCTCGGTGATCAGCGTCTGGGCCATCGCGACCCGCTTGCGCATGCCGCCGGAGAGCTGGTGGGGGTAGCGGTCCTCGAAGCCCGCCAGGCCGACCCGCTCGATCCAGTCGCGGGCCCGCTCGTTGGCGGCGGTCTTCGAGGCGCCGCGGTAGCGAAGCCCGAGCGCGACGTTGTCGAGCACGTTCTTCCAGGGCAGGACCGCGTCGGCCTGGAACATGTAGCCCACGCCGTCGGGGATGCCGGCGACCGCGGCGCCGTGCACGTGGACCGTCCCCGCCGAGGCCGGCTCGAGGCCGGAGACGAGGGAGAGGGTCGTGGACTTGCCGCAGCCGGTCGGCCCGACGATGGAGACGAACTCGCCGGCGGCGACGTCGAGGGTGACGTCGCGCAGGGCGGTGAACGGGTCTCCGCTCTTGGTCGCGAAGCGCTTCGTGGCGTCCCGCAGCGAGATCGCCGCCGGGCCCGCGCCGGGCGATCGATGGGGTGTGGTCTGGGTCATGGCAGAGGACCGTAGGAGCGAGTGACGACCGTCACCAGCCTTGCGCCAGTTGTGGGCGATCACCGCACAAGTCGCGTTCTGCGCGTTGTGCTCACACCGCCTCGGCGACCGTTCCCGGGCCCTACAGTGACCGGGTGCGCTGGCCACTTCGACGTCCCTTTCGAGGGCACCGCCTGGCGCTCAGCACCCAGGCGGTGGTGGCGCTCGCGCTGCTGCTGACCTTCGTCGTGCTGGTTTCGCTGGCCACCTCGGCGGCGGTGCTGCGCAATGACCTGGAGAAGCAGTACGAGCAGCGCGCGCTCGCCATCGCGCGCGCGATGGCCTCGGAGCCGGGCCTCGCCGGGATGGTCACCTCGGGCACCCCCGACCCCCACGGACCCGTGCAGGACGTGGCCGAGCGGATGCGGCTCGGCACGGGCGCGCTGTACGTCGTCGTCACCGACGCCCGCGGGATCCGCTACAGCCACCCGACGCTCGCCAACATCGGCAAGCCGGTCAGCACCAGTCCCGAGGAGGCGCTCGGTGGCCGGGAGGTCGTGGCCATCGAGCAGGGCACGCTCGGCTACTCCGCGCGCGGCAAGGTGCCTCTGCGCAACGAGGCCGGCGACGTCGTGGGCGAGGTCAGCGTCGGCATCGCGATCTCCGAGCTCGACGCGGAGACCCGCAAGCTGGTGATTCTCCTCGGCCTGGTCGCGCTCCCTCCGCTGGCCCTGGGCATCGCCGGTGCCGTCCTGCTGGCGCGCCGACTCCGTCGTACGACGCTCGGCCTGGAGCCCGAGGAGATGGCCGACCTGGTCCGGGAGCACGCGGCCGTCCTGGGTGGCGTCCGGGACGCCGTCCTCGCCGTCGATCCCCGCGGGCGGGTGACCGTGAGCAACCCCGAGGCGACCCGGCTGCTGGGCCGCGACCTCTCACGAGGTACGTCGATCGCCGACACCGGGCTGGGTCCGGAGGCGCTCGGGCTCTTCGCCGAGCAGCCCGCGCCGGCCGGCGCCCTGCGCGTGATCGGCGGCCGTGTCGTGCTGGCCACCCGCCTGGTCGTGCAGCGCGAGGGCCGCGACCTGGGCACGGTGCTGATCCTGCGGGACCGCACCGACCTCGACGAGCTGGCCCGCGAGCTGGAGGCGACCCGGGCGCTGACCGACGCGCTCCGCGCGCAGGCCCACGAGCACTCCAACCGGTTGCACACCCTGACCGGGCTGTTGCACCACGGGGACGTCGAGGAGGCGGGGGAGTACCTCTCGTCGCTGAGCCAGCAGGGCACCTGGGTCTCCGGCGTCGACGACCCCTACCTCGCCGGGCTGCTCGCCGCGAAGTCCGCCGCCGCGTCGGAGGCAGGGGTGACGTTGCGGGTCTCGGAGTCCACCTGGCTCGAGGACCGGCTGTCCCACCCGCTCGACACCGTCACCGTCGTGGCCAACCTGCTCGACAACGGGATCCGGGCCGCTGCCGAGGGCGCCCGGGAGCCGCGCTGGGTCGAGGTGACGCTGCTCGGCGACGGCGTCGACCTCCTCGTCCACGTCGTCGACAGCGGCGAGGGCGTGCCGGCCGACCACGTCGAGCAGGTCTTCGACCACGGCTTCACCACCCGCGACGCGGAGTCAGGAGGCGCCCCGGGCCACGGCATCGGGCTGGCGCTGGCCCGGCACACGGCCCGCGCCCACGGCGGGGACGTGCGTATCGTCGAGGCCGGCGGTGAGGACCACGGCGCGGTCTTCGAGGCCCGGCTGGTGCGGGTGCTGACCGGCGCCCGGGAGAGGCAGGGGTGATGAACCCGATCCGGGTGCTGGTGGTCGACGACGACTTCCGCGTCGCGCAGCTCCACGCGTCGTACGTCGCCGCGGCGGAGGGCTTCGAGGTCGTCGGCCTCGCGCACACCGCTGCCGACGCGGTCAGGCTGGCAGGGGAGCTCGCGGCGGACCTGGTGCTGCTCGACGAGTACCTCCCCGACGCCAACGGCTCCTCGATCATCCGCGACCTGCCCGCGGCGGTGCTCATGGTCAGCGCCGCCGAGGACTCCGCGGTGGTGCGTCGCGCGCTCGCGGGCGGCGCGGTCAACTACGTGCTCAAGCCGTTCCCTCCCTCGGTCCTGGTCGAGCGGCTGGTGGCGTTCGGGCGCTTCTGGAGGCAGCTCGGCGGGGGAGCCCACCTCGACCAGACCGCCGTCGACCGGGCGCTGCAGACGCTCCGGATGGCCGACTCCCCGGTCGCCACGGCCCGCAAGGGCCGCTCGCCCGTCACGTCCGTGGCCATCACCGACGCGCTGCGGTCGGCCGGTGACGCGCTCACGGCCGTCGAGGTCGCCGAGGCCACCGGCGTCTCGCGGGCCACCGCGCAGCGCTACCTGTCCGACCTGGCCCGCGACGGGCATGTCCGGCTGACCCTGCGCTACGGCTCGACCGGGCGTCCCGAGCACTGCTTCGAGTGGCTGGGCGCGCCCCCGACCTGACGCCTACGTCTGGCGCAGCACCAGCACCGACCGGCTGCCCAGCATCATCCGGTCACCGGCCTTGACGGGCGTGCCGATCGGCAGCTTGAAGTCGGTCGACAGCACGACCTCGCCGGCCTGCACCCAGTCGTTCTCCGGCAGCTCGATGCGCACGGGCTTCGCGCCGGCGTTGAGGTAGATCATGAAGGACTTGTCGACCTGCTGCTCCCCGCGCGGACCGGGGGAGCGCAGGGGCGCGCCGGAGACGAACATCGCGACCACGGTCATCGACTCGTCGTGCCAGTCGTCGCCGGTCATCTCGCGCCCGGACGGGTGCAGCCACGCGAGGTCCTTCGGGCCGCCCCGGATCGCGGGGCGTCCCTCGAACCAGTGCCGCTGCCGCAGGGCCGGGTGCTCGCGCCGCAGCCGCAGCGCCTGCTTGGTGATCTCGTAGACGTCGAGCCACGCGTCGTCGGGTGACCAGTCGATCCAGGACGTCTCGTTGTCCTGGCAGTAGGCGTTGTTGTTGCCGCCCTGGGTCCGGCCGCGCTCGTCGCCGGCCGTGATCATCGGGACGCCGTTGGACAGGCACAGCGACGCCATCAGGTTGGCGGCCTGCCGCCGGCGCAGCGCCACGATGCCGTCGTCGTCGGTCTCGCCCTCGACGCCGTGGTTCCACGACCGGTTGTTGTCGGTGCCGTCGCGGTTGTCCTCGCCGTTGGCCTCGTTGTGCTTGTGGTCGTAGGAGACCAGGTCGCGCAGGGTGAAGCCGTCGTGGGCGGTCACGAAGTTCACCGAGTTGTACGCCGACCGCCCGTCGTCGGCGTACAGGTCCGACGACCCGGCGAGCCGGGTCGCGACCGTGCGGATGCCCGAGGAGTGGCCGCGCCAGAAGTCGCGGATCGTGTCGCGGTACTGGTCGTTCCACTCCACCCACGGCGGCGGCATCCGGCCCACGAGGTAGCCGTCCATCGACGCGTCCCACGCCTCGGCGACCAGCTTCACGTGGCGCAGGATCGGGTCCTGGCCGATCGCGATGAGCAGCGCGCACTGCATGTCGATGTCGTAGCCGGTCCGGGTCAGCGCCGACATCAGGTCGAAGCGGAAGCCGTCGACGTGCATCTCGGTCACCCAGTAGCGCAGCGAGTCGAGGATCATCCGCAGCGCCAGCGGGTTGGAGGAGTCGACGGTGTTGCCGCAGCCGGTGACGTCCCAGTAGGTGTCGTTGAAGGCCAGCAGCGTCGTCTTCTTGTCGCGCTCGGGCTGCACCCGGCGGTAGAAGCCGCGGTCGTCGAGCCCGCGGAAGGACAGCGTCGGGCCCAGCGGGCCGGCCTCGGCGGTGTGGTTGTAGACCACGTCGAGGATGACCTCGAGGCCGGCTTCGTGGAAGGCCTTGACCATCTGCTTGAACTCCGTCACCTGCCCGCCCCGGTCGCCGGACGCGGCGTACTCGTGGTGCGGGGCGAAGTAGCCGATGGAGTTGTAGCCCCAGTAGTTCGAGGTCCAGCGGTGCGTCAGCGGCGGCTCGGACACGAACTGGTGGACTGGCAGCAGCTCGACCGCGGTCACGCCGAGGTCGCGGAGGTAGTCGATGACCGCGGGCGTGGCGAGGCCGGCGTACGTGCCCCGCAGCTCGTGGGGCACCCGGTCGTGCAGCGCGGTCATCCCCTTGACGTGCATCTCGTAGATGACGGTGTCGCGCCACCGCCGGTGCATGGGGGTGTCGCCGCCCCAGTCGAAGGTGTCGTCCTCGACCACGACGCTGCGGGGGACGTAGGGCGCGGAGTCCTCGAGGTTGCGCTCCTCGGGGCTGCCCTGGACGTAGCCGAAGACGGCCGGCTCGGGGGTGAGTGCCCCGGAGATCGCGCGGGCGTAGGGGTCGAACAGCAGCTTGTGGGGGTTGAAGCGGAGCCCCTCGGCGGGCTGCCACGGGCCGGCGACCCGGTAGCCGTAGCGCGTGCCGGGACGCACCCCGGGGATCGCGCCGTGCCAGATGCCCAGCGACCGCTCGGTGAGCTGGTGCCGGGTCTCGACGTCCTCCTCGTCGAAGAGGCAGACCCAGGCCTGGGTGCCCGCGGGCGCGTAGACCGCGAAGTTCGTCGACTCCTCGCTCCAGGTCGAGCCGAGCGGGTAGTTGCGGCCTGGCCACACCTTGGCCGTCTGGCCCGGGTGGCTCCAGATTCCGGGGGTCACCCGACGCATTGTCCACGAGTTCCGGGGGTGACGGCAGAATGCCCCCGGGGGCGCCGGCAACCGGGGGCGCCCGACCAGGACCAGAGCAGGACCAGAGCAGGACCCGAACAGGAAGTGAATCGACACCATGGGTGAGTTCGTCAGACTGGAAGTAGCCGACGGCGTGGGCACCATCCGCCTTGACCGGCCGAAGATGAACGCACTCAACGTGCAGGTGCAGGAGGAGATCCGCGCGGCGGCCGCCGAGGCCACCGACCGCGACGACGTCAAGGCCGTGGTCGTCTACGGCGGGGAGCGGGTCTTCGCGGCCGGCGCCGACGTCAAGGAGATGAACGACATGTCCTACACGGACATGGTCAAGCGATCCGGTGGCCTGCAGTCGGCCTTCACTGCGGTCGCCCGCATCCCCAAGCCGGTCGTCGCCGCGATCACCGGCTACGCGCTGGGCGGCGGGTGCGAGCTGGCGCTGTGCGCCGACGTGCGCTTCGCCGCCGACGACGCCACCCTCGGCCAGCCCGAGATCCTGCTCGGCATCATCCCGGGCGCCGGCGGCACCCAGCGGCTGACCCGCCTGGTCGGCCCGAGCACCGCCAAGGACCTCATCTTCACCGGCCGCTTCGTCAAGGCCGACGAGGCGCTGGCCATCGGCCTGGTCGACAAGGTGTTCCCGGCCGCCGACGTCTACGCCCAGGCGCTCGCCTGGGCCGGACAGTTCTCCCACGCCGCGACGTACGCCGTGCGTGCGGCCAAGGAGAGCATCGACCGGGGCATCGAGACCGACCTCGAGACCGGCCTCGAGATCGAGCGCCAGCAATTCGCGGCGCTGTTCGCGACCGAGGACCGGGCCATCGGCATGGGCTCCTTCGTCGAGAACGGCCCCGGCAAGGCCGAGTTCAGGGGACGATGATGAAGAGGAGGTCCGAGGTGGCGGTGAGCCCGGTGACGAAGGTCCGGACGCAGGTGGCCCGGGTCGTGTGGCTGCTGTTCGCGCTGGCGGCGCTGTTCCTGGCCGTCGGTGCGCTGATGGTCGCCCTCGACGCCAACACCGGCAACGCCCTGGTGAAGTTCGTGATCGACACCGCCGACCGCGTCGACCTGGGTGTCTTCTCGCGGCAGGACGGCATCAAGCACTTCACCGGCCAGGACGCGACCACCAAGAACGCCCTGTTCAACTGGGGCCTGGGCGCCGTCGCCTGGCTGGTCGTCGGCCGGATCGTCGAGCGGCTCATCCGGCCGTAGGTCCGGCCGTGTGACCTTCTCGACGCTGTGACGGTTCCCACCGCGAGACGCCGTGACGCGCCTGCTACGCCCCGGTAACCTCGCGACCACGATCGAGTGCCACCACGAGCGCACAGGAGGGGCCGTCAAGGCCACACCACCATGAACATTGTTGTCTGCGTGAAGTACGTTCCCGACGCGACTGCCGACCGGCAGTTCGAGTCGGACAACACCGTTGACCGAGTCGGCGTCGACGGCCTGCTCTCCGAGCTGGACGAGTACGCCGTCGAGCAGGCCCTCCAGATCAAGGAGAAGGCCGGCGACGACACCGAGGTGACCGCTGTCTGCATCGGGCCCGAGAAGGCCCTGGACGCGGTCCGCAAGGCACTCCAGATGGGTGCGGACAAGGGCATCCACGTCTCCGACGAGGCGATCGCCGGCTCCGACGCCATCGCGACCTCGCTGGTGCTGGCCAAGGCCGTCGAGAAGGCCGGCCCCGCCGACCTGATCGTCTGCGGCATGGCCTCCACCGACGGCGGCATGAGCGTCGTCCCGGCGATGCTCGCCGAGCGTCTCGGCCTGCCGCAGGTCACCTTCGCCTCGGTCATCGAGACCCAGGGCGACCAGGTCCGCATCAAGCGTGACGGCGACACCGCGACCGAGGTCATCGGCGGCACCATGCCGCTGGTCCTCTCGGTCACCGACCAGACCGGCGAGGCCCGCTACCCCTCCTTCAAGGGGATCATGGCGGCCAAGAAGAAGCCGCTGGAGACCTGGTCGCTGGCCGACCTGGGCGTCGACGCCGGTGACGTCGGCCTGTCGGTCGCCTGGACCGAGGTCGAGGAGACCACGGCCCGGCCGCCGCGCACCGCCGGCGAGATCGTCACCGACGAGGACGGTTCGGGCGCCACGGCGCTGACCGAGTTCCTCGCCGCCAAGAAGTTCATCTGAGGACCGGGAGAGAGATAGAGATGTCTGAAGTTCTCGTTCTCGTCGACCACGTCGACGGAGCCGTCCGCAAGCCCACCCTCGAGCTGCTCGCCATCGCCAAGCGCCTCGGTGAGCCGTCCGCGGTCTTCATCGGCGACGCCGGCAAGACCGCCGAGGTCGCCGAGAAGCTCAAGGCCTACGGCGCCGAGAAGATCTACGCCGTCGAGGACAGCCAGATCAAGGGCTACCTCGTCGCGCCCAAGGCCGAGGCGCTGCAGCAGCTGGTCGCCAAGACCTCGCCCGCTGCCGTGCTGATCGTGTCCTCCTACGAGGGCAAGGAGATCGCGGGCCGGCTCGCGATCAAGCTCGAGTCGGGCCTGATCACCGACGCCGTCGACGTGCAGGAGGGCCCGGTGACCACGCAGAGCGTGTTCGCCGGCAACTTCACCGTGACCGCGAAGGTCACCAAGGGCACGCCGATCATCACCGTGAAGCCCAACGCCGCCACGCCCGAGGAGTCCGCGGGCGCCGGCACGGTCGAGGAGTTCACGGCCGAGATCTCCGACGCCGCCAAGACCGCGCAGATCGTGGCCTCGCAGCCGCGCAAGGCGACCGGTCGTCCCGAGCTCACCGAGGCCGCGATCGTGGTCTCCGGTGGTCGTGGCACCGGCGGCAACTTCGAGCCCATCGAGGGCCTCGCGGACGCGCTCGGCGCGGCCGTGGGTGCCTCGCGTGCGGCCGTCGACTCGGGCTGGATGCCGCACAGCTTCCAGGTCGGCCAGACCGGCAAGACGGTCTCGCCGCAGCTCTACGTCGCCAACGGCATCTCCGGTGCGATCCAGCACCGCGCCGGCATGCAGACCTCGAAGACGATCGTCGCGGTCAACAAGGACGACGAGGCCCCGATCTTCGAGCTCGTCGACTTCGGTGTCGTGGGTGACCTCCACACGGTCCTCCCCGCCGCCACCGAGGAGATCAACAAGCGCAAGGGCTGAGTCCAGCCCACGTCGTACGACGGCCCGTCCGGATCATCCGGGCGGGCCGTCGGCATGTTGAATCGGTAGTTATGGACACATGAGTCGGTACTTGTGGTCACCCGGGCCCGCGGCGATGGTCAGAACTCCCGATTGGGGTGGTCGCAAGTCCCGATTCAACCCCCGCTCGGGTCAGAAGGCCCCCGCGCCGTTGGGGGTCCCGAGCCCGGTCGGCCCGTCCCAGCCGGTCCGGGCGGTGCACCACTGCGTCGTGGGGCAGGAGCCGTTGCTGCCGCTGGTCACGTCGAACAGGTTGCCCGCGTGGCTGTAGGGGATCGCGTTGGCATAGCCGGCCGTGTTGCCGGACAGCGCGTAGACCGCCGCGATGATCGGGGCGGACTCGCTGGTGCCGCCGAACTGGCCCCAGGTCGAGCCGTTCCTGCTGGTCGGGTAGTAGACCGCCAGGCCACCCTTGCCCGGGTCAGCCGCGGCGGCCACGTCGGCCATCGCGCGCCGCGTGCAGCCGGTGTCGAAGGTCGAGGCCGCGGCCAGCGCCGCGTTGTACGACGAGCAGCCCGAGCCCGCGCCGCTCCAGACGCTCTCGGACCATCCACGGGCGCTGGAGTCCTTGACCAGCGACGTGCCGCCGACGGCGGTGACGTACGACGAGGACGCGGGGTAGCTGCCGCCCCGGTAGCCGCTGTCGCCGGTCGAGGCGGTCACCGCGATGCCCGGGTGGTTGTAGTAGGCGCCGTACGTCGCGTCCGCGGCGTCGCCGCCGCCGTAGCTGTTCGAGATCGCCACGACGCCCGGCTGGTTGGACGCCGTGACGACAGCGGCGCCGAGGTTGGCGAAGGAGTTCGTCCTCGCCTGGACGACGAGGATCTTGCAGTCGGGGCAGGCCGCCGAGACCGCGTCGACGTCGAGCGCCTGCTCCTGTGCCCATCCGACGTCGAGGCGCGGGAGGGCCGTGCCGCCGGTCTGGTCGATGATGCGCAGGCAGCCGTTGGCCCGCGTGCAGGGCGGGAGACCGAACTGGCTGCGGTAGGTCGCCAGGTCGCGCTCGAGGTTGGGATAGCCGAAGGCGTCCACGATCGCGACGGTGCGGCCGCCCGAGGTGAGGCCGGTGAGCTTGTAGGCCTCCTTGAGCTCGGCCGGGTCGAGGCCGCTGGCCGGCGGCGAGGTCGACGCCGGGTAGGCGCCCTTGCTGTCCACGAGGACCTTGGCGTGGCAGTTCGCCTCGCCCGTGCCGAGCGTCGCGGTGCACACGCGCACGGCGTGCAGGCGCCCGCCCGCGCCGTGGCCGGGCGTCGCCGTGGCGGACGCGGCGGACAGGGCGCCGAGCCCCGACGCCACCAGGAGGAGGGCCGCGGCTCCCGCGGCTCGGGTCGTCCAGGGCTTGCTCACGTGGTGCTCCTCCGGTCGTCGTCCCGGGTCAGGCAGGAGTGCCCGCCGACACGGGTCTGGAACCTGCAACTGTGAGCCGCCCGCGGGCGGAAGTGAATACCGCGACCGGGCGATGCGAGGCCGCACACGACGTGCGTGGTCGTCGTCGCGCCTCCTGACCGCGCGCCGTACGACGTCTTCGGGACGGCGCCCGGTCTGGTCGTCCAGACCGCCGTCAGTCGACCGGCGGACCGTCGCCGTACGTCGGCTCCACCACCAGCCCGACGGGCGGGACGGTGACGGTGCGGGCGCCGGGCCTGCCGCCGATCACGACCTCGCGGAACGAGGTGTTGTTGGTGGTGTCCGACTCGACGAGCCGGTCGTCGGGGTTGGCGATGACCGTCACGTAGTAGGTGCCGTTGGGCAGGCCCTTGAGGTCGAACGACTGGCCGGCGCGGAACTGGCCGTAGGTGTCGCCCCAGCCCGACGCGAGCACCTCGCGGATCGACAGCGACCCGAGGTCGCCGCAGGCGGTGGAGAGGTCGGTGTTCTCGGGGTTCCAGCTGGCGCCGGGCACGGTCTGGTCGACGGCGTCGGTGTTGGCCAGGCAGAACGCCTCCTTGCGGGACCGGACCGCCTCGGTGTGGTCGGCGCGCAGCAGCACGTAGCGGGCGAAGTCCTCGAAGTGCCAGTGCTGGTGGGTGGGGCGCGGATCCCAGTGCATCTGCCCGACCTGCTGGTAGCCGGTCTGGTTGCCGTCGGCGTCGAAGAAGTACTGGTAGGCATCCATCAGGTCCTCGCCCTCGCGGCGGAACCCGTCGACGACGAGCGGGCTGTCGCCGCCGTTCCACACGGTGGCGGAGAAGTTCAGGTAGTTGCCGTTGCGCGCCATCTGGATGCCCCACGCGGGCAGTGCGCGCAGGTCGGGCGTCGGGCCCGCCTGCTGGCCGCCGGTCACGCCGGACGGGCGGTGCGCCGCGGGCCGCGCGGTGGGGGAGACCCGGCGACCGACGGAGGGCGCGTCGCCGTTCTCCACGGTCAGGGCGATCGTGCGGGTCGCGGCGTCGCCGGTGAGCCCCAGCGGGGCGGCGTACGCCGGGTTGATCGTCGCGGTGACGGTGTAGCTCCCGGGGGCGAGCTTCAGTGGCCGCTCCTGCTGGAGGAACGGCGCCGCCCAGCCGGCCTGGATGCCCTGCACCGAGCCGAGGGAGTAGGGGTTGTACCAGCAGCCACGGGGGTACGGCGACCGCGGCGGCGCGTCCGGCCGCACCCGCTCGGACCACCCGTTGAGGCAGGCCTTCCGGGTGACCGAGCGGGCCGGGTCGCCGTTGGCCGGGGTGATGGTGAGCGTGACGAACCGCCGGATGCTGTTGAAGTCCTTCATCGCCCCGTCGGGCAGCGCCACGTCGCCCGAGGGGCCGCGCCGCACGGTGTGGATCAGCTGGTCGTAGGCGGGACGGGTCGACCACAGCTCGAGGGGAGCGTCGCCGGCGATCAGCTTCAGGCCGAGGTCGGTGAAGGCGTGCTTGTCGTAGGCCGTGACCGTGAGGGACGCAGGCGCCCACAGGGTGACCGCCGGGGCCGGTTCGGGCGCGGGAGCGGCGGCGGCGGAGCCCGACCCGAGGCTTGCGGCGGCCAGCCCGAGCGCGGCGAGGACGGCGGTGACGAGGGGAGCGCGGGGAGTGCGGCGACGGGGGTGCACGGGCGTGTCCTTCACGGAGGAGTGGATGCCCCGAGTGGGTCCGGGTGAGCGTAGGACGCGCGAACGGCCCGGACGGTTGCCTGCCGGCCGAGACACGCGGGGGACTGGTCCGGTCGGGTGATTACGCTCGCAGCATGAGCACCCAGCAGGACGTCCTGGACGCCGCCGCCCGGGCCCGCGCGGCCAGCCACGGGCTGGCGCTCGCGACGCGGGCGCGCAAGGACGCCGCCCTGCTCGCGATGGCCGACGCGCTGCTCGCCGCCGAGGCCGACCTGCTCGCCGCCAACGCCGAGGACGTGGCCCGCGCCGAGGCCGGCGGCACCCCGCCCAACATCGTCGACCGGCTGCGCCTCACCCCCGACCGGCTGGCGGGGATGGCCCAGGGCCTGCGCGACGTCGCCGGCCTGCCCGACCCCGTCGGCGAGGTCGTCCGGGGCTCCACGCTGGCCAACGGCCTCGAGCTCCGCCAGGTCCGGGTGCCCTTCGGCGTGGTCGGGATGATCTACGAGGCCCGCCCCAACGTGACCGCCGACGCCGCCGGCATCTGCCTGAAGTCCGGCAACGCGGTGCTGCTCCGCGGCAGCTCCAGCGCCCGGTCCAGCAACGCCGCCATCGTGGCGGTCCTGCGCGACGCCGCCGTCGGCCAGGGCCTCGACGCCGACGTCGTCCAGCTCGTCCCCGGCGACTCCCACGACTCGGTCAAGGCCCTGATGCGGGCCCGCGGCCTCGTCGACGTGCTGATCCCGCGCGGCGGCGCCTCCCTGATCCGCAGCGTCGTGGAGGAGTCGACGGTGCCCGTGATCGAGACCGGCGTCGGCAACTGCCACGTCTACGTCGACCGCGCCGCCGACCTCGACAAGGCCCTCGCGGTCGTCCTCAACGCCAAGACCCACCGCACGAGCGTCTGCAACGCGGCCGAGTCGCTGCTCGTGCACGCGGAGGTGGCCGACGCGTTCCTGCCGCGGGTGGTGGCGGCCCTCCAGGAGGCCGGCGTCACCCTCCACGGCGACGACTCCTTCACGGCGTACGACGGCGTGCTGGCCGCCACCGACGAGGACTACGCCCAGGAGTACCTCTCCCTCGACATCTCCGCGCGCGTCGTGCCCGACCTCGACGAGGCCATCGCGCACATCCGGCGCTTCTCCAGCCAGCACTCCGACGCGATCCTCACCGAGGACCAGGCGGCCGCCCGCCGGTTCGTGGCCAAGGTCGACTCGGCCGCGGTGCTCGTCAACGCCTCGACCCGCTTCACCGACGGCGGCGAGTTCGGCTTCGGCGCCGAGATCGGGATCAGCACCCAGAAGCTGCACGCGCGCGGCCCCATGGGGCTGCCCGAGATGACCTCGACGAAGTACGTCGTGACCGGCGACGGCCACGTGCGCTGAGCCCGTGCCACCCCCCGGCGCGGGCCCGGTAGGCTGTCCCGCATGAATCACTGGGTTGTGGGCGGCATCGCCCTGGGCATCCTCATCTTCATGATGGCCGGACTTCTGATGTTCGGCGCGGGGCGCGAGCACAGCTGAGCACGCCAGCGCGCCGCGTCGGGGTCATGGGCGGCACCTTCGACCCCATCCACCATGGCCACCTCGTGGCGGCCTCGGAGGTGCAGGCGTGGTTCGACCTCGACGAGGTCGTCTTCGTCCCCACGGGGGATCCGTGGCAGAAGTCCGACCGCGAGGTCTCACCGGCCGAGGACCGCTACCTGATGACGGTCATCGCGACCGCGTCCAACCCGCGGTTCAACGTCTCCCGGGTCGACATCGACCGCGAGGGACCGACGTACACCATCGACACGCTCCGCGACCTCAAGGCCGCGATGCCGGACGCCGAGCTGTACTTCATCACCGGCGCGGACGCGCTCGCCGACATCTTCACCTGGCGCAACGCCGAGGAGCTCTTCGCGCTCGCGCAGTTCGTCGGCTGCACCCGCCCCGGCTACACGATGGACCCCGCGACGCTTGGGTCGATCCCGGCCGAGCGTGTGACCATGGTCGAGATCCCCGCGCTGGCGATCTCGTCGACCGACTGTCGCGAGCGCAAGCGCCGCGGCGAACCCGTCTGGTACCTCGTGCCCGACGGCGTGGTCCAGTACCTCGCCAAGCACGACCTGTACCCCCAGAAGTCCGACCAGTCCGGAGACCCACACGCATGACCGCCACCGACCACGCCCTCGAGCTCGTGCACGCCGCCGCCCGCGCGGCGTCGGAGAAGCTCGCCCAGCAGATCATCGCCTTCGACGTGAGCGAGCAGCTCGCGATCACCGACGCGTTCGTGCTGGCCTCGGCCACCAACGACCGCCAGGTCAAGGCGATCGTCGACGAGGTGGAGGACAAGCTCCGCGAGATCGGCGCCAAGCCGATCCGTCGCGAGGGCGAGCGCGACGGTCGCTGGGTGCTCATCGACTACGGCGAGATCGTCGTGCACGTCCAGCACGAGGAGGAGCGCCAGTTCTACGCCCTCGAGCGGCTGTGGCGCGACTGCCCGGCCATCGAGCTGCCCGCCGACGTGGTGTCCCACCAGCGCTGATCCGATGACCGGACGCCGCCTCGTCCTGCTCCGTCACGGGCAGACCGCGTGGAACCTCGAGGGCCGCGCCCAGGGCCACACCGACGTCTCCCTCGACGAGACCGGCCACGCGCAGGCCGCCGCGGCGGCGCCGTACCTCGGCGGCTACGGCGCGGTGGCGCTGTGGTCCAGCGACCTGCGGAGAGCGCGCCAGACGGCGTCGTACGTCGAGCTGGCCACCGGCCTGGTGGCCCGCACCGACCCGCGCCTGCGTGAGTTCGACGTGGGGGAGCGGTCCGGGCTGACCGTGGCGGAGTTCGCCGCGCGCTTCCCCGAGGCGCACGCGCTGTGGTCCGCCGGCCACGTGACCGGCCACGTGCCGGGCGCGGAGTCCGTCGCGGACGTCCAGGCTCGGATGGTGCCCGCGCTCATGGAAAAGCTCGCGGAGCTCGGCACGGGGCAGACCGGCATCGTGGTCTCGCACGGCGCCGCCATCAACGTCACCGTGCAGAGCATCCTCGGCGTGCCCGAGGACGCCGACGGCGACCTGATGCCCATGGAGAACTGCGGCTGGGCCACGCTGACCGAGCACCGCAGCGGTCGGCTGCGGCTGTCGTCGTACAACGAGACGGTCCACACCGGCCTGTTGCCCCCGGAGGGGACCCCCGATTTCACATCGGATGCCCCTTCTGGCTAGTATTCCTGCTCGTTGCCGACGCGGAGACGCGAAGGAAACAGTTGGGGCTGTGGCGCAGCTGGTAGCGCATCTGCATGGCATGCAGAGGGTCAGGGGTTCGAGTCCCCTCAGCTCCACACACGAAGAAAGGGCCCGGCAAGCGCCAAGCGCTTGCCGGGCCCTTTCGCGTGTGTGCTCGGCGATCGCCGCGGCGCACCGCAACCCCAGCGAACGTCAGGCGGGGTGAGCCCCGGAAGCGATCACCGCAGCGGCGTGACCATCCCCACGACGGTGCCGACGATGCTGAAGCTCGTGCCGTCCGGTGCCGTGGCGCCGCCGGAGAAGCTGCAACTGGTCGTGGCACCCGGGTTCTTCGCCGAGCTCCCCTTGCTGGCCGGCGGGTCGGTCTCCTGGTCGAGGATGTGGCCCTGCGCGTCCTTGACGGTGAACGTGATCGCGCCGAACGAGACCGGGATCAGCACGGCGTTGCTGCCCAGGTCGTGCGCCGGGGTGAAGTTGCCGTCGCCGTTCGAGACCCCCGAGTAGGTGTGGCCGTTGTTGCAGACGATGTGCAGCGGGAGTGCGTTCTTCGCGTTCACCGGGTCCGCACTGGCGACACCTGCCGAGGTGGCGACCAGGGTGGCGGCGGCGAAGCCCACGGCCGCGAGTCGTGTCTTGAGCATGTCCATGTCCTCCGTATCAGCTCCACGAGATGCCGCTTCGCGAGGGGACTCGGGTGCGGCGCAACGACCCTCAGCATGTGACGGCCGGGAGCCGGGCGATACATCTGAAGTGGGTAACCCGGTGGGGCAGGCCCCGACAGGACCTCTCACTGGGTGCCCCATTTCCCGGATGATCGAGGCCCGCGAGAAGCGCACTCTCGTGCCCAAGAGCGCGCCATGCCCTCAGCTGGAACCGACAGAGTCCACCGGTGGCTGGCTGATGTACGTCGCCTCTGAGAGGGGTGGCCCTGCTCAAGGATTCGTGAGTGCGTCGTCACCGGCGCCCACACATCTCGATTCCGCAAGTCGTCACGCTTCGAGACTTGCCCGCGCACGCCCCTGCCGTCGCGGTGCCTACTTGCTGTGGCGAGCGGTCCACTCCTGAGCAAGGAGTTCCGATCCGCGCCGGCGCAACTGACGCACGGTCTCGTGGCGCTTCTCCTCGCGCGCCTCCGCAGCTTGCCTTGACTTCCGGCCCTGCTTCTCGGCGACGTCACGGACGCGGGCCGGCTCGGCGACGCGCGTACCGTCTTGGATGCACCAGTCGACCCCAGAGACCGATGCGCGTGCATACAACCAGCCGAGCACGACGGAAACGCACACCGGGCAGTACTCCCCGTACTCAGGACGTGGGAAGCGATCATTGCGAATGCCCGCCATCGACGCGACACAGGGGCGCACACCAGCGGGGTGTTCCAGCGCGGCCGCTGGCCCCTCTCCCGGGCCGATCAGCCACACTTCCGAGTTGCTCAGCCTGACCACCTCGGCGTACGCGTGCGCAGGGCCGGTTAGCGTCGGCTCCGCGAGCGGCTCGGGGACTGACCGTCCGGGGGCGGGCGGCTCGATGTCGACGTCGTCCCAGTACAGCTCCGCGAGATCACCGGGTAGGTCGCTGGGTTCACACTGCAGCCATCTCCCGCTAACGGTCCGCCACTCGATGTCGGTGAGTTCTTCCCCGAAGATTTCGTAGGCCTCGCACGACGCGCGTGCGGCAGCGACGCACACCGGACAGAACTCAAGGCTGCCTCTGTCGGCCAGCAGAACGGGGTCGGACCTGGGGGACAGGTCGGCGCGGCACAGCCGAGGCCCGCCCTCGGGGTATCTGAACGTCGTGTCGTGCAGGTCGAAGTCGACGGCGTGAAGCACTTCATGCCGGTCGCGGGACTGGGCCACGGTCGACACAGCCTCCTCGTTCAGTGGGTGGTCGCGTGCAAGGCAAGGAAACCACGCCGCAGCGTTCCCACGGGTCGACCTCGGCGAACAACCTCGCCATGGCGTACCGAACGTGGGCGCAGGCGTCTGCGCCTTAACACCGAATCAGCACACTCGCGTGAACGCACGCTATGCCGCATAGCGTGCACATGGGCGCGCGCGGATGGCTTGCCGACCACACGAGCTAACTACGGCAAGCAATCCGCCCGTTGCCCCTCTCGAGTCGTTGTGACTCAGTCTCCCGGCAGGCTTGCGTCGCCGTACCGTGTTCCCGTGTCCGCCGACCCGTTCGTCCTGGCCTCACGCGTTATCACGCAGCAAGTCCGCCACCTCACGGGCCTGCTCAAGCAAGCCAACGGCCTTGCTGACAGACCGCCCGAAGGCACGCCGGCACGCGCAGACTTCGACCACATCAACAACCACAAGCGGAAGATGGACCTGCTCGGCCTCCGCTGGTGGGCACACAAGGGCGCCATTCTCAACCTTTCGTCCGGTGCGGAACACGTGCGGGGCTTGATGGCGATCGTCGTCTCCGACCAGTTGATGCCGCTGTCCGCGATGACGCTCGGCAGAGCTATCTACGAGGCTTCGTTCAACACGTTCTGGCTCATCCAGCCCGACGTCAGCACCGAGCAGCGCATCGCACGGTGGGCCGGCAGGCTTCTGCACGACAGTCAGGCGCCACCGAACGCTCTCGACAGCTTCGGAGAGGTCAACGCCGCGGAGGGCGAGAAAGAGCGGGTCCTCGAGGGACGCGGCCTGGGTCAGAAGTTGATGAGGCAGGCTGGCATTGAGCTGAGACTGAAGGGTGGCGATCGCAGCGAAGAGACGCGGCTCGTCACGTATCAGGGCGAGGCGTCGCTGCTGACACCAAAGGTGACGGACCAAGTGGCTCGGTTCACCCCGAATCAGCAGTCGCTGTGGCCCCTGTTCTCCGGAGCAGCACACAGCCGAGGATGGCTGGTGGAAGGTCTCGAGGGTGACGCGGCAACGATCTGGTCGTCGGTGTTGGTGCCGTTGCTCGACGTGTCTGACGCGCTGGTAATCGAGGTGTGCGCGTACTTCGGCATGGACGCGCGCCCGACGATTGAACGGACCCACCTGCACCGCCGGACGATGCTGGCGCAGGCACTACCCCTTAAACAGGGGATGCGTGCCGGCTGGGACGCGTACCGGAAGGCTGGCGGGGCACCAACTTTGCCGAAGCGGTGACGGGTGACCGCACGCTCCTATGCCGCGAATTGCGCGCGCTCGCAGACGCACGCCACTGCCGCGATCGGCGCGGTCCTGCCGATGAGCGGGCGTGCGGAACCACCAACAGGCAGAGTGCGTCCCATGCCGATGTCGGTGTCGCTGCGATTGTCCGTGGCCCTTGTTGCTTGCTCGTTGCTCAGCGCTTGCTCGGGTGCGGATGAGGGCGGCGACTGCACCAGCCACTACGAACCAGTAGCGAGTGCAAACACCTGGTCTGGCTTGAAGAAGCGATGCTGGCGAATGAGGATTGGGGTCGCGGCGCGTCGTTGCGGACCCAAGCGCGTGGCCAAGAAGCCGACGTTGGGCCGGGGGACCAAGAAGTCGTGCGCGTCATGGACTTGCTCAATCGCAGAGGGCGACGCTCGGTACAGGTCGACGTGTGGCGCACCGATGGGGCGTGGCGAGCAGGCGCGTGGAGTCAGTGCATTGACTGACGTTGCGAAGTCCAGGTGCTGGCACCTGACTGACTCTCGGCAAACGTCTGGTTCTGCCGCACTCCGCGTGGTCAGGCCGCGGCTGGGAGTGCGCGCCGGGAGCCTGAACACGCGACAGGTGGCGCAGGGACCGCATGGGACGCACCCAGTCAGAGCCTCGCGAGGAGCTCCAGCACCCGCGACGTCACGACACCCATCGCGTCCGCGTCGTACGCCGCCAGCGAGCTGTCGGTGAAGAGGTGCACGTTGCCGGGGTAGGTGAAGACCTCGATGTCCGAGCGCGTCGACGCGACGGCACGGGCGGCGTCCAGGTCGCCCTCCTCGGCGAAGAACGGGTCGGCGTCCATGCCGTGCACCTGCGCGGGCACCCCTTCGGGCCAGGGCTGGATCCACTCGGGTCCGACGAAGGACTCGAGCAGGATCCCGGCGGCGGTGGAGGTGCTCGCCAGCCGCTGGGCCTGTCCGGCGCCGAAGGACGTGCCGCCGAGGACGACCTCGGCCGGCAGCGAGGCGACGGCCTTGTCGGCACGCTCGTCGAGTGCCCCCTCGGGCTGGGCGCGCACGTAGGCGATCCCGTCCTCGATGCTGGCGAACGTCTGCCCCTCGAAGAGGTCGGGCGTGTGCACGGTGTGTCCCGCGGCCCTCAGCTCGTCGGCGAACGCGACGATCCCGGGCGTCAGCCCCTGCACGTGGTGGAAGAACACGACCTCAGCCATGACGGACCTCTCTGTGTGGCATCCCCCGTGGACGCCGGTGGCACCACCCTAGGCAGCGTTCCGGTCGGATCCGTTCCGGAACTGGGGGGAAGGTCAAGAAATCACCTGGAGGTCGTCCCAGTCCACCTCGGCGGTGCGGCGTTCGTACTCGGCGACCAGGCCGGGCCAGTTGGTGGTGATCCGCCCGCCGTCGACGTACCAGCTCTGGCACGAGGACCACGCGCTGGTCGCCAACCGGTGCTGCATCTCGGCGTCGAAGCGCTCCAGCGTGGCAGGGTGCGCGGCCACGAGACGGGCGTCCCCGTCGGCGATCCGGCGCGCGACCTGGGCGACGTAGCCGGCCTGCGCCTCCATCATCGCGATGATCGAGCTGCCGCCGAGGTTGGTGTTGGGGCCGTAGATGCAGAACAGGTTGGGGAAGCCGGGCACCGTGATGCCGAGGTGGGCCCGGGCGCCGTCGACCCACTCCTGGTGCAGGTCCCGGCCGCCGACGCCCCGCACGTCGATCCCGTCGAGGAAGCGGGTCGCGGCGAAGCCGGTGCCCCAGATCAGCACGTCGGCCTCGTGCAGGGTGCCGTCGGCGCTCCGGACCCCGCCGGGCTCGATGCCGGTCACCTTCTCGGTGACGACGTCGACGTGGTCGCGGGAGAGCGCGGGGTACCAGTCGTTGGAGAAGAGCAGCCGCTTGCAGCCGATCGGGTAGTCCGGCACGAGCTTCGCGCGCAGCGCCGGGTCGGGCACCTGGCGGCGCAGCTGGAGCTTCCAGGACGCGCGGATCGCGCCGACGAAAGCCCGGCTGTAGCGGGAGTCCTCGCCGAGCGCCCGGTTGAGCCGGTCGCCGATCCAGTAGACGAAGGAACGCTCGGCCTGCTGGGTGCGCGGGAAGCGGCGGAAGAGCGCGTGGTGCCGCTCGCGGTACTCCTGGTCGGGCTTCGGGACGACGTACGGCGCACTCCGCTGGAAGACCGTCATCGAGGCGACCCGGTCCACGATGCCGGGGACGAACTGGATCGCGCTGGCCCCCGTGCCGATCACCGCGACCCGCTTGCCGGTCAGGTCGACGTCGTGGCGCCAGTGCGCCGAGTGGAACGCCGGCCCCGCGAACGTCTCGGCCCCCGCGACGTCGGGCACCACCGGGTTGGAGAGCTGGCCGACCGCGGACACCACGATCTCGGCGTCGTACGTCGATCCGTCGTGGCCGGTGAGCCGCCAGAAGCCGGCCGCCTCCTCGAGGACCGCGGAGACCACGTCGACGCCGGTGCGGACGTGCTCGAGCAGCCCCTCGTCGGCGGCCGTCCGGCGCAGGTAGTCGAGGATGTCCGGCTGCTCGGCGTAGCGCCGGTGCCAGGCGGGGTTGGGCGCCCACGACCAGGAGTAGAGCGGCGACGGGACGTCGCAGGCCGCGCCCGGGTAGGTGTTGTCGCGCCACACCCCGCCCACCGTGTCGGCCCGCTCGAGGACGGTGATGTCGGTGATGCCCTGCTCGCGGAGGGCGCGCGCGGCGCCCAGCCCGCCGAAGCCGGCACCGATGACGACTGCTCGGGGGTGAGTCACAAACGAGACCGTAGCGGTCCGCGGCGGCGTACGGTCGGCCCATGTCGAGCCGTGTGCGCAGCGCCGCAGCAGTCGTGGGCCTCCTCCTTCTCGTGACCGGCGCGACCGGCGCACCCGCGGACGCCGGGCAGCAGCGCCCGCACGTCCGCTCCGACCACGTGCCGGCGGCGCACGGCAGCCACCACTGGAAGACGATCGACCGGCTGGTGCCCGTGGTGACCGGCCCCGACGACGACATCGCGATCGACCTCGACACCCGCCTCTACGTCCCGGACAACGCCAGCCGGCGGCACCCGCAGCCGGCGATCCTGATGACCCACGGCTTCGGGCTGAACAAGACGTCCCCGGAGGTCGTCAGCACCGCCCGGTTCTTCGCGGCGCACGGCTACGTCGTGCTGACCTACACCTCGTCGGGCTTCGGGGCGAGCGGTGGCTGCGTCACGCTGCAGTCGGCCGACTACGACGTGAAGAGCGCCCGCCAGCTGATCGACAAGGTCCTCGAGCCCCGCCGCGACGTACGGCGCGACGCGCGCGGCGTGGTCGTCGGCACCATCGGCGGGTCCTACGGCGGCGGCATCCAGCTGCCGCTGGCCGCGCACGACAGGCGGATCCGCACCAGCGTGGTCGGCCGGACGTGGAACAACCTCATCTACTCCCTCGACCCCAACAACCGCGTCGTGCCCGGCGACCCGACCGGGCTCGACCACGGCCTCAACGCCCAGGGGGTCTTCAAGCAGGAGTGGACCTCGCTCTTCTACGCCCTCGGCAACAGCCAGCCCGCGATGGGCGGCGGCGACTGCCCGGGCGCCAAGCAGGCCTCCGGCGACCCCGTCGAGATCGGCGGCGCCGCGAGCTGCCCCGGCTACTACCTGCCGCTGTGCCGCACCTACGAGCTGCTGACCTCGACCGGCGACTCCGACGCCGAGGCGCGCCGGCTGATCCGGCGCGCCTCCGCGTCGACGTACCTCGACCGGATCCACGTCCCGGTGCTCCTGGTGCAGGGGCAGAGCGACACCCTGTTCAACCTCAACGACGCCAGCGCGACCTACCGCGCGCTGCACCGCCGCGGCGTGCCGGTCGGGATGATCTGGAACTCCGGCGGCCACGGCGGCTACGACTCGCAGCCGGGGGAGTGCGAGGCCTACGACGGGACGCTGCGTTCGGTGCGCCGGATGGACCACTGCTACCTGTCGCTGCGATCCCTGCGCTGGATGGACCACTGGCTGCGCGGCACGGCGGGCGGCCGAGGCCCGGCGTTCGCCTGGTACCGCGACTGGAAGAAGTACGCCGGCCACGGCGCCGACGACGAGCAGTACGGCACGTCCGCGCGGTTCCCACTGCACGCGTCGACGACCTTCCGGATCTCCGGCACCGACGCGCTGGTGGCGCCGGGCAAGCCCGTGACGAGCGGGTCGGTCACGATGCTCAACCCGCAGGGCGGCGAGCCCGCGGCCTACACCGAGACGTCGAACTTCACCGGCCCGGACGCCTCGCCGAGCTCCGGCGACACCCCGCCGACCGAGATCGACGGCCAGTTCGCGGCCTTCACCTCGGCGCCGTTCGCGCGGCCCGTGGCGGCCGTCGGGATCCCCGAGGCGCACCTGCTGCTGACCAACAGCAACGGCCAGGACATGGTCTTCTTCGCCAAGGTCTACGACGTGGCGCCCGACGGCAGCACGGTGCTGGTGCACCGGCTGATCGCGCCGGTCCGGGTGCCCGCGGCGGCGGTCGGCGAGCCGGTGGACATGCGGCTCGCGGGCTTCGCCCACCGGTTCGCCGCCGGCCACGCGGTCCGGCTGGTGCTCTGCACGACCGACCAGACGTCGTACAACGCCAAGGTGGCCGACGTGCTGACCCTCTCGACCGGGACGGCCTCGACGTTCACCCTGCCCGGTGTCGTCAGGTGATCGTCATGCCGCCGTCGACGGCGATGGTCTGGCCGGTGACGTAGCCGCCGGCGGGGGAGGCCAGGAAGACCACCGCGGCCGCGAGCTCGGCCGGGTCGCCCTTGCGGCCGACGGGGATCCGCGCGCCCTGCTGCTCGAGGTAGCCGGGCGGGTACTGCTCGGTCATCTCCGAGGCGAAGAAGCCCGGGGCGATCGCGTTGACGCGAATGCCCTTGCGGCCCGTCCACTGCTGCGCCAGGTCGCGGGTCAGCCCGATCAGGCCGGCCTTGGACGCGGCGTACGCCGCCTGGGGGAGGCCCGCGGTCGTGAGCCCGAGGACCGAGGAGATGTTGATGATGCTCGAGCCGGGCTGCATGACTCGGCCGCAGGCCTGCGCCATCCAGTAGCAGCCGTTGAGGTTGACGTCGATGACCGCCCGGAACTCCTCGGGCGTCTCCTTCGTGGCGGGGACGGCGGTGCCGATGCCGGCGTTGTTGACCAGGATGTCGACCCGGCCGAACTCCTCCATCGCGAGCGCGACCAGGTTGGTGCAGGAGTCGGGGTCGGCCACGTCGGTGGCGACCGTGAGCGCGCGACGCCCCGTCTTCTCCACCAGCGCGGCGGTCTCGGCGAGCCGGTCGACGCGCCGGGCGCCGAGGGCGACGTCGGCCCCGGCCTCGGCCAGGCCCTGCGCGAAGGCGACGCCGAGGCCGCTCGAGGCGCCGGTGATGACGGCGACCTTGCCGTCGAGTCGGAACATGTCGGGGACAGTCATGGCCGCCACCCTAGGACCCGTCGGCTGACCGGGACCGTCGTCTCGCGCTACGATGAGGACATGCAGAGGAACCTGCTCCTTACCTAGCCGCGTCGACACGCACTCTTCGACGCGGCTGCCCCTCGTGCGCGAGGGGCTTTTTCATGCCCGGGGTGCGGGCGCCAGGAGCAGGAACACCCACGAGCTGCGAGAGAGACGATGATGAGCGAGCAGACCCAGAGCCACGACACCGAGGCCGAGACCTACGACGTGGTCGCCGTACAGGACAAGTGGCTGCCCGTCTGGGACCGGCTGCAGCCCTTCCGGGCCGACGACGACGCCCCGCGCGAGAAGAAGTACGCGCTGACGATGTTCCCCTACCCCTCCGGCGACCTGCACATGGGCCACGCCGAGGTGTTCGCGCTGCACGACGTGATGGCGCGCTACTGGTGGCAGAAGGGCTACGAGGTCCTGAACCCGATGGGCTTCGACTCCTTCGGCCTGCCCGCGGAGAACGCCGCCATCAAGAACGACGAGCACCCCGACACCTACACGCGCGCCAACATCGCGCGCTCGATCGAGTCGTGCAAGAAGTACGCCGCCTCCTTCGACTGGACGCGGACCTTCAACACCTCCGACCCGGAGTACTACCGCTGGACCCAGTGGCTGTTCCTGAAGTTCCACGAGCGCGGCCTGGCCTACCGGAAGAACTCCCCGGTCAACTGGTGTCCCCAGGACCAGACCGTGCTGGCCAACGAGCAGGTCGTCGGCGGCACGTGCGAGCGCTGCGGGGCGGAGGTGACCAAGAAGGAGCTGACCCAGTGGTACTTCAAGATCACCGACTACGCCCAGGAGCTGCTGGACGGCCTGGACGAGCTGGAGCAGACCTGGCCGGACCGCGTGGTCACCGCCCAGCGCAACTGGATCGGCCGCTCCGAGGGCGCGCACGTCGACTTCGCCATCGAGGGCCGTGACGAGCCCGTCACCGTCTACACCACCCGGCCCGACACCCTGTTCGGGGCGACCTTCATGGTGGTGGCGGCCGACGCCGCGCTGGCCGGCGAGCTGGTCACCGAGGAGCAGCGCCCGGCACTGGACGACTACCTGGTCGAGGTCCGCAAGGAGACCGAGATCAACCGGCTGTCGACCGACCGGCCCAAGACCGGCGTCTTCCTGGGCGTGCACGCGACCAACCCGCTGACCGGCACGCAGATCCCGGTGTACGCCGCCGACTACGTGCTGGCCGACTACGGCACCGGCGCGATCATGGCCGTGCCCGGCCAGGACCAGCGCGACTGGGAGTTCGCCCAGGCCTTCGACCTGCCCGTCATCCGCACCGTCCAGCCGCCGGCCGACTGGGAGGGCGAGGCCTTCACCGGCGACGGCCCGGCCATCAACTCCGCCAACGACGAGATCGACCTGTCCGGGCTGGGCGTCGCCGAGGCCAAGTCGACGACGATCGCCTACCTGGAGGGCCAGGGGCTGGGTCGCGGCACCGTCAACTTCCGCCTGCGCGACTGGCTGCTGAGCCGCCAGCGCTACTGGGGTGCGCCCATCCCGATCGTGCACTGCCCGGTCGACGGCGAGGTCCGGGTCCCCGAGGACCAGCTGCCGGTCACCCTGCCCGACCTGCGCGGCGCCGACCTGAAGCCCAAGGGCACCTCGCCGCTGGGCGGGGCGACCGAGTGGGTCAACACCACCTGCCCGACCTGCGGTGGCCCGGCGACCCGGGACACCGACACCATGGACACCTTCGTGGACTCGTCCTGGTACATGTTCCGCTACTGCTCCCCGCAGGACCACACGCAGGCCTTCGACAGCGCCAAGGTCAACGCCTGGATGCCGTGCAACCTGTACGTCGGCGGCGTGGAGCACGCCGTCCTGCACCTGCTGTACGGCCGCTTCTTCACCAAGGTCCTGAACGACATGGGCCTGGTCGACTTCCGCGAGCCCTGGCTGGCGCAGCTGAACCAGGGCTTCGTGATCAACCAGGGCAAGAAGATGAGCAAGTCCCTGGGCAACGGCGTCAACCTGGGGGACCAACTCGGTGCCTTCGGTGTGGACGCGGTGCGCCTGACCCTGGTCTTCGCCGGCCCGCCGGAGGACGACATCGACTGGGCCGACATGTCTCCGGCCGGGTCGCTGAAGTTCCTGCAGCGCGCCTGGCGGCTGTCCGGTGACGTCGCGTCGGAGGTGGGCGCGTCGCCCGAGGGCGGCGACGTCGCGCTGCGTCGCGTCACGGCGCGGACCGTGCACGACGCCGGCGAGCTGGTCGAGTCCTACCGGTTCAACGTCATGGTCGCGCGCGTCATGGAGCTGGTGAACGCCACCCGCAAGGCGATCGACTCCGGCTGCGGTCCCGCCGACCCGGCGGTCCGGGAGGCCGCCGAGGCGGTCGCGATCCTGCTGTCCCTGGTGGCGCCGTACACCGCCGAGGAGATGTGGGCGCGCCTGGGCCACGAGCCGACCGTCGCGCGGACGGGTTGGCCCGAGGTCGACCCGGCGCTGCTGGTGGAGGAGTCCGTCACCGCCGTCGTCCAGATCAAGGGCAAGGTCCGGGCCCGCCTGGAGGTCGCGCCCGACATCTCCGAGGCCGACCTGGAGCAGCTGGCGCTGGCCGACGCGTCCGTCCAGCGGGCGCTGGACGGGGCGACCGTCCGGAAGGTGATCGTCCGAGCTCCGAAGCTGGTCAACATCGTCACCTGACGTGCTCTAGCCTTCCTCGCATGTCGGGCCCGGTCGCGATCGTCACCGACTCGACCGCCACCCTCCCTCCGGAGGTGGCGGCCGAGCGCGGGATCGTCGTGGTGCCCCTGCAGGTCGTCATCGGCGCGCAGGTGCACGACGAGGGCTCGGACGGCGCGACGCCGGAGCTGGTCGCCGCTGCTCTGAAGGAGTGGACGCCGGTCAGCACGTCGCGCCCGACGCCCGCCGCGCTGCTGGAGGCCTACGAGGCCGCCGCTGCGGCGGGCGCGCGCGAGGTCGTCTCGATCCACCTGTCCGGCGAGATGAGCGGGACCTTCGAGTCCGCCCAGCTCGCCGCCCGCGACGCCTCGATCCCGGTGCACCCGCTCGACAGCCGCCAGGTCGGCGTGGCGACCGGGTACGCCGTGCTGGCCGCAGCGGACGTCCTGGACGCCGGGGGCAGCGCCGAGGAGGCGCTCGCGGCCGCGAGCGCCCGGGCCGCGGGCTCGTCGTCGCTGTTCTACGTGGACACGCTGGAGTACCTCCGCCGCGGCGGGCGCATCGGCGCCGCCGCTGCGCTGTTCGGCGGCGCCCTGGCGGTCAAGCCGCTCCTCGAGATCCGCGACGGCAAGGTCGCGACGCTCGAGAAGGTGCGCACCGCCGCCCGGGCCCTGGCCCGGTTGGAGGAGCTGGCCGTGGCCAAGGCGGGGGAGCAGCCGGTCGACGTGTGCGTCGCCCACCTCGCGAGCCCGGACCGGGCCGGCGAGCTCGCGGCCAGGCTGACCACCCGGCTGGCCGCCAACCTCGAGGGCCGCGACGTGTGGTGCGGCGAGCTCGGCGCGGTCCTGGGCGCCCACGTGGGGCCGGGGATGCTGGCCGTGTGCGTGGCGCCGCGTTCCTGTTGAGGCTGCGGCGGACGCGTCTGCGGCTGGCTGCGGTACCGGCGCCGTGCCGACAGGTGCCCTCCTGACAGGTGCCTGCTGGCCGGCCACCTGTCGTGCACAGGCCCGGCGCCCTGCACGCCCGTCCCCAGGCGGGGTCCGGCGCGCGGCCGGCCGGGGGCTCGCAATCCTAGTTTCGGGACATGCGAACCCGACGCCCCAGCCCCGAGCACGAGCAGGCCGTCTCCCGGCGGTTGGAGCTGTTGAGCGCCGAGCTGGCGCAGGTCCGGCCCGAGCCCGTGGGGGAGCCCGAGCCCGAGCCGGACTGGTTGTTCGGGCACACCCGGGTCCCGCGCCGTGAGCCTCCCGACCTCCCCGACCTCCCCGACGAGGCGTCGCCGCCACCGGCCCTGCCGGTCCCCGGACGGCACGCCTCCCGCCGGGCCGGACCCACCCTGACCGCCGCGATCCCCGAGACGCTGCGCGGGCGGGTCCGGCTCGGCCCCGGCCAGGTCGCAGTCGTGGCCGTGCTGGTGGCGCTCGGCCTGGCCGTGACGTGCTGGTGGCTGGTCCGCGGGCAGCCGTCCACCGTGGAGGCGCCCGGTGTGCCGGCGCCGGTGCTGTCGTCGGGCACCCCGCTGGCGGGCGCCGTCGTGAGCCCGGTCGCGGCCGCCGGGGCCACGGCCACCGCCAGTGGCACCGTGACGGTGGACGTCGCGGGCAAGGTACGCCGGCCGGGCATCGTGGTCCTCGACGCCGGCTCCCGGGTGATCGATGCGCTGAAGCGGGCGGGCGGCGCGCGGCCCGGGGTCGACCTGTCCTCGCTCAACCTGGCCCGCGTGCTCGTCGACGGCGAGCAGATCCTCGTGGGTGTGCCCGCGCCCGTCGGCGTGGCTGCGTCGGCGGTCCCGGTCGGGGGTGCGCCGCCCGGCCCTCTGGTCAACCTCAACACCGCCACCCAGGAGCAGCTCGAGACGCTGCCCGAGGTCGGGCCGGTGACCGCCGGGTCGATCGTCCAGTGGCGCACCGAGCACGGTGGCTTCACCTCGGTCGACGAGCTGCTCGAGGTGGACGGCATCGGGGACGCCACGCTCGGCAAGCTCGCGCCCTACGTGACGGTATGAGCAGGTGGCCCCGGACCTGCGGATGCCGGCGCTCGGCGTGGCCGCCTGGCTGGGAGCGCTCCTTACCCTGGCCCCCGGCACGGTCCTGGCAGCCGGGGTGGCGGGGCTCGTCGCCGTGGGCTGCTGGGCGGCCGTGCGGCGCCGGCCCGGGGTCGCCGTGGCCGTGCTGGTCGCCGGGGCCGTCTGCTGCTCGGGCCTGGTCCGGCACACCCAGGTCGACGACAGCCCGGTCGCGGTGCTCGCCCGGGACGGCGCGGCCGCGCGGCTGGAGCTGACGGTGCTCTCGGATCCGCACATGCTGTCCGGCCGGTTCGGTGACCGGGTGCTGGTGCGGGGAGAGGTCCGGCACGTCGAGGCTCGGGGGAGGGCCTGGACCATGGCGGTGCCCGTCCTGGTGCTGGGTGACACCTCGTGGGGCGACGTCCGCTTGGGGTCGACCGTGGCCGCGGGCGGCCTGCTGGCGCCCTCCGACGGCGGCGACGCGGCGGCGGTGCTCTCCGCCCGCGGCCCGCCGCGGGGGCTGGCCGGGCCCGACGCCTGGTGGCGCGGGGCCGAGGCGGTCAGGGCGTCGCTGCGCGCCTCGGTCGCGGGTCGGCCCGCCGACCAGCGTGCGCTGGTCCCGGCGCTGGTCGACGGCGACGACGCCGGGCTCGACCCCGCCCTGGCCGACGACTTCCGGACCACCGGGCTGACCCACCTGCTCGCCGTGTCCGGGACCAACCTGACCCTCGTGGTCGGCTTCCTGCTCGTCGTGGCGCGGTGGTGCCGGGTCCGGGGCCGCTGGCTGCTGCTCGTGGGTGCGCTGGGGATCGTCGGGTTCGTGCTGCTGGCGCGGACCGAGCCGAGCGTGCTCCGCGCCGCGGTGATGGGCTCGGTGGCGCTCGTCGGCCTCGGCCGGGACGCCCGGCAGCGCGGCGGGCGGGCGCTCGGCGCCGCCGTCGTCGGGCTGCTGCTCGTCGACCCGGGGCTGGCGGCGGAGGCGGGCTTCGCCCTGTCGGTGCTGGCCACCGCGGGGATCCTGTTCCTCGCCCCCGCCTGGCGCGACGCCCTGGCCCGGTGGCTGCCTCGCTGGGTCGCGGAGGCGGTGGCCGTGCCCGCGGCCGCCCAGCTCGCCTGCACCCCGCTCGTCGCCGCGATCTCGGGGCAGGTCAGCCTCGTGGCGGTCGGCGCCAACCTGCTGGCCGCCCCGGCCGTCGGTCCAGCGACCGTGCTCGGCCTGACCGGCGGCCTCCTCGGCCTGGTGTGGGGGCCGCTCGGCACGATGGCCGGGACGCCCGCCGGGTGGTGCGTGGGATGGATCGTGGCCGTCGCGCGGCACGGGGCGGCGCTGCCGACGGCCGCGGTCCTGTGGGGGAGCGGCGTGCTGTCGCTGGCCCTGCTGACGGTGCTGACCCTGCTCGTCGCCCTCCTCGCGCCGGCCGTCCTGCGGCACCGCGTGGCCGGCGCCGCCAGCTGCCTGCTCCTGGTCGTCGTGGTCCTGGTCCGGCCGCCGACGCCGGGCTGGCCGCCCGCCGGCTGGGTGCTGGTGGCCTGTGACGTCGGCCAGGGCGACGCCCTCGCGGTCCGGGCGGGGCCGCACGCCGCCGTCGTCATCGACGCCGGGCCCGACCCGGTGCTCGTCGACCGCTGCCTGGACCGGCTCGCCATCACCGAGGTGCCGCTGCTGGTGCTCACCCACTTCCACGCCGACCACGTCGACGGGATCACCGGCGTCCTCGACGGCCGCCGGGTCGGGGCGATCTGGACGACCCGGCTGCTCGACCCGCCCTACGGCGTGGAGGAGGTCGGCGCGGCCGCGGCGGCCGTCGGGCTGGTGCCCACCCCGGCGCCGTACGCCGCCTCCGCCGAGGTGGGGGACGTCCACCTGCAGGTCGTGTGGCCGCTGCCGGAGTCGCCCACGACCGGGCCGGGGGACGGCAGCACCGCCAACGAGGCGAGCGTGGTGATGGTGGCCGAGGTGCACGGGGTGCGGATGCTGCTCTCGGGCGACGTGGAGCCCGAGGGGCAGGCCGAGCTCGCCCGCGAGCTGCCCGGGCTGCGGGTCGACGTGCTGAAGGTGCCGCACCACGGCAGCCGCTACCAGGACCTCGACTTCCTGGCCTCGCTCGGCGCCCGGCTGGCGGTCGTCTCGGTCGGCGCGGACAACGACTACGGCCACCCCGCCAGCTCGACGATCGCCGGTCTCGCGTCGACCGGAGCGCGGGTGCTGCGCACCGACCAGGACGGCGACGTGGCCGTCGTCGCCCGCGACGGTGACCTGCTGGCGGTCACGTCCGGGTGAGCCTGCAGGGCCGTCGGTGGGCTGTGGCAGGCTTCTCGCACGATGGCAGGTCCACAGGCAGCAGACGTCCTCGGTCGGGTCACCCTGGTCACCGGCAAGGAGGAGTACCTCAACGAGCGCACGGTCCGGGCGGTGCGGCAGGCGGTGCGTGCCCACGACCCGGATGCCGAGCTCGCCGAGTCCCAGGCGGCGGAGCTCTCGCTCGCGACGCTGGGCGAGATGGCGGCCCCCTCGCTGTTCTCCAGCATCCGCTGCGTCGTGGTCCGCAACCTGGAGAACCTCCCCGACGAGTCCGTCGACGGGCTGCTGGCCTACGCCGGGGCGCCCGTCGAGGACGTCGCCCTCGTGCTCGTCCACGGCGGCGGCCAGAAGGGCAGCGGCGTGCTCACCAAGCTCCGCAAGCTGCGCACGGTCACCGAGGCCAAGTCGGGGGAGCTGAAGGCCTCGGAGTTCCCGTCGTTCGTGGTCTCGGAGGTCCGCACCCACGGCTCCACCATCGACAACGAGGCGGCCAACCACCTGATCCAGGCCGTCGGCCAGGACCTCCGCTCGCTCGCCGCCGCGGCCAGCCAGCTGGCCAGCGACTTCCCGGGCGAGGCGCTCACCGTCGAGAAGGTCAAGCAGTACTTCGGCGGCCGGGCCGAGGCCAAGTCGTTCGCCGTGGCCGACGCCGCCTTCTGGGGCCGCCGCCACGTGGCGCTCGAGGAGCTCCGCTGGGCCCTGGACGCCGGCACCCCGGCGGTCCTGGTCACGTCGGCGTTCGCCGGCGGCGCCCGCGGCCTGGCCCGCTACATGTCCGCCCCGCGCGGCATGAAGGACTTCGACCTGGCCCGCGAGGTCGGTGTCCCGCCGTGGAAGCTGCGCACGATCCGCGACCAGTCACGCGGCTGGTCCGACGCCGGCATCGCCCGGGCGATCCGTGCGGTGGCCCGCGCCGACGCCGACATCAAGGGTGCGGCCAGCGACGCGTCCTACACCCTCGAGCGGCTGGTCCTCACCGTCACCGGGCTCCGCGACCAGCGCTGAGCCTTCGGGCGGGGGGGGTTTCGAGACGCTCGCTGGCGCTCGCTCCTCAACCACCGAGACAACGCAAAAAGGCGTCGACCCCGAGGGGACGACGCCTGAGAGCGAGGGGCCTCAGAGAGAGGCGGCCTTCTTGGCGATCGCGGACTTGCGGTTCGCGGCCTGGTTCTTGTGGATGACGCCCTTGGAGGCGGCCTTGTCGAGCTTCTTGGCGGCCGCCTGGCCGGCGAGAACGGCAGCGTCCTTGTCACCGGCCTCCGCGAGCTCGCGGAACTTGCGGACGGCAGACTTCAGGCCGGTCTTGACCGACTTGTTGCGCTCGTGCGCCTTGATGTTCTGCTTGTTCCGCTTGATCTGGGACTTGATGTTCGCCACTACTGCGCCTTCGTCGTAGGTGTGGGGGTGGTGCTGTTCTGGGGGTGCGGTCGGCGCAGGCTACAGCCGGACACGCGACGTAAAAGGTTAGCAGCGGGCCGCTCAGGCGCCCAAATCCGACCGGATCAGGCCCAGCCCCGCCGCTCGCACAGCCAGTCCCAGACCACGTCACCCTGCCACATCTGGGCGTCGCGGAGGTGCGGCGAGGTCGGCGGCACCGGCTGGTCGGCCTGGTGGAGGAAGTAACCGGTGAGGAGCGCCAGGACGATGTCGACGTGCTCGGCCGGCACGTCGCGGGTCAGCCGCCGGGAGGCCAGCACCGCCTCGGCGTCGAGGCCGTCTCCGCGGGGACCGATGAGCAGGAGCAGCGTGTCGAGCCAGGGCGCCCCGGCCGCCGGCCAGTTCCAGTCGCACAGCAGCGCCCGGCCGTCGGCGGTGATCAGCAGGTTGTCGTCGCGGACGTCGGTGTGCACGACGCTCGACCCGGCGGTCACCTCCGCGAACCGGGCCGCCAGGGCGGCGGCCTCGTCGCCGTGGGGGAGCACGTAGGTCGCCAGGACGTGGTCCCACAGCGCCGGCCAGTCGGCGTACTCCGTGGCGAAGCCGTCGAGGCCGAGCGCGGCGGGAGCCGGGGTCAGCCGGTCGGCGACCTCCTCGAGCAGGTCCAGGGCCAGGTCCAGGTCGTCCTGCCGCCAGGGGCGGGCGGGGTGTCGCGCCTCGACGTGCTCGGTGGCGAGCACCAGCCAGTCGTGCTCCTCGAAGCTCCACAGCAGCCGCGGCGCCGGCACACCGGCCGGCAGCGCCGCGAGCTTGCGGACCTCCGTGCGGTAGGACTCCGCGAACGCGCGCTGGGCCTTGACCGAGGCCGCCTTCACGAAGTGCCGGCTCCCGTCCTCGCACTCCAGCACCGAGGCCAGCCCGGGGGTGAAGCCGGTCGGCTGCGAGGTCGCCTTCACGACCGGGGAGCCGAGGCGTTGCTCCACCAGGCGGCGCACCTGCGGAGGGAGGAACGACCACTCGACGCGGCGAGCGGTGCGGCCGTGCGGGACGGTCGTGGGGATCCGGGTCGTCACGGATCCATCCTTGCCGACCATGTTGGTTGCAGGCGACCGGGTTGCCGACGGTGGTAGACACAGCACGTGCTGCGCTTCTTCGTGCTCGGGATCATCATCGCGCTGGGCGCGATCACCGCGCTGGCTGCCTCCATCGGCGGCCCCGGCTGGTGGGGCCTGCTGGTCCTGCTCGCCCTGCTGCTCGTCGTGGGCGTCCACGACCTGGTGCAGAAGAAGCACGCGATCCTGCGCAACTACCCGGTGCTCGGTCACCTGCGCTTCCTGCTGGAGGGGATCCGGCCCGAGCTCCAGCAGTACTTCATCGAGCGCAACTACGACGGCCGACCCTTCGACCGCGACACCCGCTCCTCGATCTACCAGCGCGCCAAGGGGATCAAGGAGGAGCAGCCCTTCGGCACCGAGCGGGACCTGTACGCCGTGGGCTACGAGTACCTCCTCCACTCCACCGTCCCCGTCGACAAGCTCGAGGAGCCGCCGCGCGTCCGGATCGGTGGCCCCGACTGCACGAAGCCCTACGACATGGCGCTGCTCAACGTCAGCGCCATGAGCTTCGGCTCGCTGTCGGCCAACGCGATCGAGGCGCTCAACCGCGGCGCGGCCAAGGGCGGCTTCGCCCACGACACCGGCGAGGGCGCGATCAGCCCCTACCACCGCAACGGCGGCGACCTGGTGTGGGAGATCGGCTCGGGCTACTTCGGCTGCCGCACCCACGACGGCGGCTTCGACGAGCGCGAGTTCGCCGAGAAGGCCGCCGACGACCAGGTGAAGATGGTCAGCCTCAAGCTCAGCCAGGGCGCCAAGCCCGGCATCGGCGGGGTGCTGCCCGGGGCGAAGGTCACCGCGGAGATCGCCAGGACGCGCGACGTCCCGCAGGGCCAGACCGTGATCTCGCCGTCGTACCACCGGGTCTTCTCCACGCCGCGCGAGCTGGTCCAGTTCATCGGCCACTTCCGCGAGCTCGCAGGCGGCAAGCCGGCCGGCTTCAAGCTCTGCCTGGGCTCGCGCACCGACTTCCTGGCCATCTGCAAGGCGATGGTCGAGGAGCAGATCACGCCCGACTTCATCATCGTCGACGGTGCCGAGGGCGGCACCGGCGCGGCGCCGCTGGAGTACGAGGACCACGTCGGGATGCCCCTGACCGAGGGCCTGATGACCGTCCACAACGCGCTGCTCGGCGCCGGGGTCCGCGACCGGGTGAAGGTCGGTGCCAGCGGCAAGGTCGCGACCGGCATCGACCTGGTCAAGCGGCTCATCCAGGGCGCCGACTACACCAACGCCGCGCGGGCCATGATGATGGCGGTCGGCTGCATCCAGGCCCAGACCTGCCACACCAACACCTGCCCGGTCGGCGTCGCGACCCAGGACCCCAAGCGGATGCGGGCCCTCGACGTGCCGGACAAGACCGAGCGGGTCTTCCGCTACCAGCAGGCCACCGTCGACCAGGCGATGCAGGTGATCGCCTCGATGGGGCTGCACTCCTTCGACGAGCTGCGCCCGCACATGCTGCGGCGGCGCACGGCGCCCGGCACGATCGCGTCGTACGGCGACCTCTTCCCGCACCTGGCCGCCGGCCAGCTGCTCCGCGACGCGCCGGCCTCGTGGGAGCGGGACTGGGCGCGCGCCGACCCCGACCGCTTCGTCCCGTGACCCGTTCCCCGACCTGGAGGTTCCGTTGACCACCGTTGCCGAGCTGTTGATCGAAGCGCTGGCCGAGCACGGCGTGACCCAGGTGTGGGGCGTCGTCGGAGACGCGCTGAACCCGGTCACGGACGCGATCCGGCGCGAGGACCGCATCGAGTGGGTCGGTGTGCGCCACGAGGAGGTCGCGGCCTTCGCCGCGAGCGCCCAGGCGCAGCTGACCGACCGGCTCGCGGTGTGCATGGGCACCGTCGGGCCGGGCGCGATCCACCTCCTCAACGGGCTCTACGACGCCAAGAAGTCGCACGCGCCGGTCCTGGCGATCTGCGGCCAGGTGCCGCGCGAGGAGATGGGCAGCGACTTCTTCCAGGAGGTGGACAACGACGCGCTCTTCGCCGACGTGTCGGTCTTCTGCAGGACCGTGACCAGCATCGACCAGCTGCCCGGCCTGATCGAGCAGGCCGGCAACGCGGCACTCCAGGCGCGCGGGGTGGCCGTGCTGACCCTGCCGGGCGACGTGGGAGGGCTGGACCTGCCCAAGAACACGGCCGTCCCGCGCTTCGTCGCCGAGCGGCCCGACCAGCAGCCCGGCCCCGAGGCGCTGCGGGCGGCGGCCGACGCGATCAACGCGGGGGAGCGGGTCACCCTGCTCGTCGGGCAGGGCGCGCGCCATGCCCGGGCCGAGGTGCTGCAGCTCGCCGACCGCCTCGCCGCGCCGATGGTGCTCACCCTCAAGGCCAAGGAGGGGCTCGAGCACGACAACCCCTTCGAGGTCGGGCAGTCCGGCCTGATCGGCAACCACGCCAGCAAGATCGCCTTCGACGGGTGCGACGTGCTCGTGCTCGTCGGCACCGACTTCCCCTACAAGGACTTCCTGCCCACGGGCAAGGTCGTCGTCCAGCTCGACGTCCGCGGGACCCACATCGGGCGCCGCACGCCCGTCGATCACCCCCTGGTCGGCGACGCCCGGCTCGGCCTCGCCGCGCTGCTCCCGCTGCTCGATGCCCGCACCGACCGGACCCTGCTGGACAAGGCGCGGTCGTCGTACGACGACTGGCGCGAGCGGCAGCAGCACTTCGTCGACCCCGACTACGACCAGAAGCCCGTCGGGCTGCTGCGGCGCAAGGTCGACAACGCCTCCGACCGGGTCCGGCCCGAGCTCCTCGCGGGGATCGTGGACCGGCACGCGGCGCAGGACGCGGTGTTCACCAGCGACACCGGCATGTCGACGGTGTGGCTGAGCCGGTTCGTCCGGATGAGCGGCACCCGCCGGCTGGTCGGCTCCTACAACCTCGGCTCCATGGCCAACGCCATGCCGCAGGCGCTCGGCGCCGCCGGCCTCGACCGCGACCGGCAGGTGATCGCGTTCTGCGGAGACGGCGGCCTGTCGATGCTGATGGGGGACCTGATCACCGCGGTCAGCCACGAGCTGCCGGTCAAGCTGGTCGTCTTCGACAACGGCCGGCTGGGCATGGTCAAGCTCGAGATGGAGCAGGTCGGACTGCCGGAGTTCGGGACGGTCCTGCACAACCCCGACTTCGCGCGGGTGGCCGAGGCGGTCGGCATGCACGGGATTCGCGTCGAGGACCCGCACGACGTCGAGGCGGGCGTCCTGGCGATGCTCGACCACCCCGGCCCGGTGCTCCTGGACGTGCTGACCAACCCCGACGAGATCGTCGTACCGCCGAAGCCCACGCTGAAGCAGGGGTGGGGCTTCGCCATCGCCAAGACCCGGGAGTTCGTGGACTCGCCCGAGTGAATGGAAGAATGCCCCCGTCCACCCGATCCTTGACGAGAGCAGTTCGTGGCCACCTCATCGACCGCGCCCCGCCCGGGCCACACCGATCCCGCGATCATCCGCAACTTCTGCATCATCGCGCACATCGACCACGGCAAGTCGACGCTCGCCGACCGCATGCTCCAGCTGACGGGAGTCGTCGACGCGCGCGCCGCCCGGGCGCAGTACCTCGACCGGATGGACATCGAGCGCGAGCGCGGCATCACGATCAAGAGCCAGGCCGTCCGGATGCCCTGGACGGTGCCGTCCGACAACGAGCAGGGCGCCGAGCCCGGCGCCTATGTGCTCAACATGATCGACACGCCCGGCCACGTCGACTTCACCTACGAGGTGTCCCGCTCGCTCGAGGCGTGCGAGGCGGCCGTGCTGCTCGTCGACGCCGCCCAAGGGATCGAGGCCCAGACGCTGGCCAACCTCTACCTCGCGATGAACGCCGACCTGCACATCATCCCGGTGCTCAACAAGATCGACCTGCCGAGCGCCAACCCCGAGAAGTACGCCGCGGAGCTCGCCGGCCTGATCGGCTGCGACCCCTCCGAGGTGCTGCAGACGAGCGCCAAGACCGGGCTGGGTGTCGAGGCGCTGCTCAACGAGATCGTCAAGCAGACGCCGGCACCCGTCGGCGACGCGGACGCCCCGCCGCGCGCGCTGATCTTCGACTCCGTCTACGACACCTACCGCGGCGTGGTCACCTACGTCCGGGTCATCGACGGCAAGCTCAGCCACCGTGACCGGATCAAGATGATGTCGACCGGCGCGGTGCACGAGATGCTCGAGGTCGGCGTGATCAGCCCCGAGCCGGTCAAGGGCTCCGAGATCGGCGTCGGCGAGGTCGGCTACCTGATCACCGGCGTGAAGGACGTCCGCCAGTCGCGGGTCGGTGACACCGTCACCTCCCAGCACAACGGCGCGACCGAAGCGCTCGGCGGCTACAAGCACCCCAACCCGATGGTCTACTCCGGCCTCTACCCGATCGACGGTGACGACTACCCGACGCTGCGCGACGCGCTCGAGCGGCTCCAGCTCAACGACGCTGCCCTGACCTTCGAGCCGGAGACCTCCGGCGCGCTCGGATTCGGCTTCCGCTGCGGCTTCCTGGGCCTGCTGCACATGGAGATCACCCGTGACCGCCTCGAGCGCGAGTTCAACCTCGAGCTCATCTCGACCGCGCCCAACGTGGTCTACGAGGTCCAGATGGAGGACGGGTCGGTCCACACCGTCACCAACCCCAGCGAGTACCCCGAGGGCAAGATCGCCGAGGTCCGCGAGCCGGTCGTGAAGGCGACAATCCTGGCGCCCTCCGACTACATCGGCACGATCATGGAGCTGTGCCAGCTCAAGCGTGGCCAGCTGCAGGGCATGGACTACCTGTCCGAGGACCGGGTCGAGATGCGCTACACCCTGCCGATGGGCGAGATCGTCTTCGACTTCTTCGACCAGCTGAAGTCGCGCACCAAGGGCTACGCCTCGCTCGACTACGAACGCTCCGGCGACCAGGTCGCCGACCTGGTCAAGGTCGACATCCTGCTCCAGGGCGAGCCGGTCGACGCCTTCAGCGCGATCCTGCACCGCGACGCGGCGTACTCCTACGGCGTGATGATGGCCGGCAAGCTCAAGGAGCTCATCCCGCGCCAGCAGTTCGAGGTGCCGATCCAGGCCGCCATCGGCGCCCGCGTGATCGCCCGCGAGAACATCCGCGCGATCCGCAAGGACGTGCTGGCCAAGTGCTACGGCGGTGACATCAGCCGCAAGCGCAAGCTGCTGGAGAAGCAGAAGGCGGGCAAGAAGCGGATGAAGAACATCGGCTCGGTCGAGGTCCCGCCCGAGGCGTTCGTCGCCGCGCTCTCCAACGACGGCGCCGGCAGCTCGGTCGACAAGGGCAAGAAGTAGCCACGCCCCGGGTGCGGATCCCCGCGGACCTGGAGCGCCAGCGCGCGCTCGGGCCGGACTGGGGTGTGTGGCTGGACCGCCTGCCGCGGCTGGCCGACGAGCTCCTCGACGAGTGGAAGCTCGTCGTCGACGGCGAGCCGATGTGCGGCTTCTGCTCGGTCGTGGTGCCGGTGATCACCGCTGCCGGCGAGGCGGCGGTGCTCAAGGTCGGCTTCGACGGGGACGACGAGGGCGAGTTCGAGGCGCTGATGCTGCAGCGGGCCGGCGGCCGCGGCATGGTCCGGCTGCTCCGGGCAGACCCGGGACGCCACGCCCTCCTGCTTGAGCGCGTCCACGCGCGCGACCTGTCCACGGTCGGCGACACCGAGGCGTGCGAGATCGTGGCCGGTCTCTACCCGGTGATCCACCGGCCGGCGCCGCCGCAGCTGCGCACCGTCACGTCGTACGTCGCTCGCTGGGCCGCAGCCCTCGGCACGCTCCCTCGGGACGCGCCGGTCCCGCGGCGGCTCGTCGAGCAGGCGGTCTCGCTCGCGCGGGACCTGGTGGCCGACCCGGCGAGCGTCGGCACGACGGTGCACGGCGACCTGCACCAGCACAACGTGCTGGCTGCAGACCGGGAGCCGTGGCTGGTCATCGACCCCAAGCCGATGTCGGGCGACCCGCACTACGAGCCCGCCCCGATGCTCTGGAACCTCTGGGACCGGGTCACCGAGTCGGGCAACGTCCGGGGTGCGGTGCGGCGGCGGTTCTTCACCCTCGTCGACGACGGCGGCCTCGACGAGCAGCGGGCCCGCGACTGGGTGGTGGTGCGGATGGTGCTCAACGCGCACTGGTCGATCCAGGACGCCGAACGGGCCGGGCGCGCCCCCGACGAGGGGGAGCGGGAGTGGATCACCCGCTGTATTGCGATCGCGAAGGCCATGCAGGACTGAGAGGATCGGCGCATGGGCGCCCTCCTCCTCTCCGTCAACCTCGGCACTCCGCGCGAGGCGGCCTGGGCCGAGATCGGGCGCACCTCCATCGACAAGCAGCCCGTGGCCGGCCCGGTGCTCGCCCGTCGGCTCGGGCTCGACGGTGACCAGATCTCCGACCGGCGTCACCACGGCGGCGTGGACCAGGCGGTCTACGCGTTCGCCCGTGAGGACCTCGATCTGTGGGCGGCCGACCTCGGCGAGGAGGTCCGCGACGGGCAGTTCGGCGAGAACCTCACCACCTCCGGCATCGACGTCAACGAGGCCGAGGTGGGGGAGCGCTGGCTCGTCGGCGACGCGGTCCTCGAGGTCGCCTCGGTGCGGATCCCGTGCAACGACTTCAAGAACTGGATGGGTCGCTGCGGCTACGACAACCGCGCCTGGGTCCGCCGCTTCACCGAGACCGGCCGGCCCGGGCCCTACCTGCGGGTGGTCCGGGAGGGCGTCGTACGGGCCGGCGACGAGATCACCGTGAGCCACCGCCCGGGTCACGGGGTCACGGTGACGACGATGTTCCGGGCGCTGACCACCGACCACGCCCTGCTGCCGGAGCTGCTCCGGGTCGACGGGCTCCCCATGAAGGCCCGCGAGCGGGCCGAGAAGTACGTCGCGTCGCTGGCGTAGGCACGAATCGTCGCCGGGCCGGTACACGATCCGGATCCTGAGCGTGCAGGGGGTTTTGCTACCGGTCCGTAACCCGGTGATCTAGGTTACTGATCGAGGAAGTCACCACGGACGACCTCCTCGCGTGCTAGCCCACGCTCGCAGCCCCTCGATGCCTGTGCAGGAGTGTCATGGCCGTCAACACCGACACCAGCTTCGTCGATCACCTCGCCCCCAACGTCGCGGTGCAGTTCCTCGACCGGGTCGCCAAGTCGCCCAACGCCGAGGCCTTCCGCTTCCCCCGGGGTGAGTCCTGGGAGTCGGTGACCTGGAAGGAGGCCGGCGACCGCGTCGAGCGTCTCGCCGCCGGCCTGCTCGCGCTCGGCATCGAGTCCGAGCAGCGCGTCGGCATCGCCTCCGGCACGCGCTACGAGTGGATCCTGGCCGACCTCGCGGTGATGTGCGCGGGGGCCGCCACCACGACGGTCTACCCCTCCACCAACGCCGAGGACACGGCGTACATCCTCAGTGACTCCGAGTGCCGCGTGGTCTTCGCCGAGGACGACGAGCAGATCGCCAAGCTCAAGGAGCGCAAGGCCGAGCTGCCGCACCTGCTGCGCGTGGTGACCTTCGACGGCACCACCGACGACAGCTGGGTCATCGACCTCGACCAGCTGGCCGAGCTGGGCGACGCCTACCTCGCCGAGCACGAGGGGATCATCGCCGCGATCGCCGAGAAGATCGCCCCCGACCAGCTCGCCACCCTGATCTACACCTCCGGCACCACCGGCCGCCCCAAGGGCGTGCGGCTGCGCCACAAGTCGTGGGTCTACGAGGGCGCCGCGATCGAGGTGCAGGACATCCTCCACGAGGACGACCTGCAGTTCCTGTGGCTGCCGATGGCCCACTCGTTCGGCAAGGTGCTGCTCTCCGCGCAGCTCGCCTGCGGCTTCGCCACCGCCATCGACGGCCGCGTCGACAAGATCGTGGAGAACCTCGGCATCGTGAAGCCGACCTTCATGGGCGCCGCGCCGCGCATCTTCGAGAAGGCCCACGGCCGGATCGTCACGATGACGCAGTCCGAGGGCGGCGCCAAGGAGAAGATCTTCACCCAGGCCTTCAAGGTCGGCCTCGCGGTCGACGAGCTCAAGCGCCAGGGCAAGTCGGTCCCGCTGCCGCTCAAGGTGCAGCACGCGCTCTTCGACAAGCTGGTCTTCAGCAAGGTCCGCGACCGCTTCGGTGGCCGGGTCCGCTTCTTCATCTCCGGTGCCGCGGCGCTCAACCGCGACATCGCCGAGTGGTTCCACGCCGCGGGCATCGTGATCCTCGAGGGCTACGGCCTCACCGAGTGCTCGGCCGGTGGCTTCGTGAACCACCCCGACGACTACAAGTTCGGCACCGTCGGCCCCGCGCTGCCGGGCAGCGAGGTCAAGCTCGGCGAGGGCGACGAGGTGCTGATCCGCGGCCCGCACGTCATGGACGGCTACCACAACCTCCCCGAGGAGACGGCCAAGACGCTCACCGAGGACGGCTGGCTGCACACCGGCGACAAGGGCAGCCTCGACGCCGACGGCTTCCTGACCATCACCGGCCGGATCAAGGACCTCTTCAAGACCTCCGGCGGCAAGTACATCGCCCCGTCGGCGATCGAGTCGAAGTTCAAGGCGGTCTGTCCCTACGCCAGCCAGTTCATGGTGTTCGGCAACGAGCGCAACTTCTGCGTCGCGCTGATCACCCTCGACCCCGACGCCATGGCCGGCTGGGCCGAGGAGAACGGCATGTCGGGGGCGTCGTACACCGACATCGTGCGGTCCGAGAAGGTCCACGCCCTGGTGAGCGGGTACGTCGACGACCTCAACGCCCGGCTCAACCGCTGGGAGACCATCAAGAAGTGGGAGATCCTCGACCACGACCTCACCATCGAGTCGGGCGAGCTGACCCCCTCGATGAAGGTCAAGCGCAACGTCGTCGAGGGCAACTACGGCGACAAGATCGCGGCGTTCTACAGCTGATCGTCCGTCACTGACTCATTCATCGGCGCCCCTTGCGCGGTCCACAGCGGCCGCACAGGGGGCGCCGGTGTCATGTCCGCATGAGCACCCACGACTCGCATGACGCCCCTGACCTCGAGGACCACGACGTCGGCCTCTCCCACGACCTGCCCCGGATCGTCGAGCGCCAGCGGCTCGGCCGCCGCGGCATGCTCGGCATCTTCGGGGGCCTCGGCGCGACGGCGGTGCTCGCCGGATGCTCGCTGGGGGGGGGGGGGGGGGGGGAGTGACCGCACGACGACGCTGACGTCCCCGGCCCCTACCCGGGTGACGGCTCCAACGGGCCGAACGTGCTCTCCGAGAGCGGCATCGTGCGCTCCGACATCACCTCCCCCTTCGGGGACGCCTCGGGCGTCGCGGAGGGCGTGCCGGTGACGGTGAAGCTCAAGGTCTACGACCTCAACGGCAGTGACGCGACGCCCCTGGCCGGTGCCGCGGTCTACCTGTGGCACTGCGACCGGGACGGCAACTACTCGATGTACTCCGCCGACGTGGCCGACGAGAACTACCTGCGCGGCGTCCAGGTCGCGGGCGCGGACGGCACGCTGGAGTTCACCAGCATCTTCCCGGCCTGCTACTCCGGCCGCTGGCAGCACATGCACTTCGCGGTCTACCCGTCCGTCGACGACGCCACGACGTACGCCAACAAGCTCCGCACCTCCCAGCTCGCGCTGCCCGAGGACGTCTGCAACGACGTCTGCGGGACCGCCTCGGGTTACGAGCAGTCGGCGAGCAACCTGGCGCAGATCAGCCTGTCGTCCGACGGCATCTTCAGCGACGGCTACTCCCTGCAGATGGCCTCGGTGACCGGGTCGGTCGACGAGGGCTACACGATCTCGCTCAACGTGCCGGTCTGACCGGGGCGTCCGGGTCGTCGCGGGCGGTTGCACCACCCGTCACTCGCGCACCACCGCCCGGGATCACCGGTGGACCGGCGATCCCGACCCGGGTGGGAGGATGGGTGGATGCCCCCCTCCGCCCTGCCCGCAGGTGATCCCGTCCCGGCCGACGGGTCGCTTCCCGAGGAGGCGCTGGCGCAGCTGGGCAGCCGGCCGTTCGGGTTCTACGTGCACGTGCCGTTCTGCACGGTCCGGTGCGGCTACTGCGACTTCAACACCTACACCGCCGAGGAGCTGGGCGGTCCCGGGGCGGCGCCGGGGGCGTCGCGCTCGACCTACGCCGAGGCCGCGATCGCGGAGGTACGCCGGGCCCGCCGGACGCTCGGCGACGTCGACCTCCCCGTGTCGACCGTCTTCTTCGGCGGCGGCACCCCGACGCTGCTGGCGCCGGCCGACCTGACGGCGGTCGTGGGGGCGATCCGTGACGAGTTCGGGCTGGTCGAGGGCGCCGAGGTGACCACCGAGTCCAACCCGGACAGCGTGGACCTCAAGGCACTCGACGACCTGCGGGCGGGTGGCATCAACCGGGTCAGCTTCGGGATGCAGTCGGCCGTCGAGCACGTCCTGGCCACCCTCGACCGCACCCACGACCCCAAGCGGGTCCCGGCGGTCGTGGAGTGGGCGCGGGCGGCCGGCTTCGACCAGATCAGCCTCGACCTGATCTACGGCACGCCGGGGGAGTCCCACGACGACTGGCGCACCAGCCTCGACGCGGCGCTTGCCTGCGAGCCGGACCACGTGTCGGCGTACGCGCTCATCGTCGAGGACGGCACCGCGTTCGCCCGGATGGTCCGGCGCGGCGAGGTGCCGATGCCCGACGACGACGACCTCGCCGACAAGTACCTCCTCGCCGACGAGGCGATGGAGAAGGCCGGGCTCGGGTGGTACGAGGTGTCCAACTGGTCGCGCGACGACGCGAGTCGCTGCGAGCACAACCGGCTCTACTGGCGCGGCGACGACTGGTGGGGCGCCGGCCCGGGCGCGCACTCCCATGTGGGTGGCACGCGCTGGTGGAACGTCAAGCACCCCGCGGCGTACGCCGACCGCCTGGCCGCGGGCGTCAGCCCCGGGCACGCGCGGGAGGTGCTGTCCGCGGAGGACCGGCGCGTGGAGCGGGTGCTGCTCGAGCTCCGGCTGCGGGAGGGCCTGCCGACCGACGTCCTCGACGACGCGGGTGCGGCGGCCGTGCCCGGGCTCGTCGAGCGCGGCCTGCTCGAGCGCGCCGGTGACCGGCTGGTCCTCACCACGACCGGCCGGCTGCTCGCCGACGCGGTCGTGCGGGACCTCCTGCCCTAGCTGACCAGCCGGATCGTCAGCGGGTAGCGGTAGAGCTCGCCGCGGCTGGACCGCACCGCGCCCACGATCGTGCAGATCAGCCACAGCAGGCCGACGGCGGGCAGCAGCAGGAAGCCGACCAGGACGAAGACCAGCACGAACGACACGACGCCGTAGATCAGGATCGAGAGCTGGAAGTTCAGCGACTCGACCGCCTGGGCGCGGACGTAGGCCGACTCGTTGCCCTTGGTCAGCATCACGATCAGCGGGCCGAGGAACGCCAGCGCCACGACGGAGGCGACGAGCGCGGTCCAGTGGGCCGCGCAGCCCCAGGTGACCTCGTCCTTGGTGAGCTGGACGGGGGTGCCGGGCGGCGGCGGCTTCATCGGCTGGTTCATCGGCTGGTTCGGGTCACTCATGGCGTGCTCCCCTCTCGATGCCCGCCAGCCTACCCACGGGCCTACCCACGGGCCGGGCCCTCGGCGGTGACGAAGTCGATGAGCTCCTCGACCCGGCCGAGCAGGGCGGGGTCGAGGTCGGCGAAGGACCGGACGCCGCCGAGGATGTGCTGCCAGGCCCGGGCGATGTCGGTCTGGTTGCGGTGCGGCCAGCCGAGCTGCTGGCAGGTGCCGGTCTTCCAGTCGATGCTGCGCGGGACGTCCGGCCAGCGCTCGAACCCGAGCCGCTGCGGCTTGACCGCCTGCCAGATGTCGATGAAGGGGTGGCCCACGATCAGGACGTCCTTGCCGATCGGCGACTTCGCGATGTTGGCCGCGATCCGGCTCTCCTTGGACCCGCGGACGAGGTGGTCGACCAGGACGCCGACCCGGCGCTGCGGCCCGGGCTTGAAGTCGCGGAGGTGGTCGGCGAGGTCGTCGACGCCGCCGAGGAACTCCACGACCACGCCCTCGATCCGGAGGTCGTCGCCCCAGACCTTCTCGACCAGCTCCGCGTCGTGGCGGCCCTCGACGAAGATCCGGCTGGCCCGTGCGACGCGGGCCTTGGCGCCGTGCACGGCCACCGAGCCGGAGGCGGTGCGGGTGGGCTTCGCATGCGCCGAGACGTGGACGGGCGCGACGAGGATGACCGGCTTGCCGTCGAGCAGGAAGCCCGGCCCGAGCGGGAAGGTACGCCGCCTCGCGCGCCGGTCCTCCAGCGTCACCGTGTCGAGGTCGCGGTCGACGGCGACGATCTCGCCGCACCAGTCGGTCGTGACCTCCTCGACGACGGCGCCGAGCTCGGCGGGCGCCTCGACGGCGCGGCCGCGCTTGGGCGCGCGCCAGTCGGTCTGGAGGACGTCGGAGCCGTAGCGGTCGCGGGAGGTCACCCGCTCAACGCTAGAAGGAGTACGCCGCCGGGCCGGGCAGGGCGCGCCGCGAGACCCGGTGTGAGGTCAGTCCTCGAGCTGTTCGTCGTCCCACTCGTCCGCGCCCTTGCCGCCGTCCATGTCGAGGTCGTCGACCTCCACGTCCTCGTCGAGGTCCTGGGCGAGCGGGTTGTCGTCGGTGGGGCGGAGGTCCTCGGGGAGCTGGTCGTCCGAGATGCCGCCGTCGGCCTGGCTGCTGGGGGAGTCCGTCATGGCACGCGACGTTAGCCGCCGATGGCGCCGAGCGACAGTGTTGCCAAAGCACCGGACCCGAAGTCCGCCCGGTCCTACGCTGGCCGGATGACGGCGACCCAGTCCCTGCGACGGGTCCTGGCCAACCGCCGCCTGCGCCGCGTGCAGCTCGCCTTCCTCGGCTCGGGGATGGGGGACTGGGCCTACGCCACCGCCATCACCGTCTGGGCCTACTCGGTCGGCGGTGCGACCGCCGTCGGTGTCTTCTCGGCGGTGCGGTTCGTGACCATCGCAGTGGCCGCCCCGCTGGGGGCGGTCGTGGCCGACCGGGTGGCGCGCAAGACGTTCATGATGGCCTCCGACGCGACCCGGGCGGTGCTCGTCGCCGCGGCGGCGGTGAGCATGGGCCTCGGCGGCCCGCCGCTCGTGGTCTACGCGCTGGCCGTCGTCGCCGGCATGGTCGGGGCGCCGTTCCGCTCGGCCCAGGCCGGGCTGATCCCGCGCCTGCTCGAGCACCCCGACGAGCTGACCTCCTCCAACGCGGTCGCGGCGAACATCGAGAACGTCGTCGGATTCGCGGGACCGGCGCTCGGCGCGCTGCTGGTCGGGCTCGTCGACGTCGAGGCCGCGCTGTGGTTCAACGTGGCCACCTTCGGCTGGTCGCTGCTGCTCGTCGCGGCGATCGACGTACCGCCGGGGGAGGAGGAGCCGGAGGAGCACGAGACGCCCGAGGGCTTCCTCCGCGAGGTCACGGCCGGCTTCACCACCATCCGGCGCGACCGGGACCTGCTGCTGGTCACCGGGCTGGCCTCGGCGCAGGGAGTCGTGTGGGGCGCGCTGACCGTGCTCATGGTCATCGTGTCCGTCGACATGCTCGACACGGGTGCGGCCGGCGTGGGCTACCTCAACGCGCTGCTCGGGGTCGGCACGGTGCTCGGCGGCCTGGTCATTCTCACCCGTACGACGAAGGGCCGGCTCGCCGGCGACATGGTCGTGGGCGTCCTGGGCTGGTCGCTGCCGCTGCTGCTGATGGCCGTGGCCCCCTCGCCGGTCACCGCCCTCGTCGCGCTGGCCCTGATCGGGCTGATGGACCCGTGGGTCAACGTCGGGCTCGACACCATCCCGCAGCGCATCGTCGACGACCGGGTGCTGTCACGGGTCTTCGCGGCGGTCGACAGCGCGCTGATCGCCGCCGTGGCGATCGGGGCGTTCCTGGCGCCGCCGCTGATCGGGTGGCTGGGGCTGCGGGCCTCGCTGGCCGTGCTGGGCGTGGCCGTCACGGCGTACGCGCTCTCGATGCTGCCTCGCGCCCGGCGCCTCGACGGCCGGCTGGCGGTGCCCGCCCACCTCGACCTGTTGGCCGCGACCTCGATCCTGGCGCCCCTGCCGCGACCGGTCGTGGAGTCGCTGGCGCACCGGGCCGAGCCGGTGGCGGTGGCCGCCGGGGAGGCGGTGGTCCGGGAGGGGGAGCCCTCGGACCGCTTCTACGTCATCGTCGCCGGCGAGGTCGAGGTGACGCAGGAGGGCCACGTCCTCCGGGCCGAGGGTCCGGGCGACTTCTTCGGCGAGATCGGGCTGGTCCGCGACGTCCCGCGCACGGCGACGGTGACGGCACGGACCGACACCTCGCTGCTGGCCGTGGACAGGGCCGACTTCCTCGAGGCGGTCACCGGCGTCCACGAGGCACGTGCGGCCGCCGAGGACGTGGTCTCGCGGCGGTTGGGTATCTGAGCCCAAAAGGGCGACGCGGGGGTGGCTCGCGGTGCAGGATGGCCACGCGTCACGTGAGCGATCGGGGGATCCGTTGTGACCACCTGTGCCACCTGTGGGGTCGCGGGGCAACCCGACACGGCCCGCTTCTGCCACGCGTGCGGAGGCAGCCTGGTGGCTCACACCTGCACGGCGTGCCAGGCCGAGATCGTGCCGGGCGCCCGCTTCTGCGGCACCTGCGGCGCGGCCCAGGGGGCCGCCGCTCCCGCCGTCGCGGTCCCGGTGCAGGCGGTGGCGTCGCGCCGGGTCACCAGCGTGCTCTTCGGCGACCTGGTCGGCTTCACGAGCCTCTCGGAGAGTCGTGACCAGGAGGACGTCCGCGAGCTGCTGTCGACGTACTTCGACGAGTGCCGCCAGATCATCGCCCGCTACGGCGGCACGGTCGAGAAGTTCATCGGCGACGCCGTGATGGCGGTGTGGGGCGTCCCGACCACCCACGAGGACGACGCCGAGCGCTCCGTGCGCGCCGGTCTCGAGCTGGTCAACCGGATCGACGCCCTCGGCGCCGACGTCGGCATCCCCGACCTCGCCATGCGGGTGGGCATCGTGACCGGCGAGGTCGCGGTCACGGTCGGCGCGGCCCAGCAGGGCATGGTCGCCGGCGACGCCGTCAACACCGCCGCGCGCGTGCAGTCCGCCGCCGAGCCCGGCCAGGTGTGGGTGGACGAGACGACGCGGCTGCTGACCTCGTCGGCGATCTCGTACGTCGACGTCGGCAGCCACGTCATGAAGGGCAAGGCCGACCCCGTCCCGCTCTGGTCCGTGCGGGCCGTCGTCGCGGCGGTCGGCGGCGCCCAGCGTGCCGACGGCCTCGAGGCGCCGATCGTCGGTCGCGACCGCGAGCTGCGGCTCGTCAAGGAGCTCTTCCACGCCGTCGAGGAGTCCCACCGGCCCAGCCTGCTCGTGGTCGACGGCGAGCCCGGGGTCGGCAAGTCCCGGCTCGGGTGGGAGTTCGAGAAGTACGTCGACGGCCTCAACGACCCCGTCCGCTGGCACAGCGGCCGCTGCCTCTCCTACGGCGAGGGCGTGGCGTTCTTCGCGCTGGCCGAGGCGGTCCGGGTCCGGCTCCAGCGGTTGACCGCGACCGACGACGAGGTGGAGCCCGACGACGACCCGGCGCAGCTGCTGGCCGCCGGGCTGGAGCGCTACGTGCCCGACCTGAAGGAGCGCGAGTGGCTCGGCCCCCGACTCGGGGCGCTCCTGGGGGTCGGCGCCGTGGGGGCGTTCCCGCGCGAGGACCTCTTCGCCGCGTGGACGACCTTCCTGCACCGGGTCAGCGAGGACGAGATCCCCGTCGCGCTGGTCATCGACGACGCGCAGCACGCCGACGACGGCCTGCTGATGTTCCTGGAGTACCTCCTGCGCGTCGGCACCTTCCCCTGCTTCGTCGTGCTGTTCACCCGGCCCGGCCTGCTCGAGGCCAACCCGTCGCTGGCCACCAACCGCCGCGTCACGGTGCTGCACCTCGAGACGCTGTCCGAGCGGGACATGGCGGCGCTCCTCGACGGCCTGGTGGTCGGCCTGCCCGACGGGGTCCGCACCTCGCTCGTCGAGCGGGCTGAGGGCATCCCGCTCTTCGCCGTGGAGACGGTCCGCTCGCTCATCGACCGCGACCTGGTCGTGCCGCGCGGCGGCCAGTACGTCCTGGCCGAGCCGGACTCACTGGACCTCGGTGCCATCGGCGCGCCGGCGTCGCTCCAGGCGCTGATCTCCGCCCGCCTCGACACCCTGCCCCCCGAGCAGCGGCGCGTCCTCGACCAGGCCAGCGTGGTCGGCAGCGCCTTCACCCACGAGGCCATTGCCTCGCTGTGCCCGGAGGTCGTCGATCTCGAGTCCGTCCTCGAGGCGCTGGTCCGGGTGCAGCTCCTGCGCCGCGAGACCAACCGCTTCAGCACCGAGCTGGGGCAGTTCCAGTTCGTGCAGAGCGCCGTGCGCCAGATCGCCTACGGCACGCTGTCGCGGCGCGACCGCAAGGCCAGCCACCTCGCGGTCGTGGCGCTCATGGAGGCCGAGGGCGACGACTCGGGCGAGGTGGCCTCGATCGTGGCCCAGCACTACCTCGAGGCCCTCGACGCGGTCCCCGACGACCCCGACCGCCCCGCCCTCGCCGCGGCCGCCGTCACCCACCTGCAGCGGGCCGCTGCCCGTGCCGCGGCACTGGGGTCCCCGGCCGAGGCGGCCGGCCACCTCGGCACGGCGCTGGAGCGGTGTGACGACCCGGCGCTGCGGTCCCGGATCGAGGTCGAGCTGGCCGAGCAGCTGGCCAAGGCCGGTGACTACCAGGCGGCCATGGCACACGCCGAGCGGGCTCGCGACGCTCTCGACGCGGCCGGCGAGGTCAGCCTCGCGGCCCGGGCGGTTGCCAGCCTGGCGACGGCGCTGACCAACTCGGGCGAGTACGAACGCGGTTTCGACGTCGCGGCCGAACGCCACCGGGAGGTCGAGCTGCAGATCGGCCCGCTCGAGGAGATGCTGCTGCTCCGGGCGATGATTTCCTCCGGCATCCGGACGGGCCGCAACATCCGCAACCTGTCCGAGGACTCGGCCCGGCTGGCCGAGAAGCTCGGCACTCCGACCGAGATCGCCAACAGCTACGTCAGCCTGGCGCTCCACTACATGACGAAGGGGCCGCACGGGCTGGGACGGATGCTGCTGCAGTCGGCCTCCGAGATCGCCCGCGACAGCCACGACACGCTGATCCTGTGCCGGGCGCTGACCAACCTGAACGCCGACTGGACCCAGGACGACGCCGAGCGCGCGGCCGGCTACGGCCGCCAGGCCGTCGAGGCCGCCCGGGTCACCGGAGACGCCTACTGGATCAGCTCGACGGCCCTGAACCTCGTCCTCGCCCAGACGATCACCGGCGACTGGGACGGCGTCCTCGCCCGCTCCGACGAGGACTCGATGAACGCGCTCGACATCGGGATGACGGACATGTTGCGCGCCCGCGTCCTCCTCGCGCGGGGCCAGGAGTGGCGGCCCACGGAGCGCCTCGACGAGGAGGGGATCACCGACGACCCGACCCTGCGGGCCTCGCACCAGCTCGCGCTGGCGTTCGACCGCGCGCAGCGGGGCGGTGCGCGCGACCTCGGTGGCGTGCTCACCGAGATGCGGGCCGTGTTCGACGCGATCGGGCTCTTCGACGACTTCAGCACCCTCTTCCACCTCGTCTCGGAGACGGCCTGGCGGTGGGGCGACCGGGCGGCGCTGGAGACCCTGCTCGAGATCGTGGACTCCGACCGCCGCAACAAGCCGCCGCTGGGGGTGGAGGCCTCGGTCCACCGGGTCCGCGGGTTGCTCGCCGCCGAGGACGGCGAGCCGCCCGACGTCGTGGAGGGTCACCTGCGCGCCGCCATCGCCGGCTGCGAGGCCTGGCACGCACGGCCGGCCCTGGCGCGGTGCTGCGCCGACCTGGGCCTCTGGCTGAGCCGGCAGGGCCGCCCCGAGGAGGCCGCGGTCCTGCTGACCCGGGCGCGCGAGCTCTTCGACGAGCTCGGGGCGGTCACCTGGGCCACGGAGCTCGATGAGCAGCTGGCGGGCGCGACGACGTGACGTCAGTGCGACTTGCGGGTGAGCCAGCCGCGGTCCAGGACGGTGATCCGCCCGCGGCCCAGCTCCACCACGCCCTCGCCCGCGAGTCGCTGCAGCACCTGGTTGACGCTCGGCCGGGTGCCCCCGACGAGGTCGGCGAGGTGCTCCTGCGTGAGCGGGATCGTGGCCGGACCGTCGCCCGCGTCGCCCCCGTAGATCGCAGCCAGCTCGGCCAGGCGCCGGAAGACGCGCCGGTCGAGGCCGTCGTACAACGCCTCGAGGAGCCGGGCGGAGAGGTCCTCGACGCGGCGCGCCATCAGCGTCAGCAGCAGCTGGTCGGCGCCGCGGTGGCGACGACGCAGCTCGTCGAAGGCGGCCGCCGACAGCGACAGCGTCTCGGCCGGCTCGAGGGCCACGACCGTGGCCGACCGCACCGGCTGGTGCCCGTCGAGGAGCGAGAGCTCGCCGAAGTAGTCGCCGCGCCCCAGCACGTTGAGCGTCACCGTGTCGCCGTCGGCGGTGGAGACCCGCACGGCCAGCCGGCCGGCCGCCACGAGATGGAGGCTGTCGGACGGGTCGCCCTCGTGGACCAGCACCTCGCCGCGCGCGAACGTGCGGCGCCGGGTCGTCGCCAGCAGCTGCCGGCGCTCCTCGTCGTCGAGCGAGGCGAGCAGGGGCCACTCCATGGCGCCAGTGAACCACCCGGAACCCCTCAGGAGGACCCGTGACACCCAACCCCGAGGTGGAGCGCTCGCTGGCCGCGATGCGCGCCCTGTTCGGTGCCGAGGCCTGCTCCTGCGCGGTCGTCGACGACTCCGGTGAGTCGTTGACCTTCGTGGCCGCCGACGGGCAGGGCGCGGCCGAGATCGTCGGCGTCTCGCTGCCGATCGGCCGCGGCATCGCGGGCTGGGCGGCGATGTCGGGCCAGCCGATCGCGGTGCGCGACGTGCGGACCGACTCACGCTTCGCCCGGGATGTCGCCGAGGCCACCGCCTACGTGCCGACCTCGGTCCTGGCAGCGCCCCTGTACGGCGCCGACGGCGAGGTGCTCGGGGTGGTCGAGGTGCTCGACCCGACCGTGGACCAGGCCTCCGACTGGGTGCTGGCCGTGCTGGGCACCCTGGCCGTGCCGATCGCGGCCCTCGTCGCCGGTGGTGACCGGGGCGACGTCGGTGAGACCCGGCTGCTCGAGCTCGGCCGGTCGGTCCTCGCCGCCGTGGAGACGTACGGCGCCCCGGGGCGCCGATGAGCCTGCTGCCGGCCTGGTCGGCCGCGTTCGAGTCGGGGGTCCTCGCCCAGGTGCGGGCGCTCCCGATCGCCGACGCGCGTGAGTGGGCGTTCGGCGGCTCGACCGGGGCGGGCGTGAAGGTGGCGGTCATCGACAGCGGCATCGACGGCGACCACCCGCGGGTCGGCGGGATCGCCGGGGGAGTGGCGATGGTGGTCGACCCGGACACCGAGGACGGCTTCCGCGCCGACGAGGGTCCCCACGAGGACCTGGTCGGCCACGGCACCGCCTGCGCCGCGATCATCAAGGCCATGGCGCCGGACGCCGAGATCTGGTCGGTGCGGGTGCTGGGCCCCAATCTCAAGGGCCGCGGCGCGCTGTTCTACGGCGGCATCGGCTGGGCGATCGACCACGGCATGCACGTGGCCAACCTGTCGTTGTCCAGCAAGAGCGAGGCGATGTTCGGGCCGCTGCACGAGGTCGCCGACGAGGCCTACTTCGGCAACACGGTCCTGGTCAGCGCGGCCAACAACAGCCCCGGGCCGACGTACCCCTCGCAGTACGCCTCGGTCGTCTCGGTGGCCGCCCGGGAGGGCGCCGACCCGATGGGGCTGGCCTACAACCCGAAGCCGCCGGTGGAGTTCGGCGCGCGCGGGATCGACGTCGACGTGGCGTGGGCCGACCGGTCCTCGATCGTCGCGACCGGAAACAGCTTCGCCGCACCGCACGTGGCCGGCATGGTCACGCTGCTGCTCGGCAAGCACCCGGGGCTCACGCCCTTCCAGGTGAAGGCGGTGCTCCAGGCGGTGAGCGAGAACGCCGTCCCGTAGGGGTCGGCGAGAAGACGCTCGCTGTGTCAGCGAGCAGACGGAACGGAGCGAGCAGCAGGAGCACAGTTCGGAACAACCAGGGCGAGCGGCCCACCAACAGAGGAGAACCACCATGAACGACAACCCGATCAACGAGCCGACGGACGAGGACGTGGAAGGTCACCGCAGGGCCGGCGGCCACACGTTCGCCGAGGACGAGGACGTCGAGGGCCACCGCAGGGCCGGCGGCCACACGTTCACCGACGACGAAGACGACGTCGAGGGCCACCGCAGGATGGGTGGACCCACGCTGACGGACGAGGACGACGTCGAGGGACACCGCAGGGCGGGCGGCCACACGCTCTCCGAGGAGGAGGACGTGGAGGGTCACCGCAGGGCGGGCGGTCACACGCTGACCGACGACGACGACGTCGAGGGTCACGTCCAGCCCCGCCGCGACATCGACATCGAGCGCTGAGCGCCGGGGTCGAGCCCTCGGGCCGCGTGGCCCGCTCGTCAGATCGGCCCGGACCTCCAGGGGTTCCGGGCCGGTCGTGCGTGCGCTGTCAGATGAGGGGCAGACGCTTCTGGCTGCGGGGCAGCTGCTCGTAGCCACGGCGTACGGCGTGTCCGAGCACCTCGCGCAGGTAGGGCCAGTCGCCCACCTCCAGGGCCTGGTCGACCGGCACGCCCCGGGTCGCGAGGTCGCGGATCGTCTCCGCGACGATGCCGATCGCGTTGCGCTGCTCCTCGACGAAGTCGCGGGTGACCGGAGCCCCGTGACCGGGCACCACGACCGTCGACGACGTGGTCAGCCCCAGCACGATGTCCAGCGCGAGCGGCCACTCCAGCGGGTAGCAGTCGCCGCCGAAGCCCGGCGCCGCCGACTCCTCCACCAGGTCGCCCGCCAGCAGCACGTCGACGTCGGGCACGCGCACCACGAGGTCGCCGCCCGTGTGGCCGCGCCCCGGATGGACCAGCTCGACCGCGCGGTCGCCCAGGTCGAGGGAGACTGCTGAGGAGAACGTCGTGTCGGCCACGACGACCTCGGTCTCCAGCACCTCGTCGCGGTGCGGGTCGGACGGGTCGTCCCGGTAGAGGCCCTTGATCCGCTCGGCCGCCTCGAGGGTCCGCGCCGCCGCCGTCTCGTGGGCGTGGATCGGAATCTGGCCGTAGGCGCTGCGGAACATCCCGTTGCCGAAGGTGTGGTCGAAGTGCTCGTGGGTGTTGACCACGCCGACCACCTCGCCCGCGCCCAGCCGGCGTACGTCGTCCAGGACGCCGCGCGCCGCCAGCGCCGAGGCGTGCGTGTCGACCGCGAGCAGCCCGCGGTCACCGCCGACCAGTGTGACGTTCACGTCGAACCACTCGTAGCGCGCGACCCACACGCGCTCGGCCACCTCCGTGAACTCCGTCATGGCCCGAGACCCTAGTACCCTTGGCACTCCGAACACGCGAGTGCCAAGACTGACGACAGCGCCGAGGAGGTCACGATGCAGGAAGAGCGCCGGCTCGCCGTGCTCCGCGCCATCGTCGAGGACTACGTCTCGACCGAGGAGCCGGTCGGGTCCAAGGCTCTCGTGGAGCGCCACGGGCTGGGCGTGTCACCGGCCACCGTGCGCAACGACATGGCCGCGCTGGAGGAGGAGGGGTTCATCACCCAGCCCCACACCAGCGCCGGCCGGGTGCCCACCGACAAGGGCTACCGCCTCTTCGTGGACCGCCTCTCGACGGTCAAGCCGATGAGCGCTGCGGAGCGCAAGGCGATCTCGACCTTCCTCGACGGCGCCGTCGACCTCGACGACGTCGTGCAGCGCTCCGTGCGGACGCTCTCGCAGCTGACGCGTCAGGTCGCCGTCGTGCAGTACCCCACGCTTTCCCGCTCCACGGTCCGCCACGTCGAGCTGGTCGCGCTCTCCCCGACCCGGCTGCTGGCGGTGCTGATCCTCTCCACCGGCCGGGTGGAGCAGCGCGTCGTGGAGCTCGATGCCCCGATCACCGACGAGGACCTCGCCGACCTGCGCCTCGCGGTCAACCGGGCGGCGACGGGTGCCGTGATCGCCGACGCGGTGACGGCGCTGCGTGCCGTCGTACCCGTCGTCGACGGGGAGGCGACCCGCTCGGTCGTCGAGGTGCTCGTCGAGGTGCTCGTCGACCACCGCTCCGACGAGCGGATCGCGGTCGGCGGTGCCGCCAACCTCGCGCGCTACGGCGACAGCTTCGACTCCGCGGTCAGGCCGCTCCTCGAGGCGCTGGAGGAGCACGTGGTGCTGCTCAAGCTGCTCGGCGAGGCCTCCACCGGCGGCGCGGTCACCGTCCGGATCGGTCACGAGGGCCCCTACCAGGAGCTGTCGGCCACCAGCGTCGTCGCGACCGGCTACGGCCCGCGCGACGAGGCCGTGGCGACCCTCGGGATCGTCGGCCCGACCCGCATGGACTACCCCGGCACGATGGCGGCGGTCCGCGCGGTCGCCCGCTACGTCTCCCGCCTCCTCGACGAGGGCTGAGGCCCTCTTCCCCGAACGCCCCCCACAGCAACGAGAAGGAACGTGTTTTGAGCCAGGACCTGTACGACCTCCTCGGTGTCGCCCGCGACGCGGACGCCGACGCCATCAAGAAGGCCTACCGGCGTCTGGCCCGGCAGCTGCACCCGGACGTCAACCCGGACCCCGAGACGCAGGAGAAGTTCAAGGAGGTCTCGATGGCCTACGAGGTGCTCTCCGACCCCCAGAAGCGCGCGGCCTACGACCGCGGCGGCGACCCGTTCGGCGGGCAGGGCGGCGGCTTCGGGCAGGGCGCCGGCTTCTCCTTCACCGACATCATGGACGCGTTCTTCGGCGGCGGGGCGCCGGGCGCCGCGCAGGGCCGGGGCCCGCGTCCGCGCGTACGCCGTGGCCAGGACGCCCTGATCCGCCTCGAGGTCGACCTCGCCGAGGCCGCCTTCGGCACCGCCCGCGAGCTCAAGGTCGACACCGCCGTCCTGTGCACCACCTGCAACGGTGATGGCGCCGCTCCCGGCAGCCACCCGGTGCCGTGCGAGACCTGCCGCGGTGCGGGCGAGGTCGCCCACGTGCAGCGGTCCTTCCTCGGTGAGATCCGCACGCTGCGCCCGTGCGCGGCGTGCCGCGGCTTCGGCTCGATCATCCCCGACCCGTGCCGGGAGTGCTCCGGTGACGGCCGGGTCCGCTCGCGCCGCACGTTGACCGTCAAGATCCCCGCCGGTGTCGACAACGGCACCCGCGTCCAGCTCACGGAGCAGGGCGAGGTCGGCCCCGGTGGCGGCCCCGCCGGCGACCTCTACGTCGAGATCCACATCGCGCCACACGAGACCTTCACCCGCCACGGCAACGACCTGCACTGCACCGTGTCGGTGCCGATGTCGGCGGCCGCGCTGGGCACCACGCTGACCCTGCCGACGCTGGAGGCCGACGTCGAGAGCGGCGCCGACTCGGGCGTCGAGACGTCCTTCGAGCTCGAGCTCAAGCCCGGCACCCAGTCCGGCACCGAGCAGATCCTGCGCGGCCGGGGCGTGCCCGGGCTGCGCGGTGGTCGCGGCGACCTGGTCGTCAGCGTGATCGTCGAGACGCCGACCAAGCTGGACGCGCGCCAGGAGGAGCTGCTCCGCGAGCTCGCCGCCCTGCGCGGCGAGGAGTCGCCGACCGGGCAGGTCCGTCCCGGCAACAAGTCGTTCTTCGGCCGCCTCCGCGACTCGTTCAACCAGCACTGATGTCGCTGCCGGTCCACCTGGTGCCGTCGCTCGCGGGCGTCGCCGCCGGGGCGTCGGTCGAGGTCACCGGCGACGAGGCGCACCACGCGGTCGCCGTACGCCGGCTGCGAGTGGGAGAGCAGGTCGTGCTGACCGACGGCCTGGGGGTCTCGGTCAAGGGCGCCGTCGCGTCGACGGGGAAGCGGGTCTTCTCGGTGGAGGTGGCGTCGGTGGACGTGTCCTCGCCACCCTCACCGTCGCTGGTCGTCGTCCAGGCGATCCCCAAGGGGGACCGCGGCGAGCTCGCCGTCGAGATGCTCACCGAGATCGGCGTGACCGAGATCGTCCCGTGGGCAGCGTCGCGCAGCGTCGCGGTCTGGAAGGGCGAGCGGGCGGTGAAGTCGCTGGCCCGCTGGCGCTCGACAGCCCGCGAGGCGGCCAAGCAGGCGCGCCGGTCGTGGTTCCCGGAGGTGTCCGAGATGGCCTCGACCGCATCGGTCGCGTCACTGGTCGGGTCGGCCGATCTCGCCGTCGTGCTCCACGAGGAGGCGTCGGTGCCGCTCTCGTCGGTCACCGTGCCCGCCTCCGGGCGGATCGTGGTCGTTGTCGGGCCCGAGGGCGGCGTCAGCCCCGAGGAGATCTCGACGTTCGTCGCGGCCGGTGCCGCGTCGGTGCGGCTGGGCTCCGAGGTGCTGCGCACCTCGACCGCGGGCGTCGCGGCCGTCTCGGCCCTGCTGTCCCGCACCCCGCGCTGGTCCTGACCTCTCGCTAGTGCCGGGCCTCGATGAGGGTCCGCGTCGAGTGGGCGACGAACGGGCCGTTCTCGCGGAGCTCGTGCTCGAGCTCCTCGAGCCGTGCGCGGTAGCGGTCCACCGAGAAGTCGGGGACCCACCAGACGCACTTGCGGAGGAGGTAGACGACCGCGCCCACGTCGTGGATCTCCATCCGGCAGCTCGCCGTACGCAGGTCGACGACGTCCAGCCCGGCCTGCCGTGCCGCGTCGGCCTCGTCCTCGGGGACGCGGCCGAGGTCGGTCCGGGGGATTGGGCCGGTGAACCACTCGATCAGCTCGAACGCCGACGCCGGGCCGACGTGCTGGGCGAGGTAGGTCCCGCCGTCCTGCAGGACCCGGGCGATCTCGGTCCAGGGCGGCCGCACCGGGTGGCGGCTCGTGACGAGCTCGAACGTGGCGTCGGGGAAGGGCAGCCGCTCGCCGGGCTCGTGGTGGACGACCTCGACGCCCCGGGGGCCGAGGGTCGCCCGGGCGCGCTCGACGTTGGGAACCCAGCCCTCCGTCACCACCATCCGCGCCGGGAGACGGGGCGCCTCGGCCACGATCTCGCCACCACCGGTGTCGATGTCCAGGGCGGATCCGACGTTGGCCAGTCGCTCGGCGAGCAGCCGCGCGTAGCCCCATGGCGGCCGTTCCTCGGTCGCCCGGCCCGCGAGCCAGCCGAAGTCCCAGCCGGACACGTCGGCCGCCTCGGCCTCGTCGATCAGGTCGGTGAAGGAGCGCACGGCGAGCATCATGGCCCATCCCCACTTTGGGAGATGGCATTGACCGGTCGCGCGGCGTACGAAGTGGGGAGGGCGCCCCACCCACCTGCCTCCCCGGAATCGAGCACGCCGATGATCACGAAGTACGCCGCTGCAGCGCTGCTGCTGGCCACGATCCCCGCCGTCTCGGGCGCGGCCCCGCCGTCGCACCACGCACCCGCCGCGGCCACGACCCACACCAAGCGTCTGCTGCTCCACGTGACGGCGACCAAGGACCTCGACCAGCTCCACTTCGCCGGGACCGAGCGGGTCCGGTCGCGGACCACCGGCGCGTTCGTCGGCTTCGACAGTTTCCGCGGTCACGTGCTGTCCGACCGCGTCGTCTTCGAGACCGCCCTCGCCTGCAAGGGCGGTCTGCCTGCTGACGCGGGTCCACACGGTCGGCGCTGCTCCGCCGACCTATGCGGGCCGGGTCGTCGGCGGCACGGGCGCGTACGCCGGAGCGACCGGCACCGTGACCGGGAAGGCCGTGGGGAGCGATGACACGCGGTTGACCATCACGTACCAAGTCCCTGGGTGAGGCCGCTCGCTGGTTGAGGAGCGAGCGTCTCGAAACCCGGCGAGCCACGGTGCGGTCTTGTGCGCCGACGTTGGGTGCGGGACCTCGCGCCTTCGGCGCGCAATTACAGAGATATGGGGTCACCGCAGGGTTCGCACGAGGTGCCTCCGGACCCTGCTTGTGGCTTTCGGTCGCCTTGCTCGACCGCTGTGATCGAGGTTTTCAAAGCTTTACTTCCAGAGGTTGTGGATCGGGCGCCTGACGCCCGGAACTGTCGGTGGTCGCTGCTGGAATGGACCCATGCTGGTGGAGACCATGAACGGCGGGATCGGGATCCAGGTCGACGACCTGGACGACGACTTCCTGCTCTACCTGGTCTCCGATGCGGAGGTCCAGGACCGCCAGGCCCAGCGCCGCAAGCTGCGGTACGCCGTGCAGTGGGCCCACCGTCACCCCGCCACCGACGAGTCCGGTGCCGCGACCTGGGCCGAGGCCGGCCGCGGCGGCGGTGGGCTGGACTGCGACGAGGCCATCGCCGGCGACGGCGCACCCCTGGTCGCGGCGTTCGCCGCGGAGCCGTTCGCGGCCGCGATGGGGATCTCCACCGCCGCCGGGATCGCGCTGATCGCCGACGGGCTCAACCTGCGCCACCGCCACCCGCGGATCTGGGCCACGGTCGAAGCCCTCGAGGTCCCCGTCTGGCGCGCCCGCCGGGTCGCGCAGCTGTGCGCCGCCCAGTCCGCCGCGGTCGCCGCCCACGTCGACGCCGCCCTCGCGGACCGGATGGGTGCCTGGGGTGTGACCACGATCGAGAACGCCATCGCCGCGGCGCTGGCCGACCTCGACCCCGAGACGGTCGCGGACGCCGAGGACGAGGCCAAGGCCGCGTGGGGCGTGCGGCTCACCCACGGCTCGCCCCGCCGACTCGGGGTCTGGGCCGGCACGTCGACGTTGGAGATCACCGGCGACACCGCCGACCTCACTGCCCTGCACGACCTGATCTGCGCCACCGCCCACCAGCTCCTCACCGACGGCTCGCAGGACGCCTTGGACATCCGCAAGGCCCGGGCGGCCGGCGTCATCGCCACACAGACCGGTGCTGGTGGCGCGACGCCGGTGACCCGGATGTACCTCCACATCGACGCCGACGACCTCGCCGACCCGACCGCGACCGGGTGGGCCGAACGCCTCGGCCCGGCCACCCTGACCAAGATCCGCGACTGGCTCGCCGGCACCCGGGCCACGATCCTCCCCGTGCTGGACATGCGCCGCACCGACGCGGTGGACCGGCACGACCCACCGGCCTGGATGGCCGAACAGGTCCGGCTCCGCGACCCCCACTGCGTCTTCCCCTGGTGCCAGAAGGACTCTCGGGGCTGCGACCTCGACCACATCGAGCCCTACATCCCCCTCGACGAGGGTGGCCCGCCGGGTCAGACGAACCCACGGAATCTCGGTCCGTTGTGTCGGCGGCATCACCGCTGCAAGACCAGCCGACGATGGCACTACGCCAGGAATCCCGACGGCACCTACACCTGGACCGGACCCCACGGCCGGACCTACCTCGTGACGCCCCTCGGCACGACCGCGCTCAGCTGAGGCTGCCCGCCAGCGCGACGACCAACACGCCCACCGCCGGCAGGAAGCCGACGAGCAGGACCACGGCGAGGTCCTTGCGATGCGCCCATCCGAAGGCGCACACGGCGATCGCCACCAGGAGGCTGAGGACCTCCGTGCCGCCACCGATCGCGTTGCTCGCCCAGGTCAGGCCGACCGCGAGCGACAGGAGATGGCCGACCGGGTGAGGGCGGGGCCGGTCCCGCATGGTCAGGGCGAGAGCCGCGAGGACGAGGGCAACGCCGGCGTACCAGAGGTGGTGGCCGACCACCTCGTCCCACAAGTGGGCGGTCGGCCCCGGGTCCTCGTTGCCGACCGAGTTGGCGGCGAGGTGGATGCCGTGGCCGGAGGTGTAGGCGACGACACCGGCCGCGAAGAGGACCCAGTGCCGCATCGGGGCCCGTGCTGCGTGCAGGGTCACGGCCCCTGGTGCGAGGACCAGCCACGGCACGGCGAGGTCGAGCCAGTCCGTCCAGCGAGTGGCGTCGAGAGTGGTGCCGAGGCCGTCAGGCACCAGGCCGAGGTGGTGGAGGACCGAGTAGGCCAGCGCCGTGGCGGCCAGCCACCTCGAGTACATGGGCGTCAGCATGCACGCAGGACCGCCGGAGCCAGCGCTACCGCGCCAGGAGCCTGCAGCCCGACGAGGTGCCGGACCAGGTCCGGCACCTCGAGGTCGACCCGCTCCAGCAGGTGCTGGCGCTGGAGCAGGGTCCGGTTGAGCTGTCGCGGGGAGAGCCGCACGGGCTACTGGAGGGTGAAGGTGCGGGTGTCGACGAAGGGACCGCCACCCTCGCCGCCGGACGGGTCGTCGGTCGAGGCCTTGAAGACGTAGGTGCCGGCGGGCAGCGGGGACACGTCGACCTCGTCGTGCCACGGGTAGAGGTCGTTGCCGTAGGCACCCTCGGCGGTGACGAACCCGTCCTGCACGACCTTGCCGTCCTGCAGGATCTGCCACGGCACGTTGGCCTCGAAGGAGTTGGCCACGCCCGAGATCGAGAGCGTCCCTGAGGTGCTGTCACCCTCCTCGGGCGAGGTGATGCTGACCAGCGACAGCACGTCGATCTGCTTGTCGTTGGCGATCGGCTCGGACGTCGGGACGCCGAGGACCTGGTCGATCGGGTTCCCGCCCATCGTGAACTGGACGCCGGCCCGCGCCTGCACGGCGGCCTGCAGCGTGTAGACGACCTGCTGGACGGCCTCCTTGGCGACCTCCTCGCTCATGCCCGACGGCCGGTCGTGCAGCGAGGAGTCGGCGAGGTCGATCGAGATGAAGTCGCCGTTGTACGACGCCCCCGTGAACGTGCCCTCCGGCCACGGCGTGGAGTAGTCCGGGTCGGACGGCGGCGCGGAGAGGGCGTGGACGGCGGCGTCGAGCTTGTCCGTGCCGGTCACGGCGTCGAACTCTCGGTAGAGGCGCACCCCCTGCGGCGTGTCGCCGAGGTAGTACGCCGCCACGGTGAAGTCCGAGGCAGCGGGCTCCGTCGGGGAGGGCGAGTCCGGCGACTGCGAGGAGTCGGAGCCCTGGGTGGGCTTGCCGTGGTGGGACTGCTGCGCCGGACCGGGGTTGTCGTCGTCGCTGCTGGTCAGGCCGAGGTTGTCGCCGGCGAAGGCGATCGCGCCGATGACGGCAGCCGTGGCGACGGCGCCGAGCAGGGCGTAGCGCCAGGGGTTGGAGCGGCGTGCGGACATGGGGGTCACCTTCGTTCGGGAGCGGATGGAGTCGAGGGCGTCGGAGGGCTCGACCTCGGACACGGCGTCGTGGAACAGCTCTGCGAGGCGTGCCTCGTCGGGGTCGCGGGGGTCCAGGGGTGTGGTCATGGCCGGTCCTCCTGCAGCCAGTAGGGATCGAGCAGCGTGCGCAGGGTGGCGGCGCCGCGCGAGGCGTGGCTCTTCACCGCGCCGCGGCTGATGCCGAGCGCGTCGGCGATCTCGGCCTCGGACAGGTCCAGGTAGTAGCGCAGCGCGAGCACCTCCCGCTGCCGCTCGGGCAGCTCCCGCATCGCCTCCAGTACGGCGGTCCGCCGGGCCGAGTCCACCGAGGCCCGGTCGGTCCCGGGCTCGGCGGGAGGCGCGGGGGCGGCGGCCGCGTGACGTGCCACGACCGCCCGGTGCCGCAGCACCGACCGCGACCGGTTGACGACCGCCTGCCGCAGGTAGCCCAGCGCGAGGTCCGGATCGCGCAGCCGGGACCACCGGCCGTGCATCGCGACGAACGCGTCCTGGACGACTTCCTCGGCCGTGCCGACGTCGCGCACCAGCAGCACGGAGAGGCGGACGAGCTGTCGCCAGTGGGCCGCGTACAGCTGCTCGACCGCGGCATCGGAGTCCCACGGGACGGGCATCAGGGCAGCCCTCCCGCCAGAGACTCTGGCCGCCGTCGCATGGGTCATCACGCTAGTGGCACGCCCCGGCGACCCCGGGGGTTTACCTCGGCGCTTCGCGAGTTTTCATGCGACGATGACTGACGGAAAAGACGGAGGTACGGGAGACATGACTGCGGCAGACGACTGCCTGTTCTGCAAGATCGTGGCGGGGGAGATCCCGGCCGAGGTGGTCCACGTGACCGAGTCGGCGGTGGCGTTCCGGGACATCAACGCCCAGGCGCCCACGCACGTCCTCGTGGTGCCCCGGGACCACTACGCCAACGCGGTCGAGCTGGCCGAGGGCGACCCCGCCGCGACGGCCGAGCTGGTGCGCGTCGCCGCCGCCGTTGCGACCGCAGAGGGCCACGACGACTACCGCCTGGTGTTCAACACCGGGCCGGGCGTCGGGCAGACGGTGTTCCACGCCCACCTCCACCTGCTCGCGGGCCGCCCGATGACGTGGCCGCCCGGATGAACGGGATGAGCCGCCTGAAGGTCCTCGCCGCGGCCGCCGCCCTGGTCCTGCTGGCGGGCTGTGCTCCGTCGGACCAGAACGACGCGGCGCCCACGAACACGCCGACGAGCGCCTCGGACGCCGCCCCCACCCAGCTGCCCGTGCCCGTCGCCGACCCGAAGACCCAGCTGCCGCTGCGCGCGGGGGAGAAGCGGATGACGCTGGCGATGCCGACGGACTACACCCCGTCCGCACCCACCGGCGTCGGCACCGACGACTACCGCTGCTTCCTGCTCGACCCGCACCTGACGAAGGACGTCTACCTCACCGGCACCAACGTGCTGCCGGGCAACCCCGACGTCGTGCACCACGTGATCCTCTTCCGCGTCGACCCCGCACAGGTGGCCGAGGCGAAGGCCAAGGACGCCAGCGAGGACGGCGAGGGCTGGACCTGCTTCGGCGGCACCGGCCTGCGCGGCGACTTCTCCAACGTCGACGACGCCAACTGGCTCGGCGCCTGGGCGCCCGGCGGCAAGGAGTCCGAGACTCGGCCCGGCTACGGCGTACACCTCGCCCGGGGCAGCCGGATCATCATGCAGGTCCACTACAACCTGCTGGTCGGCGACAGCCCCGACCGGTCGGCCGCGCAGGTCCGCTGGCGCCCGGGCACCGCCCACCTCGACCCGATCCACACGTTCCTGATGCCGGCCCCCGTCGAGCTTCCGTGCCGCGCCGGCCACGACCAGAGCCCGCTGTGCGACCGCGACGCGGCCGTCGCCGACGTCAAGGCGCGCTTCGGCCAGGGCCCCGGCTCCACCGCCGACATCCTCTACTTCCTCTGCGGCGGCACGCCGCACCCCTCCGAGGTCACCTCCTGCACGCGCCGCGTGCAGCAGCCGATGACGATCCTCGGCGTCGCCGGCCACATGCACCTGCTCGGCCGCTGGATCAGGATCGAGACCAACCCCGGCACGCCCGAGGCGAAGACGATCCTCGACATCCCGATCTGGGACTTCGACAACCAGGGCGCCAAGCCGATCACGCCGGTCCACCTCGACACGTGGGACACCGTCAAGGTCACCTGCAAGCACGTGCAGTGGCTGCGCGACAAGCTGCCGTCCTTCCAGGGCCAGGACGAGCGGTACGTCGTGTGGGGCGAGGGCACCACCGACGAGATGTGCCTGGGCATGCTCCAGGTGGCGTTCGACGGCGAGCGGTCCTGACCAGCGCATGATCACCAGCCGGGAGGCCGTCGAGGAACTCCTCGACCGGATCGAGACCGCCGACGTCCACACCAACGCCGTCTGCACGCTGCACCCCGACGCGCTGGGCCAGGCCGAGGCGCTGGACGCCGAGTCCGCTGCGGGCCGCACCCGCAGCCCGCTGCACGGCCGCGCGATCCTGGTCAAGGACAACGTCGACACCCACGACCTGCCCACCACGGCCGGGTCGCTGGCGCTGGCCGACGTCCCGCCGCCGGCCCGCGACGCCGCCCTCGTCCAGCGGCTGCGCGCCGCCGGGATGGTCGTGCTGGGCAAGACCAACCTGTCGGAGTGGGCCAACATCCGCGACGGCAACTCCGCATCGGGCTGGAGCGCCTACGGCGGCCTGACGCGCAACCCCTACGGGCTCAACCGGTCGGCGGGCGGGTCCAGCTCGGGCAGCGGCGCGGCCCTCGCGGCCGGGCTCGCGCCCTTCGCGATCGGCACCGAGACCGACGGCTCGATCTCCTGCCCGGCCGCGTTCAACGGCTGTGTCGGGTTCAAGCCCACGGTCGGGCTGGTCCCCACCGCCGGCGTCGTGCCGATCTCGTCCTCGCAGGACTCACCCGGCCCGATGGCGATGACGGTCCGCGACGCCGCCGCGCTGCTGTCGGTGCTGGCCGACGACGGCGTCGACTACGCCGCCCACGCCGTGCCGGGACGCCTGGCCGGCAAGCGGATCGGTGTGCCGCGGGCGACGTACTGGGGCTACTCGCCGCACGCCGACGCGGCCGCCGAGCGCGCCGTCGCGCTGCTGGCCGCCGAGGGCGCCACGATCGTCGACCACACCGACCTGCCCGAGATCGGGGAGCAGGCGTGGGCCGACGAGCTCACCGTCCTGCTCGCCGAGCTGCGCCACGGGCTGGCGGGCTACCTCGCCGGCCGCCCCGGCGACGTGCCGCGCACCCTCGAGGAGGTCGTCCAGTACAACCGCGACCACGCCGACCTCGAGCTCGCCCACTTCGGACAGTCGCTGTTCGAGCAGGCGCTGGAGGGGCCGACCGTCGACGACGACGCCTACCGCGAGGCCCGCGACCGCTGCGTCGCCCTGACCCGCACCGACGGCATCGACAAGATCCTGCATGAGCACGGCCTCGACGCCCTGGTCACGCCGTCCTACGCGCCGGCCGCGCCGATCGACCTGGTCAACCCCGAGGCGCATCCTGGCTCGTGCACGAGTGCGACCGCGATGGCCGGCTACCCGCTGCTCACCGTGCCGACCGAGCTCGCGGCCGGCCTGCCCGTGGCGGTGTCCTTCTGGGGAGCGTCCGGCAGCGAGCGGACGCTCGTGGAGATCGCCCACGGCTACGAGCTGGCCCGCGACCGCAGCACAGGACCGCTGCCGGAGCCGACCTTCCCGACGTTCGTCTAGAACCCGAGGAGCAGTCCCCACAGGAGCCGCACGACGTAGAGCGCGGCGGGGAACGCGAACACGACCAGCATCACCCACGCGGTGACGCGGTGCAGCGGCTTGGCCGGGTCGAGCGAGCCCGCGAAGTCGAGCAGCGCGCCGTCGGGCACCGACCGGTTGAGGCCCATGCGCTGCGCGTCCAGAGGGAGGTGCGTGGGCGGCGTCCAGTCCGCGTCCTCGTCGTCCTCCCAGGCGGTCATGGCTCCACGGTACGTCCCCCGGGCGGCGTACGACGGCAACTCGGTGGGCCTGAGAGGGGCGAGTGCGTAGCATGGAGGGCGCTCGATCACCTACCGGAGAGGCGCCCTCGGGGCATCCATGACTGACAGCAACCCGCACGGGGTGCACGCGGCACCGCCGAAGCACGAGACCCGCCACGTCGTGGTGGTCCCCAACAGCATCAACATGGTCAGTCTCCTCGGCCCGGGGGATGAGTACCTCGGGATCATCGAGGGCGCGCTCGCCGCCGAGATCCACGTCCGGGGCAACCGGATCAGCCTCAAGGGCGAGCCCGGCGAGGTCGCCCTCGCCGACCGGCTGCTCGACGAGCTGGTCACGATCATCCGCACCGGCCAGGGCGTCACGTCCGAGACCGTCGAGCGCGTGATCACGATGCTGCGGGCCGAGACCACCGAGCGGCCCGCCGACGTGCTGTCGCTCAACATCCTCAGCAACCGTGGCCGCTCGATCCGCCCCAAGACGCTCAACCAGAAGCGCTACGTCGACTCGATCGACAAGCACACCATCACCTTCGGCATCGGCCCCGCCGGCACCGGCAAGACCTACCTCGCGATGGCCAAGGCCGTGCAGGCGCTGCAGTCCAAGAACGTCAACCGGATCATCCTGACCCGGCCGGCCGTCGAGGCGGGGGAGCGGCTGGGCTACCTGCCCGGCACGCTCTCGGAGAAGATCGACCCCTACCTGCGCCCGCTCTACGACGCGCTGCACGACATGATCGACCCCGAGACGATCCCCAAGCTGCTCGCCGCCGGGACCATCGAGGTCGCGCCGCTGGCCTACATGCGCGGCCGCACGCTCAACGACGCGTTCATCATCCTCGACGAGGCGCAGAACACCTCGCCGGAGCAGATGAAGATGTTCCTGACCCGGCTCGGCTTCAACTCCAAGATCGTCGTCACCGGCGACGTCACCCAGGTCGACCTGCCCAACGGCACGAAGTCCGGCCTGAAGGTCATCGAGGGGATCCTCGACGGCGTCGAGGACATCGTCTTCAACCGGCTCACCAGCCACGACGTCGTCCGGCACCGGCTGGTCGGCAAGATCGTGGCGGCGTACGACGAGTTCGACGCCCGCGGCGGCTTCACCCCGCACGCCGCTGCGTCGCACAACCAGAACCACACCCCCGGGAGCCGTCCGTGAGCATCGAGGTCCTCAACGAGTCCGGCCACGAGCTCGACGTCAAGCAGCTGGCCGCGCTCAGCCGGTTCGTGATGGACCGGATGCGCGTGCACCCCCAGGCCGAGCTGTGCATCAAGGCCGTCGACGAGTCCACCATCGCCGAGCTCAACGAGCAGTGGATGGAGAAGGAGGGGCCGACCGACGTGCTCGCCTTCCCCATGGACGAGCTGCGTCCAGGCCTGGTCAACGAGGAGCCCGAGGAGGGCGTCCTCGGCGACCTCGTGCTCTGCCCGGACATCGCGGCCAGGCAGGGCGAGACCGCCGGCCACGGCACGTGGGCCGAGATCGAGCTGCTCACCACCCACGGCATCCTGCACCTGCTCGGCTACGACCACGCCGAGCCGGAGGAGCACAAGGAGATGTTCGGTCTCCAGGACGAGCTGCTCGCCGCCTGGCGGGTCTCGGCAAGCTCGACCACCGATTGATGACCGCCGACAGATGACCACTGGCGATCTCTGGCTGCTCCTCGCGGCAGCCGCCCTCGTCCTGCTCGCCGGTGCCTTCTCGGCCGCCGACGCCGCCCTCGGCTCCTTCTCGCGCGCCCGCGCGGAGGAGCTCATCGGCGACGACCGGCCCGGCGCGCGGCGGCTGCTGACGCTGCTCGAGGACGCGCCGCGTTACCTCAACACCGCGCTGCTGCTGCGGCTGGCCTGCGAGATCTCCGCGATCGTGCTGGTCACCCTCGAGGCCTCCGACGCGTACGGCGGCTCGTGGTGGCCCACGGTCCTGACCGCGATCGGCGCGATGCTGGTCGTCTCGTTCGTCGTGATCGGGGTCGCCCCGCGCACCGTCGGCCGGCAGCACTCCGAGCGGATCGCGCTGGTCTCGGCGGCGCCGCTCGCCTGGGTGACCACCGTGCTCGGCCCGCTGCCGCGGCTGCTGATCCTGGTCGGCAACGCGATCACCCCCGGCAAGGGCTTCCGCGAGGGCCCGTTCTCCACGGAGACCGAGCTGCGCGAGCTCGTCGACCTCGCCGAGGCCTCGGCGGTGATCGAGTCCGGCGAACGCAAGATGATCCACGGCGTCTTCGAGCTCGGCGACACCACGGCGCGCGAGGTGATGGTGCCGCGCAACGACGTCGTCTACGTCGAGCGCCACAAGAACCTCCGCCAGACCATGTCGCTCTTCCTGCGCAGCGGCTACTCGCGGGTGCCGGTCATCGGCGAGAACCTCGACGACATCGTCGGCTTCGCCTACCTCAAGGACATCGTCCGGCGGGACTTCGAGGCACCCGACGTGGAGTTCACCCAGCGCATCGACGAGGTCATGCGGCCGGCCGCCTACGTCCCGGAGTCCAAGCCCGTCGACGCCCTGCTCTCGGAGATGCAGGCCAAGCGGCAGCACATCGCCGTCGTCGTCGACGAGTACGGCGGCACCGCCGGCCTGATCACCATCGAGGACATCCTCGAGGAGATCGTCGGCGAGATCACCGACGAGTACGACGAGGAGGAGATCGAGGTCGAGGTGCTGCCCTCGGGCACCACCCGGGTCTCCTCGCGCTACCCGATCGACGACCTCGACGAGCTCTTCGGCCGGCGGGTCGAGGAGGAGGACGTCGACTCGGTCGGCGGCCTGATGGCCAAGCACCTCGGGCGCGTCCCGATCCCCGGCTCGCACGTCGAGGCGCACGGCCTGCGCTTCGAGGCCGAGGGCACCGCCGGTCGCCGCAACAAGATCGGCACCGTCCTCATCACCCGCCTCGAGCGGGAGCCCGACCACGACCCAGGAGACCCCAGTGAGTGACCTGCAGCCCGAGGACAAGAAGCTCGTCACCCTCGCCCGCGCCACCCGCGCGCGCGTCGGTGCGGCCGAGGGCGCCGCGATCCGCGACGCCGACGGGCGCACCTACGCCGCCGCGACCGTCGACCTGCCATCGCTGCAGGTCACCGCCGTGCAGGCCTGCGTGGCCATGGCGGTCGCGTCCGGCGTCAAGGGCCTCGAGGCGGCGGTGCTGCTCACCGAGGCCACCGAGCCGACCGCCCCCGACCTGGCCGCGCTGACCGACCTCGGTGGGTCCGGCGTCGTCGTCCACCTCGGTGACGCGAAGGGCACCATCCACACCACTGTCAGCACCTAGGCTGGCGCCCGTGCGCGTGCGAGTGATGGTCCTGGCCGTGGTGGCCGCCCTGCTCGCGATGACCCCGCCCGCGCAGGCGGCGACACCCGCGCCCGGCCGGGCCATGTGGCTCTGGGACCGGCCCGACCCCGCGGACCTGGTCGCGTTCGCGGTCGACCACGGCGTCTCCGAGATCTTCGTGTCGCTCCCGCCCGACCTCGCGCACGACCCGTCGCTCGGCTACTACCGGGACCTGCGGGCCCGCACCCGCGCGGCCGGGATCGCGATGTCGGCGCTGGGCAGCGAGACGACGTACGTCGACCAGCCGCGGGTGGCCCTCGCCTGGCAGCGGTCCGCGCTGTCGACCGGCCTCTTCGACGGCGTGCACCTCGACATCGAGCCGTGGATCCACCCCGACTGGAAGACCGCCCGACCGGCCCTGCTCGACCGCTACCTCGCCCTGCTGTCGACCCTGGCCGGTGACACCACGCTGCCCGTCGAGGCGGACATCGCCTTCTGGCTGGACACGATCAAGGTCCACGGCCATCGGCTCGACAGGCAGGTGATCGCGCGCGTCGACGCCGTCACCGTGATGACCTACCGGCACGTCGCCACGGGTCCCGACGGGATCCTCGCGCTCGGCGCGAAGGCGATCGAGGCGGCGACCGCCGCGGGCAAGCCGGTGCGGCTGGCGGTGGAGACCAACCACCTCGGCGACGGCCCGATCGCGCTCAAGCAGACGTTCTGGTCGCGGCCGCAGCCCGAGCTCACCGGAGTGCTCGCGCAGGTCGACGCGGGGGTGCCCGCGGGGTCGACGTACCGCGGGATCGCCGTGCATGACTACGAGGGCTGGCGCGCCCTCGCGGAACTGTAACGATTCGGACACGTGCCCGGAGTAAAGTCGGGAGCGTGACCGGGGGACGCTGGGATGAGCACCGGGCCGCCGTCGAGCGGCTCCGGACGTCGTACGCCGCCATCGCGCCGGGTGACCCCGTGCGGCTGGCGAAGAAGACCTCCAACCTGTTCCGGCCGCGCGCCGGGACCGACGCGCCGGGCCTCGACGTGTCCGGCCTGGCCGGCGTGATCGAGGTCGACCCGGTCGCGCGCACGGCCGAGGTGCAGGGCATGTGCACCTACGAGGACCTCGTCGACGCGACCCTGCCGCACGGCCTGATCCCGCTCGTCGTGCCGCAGCTGCGCACGATCACGCTCGGCGGTGCGGTCACCGGGCTGGGCATCGAGTCGACCAGCTTCCGCAGCGGCCTGCCGCACGAGTCGGTCCTCGAGATGGACGTCTTCACCGGCGCCGGCGAGGTCGTCACGACACGACCCGGCGACGATCTCTTCGACACGTTCCCCAACTCCTACGGCTCGCTGGGCTACGCGACGCGGCTGCGGATCCGGCTCGAGGAGGTGCCCTCGCACGTCGCGCTGCGGCACCTGCACTTCGACGACGCCTCACTGCTGGCCAAGACGATCGCCGAGCTCGTCGAGACCGGCGAGCACGACGGCACCCGCGTCGACGGGCTCGACGGGGTCGCGTTCGCGCCGGGGGAGTACTACCTGACGCTGGCGACCTGGGTCTCGGCAGGCTCGACCACCGAAGAACGTCCGAGTGACTACACCGGCCAGGCGATCTACTACCGCTCGATCCAGGAGCGGGAGACCGACCTGCTGACCATGCACGACTACCTCTGGCGCTGGGACACCGACTGGTTCTGGTGCTCCGGCGCGTTCGGGGTGCAGCACCCCGTCGTCCGCCGGCTCTGGCCGCGGCGCTGGCGGCGGTCGGACGTCTACAGCAAGCTGATCGCCCTCGACCGCCGGCTCGGTGTCGCCGACTTCCTCGACCGTCGTGCCGGCCGACCGCTGCGCGAGCGCGTCATCCAGGACGTCGAGGTTCCGGTCGAACGGCTCGAGGAGTTCCTCGCGTGGTTCGACGCCGAGGTCGGGATGCGGCCGGTGTGGCTGTGCCCCGTGGTCTCGACCCGGTCGTGGGCCACCTACCCGCTCGTGCCCGGGACGACGTACGTCAACGTCGGCTTCTGGGGCACCGTCCACGTCGGGCCGGACGCGCCCGAGGGCCCGCTCAACCGTGCCATCGAGGAGAAGGTGCACGCCCTGGGCGGCCACAAGTCCCTCTACTCCGAGGCGTTCTACGACCGCGACACGTTCGACAGGCTCTACGACGGCGCCAATCTGGCCGCCGTCAAGGGCCGCTACGACCCCCACGACCGGCTGACCAGCCTCTACGACAAGGCGGTGAAGAGACGTTGAAGTCCACCCTGAAGCAGACCCCCACGTTGTCCATCGGCGACGCCGTCGCATCCCTGCTGCGCGACGGGATGCCCGTCCGGTTCAGCGCGTACGACGGCAGCTCGGCCGGCCCGCCGGACGCCGAGATCGAGCTGGAGCTGAAGAACCAGCGCGGCCTGTCCTACCTGCTCACCGCGCCGGGTGACCTCGGCATGGCCCGCGCCTACGTGTCCGGCGACCTCGCCGTCAACGGCGTGCACCCCGGCAACCCCTACGAGGCGCTGCGGTTGCTGCAGAGCCACCTGCGCTTCCGCCGGCCCACGCCGGCCGAGGCGCTGACCCTGCTGCGCGGCCTGGGCCTGTCCAACCTCAAGCCCCCGCCGCCGCCCCCGCAGGAACACCTGCCGCGCTGGCGCCGGGCGATGGAGGGGCTGCGGCACTCCATGTCCCGCGACGCCGAGGTGATCGCGCACCACTACGACGTGTCCAACCGCTTCTACGAGCTGGTGCTCGGCCCGTCGATGACCTACACCTGCGCGGTCTACCCGACCGCCGACGCGACGCTGGAGGAGGCGCAGGCCGAGAAGTACGACCTGGTCTGCCGCAAGCTCGGCCTCCAGCCCGGCATGCGGCTGCTCGACGTCGGCTGCGGCTGGGCGGGCATGGTCCGGCACGCCGCGAAGCACTACGGCGTCCAGGCGCTCGGCGTCACGCTGTCGCGCGAGCAGGCCCAGTGGGGCAAGGAGGCCATCGACCGCGAGGGCCTCGGCGACCTGGCCGAGGCGCGGCACTCCGACTACCGCGACGTGCTCGAGGGCGACTTCGACGCGATCAGCTCGATCGGCCTGACCGAGCACATCGGGGTGCGCAACTACCCGGCGTACTTCGGCTTCCTGCGCGACCGCCTCAAGCCCGAGGGCCGGCTGCTCAACCACTGCATCACCCGCGCCCACAACCGCCGCGAGGAGACGGGGGCGTTCATCGACCGCTACGTCTTCCCCGACGGGGAGCTGATCGGCTCCGGCACGATCATCACCGAGGCCCAGGACGCCGGTCTCGAGGTCATGCACGAGGAGAACCTCCGCCTCCACTACGCCCTGACCCTGGCCGGCTGGTGCCAGAACCTCGTCGACAACTGGGACGAGTGCGTCGCCGAGGTCGGCGAGGGCACGGCGCGGGTGTGGGGCCTCTACATGGCCGGCTCGCGGCTCGCCTTCGAGCGCAACGAGATCCAGCTGCACCAGGTGCTGGCCGTGCGCACCACCGAGGATGGGAAGGACGGATTCTCCCTGCGACCCACGTGGTGACTAGCCTTGCCGGGTGAGCACCCGAGCCAGGCAGTACGACGCGACGGTGCTGCGCCGTGAGCAGGTCTCGGACCACCTCGTCCGGCTGACCCTCGGCGGCGCGGGCCTCGCGAACTTCACGTCCACCGGCATCCCCGACGAGTGGGTCGGGCTGGTCGTCCCCGGCCAGTTCCAGAGCCGCTACTACACCGTGCGGTCGTGGTCCGGCGGCGAGCTCGTGCTCGACGTCGTCGTGCACGAGGTCGGCCTGGTCACCGAGTGGGCGGCCCGCGACGTGGTGGGGGAGCAGGTCACCATCACCGAGCCGCGCGGCTCCTTCGCGATGCCGGCCGGTGCGCAGTGGTTGCTGCTCGTCGGCGACCTGACCGCGATGCCGGCGATGGCGCGGATCGCGTCCGAGGTGGGTCTCGACAGGCTCGACCAACGAAGCATCCGGATCTGGGCCGAGGTTCCGGACGACCTGACCGACTACCTGCCCGAGGGGGCCGACGTGACCTGGCTGGCCCCGCCGGCCGAGGGCGCGAGCGACCTCGCGGCCGCCGTCGAGGCGATCGACTGGCCCGCGGGCGAGGGCTACTTCTGGATGGCGGGCGAGTCCGCGCAGATGCGCGCGATCCGCAAGCACCTGATGCGCGATCGCAAGCTGCCGTCCACGGCGTACGACGTCATGGGCTACTGGCGCGGGGGAGCCACACGCCAGCCGCGTGCGGTCGACCCGGGTCCGATCTACCGCGCCGGCAAGGCTGCCGGCAAGACCGATGACCAGATCTGGGCCGACTACGACAGGGCGAACGAGTCATGAGCAAGCACCGCAGTGGATTCGTGTCCTTCGTGGGCCGTCCCAACGCCGGCAAGTCGACGCTGACCAACGCACTGGTCGGCACGAAGGTGGTCATCACCTCCGACAAGCCGCAGACGACCCGCACGGTCGTGCGCGGCATCGTGCACCGCGACGACGCGCAGCTGATCCTCGTCGACACCCCCGGCCTGCACCGGCCGCGCACGCTGCTCGGCGAGCGGCTCAACGACCTCGTGAAGACCACGCTGGCCGAGGTCGACGTCGTGGCCGTCTGCCTCCCGGCCAACGAGAAGATCGGCCCCGGCGACCGCTTCATCGTCAACGAGATGGCCAAGGTCAAGCGCACCATCAAGGTCGCCATCGCCACCAAGACAGACCTCGCGACGCCCGAGCAGATCGGCCTGCACCTGCTGGACATCCAGAAGCTCGGCGCCGAGACCGGCACCGAGTGGGCCGAGATCGTCCCGGTCTCCGCCAAGGCCGGCGACCAGGTCCAGCTCCTGCAGGACCTGCTGGTCGGGCTGCTGCCCGAGGGGCCGCAGCTCTACCCCGACGGCGACCTCAGCGACGCCCCCGAGGAGATCCTCGCCGCCGAGCTGATCCGCGAGGCGGCGCTCGAGGGCCTGCGCGACGAGCTGCCGCACTCGGTGGCCGTCGTCGTTGAGGAGATGCGGCTGCGCGAGGACCGGCCGGCCGACAAGCCGCTGCTGGACATCCACGCCAACCTCTACGTCGAGCGGGACTCCCAGAAGGGCATCATGATCGGCCCCAAGGGCGCCCGCCTGAAGGCGATCGGCACCCGGGCCCGCAAGCAGATCGAGGCGCTGCTCGGCACGCCGGTCTACCTCGACCTGCACGTCAAGATCGCCAAGGACTGGCAGCGCGACCCCAAGCAGCTGCGCAAGCTCGGCTTCTAGTCAGGCGGGCACCCAGCACAGGCCGTAGTGCTGTCCGGCGTCCCACTGCTCGGCGGTCGGCCACTCGTAGCTCCACTGGAAGTTGAGCTTGTCCGAGGCGGCGTCACGGCCGGCGTTCTCGCACGGTGTCTGGCCGGCGGCCCGGGCGGCGTCCTCGCCGGGGTACTTGTCGCCGGCGATCGGGACGGTGGCGATCGCCTTCCAGGAGTGGTCGGTGGAGCAGATCACGCGGTGGAAGTCGGCGGTGCCGGGCTCGGCGGTGCCGCACATCCCGAAGCGCTGGCGGGCCTCCGGCTTGGCCAGGACGCCGCCGATCTTGCCGGTGAGCGCGGCGAGCTTGCCGTCGGCGGCGACCGCGATGACGTCGCAGCGGTACCAGTCGGCGCCGGCGTCGGACTGCTCGACGGTGGGGGTGAACCAGACGGCGCGCAGCATGCTGAGGTGCAGCTGGTCGGGGGTCGCGCCGAGGAACTTCGGCAGCGCGGCCGGGCAGTCGGTGGCGACCTGGGCCTGGACGCGCTTGCTGTCCACGGCGAGGAGGTGGCCCGCGACCACGGTGTCGAGGGTGCCGACGGCGTAGGTGATCGAGGTGTGCGCGGCGGCGCAGTCCACGGGGTCGGCGTCGCTGGTGGGCGCGACGGCGGCGTCGTACGACAGCGCGTAGCAGGCCCGGTTGCCGGGGCGCGGGGCCGCGGTCGCGGTGGTGGGCGTCGCGCTGGGCTCGGAGGCCGACGAGGCGGGAGTGCTGCTGTCGGGCGACGGCTCGTCGCCGCCGCTGCACGCGGTCAGGGCGGCCACCCCGGCCAAGCTGGCAACGAGCAGGGCGGCGAGCCGGCGGGACGGGGTCATGGCTGCCTCACGCGTTGGTCTTCGCCCAGCAGACCGACCGGCGGTTGCCGGCGGACCACTCGGCCTCGTGGAAGTAGGTGTACCCGAAGTCGTAGTCGACCGGGTAGCTCAACCACGCCGCCACCGAGCCGGAGCAGTAGTCGCGGGTCTTGACCTCGACCAGCCGGTCGCCGGGGTAGTCGTCGCCGGACTCGCCGAGCTTGATCGTCGTGACCGCCCGCCAGTCGTGGTGGTGGGAGCAGGGGATCTTGACCGAGCCGCTGACCGTCGGGCCGGACGCGCACACCATCCACTTGTCGTCCGGGACGCCGAGCAGGAGGCCCTTGGCGGTCTGGGGGAGGGCGACGTACGACGTCGACTGCTCGCCGCCGCCGACCGCGTCGCACCGGTACCAGCGGGCGCCGGCGGACCACGCCTTCTCCGACGGGCGGAACCACGCCCAGCTGACGACGGTGCGCATCACGAGGCTCTCGTCGGCGCCGAGGAACCGCTGGAACTTCTCCGAGCAGGTGCGGTAGGCCCAGGCGCCGAGCTCCTTGTCGTCGACGTCCGCGTGGTCGAAGGACTGCGGGAGGTCGCCGACCGCGAACGTCTCGGCGGTGTGCTTCTCGGTGCAGTCGACCGTGCGCGTGGCGTTGCTGGCCATCGCGACGTCGTCGGGGGTCAGCAGCCGACAGGCACCCAGCTCGGGGGCGTCGATCGCGTCGACCTGCGAGGGGTCGGTGTTGCTGCCCTGGTCGTCGGAGCTGCAGGCCGCGAGCAGCAGGAGCGGGAGGGCAGCCAGCCCGAGGGCGAGACGGCGGGCGACGGTCACGCGACGGAATCCTAACGTCCGGCCGCGGTGGTGCGTCAGCCGGCGGACAGCAGTGCGGCGAGGGTGCCGCCGAGCTCGTACGCCGCGTCGGTGTGGCCCTCGTCGACGTCGCCGAGGACGGTCAGCACCTCCGCGGCCTGGCGCCACGGGAGGGCCTGGACGATGGACTGCACCGAGCGGACCGCGCCGGTGGCGTCGTACCGGCCGTGCACCCAGAGGCCGTAGGGCTTCTTGCCGCCCGGCCCCGCCCCGGCCGACCCGTCCTCGGTGAGCGCGCCGCCGGCCTCGAGGAAGATCGTGTCGAAGAAGTGCTTGAGCGCGCCGCTCATGTAGCCGAAGTTGGCGGTCGTGCCGAGCAGGTAGCCGTCGGCCGTCAGCACGTCGTCGGCGGTGGCCTCGAGGGCGTGCTTGACGACCACCTCGACGCCCTCGATGGCGTCGTCGTGGGCGCCCGCCACCACCGCGTCCGTCAGTCGCCGGACCGTCGGGGTCGGGGAGTGGTGGACGATCAGCAGGCGGGGCATGGGGTGAGGCTAGCCGCGGTCGAACGTGAACCAGTGCCGGCCGGGCTCGAGGGGCTGCGGCTCCGCGACGAGCCGGTGGACCCCCACGGACCACACGTGGTCGTCGGACGCCTCGAAGGCGACCTCCTCGAAGCCGGCCTCGGCGAACCAGCCCCGGATCGTCGGGGTGAGGTCCGGCTCGGCCCGGTGGCGGGTCCAGACGACCTCGGCGCCCTCGCTGCAGAGCTGCGGCGCGGCCATCACCGTCGCCCGGACGTCGGCGTCGCTGACGTTGCCGAAGATGCCGCACAGCAGGACCAGGTCGGCGGGGACGGCCCCGGCGTAGACGTCGCTGTTCGCGGCGTCGGCCTGCCGGACCTCGACGGTCGCGTCGAGAGCCGCGGCGGCGTCGCGGGCGCGGGCGGCCAGCCCGGCGTCGTACTCGACGAGCAGGGCGGTGACCCGGACGGCGTCGGCGCGCTGCGCCATGACACCGAGGAGGTCGCGTCCGTCTCCGGCGCAGGCGCTGACCACGCGCACCGGGTCGGGTGCAGTGTCGTCGAGGCGCCGGTCGATGTGGGCGCGGACCGCGGCCAGCCGGTCGGCAAGCCGGGAGCCCGGCTCGGCGTAGGCGTCGTGCCAGGCGGACCAGTCGATGTTCGTCATGGGCGGGTGCCCGCTGTCGGTGGTGTCCACGGCGCCGAGTCTGCCGGAGTGGGCATACTCCGTCGTGTGACACGCGGCGGCCAGCTCCTGACCGGCTTGGTGGCTGCGTGGCTGCTGACCTCGGCGATCTCGGCGAGCTTCTTCTTCGGATCGCACGCCGGATCCGCGTTCGACCGAGCCTTCTGGCCGATCCTCGCCACCGCCGGAGGAGCGGGGGTCGTCCTGCTCCCGTGGCGGCGAACGCGCCCCGGTGGTGTCGGTGTGATTGCCGGAACAGTGGCGTCGCTGGTGTTCCAGATCGGCGCCTTCACGGTCATGTTCTTCGCCGGCGGTGGGAGCTGACGGGCTCTCGCTCCTCAGGAGGCGCGGCTAGCAGCTGCGGGCGTCGGCCAGCCCCACGCGACGCAGAATCTCGTCGACGACCTCCGTCAGCGGTTGCGTCGCGTCGATCACCACCCCGGCATTGGGGACGTCCTCCCTCGTGCTGTGCAGTCGGACGACGAGGGCGCGCTCGGAGGGCTGGGAGCCCCACTCGTCCGGCGGGCGCCGGTCGAGCCGTCGGTGCAGCGTCTCGAGGTCGACGTCGAGGACGAAGACCCCGTCGAAGAGGTCGATGAACTTCGCGAAGTTGCGCGAGCCTCCGCAGAAGAAGGTGACGGGCGCCTGCTGGTCGGCCACCAGCTCCCGCACCCGGTCGACGTCCCAGATGTGGTGCTCGTGGACGGCGCTGTCGATGGGGGCGCCGGTCTCCGGGTCGCCCTGGTAGGCAAGGTCGGTGTCGCCGTTGACGGCGTGGTGGCCGCGCCGCTGGAGCTCCCGGAACACCGAGGTCTTGCCCGTGCCGGAGACGCCCTCGACGAGGTAGTTGCGAACGCCCATTCAGTCGGCGTCGTCCGTCGGGATGAACCACTCGCCGGGTGCGAACTCCCGGCCGTAGTCGGGACAGGCCTCGTTCTCGCAGCGGCCCTGGGTCTCGAAGGTGACCCCGGCGCTGCCGGAGGCCGTGATGTACGCCGCGCTCTGCCGCGTCAGGTGGCCGCCGTGACGCAGCGGCTGCTCGCACGTGGGGCAGTGCGGATCGACCAGCTCGAGGTCCTCTCCCATGCGCTCACGGTAGACCCGCCCGCTAGCGTCGGGCCATGCTCTCGTCTGCCCACCTCGTGCTCGTCGGCATGTCCGTGCGCGAGGTCGACGCCCGGGACCGGCTGCAGCGCCTCGCGAGCGAGCACGACGCCACCGTCGCATTCCTCCAGCTCGGCGACCCCTCGCTGTCCCGCGAGCTGACCCGGCTGGCCGACGCGGGGGAGCGGCGCATCGTGCTGGTCGGGGTCAGCCTGGGCACGCTGGCGCCGGCGGTGTCGTGGCTGCGCCGGGTCGCGGCGCACTGGTGCCGCGAGCGTGCCGGCCACCGGACTGCGGTCGACGTGGCCACCGGCCTGCTCCGGGACGAGGGCGACCTGGGCGACCTGCTCACCGACACGCGCCCGATCACCGGCACCGAGCCCGGCCTGACGAGCGCCGCGTGGGAGGACGTGCCCGGTCACCGCCACCAGGTCCTCGTCTGTCGCGGGCCGCGCTGCACCGCGCTGGGCTCCGACACCTCCGCGGAGGCGCTCGTCCTCGCCCTGATGGAGCACGGCCTCGGCGACGACGACGTCCTGGTCACGCACACGGGCTGCCAGTTCCCCTGCAACCAGGCGCCAGTGGTCAGCGTCCAGCCCGACGACGTCTGGTACGGCGGCGTCGACCCCGGCGCGGCCCGCGAGATCGTCGCGGGCCACCTCGTCGCCGGTCGCCCGGTCGAGACGCGGCGACTCCCGCGCACCCGTCCTCCTCTAGGCTGACCGCACACGTCTCGTGGAACAGGAACCCGGTGAGAGTCCGGGGCGGTTCCGCCACTGTGAAGCCGGCCCGCGAGGGACGGCCCAGCCAGACACTGGCCACGGGACTTCCGACCACCAGCGGGGCGAGAACCCCGAGGAGGCTCCCGCCGATGACCCGCATCGCCCTGCTGTCGACGTCCGACACCGACCTGCTCTCGGCCCGGGCCTCCGGCGCCGATTACGTCTGGGGCAACCCGTCCCGGGCCGGCCACCAGTCGATGTGCCCAGAAATCGGCACCGCGGTCGAGGGCGCGGACCTCGTGGTCGCCCGGATCCTCGGCTCGCCGCAGGACCTCTGCGACGGCTTCCGCCAGATCCGCGACACCGGCGTCCCCACCGTCGTGCTCGGCGGCGAGCAGCAGCCCAACGCCGAACTCATGGAGCTCTCCAACGTCCCGATCGGCGTCGCCGCCGAGGCGCACCGCTACCTCGCCGAGGGCGGCCCAGCCAACCTCGCGCAGCTGCACGCCTTCCTCTCCGACACCGTGCTGCTCACCGGCGAGGGGTTCGAGCCGCCGGCCGAGATCCCGGCGTGGGGGTTCTGCGAGCGGGTCTCGGCAAGCTCGACGAGCGGCGCCCTCCCGCGCGTCGGGGTGCTCTTCTACCGGGCCCACCAGGCCAGCGGGAACACCGCCTTCGCGCACGCCCTGGCCGACGCGATCGACGCGACCGGCCAGGCGGTCGGCGTACCAATCTTCTCCACGTCGCTGCGGGCCGCGCCCGACGAGCTGTACGACGCCCTCGGCACCCTGGACGCCCTCGTGGTGACCGTGCTCGCCGCGGGCGGCAGCCAGCCGGCGACCGCGAGCGCGGGCGGCGACGACGAGGCCTGGGACGTGGAGCGGATGGCCGCCCTCGACATCCCCGTTCTGCAGGGGCTCTGCCTGACCAGCAGCCGCGAGGAGTGGGAGGCGTCCGACGACGGCGTGACCCCGCTGGACTCGGCCAGCCAGATCGCGATCCCGGAGTTCGACGGCCGGATCATCACCGCGCCGTTCTCCTTCAAGGAGATCGACCGGGACGGCCTGCCGCGCTACGTGGCGGACCCGGAGCGCTGCGCCCGCGTGGCCGGCATCGCGGTCAACCACGCGCGATTGCGGCGCGTCCCACCGGCGGACCGGAAGGTCGCGCTGGTGCTCAGCGCCTACCCCACCAAGCACTCGCGGGTCGGCAACGCGGTCGGCCTGGACACCCCGGTCTCCACGATCCGGCTGCTGCGCCGGATGCGGGACGCGGGCTACGACCTGGGCGGACCGGGCGCCATCCCCGGCCTCGACGAGGACGACGACACCGTCGCCGGGGACACCCTCATCCACGCGCTGATCGCCGCCGGCGGCCAGGACGAGGAGTGGCTGACCGCCGCCCAGCTCACCGAGAGCCACGTCCGGATCGCCGCCGACGACTACCGTCGCTGGACCGCCGACCTGCCGGCCGCCCTGATGGACGACGTCAGGGAGACCTGGGGCAAGGCGCCAGGCTCGCTCTTCGTCAGCGACGCCGACGAGATCGTGCTCGCCACGATCACCGCCGGCAACGTCGTGCTGCTCATCCAGCCGCCGCGCGGCTTCGGGGAGAACCCGGTCGCGATCTACCACGACCCCGATCTCGCGCCCTCGCACCACTACCTCGCGGCGTACCGCTGGCTGGAGCGGGGCTTCGGCGCGGACGCCGTCGTCCACCTCGGCAAGCACGGCTCGATGGAGTGGCTGCCCGGCAAGAACGCCGCGCTGTCGGCCGCCTGCGCCACCGACGCGGCGATCGGCAACATGCCGCTGATCTATCCCTTCCTCGTCAACGACCCCGGCGAGGGTGCGCAGGCCAAGCGCCGCGCGCACGCCACGATCGTCGACCACCTGATCCCGCCGATGGCGCGCGCGGAGTCCTACGGCGACATCGCACGGCTCGAGCAGCTGCTCGACGAGTACGCCAACATCGCGGCCATGGACCCGGCCAAGCTGCCGGCGATCCGCGGCGAGATCTGGACGCTCATGCACGCGGCCGAGATGCATCGCGACCTCGGGCTCGACGAGCGGCCGGAGGACGAGGAGTTCGACGACTTCCTGCTGCACGTCGACGGCTGGCTCTGCGAGATCAAGGACGCCCAGATCCGCGACGGGCTGCACGTCCTCGGCCAGGCGCCGGACGGCGAGGCACGGGTGAACCTCGTGCTCGCGATCCTGCGCGCCGCCCAGGTCTGGGGCGGTGAGACCGCGTCCGTGCCGGGGCTGCGTGCGGCGCTCGGGCACAAGGAGGTCTCGACAGGCTCGACCACCGAGAGGGTCGCGGTCGACGAGGTCGAGCAGCAGGCCCGTGCCCTCGTCGAGCGCATGGAGTCGCGCGGCTGGGTGCCCGGGGCGGCCGACGACCTGCACGACGACGAGGAGGTACGCCGCGTCCTGCGGTTCGCCGCCACGCAGGTCGTGCCGCGGCTGGGCCGGACCACCGACGAGCTGGACGCGGTCCTGCACGCACTGGACGGCGGCTTCGTGCCGGCCGGGCCGTCGGGGTCGCCGCTGCGCGGACTGGTCAACGTGCTGCCGACCGGCCGCAACTTCTACACGGTCGACCCGCGGGCCGTGCCGTCCCGGCTGGCCTGGGAGACCGGCGTCGCGATGGCCGACTCGCTCGTCCAGCGCTACCTCGACGACACCGGCGGCTACCCCGAGTCGGTCGGGCTCTCGGTGTGGGGCACCAGCGCGATGCGCACCTCCGGCGACGACGTGGCCGAGGTGCTGGCGCTCCTGGGCGTCCGCCCCGAGTGGGACGAGGCCTCGCGGCGCGTCCGCGACCTGCACGTCGTACCGCTCGAGGAGCTCGGTCGCCCGCGCATCGACGTGACCGTGCGGATCTCGGGCTTCTTCCGCGACGCCTTCCCGCACGTCGTGGCGATGCTGGACGACGCCGTCCGGCTCGTGGCCGGGCTGGACGAGCCGGACGACCTCAACTTCGTGCGCGCGCACACCCGTCGCGACCTCGCCGAGCACGGAGACGAGCGCCGCGCGACGACCCGGATCTTCGGCTCCAAGCCGGGCTCCTACGGCGCGGGCATCCTGCAGCTCGTCGAGTCCGGCTCCTGGCGCGACGACCAGGACCTCGCCGAGGTCTACACGGCGTGGGGCGGCTTCGCCTACGGGCGGGACCTCGACGGGGCCCCGGCGGCCGACGACATGCGCGCGAACTACCGGCGGATCAAGGTGGCGGCCAAGAACGTCGACACCCGCGAGCACGACATCGCCGACAGCGACGACTACTTCCAGTACCACGGCGGCATGGTCGCCACCGTCCGCGCGCTGACCGGCTCCGACCCGCAGGCCTACGTCGGGGACTCGACCACGCCCGACGCCGTCCGGACCCGCACCCTCCAGGAGGAGACGAACCGCGTCTTCCGCGCCCGCGTGGTCAACCCGCGCTGGATCGGGGCGATGCAGCGGCACGGCTACAAGGGCGCCTTCGAGCTCGCCGCGACCGTCGACTACCTCTTCGGCTTCGACGCCACGACGGGCGTGGTGCACGACTGGATGTACGACACCCTCGCGAAGGAGTACGTCCTCGACGAGACCAACCAGGCGTTCATGCGGCAGTCGAACCCGTGGGCGCTGCGCGGCATCGTCGAGAAGCTGCACGAGGCGGCCGACCGCGGGCTGTGGGAGTCGCCGGACCCGGGCGTGCTCGCGGACATGCAGCGGGTCTACCTCGACCTCGAGGGCGAGCTGGAGGACCGATGACGCGGCTGTTCGTCATCGGGGTCGGCATGGGCCCGCAGCACGTCACGCGCGAGGGAGCCGAGGCCCTGCGGTCGGTGGACGTCGTCCTGGCGTTCCGGAAGTCGGAGGACGATCCCCTGCTCGAGGCGCGCGCGGCGATCTGCCGGGAGTACGGCAATCCGCCGGTCGTCGTGGTCGCGGACCCGCCCCGTGACCGCGCGGACCCGGAGGACTACCCGGCCGCCGTGCGCGACTGGCACGCGGCTCGGGTCGCCGCCTGCCGCGCGGCGCTCACGGAGCACCCCGGCGACGTCGCGATGCTCGTGTGGGGCGACCCGGCGCTCTACGACTCCACCTTGCGGCTGGCCGCTGAGCTGCCCGTGGAGGTCGCCGTGGTCCCCGGCATCAGCGCGCCGCAGCTGCTCGCGGCCCGGCACGGCATCGTCCTGCACGAGGTCGGCGGCCCGCTGCACGTGACCACCGGCCGCCGGCTCCGCGAGGCGGTCGAGCAGGGCCAGGACAACATCGTCGTCATGCTCAACCGGGCCCTCGAGCTCGACGGCCTCGAGGACTGGTCGATCTGGTGGGGCGCCAACCTCGGCACGCCGCACGAGGCGCTGGTGGCGGGACGCGTCGGCGACGTGCTCCCCGCGATCGAGGAGGCCCGGACTCGCGTCAAGGACGCCGCCGGCTGGGTCATGGACATCCACCTCCTGCGGCGGGAGGCCAGCGGGTGAGCGGGATCCTCGTCGCCGGCACCACGTCCGACGCAGGCAAGAGCATCGTCACGACCGGGCTGTGCCGGGCGTTCGCGCGCCGGGGCGTGCGGGTCGCGCCGTTCAAGGCGCAGAACATGTCCAACAACTCGATGGTGACCGCGGGTCATGCGGGGGGTGCCGAGATCGGCCGCGCCCAGTGGGTGCAGGCGCTCGCCGCCCGGGCCGAGCCCGAGGCCGCGATGAACCCGGTCCTGCTCAAGCCCGGCAGCGACCGGCGCTCGCACGTCGTCGTGATGGGCCGGCCCGCCGGCGAGGTGTCCGCCCGCGACTTCGTCGACGGGCGCCGTCACCTGGCGCGTGCGGCGTACGACGCCTTCGACGACCTTTCGTCCCGCTACGACGTCGTCGTGGCCGAAGGCGCGGGGAGCCCGGCCGAGATCAACCTGCGGTCCAGCGACTACGTCAACATGGGGCTGGCCCGCCATGCCGGGCTGGCGACCGTCGTGGTCGGCGACATCGACCGCGGCGGGGTGTTCGCGGCGATGTTCGGCACGGTCGCGCTGCTCGAGCCGGCCGACCAGGCGCTGGTCGCGGGCTTCGTGGTCAACAAGTTCCGCGGCGACGTCTCGCTGCTGACGCCGGGGCTCGACGAGCTCACGTCGCTGACGGGTCGGCCCGTCCACGGCGTGCTGCCGTGGCACCCCGGCCTGTGGCTGGACAGCGAGGACGCGCTCGACCTCGACGGCCGCCGGTCCTCGCCGGACCCCGCCGTCCGCCGCGTCGCGGTGGTGCGGCTGCCCCGGATCAGCAACTTCACCGACGTCGACGCGCTCGGGCTCGAGCCGGGCCTCGACGTGGTCTTCGTGTCCGACCCGCGCGGGCTCTCCGACGCCGACCTCGTGGTGCTGCCCGGGACGCGCGCGACGATCGCCGACCTGGCCTGGCTGCGCTCGCGCGGCCTCGACCGGGCGATCACGGAGCACGCCGCGGCCGGGCGCCCGGTGCTCGGGATCTGCGGCGGCTGCCAGATGCTGGGCCGGACGATCGCGGACCCGGCCGGGGTCGAGGGCGAGGCGGGGGCCGAGGTCGAGGGGCTCGGGCTGCTGGAGCTCCGGACCGAGTTCACACCCGAGAAGGTGCTGCGGCTGCACGGGTCCGCGGGCTACGAGATCCACCACGGCCGGGTCACTGGTGAGCACCGGGCCGGCGGGGTGCTCGGCACGATGGTGCACGGCAGCCTCGAGGACGACGCCACCCGCGCGGCGTTCCTCGCCGACGCGCTCGGCGTGGCCTCGGCCGCGTCGTTCCCGGCTGCCCGCGAGCGCCGGCTCGACCTGCTCGGCGACCTCGTCGAGGAGCACCTCGACGTCGACGCGCTCCTCTCCCTGGCCCGGTCCGGTGCCCCGGCCGGGCTGCCGGTGCTGCCGCCCGGGGCGTCGCGATGAGGGTGCTGCTGCTCGGCGGGACCGCCGAGGCGCGCGAGCTCGCGGCCCGGCTCGTGACCGACGGCGTCGACGTCGTGTCCTCCCTGGCCGGCCGGGTCGCGCGGCCGCGGCTGCCGATCGGCGAGGTGCGCATCGGCGGCTTCGGTGGTGCCTCCGGCCTCCGCGAGCACCTGCTCGCCGAGGCGTACGACGCGGTCGTCGACGCCACGCACCCCTTCGCTGCCCGGATCTCGGCGCACGCGGCGTCGGCGTGCGCGGGGGCCGGCGCCCCGCTGCTGCGGCTGCAACGGCCGGGCTGGTCACGTACGCCGGAAGCCGTGGGCTGGCACTGGGTCGCCACCCACGACGAGGCGGCCGCGGCCGCGGCGAGCCTGGGCGACCGGCCGTTCCTGACCGTCGGGCGCCAGCAGCTGGGGGCGTTCGTCGGTCCGCTCGGCGAGCACCCGGCGCTGGTGCGCGTCGTCGACGAGCCGGACGTCGTCGTGCCGCTGGCCTGGCGGGTGCTGCTCGACCGCGGCCCCTACGCGCTGGGCGCCGAGCTCGCCACGATGCGCGAGCACGGCACCGACGTGCTCGTCACCAAGGACTCCGGGGGCGACCACACGTGGCCCAAGCTGGCGGCCGCGGCCGCCCTGGACGTCCCGGTCGTGGTGGTCCGCCGACCGGCGGCGCCCGCCGGGGTCGGGACGGTCAGCGACGTCGCCGAGGCCGCCGCGTGGATCGCGTCGCGATGAGCGCCGAGACGGCCACCGCCGCGACGCCGACGCGGCGGGCCAGCGTCCGGGCCCGGGTGATGTCGTGACCCGCGGCCGGGCGGCCGCTGCCGAGGACGTGGCGGTCCTCGACCCGGGTGCCGTAGACGTTGACGCCGCCGAGCCGGATGCCGAGCGCGCCCGCGAAGGAGGCCTCGACCGGTCCGGCGTTGGGGCTCGGGTGGCCGCCGGCGTCGCGACGCCAGGTCCCGATCGCCTCCGCCGCCGATCCGCCGACGGTCGGTGCCAGGGCCGCGGCCAGCAGCGCCGTCAGCCGCGCACCCGGCAGGTTGAGCGCGTCGTCCAGCCGGGCGGCCGCCCAGCCATACCGCTCGTACCGCTCGTTGCGGTGGCCCACCATCGCGTCGAGCGTGTTGGCCGCCCGATAGGCGAGCAGTCCCGGGACGCCGGCGACCGCGCCCAGCACGAGCGGCGCGACGACCGCGTCGGAGGTGTTCTCCGCGAGCGACTCGATCGCGGCCCGGGCCACCCCGGCCTCGTCGAGGACGCTCGTGTCCCGGCCGACCAGCCGGGCCACCTGCACCCGCGCGTCGGCCAGGCGGTCCTGCGCGAGCAACCGGCCGACGGCGCCCGCCTCGCGGTCCAGCGAGGTCCCACCGAGGACCGCCCACGTGGCGACGGCGGTGCCGAGGACGCTCGGTCCTCGCTCGGCGAGCGCTCCCAGCGCCGCGGCCCCGCCCACCAGCACGGCCACGTGCGCGACGCCTGCCGTCCGACGGTCGACGTACGAGAGGTGCTCGAGGGCCGTGGCGACGCGTCCGAAGCCGGCGACCGGGTGCCAACGGGCGGGGTCGCCCAGAACGCGGTCGGCGGTGAACCCGAGCAGCAGCCCTGCTGCGCGGCCGCTCATGGGAGGTCCCGATGAAGGCGTTGGTGACCGGGGGAGTGCGGTCGGGGAAGTCGGCCCACGCGGAGGTGCTGCTCGCCGGCCACCCGGACGTCACGTACGTCGCGCCGGGCCCGATCGGCAAGGACGACCCGGACTGGGCCGCGCGGGTCGCGGCCCACCGGGCCCGCCGCCCGTCGACGTGGACGACCGTGGAGACCCGCGACCTCGCGAGTGCCGTGCGGGAGGCGACGGGTTCGGTGCTCGTCGACTGCCTGGGCACCTGGGTGACCGGTGTGCTGGACGAGGAGGGGGCGTGGGAGGCGACGTCGGAGGAAGCGCGTGCCCTGGTCGCGCGCCGGACCGACGACCTCGTCGCCGCCCTCGCGGCGACCGACCGCACCGTCGTGCTGGTGACCAACGAGGTGGGCATGGGGGTGGTGCCCGCGCACCGGTCCGGGCGGCTGTTCCGCGACCTGCTCGGGACGGCAAACCAGCGCGTGGCCGCGGCCTGCGACGACGTGCTGCTCGTGGTGTCCGGGCGCGTGCTGCGCCTCTGACCCGCTCACGCGGCGACCACCAGCAACGTCGCCAGCGCGAGCTCGATCGCCGCGCCGAACACGTCGCCGGTCACCCCGCCGAAGCGTCGGACCGTGCGGCGCACGAGGGCCACCACGACCACGGCGGCCAGGGCGACGGCGACCACGCCGCGCAGCGGCACCGGTGCGACGAGCCCGGCCACCGACGCGGCCACGATCCAGACGGTGACCGTGGCGGCCCGTGGCACCGTCCCGGTGTACGACGACCCGAGCCCGTCGGTCCGCGCGCCCGGGACGCCCCGCGCGCACGTGATCGCCAGCGCGCAGCGGGACAGGCAGACGAGCACGCCCGCGAGGACGACCCCGCGCAGGGAGCCGAAGAGCGTGCCGAGGGCGAGTGCCTGGGCGCCGAGGGTCACGACAACCGCGACGACGCCGGCCGGCCCGGCGGTGCCGGACTTCATGACCGCGAGCGAGCGCTTCACGTCGTAGGACGCGGTGAGCCCGTCGGCGGTGTCCGAGAGGCCGTCGAGGTGCAGCGCGCGGCTGCCCGCGGCGAGCGCGCCGACGGCCACGAACCCCAAGGGGGACAGGGGAATCCCGAGCTCCCGGCCGGCGAGGCCGATGCCTGCGACGAGGAGCCCGAGCGGGAGGGCCGCGAGCGGGGCGAGCAGCATCGCCGACCGTGCGACAGCCGGGGTGACCGCGCGCGGGGCGGCGACCGGCACCGCGGTCAGGGTGCCGGTCGCCAGCCGCCAGGCGTCACGCACGGGTCAGGGCGCGATCTCGGCGAGCAGCGCGACGTCGCGGATCAGCGCCACCGCGCTCCGCACCACGGGCACCGCCGCCACCGCACCGCTGCCCTCGCCGAGCCGCATGCCGAGGTCCAGCAGCGGCTCGAGACCCATCTTGTCCAGGGCAAGGGACTGGGCCGGCTCGGTCGAGCGGTGCCCGGCCGCGAACCACGCGACCGCACCCGGCGCCAGCCGGTCGGCCGTCAGCGCGCAGGCCACCGAGATGACGCCGTCGAGCAGGACCGGCACGCCCGCGCGGGCGGCCGCGACCAAGAAGCCGACGGTCGCGGCGAGGTCGGCGCTGCCGAGCGCCGTCAGCGTCTCGACCGGGTCGTCGACGCGGTCGCCCGCCCTCCGCAACGCCTGGTCGATGACCTCCTGCTTGCGCCGCAGGCCCTCGTCGTCGACGCCGGTCCCGCGGCCGGTGACCTCGCTGGCGGGCAGCCCCAGCCCGGCCGCGATCAACGCCGCCGCGGGGGTGGTGTTGCCGATGCCCATGTCGCCGGTCAGCAGGAGCTGGGCCCCGGCCGCGATCTCCTCGTGCGCCACCCGCTCGCCGGCCGCGAGGGCCGCGCGAGTCTCCTCGGGTGTCAGGGCGTCCTCGAGGTGGATCGCGCCGGAGCCCCGCCGGACCTTGTGGCGTCGTACGTCGTCGGGCACACCCTCCAGGTCGTCGTCGACGCCGAGGTCGAGCACCCGCACGGCCACGCCGTGCGCGGCCGCCAGCGCGGAGACCCCGGCCCGGCCGGCGACGAACGTGCGGACCATGGCGCCGGTGATGGCCGGTGGGTAGGCCGAGACGCCGTGCGCCGCGACGCCGTGGTCGCCGGCGAAGATCACCAGCCGCACGTCGGTCAGCTCTCGGGGCGGCACGACGCCTTGTGTTGCGGCGACCCAGGCGCCGAGCTCGCCGAGCCGGCCCAGTGCTCCGGGGGGCGTGGCGAGTCCGGCGAGCCGTGCGTCGGCCTCGGCCCGGACCTGCGGGTCGGGCGGCCCAACCTGTGTCGCAGCGGCGTTCACAGGCTCGCCGCCAGCTCGCGCCGGGCGACGGTCGCCGACTCACGCCGGTGCAGCCCGCCGACCAGGCCGGTCAGGGCCACCCCCAGCACCGCCCAGAGGGCGGCGTTGGTGACCAGGGAGGCGCGGCGGAAGTACCAGAGCGTGTCTGCGGGGAAGTCGCCCACCTCGTTGACCGAGGGCATCACCAGGCCCGTCGCCACCATCAGCGCGAGGTAGGTGACCGTGCCGGCGAGCACCGCGACGTACGCGCCGCGGGTGGCGTGCAGCAGGTTGCCGAGCGCGATCGAGGCCGCCGCCGCGACGACGGAGACCAGCAGGAACACGAAGAACAGCGTGGTGCGCTGCCCGATCGTGTCCGGGTCGCCCACGGCGGGCGGGGAGGCGGGGTACTTCAGGAACGGCACCAGGGTCACCGCGACCCAGCCGGCCACCGCGACGAGCGCCGTGGACTGGCCGGGGGTGAGCCGCCCGAGCCGGCCGACGACGCCGGCCGAGACGAGACCGACGAGGCCGCCTAGCGCCGTCCCGATGGCGAGGCTGGCGGTGAGCAGTCCCCAGGTGCGCTGGGTGTCGCGGGAGACGAGCTCGGGCTCGTCGTGGTGGTCCGTCGCGGCGGCCGTGTGGGCCTCCTCGACGTCGATGGCAGCCTGGACGTGCGGCTCACCGACCGTGAAGGCGACGACGAACGTCGCGATCCCGGCCAGGAGTCCGGCGAGCAGGCCGCGCAGCAGGAACGCGCGCGGAGTCATGGCGTGCGCTCAGTGGCAGGGGTAGCCGAGCAGGTGGCGACCGTCGTGCACGAACTCGTGCAGCAGCATCCCGGACGGGATGGAGACCGCGCCCTGGTCGGCGCTCACGAAGAAGATCGCGAGCAGGCCGAGCAGGCCGAAGAAGAGCGCCCAGGGGGCGATCTGCGCGAGGGGGATCGAGGGGATCTCGACCGGGGCGAGCGGGGTGGCAGACGTCTGCGACATGTGTCCTCCTGAAGGGATGAGTGCGTCCCTGGATGAATGGAAGTGGCGGACACTCGGGTCTGACTCCAGCTGTCCCAGGTGCTTCAGGAGAGCTGTCACAGTAGCGCGACTGTGCCGGATTCCCACCGGCTTCCTCGTGCCCGCGCGGTCAGCCTAGGGCATCGACCAGGGCCGTGGTCAGCGTGTCCGTGACGGCGCGCGGACGGACCGCGATGCGGACCCACTCCGGGCCCAGTCCGGGGAAGGTGTCGGCCCGTCGTACGGCGATCCCGGCGACGCGGAGGCGGGCGTGGACGCCCTCGCCGGGCCGGGCCAGGACGAACGAGCTGGACGATGGGATGTGGGGAATCCCCAAGCGGGCAAGGGATTCCTCGAGGTGTGCGCGCCACTCCGCGATCTGCTCGGCGCGACGTGCGGCCACGTCGGCGGCCGCCTCGGACGAGCAGGCGACCATCGCGGCGGCGGCCGTCGTGGACACCGACCACGGCACTTGGCCGCGTCGCAGCGCGGCCACGACGTCAGGCTCGGCGAGGACGTAGCCGGCCCGCACCCCCGGGATGCCCCAGTGCTTGGTGAGGCTGCGCGTGACGATCAGGCCGGGGTCGTCGTCGCTGGCCAGCGACTCCGTCTCGCCGGGGACGGTGTCCATGAACGCCTCGTCGACCAGGACGGTGCGGCCGGGCCGCAGCAGGGCGCGGATGACGGCGGCCGGGTGCAGCACGCCGGTGGGGTTGGTCGGGTTGCCGATCACCACGAGGTCGGCGTCCTGGGGGACGGCCGCCGGCTCGAGGGTGAAGTCGTCGTGGAGGACGACCGGGGTGACCCGGTGGCCCGCCTGCTCGAGCGCCGCGTGCGGCTCGGTGAACTGCGGGTGCACGACGACCGGGCGCCGCCAGTCCCGCCACCGCGCGACCAGCGAGAACGCCTCGGCGGCGCCGGCGGTCGCGAGCACCCGGTCGGGGTGGACACCGTGCCGGGCCGCGAGGGCGCGCTCGGCCGCAGCCGCGGTCGGGTAGTGGCCGACGTCGTCGAGGCTGGCGTGCAGGGCTGCGTCGAGCCAGTCCGGCCGCGGGCCGGCGTACACGTTGACGGCGAGGTCGAGCAGGCCGCGCGCCTCGACGTCGCCGTGGTGGCGGAGCGGGTCGTCCAGGGCCTCAGGCATGGGCGTGGACCGCGTCCGCGAAGCGCTGTGCCAGCTGGGGATGGCCGGCCCAGTGCGTGTGGAGGTACGACGCGTGCAGGGTCGGGGTCGCCCAGCCGGTCGTGCTGCCGTCGACGGTCCAGCCCGTGTCGCCGGGGGGCGTGACCGACGTGTGGTGGAACTCGTGGCCGGTGACCTGCTCGCCGGCCCGGGTCAGCAGCGAGTCGGTCGCGGCCGTGGCGGTGGGGTAGCGCATCGTCAGCCGCCCGGTCATGCGGGCCGTCGCGTCCAGCGCGCCCACCATCGGCCGGTCGTCGAGGGTCTCGCAGAGGTAGAGCAGCCCGGCGCACTCCGCCACCGTCGGCACCCCGGAACGGACCGCGTCCCGGAGCTCGTGACGGAGCCGGTGGTTGGCGGCCAGAGCGTCGGCGTGCACCTCGGGGAAGCCGCCGCCGAGGAGGATCCCGGCGGTGCCGGCGGGGAGGGCCTCGTCGGTGAGCGGGTCGAAGGCCACCACGTCGCAGCCGGCGGCCGCGAGGAGCTCAGCGGTCTCGGCGTAGCGGAACGTGAACGCCGGCCCGGTGGCCATCGCCACCACCCGCCGTCGCCCTTCAGCGGTCGAGCCTGCCGAGACCCCAGGGCACCACGGCTCCTCGTCGAGCGGCGGGGCGGTGCGGGCGAGCTCGAGGACCCGGTCGAGGTCGACGCCGTCGGCGATCCGGTCGGCGACCCGGTCGAGGGTCCGGTCGGCTTCGTCGCGCTCGCCGGTCGGCACGAGCCCGAGGTGCCGCGACGGGGTCACCAGGGCGTCGTCGCGACCGAGGATCCCCAGCACGGGCAGGGCGATCGAGTCCGCGACCTCGGCGGCGTGCCGGTCCGAGCCGGCCTTGTTGAGGATCACGCCGACGACGTCGACGGTCGGGTCCCACGTGGCCATGCCGTGCACGACCGCGCCGACCGAGCGTGACGACCTGGAGATGTCGACCACCAGCACGACGGGCGTGCGGGTCAGCGCGGCCACGTGGGCGGTGGAGGCGAAGCCGCGGGTGCCGATGCGGCCGTCGTACAGGCCCATCACGCCCTCGAGGACCGCGACGTCGGCACCGGCAGCGCCATGCAGGAGGAGGGGCACGACGCGCTCCTCGCCGACGAGGTGCGGGTCGAGGTTGCGGCCGGGGCGGCCGCAGGCGAGGGCGTGGTAGCCGGGGTCGATGTAGTCGGGGCCGACCTTGTGGCCGCTGACGACATGTCCCCGCCGGGTGAGCGCGCGCATCAGCCCGGACGCGACGGTGGTCTTGCCCTGCCCGGTGGCCGGGGCGGCGACGACCAGCCGCGGCAGGCTCACCACTCGATGCCCCGCTGGCCCTTCTGGCCGGCGTCCATGGGGTGCTTGACCTTGGTCATGTCGGTGACGAGGTCGGCGACCTCGACCAGCCGCGGGTGGGCGCGGCGGCCGGTGATCACGACGAACTGGCGGCCGGGGCGGTTCGCGAGGGTCTCGACGACGTCGTCGACGTCGACCCAGCCCCACTCCATCGGATAGGTGAACTCGTCGAGGACGAGCAGGTCGTGGCTCTCCGCGGCGATCCGGCGCTTGACCTCGGCCCAGCCCTCGGCGGCCTCGGCCGCGTGGTCCTCGGCCTCGCCGGTCTTGCGCGACCACGACCAGCCGGCGCCCATCTTGTGCCACTCGACCGGGCCGCCCTCGCCGGTCTCCCGGTGCAGCTCGCCGAGCCGCTCGAGCACGGTCTGCTCGCCGATCCGCCACTTGGCGGACTTCACGAACTGGAAGACGCCGACGTTCCAGCCCTGGTTCCAGCTGCGGATCGCGAGGCCGAAGGCGGCCGTCGACTTTCCCTTGCCGTCGCCGGTGTGGACCATCAGCAGCGGCCGGTTGCGGCGCTGCCGCGTGGTGAGCCCGTCGTCGGGCACGGCGAGCGGTTGTCCCTGGGGCACGGCTACCTCCGAAAGCTCTCGTGGTGCACGGCCTCGGCGAGCGGGCGGCGTTCGCGCCAGCCGTGTCGCTCGAGGTCCGGGACCTCCTGCAGGTGGCTGACCGGCCCCAGGCAGAGCCAGGCCACCGGTCGCACCCGCTCGGGGATGCCGAGCAGGTCGCGCAGGAACTCCTCGCGGTAGAACGACACCCAGCCCACGCCCACGCCCTCGGCGGTCGCGGCCAGCCACAGGTTCTGGATCGCGAGGCAGGTGGAGTAGAGCCCGGCGTCGGCGATGGTGTGCCTGCCCAGGACGTGCGGCCCGCCGCGGTCCGGGTCGTAGGTCACGACCACGGCCAGCCCCGACTCGCGGATGCCCTCGACCTTGATCGGGCGGAATGTCTCGCGCCGGTCGGCGGGCAGCGAGTCGGCGTACACCTCCCGCTCGCCGGCGACGTGGCGGGCGAACTCGTCGCGTGTCCGCGGGTCGCGGACCAGGACGAAGTCCCACGGCTGGCTGTGCCCCACGCTCGGGGCGGCATGGGCCGCGCCCAGGAGCCTCTCGAGCACGGCCGGGTCCAGCTGCTCGCCGGTGAACTCCGCGCGCACGTCGCGACGGCGGGCGATCACGTCGTACAGGCCGGCGCTCACGCCGCGCGCCCGTCGCGCGCGATCCGGGTCAGCTCCGCAGCGCTGACCTCGGCGACGGGGACGTGCTCGGCGCGGAGGTGCTCGGCGAGCGCACCCGCCAGCCCCATCCGCATCGGCCCGCTCTCGCAGTCGATGACCACGGCGTCGACCCCGTCGGCGGCCAGGTGCCGCGCGGCCGTGCGGGAGCGGTCCACCGCGTCGCGGCCGGACGTCGCACGGCCGTCGGTGACGACCACGAGGAGTGGCCGGCGACGGGCGTCCCGGACCCGCTCGACGCCCAGGATGCGGGCGGCCTCGAGGAGGCCTTCGGCCAGTGGCGTACGGCCTCCGGCGGGGAGGTCGGCCAGCCGCTTCGCCGCGATGTCGACGGAGTGCGTCGGCGGCAGCACGAGCTCGGCGCGGTCGCCGCGGAACGTCACGAGGCCGACCTTGTCGCGGCGCTGGTAGGCGTCGAGCAGCAGCGAGAGGATCGCGGTCTTGACCTGCTCCATCCGCCTGCGCGCGGCCATCGAGCCGGACGCGTCGACGCAGAACAGGACGAGGTTGGCCTCGCGGCCCTCCCGGGTCGCGACGCGCAGGTCGTCGGGGCGGAAGCGCAGGGGCCCGTCGGTCCGGCCGCGGGCCGCCTGGTGAGGCGCGGCTGCCCGGACGGTCTCGAGGAGGTGGACCGGGCCGTGTCCGCCGCGCTCCGCCCCGACCCGGCGGCCGTTGTCGGTCCGCGCGCGGCTGCGCCGGCCGGCCTCGCCCGCCCCGGTGCCGTGGACGGTGAACAGCTTCGGCCGGTACGTCGCCCCGGGCTCGCTCCGGACGTCATGCGATCCGGTCGCCCCGGCAGCCGGATCGGATGACGTCCCGCCGGGGTCGCCGGGGACGTCATGCGGGGTGGTCGCTCCGGCAGCCGGTTCGGATGACGTCCCGCCGGGGTCGTCACCGGGCTGGGGCGGGTCCGGCTCCGGCTCGTCGTCGCCGAGGATCTCGTCGAGCAGGTCCTCGTCGAGGCCGGGGGAGTCGAAGGGGTTGCGCCGACGGCGGTGCGGGAGCGAGAGGCGGGCGGCGGCGCGTACGTCGGCCAGGGTGACCTCGGACCGCTCGTGCCAGGCGGCATGGGCGACCGCGGTCCGGGCCGTGACGAGATCGGCCCGCATCCCGTCGACCTCGAGCGCGGCGCACAGCTCGGCGATCTTCACCAGCATCCCGTCGGACAGCTCGACCTGCCCGACGAGCTTCTGCGCGGCGAGCACCCGGTCGGTCAGGGCCCGCTCGGACTCGGCGTACCGGGCACAGAACGCGTCGGGGTCGGCGTCGTAGGCCATCCGGCGGCGCACCACCTCAACCCGTTGCGCCGGGTCGCGGGGCGCGGCCACCTCGACGGTGAGGCCGAAGCGGTCCAGGAGCTGCGGCCGGAGCTCGCCCTCCTCGGGGTTCATGGTGCCGACGAGCACGAAGCGGGCCGCGTGCGAGACCGAGACGCCGTCGCGCTCCACCGTGGAGCGGCCCATCGCGGCGGCGTCGAGCAGCAGGTCGACGAGGTGGTCGTGGAGGAGGTTGACCTCGTCGACGTAGAGGATGCCGCGGTGCGCCTTGGCCAGCAGGCCGGGCTCGTACTCAGCGCGCCCCTCCGACAGCGCGCGCTCGAGGTGCAGCGAGCCCAGGACCCGGTCCTCGGTGGCGCCGACGGGCAGTTCGACGAGCCGAACGGGCCGGGTCTCGACGTCCGCATCGGCGGCGAACGGGCCGTCGGGGGAGAGCGGCCGGCGCTCCCGCGGGTCGCTGGAGAAGCGGTCACCGGCGACGACGTCGATCGGCGGCAGCACGCCGGCGAGGGCCCGCACGATCGTGGACTTCGCGGTGCCCTTCTCGCCGCGCACGAGCACGCCGCCGACCTCGGGGGAGATCGTGGTGAGGAGGAGGGCCAGGGCCATCCCGTCGGGGTCGCCGGAGCCGACGACGGCACTGAAGGGGTACTGCTGTGGCATGTGAGGCTCCCGCTCGTCCGCCATGGAATGGACGCCGCGAGGCCGGTCTTCGGACTTCCCGGATCGACGCGATCGCGTCCTCCGGGTCACCGCAGCGGGCCTGTGCCGGACTCTCACCGGCTTCCCAGATTCTCCCCCGGACGGGGGCACCTCGTGGCTGTGCGGCCACGATAGCGTCACCCCCCGTGCAGCACTCAGCCCCGTCCACGACTGCCCGCGCCGTCACCGTCGTCGGCCTCGGCGCCCGCGGCTGGTCGGACCTCCCCGAACGCCTCCGTGACGTCGTCGCGGGCGCCGACGTGCTGCTCGGCGGCCCCCGCCACCTCGGCCTGGTCCCGCCCGTCCTCGGCCAGCTCCGCGAGCCCTGGCCGAGCCCGCTGCTCGACGCGCTGCCCGGCCTCCTCGAGGAGCACGCCGACCGTCGCGTCGTGGTCCTGGCCTCGGGTGACCCCCTGGTCTCGGGCATCGGTACGACGCTGGTCGAGCTGCTCGGGTCCGACCGCGTCGTGGTCGAGCCGGCGCTCTCGTCGGTGGCGCTCGCCCGGGCGCGGATGGGCTGGTCGGCGGAGTCCACGGCTGTGGTCTCGGTCGTCGGGCGGGACCCGCGGGCCGTGCTGCGCCACCTCGCGCCCGGGCACCGGGTGGTCGTGCTCTCCTCCGACGGCCGCAGCCCCGACGCCCTCGCCGGCCTGCTGGTCATGGCGGGCTACGGACGGTCGGCGATGACCGTGCTGTCGGACCTCGGCGGGGTTGAGGAGGCCCGGGTCGACACCACGCCGGAGGACTGGTCCGGCCTCGCCCCCGAGCTCAACATCGTCGCGCTCGAGCTGTCCGGGCCAGCCGTGGGTTCGTGGGGCACCGGGTTGCCCGACGAGCTCTTCGAGCACGACGGCCAGCTGACCCGGCGCGACCTGCGGGCCAGCGCGCTGGCCAGACTCGCCCCGCAGCCGGGGCAGCTGCTCTGGGACGTGGGTGCCGGGGCGGGCAGCGTCGGCATCGAGTGGATGCGGGCCCATCCGACCTGCCGGACGATCGCGGTCGAGGCCGACACCGGGCGTGCCGCCCGGATCGGGCGCAACGCGGCCGCCCTCGGCGTCCCCACCCTGGAGGTCGTCTCCGGCAGCGCCCCCGAAGCCCTGATCCGGCTGCCCAAGCCCGATGCCGTCTTCGTGGGTGGCGGCGCCACGGTGGCCGGCCTGCTGGGCTACTGCGAGCGCTCGCTGCGACCCGGCGGCCGCCTGGTCGTCCACGGGGTGACGCTGGAGACCGAGCAGGCCCTGAGCGCGGCCCACGCCCGCAACGGCGGCGAGCTGACCCGGATCTCGGTCGAGCGGGCCGCCCCGCTGGGTGCGTTCACCGGCTGGACGCCGGCCCGCACCGTCACCCAGTGGGCCTGGACGAAGGAGCGCGCATGACCGTCCACTTCGTCGGCGCCGGACCGGGTGCGGCCGACCTGATCACGCTGCGGGCCGCCGCGATGCTCGCGCGGGCCGACGTGGTGCTCTACCCCGGCACCTACCTCGACGCGGAGGTCCTCGGGCACTGCCGCGGCGACGCCCAGCTGGTCGACACCCAGCACCTCGACCTGGACCGGATCACCGCGGTGCTGGTGGACGCGCACGAGGCCGGGCACGACGTCGTACGCCTCACGTCCGGGGACCCCTCGCTCTACTCCGCCGTCGCCGAGCAGACCCGGCGGCTGGACGCCGCGGGGGTGCCGTGGGACGTGACGCCCGGTGTGCCGGCGTACGCCGCTGCGGCTGCCGCCGTGGGCCGCGAGCTGACCGTCCCGCTGGTCACCCAGTCGGTGGTGCTGACCCGGGCTCAGGCCCGCTCCACGGCGATGCCGGAGAGCGAGTCGCTGGCGGCGTTCGCGGCCACCCGCGCCACGCTCTGCCTGCACCTGGCGATCACGCGCACACGGGAAGTGATGGGCGAGCTGGCGGGGGAGTACGGCGCGGACTGCCCGGTCGTGGTCGTCTCGCGCGCCACCCAGCCGGAGGAGCTGGTGCTGCGCGGCACCGTGGCCGACATCGCCGACCGGGTCGAGGCGGCCGGTCTGCGCCAGGCCGCGGTGATCCTGGTCGGGCGCGCGCTGGATCCGTCCGGCGGCGGCGAGTCGTTCCTCTACTCCGCCGACCGAACCCGTCGCCCTACGATGCCTGGATGACCCCTGACCAGGTTGGTGAGTACGCCGAGTCGCTGCCGCGGGTCAAGCGCAAGGGCACCGAGACGCGCCCGGCCTGGTACGTCGACGACCGCCTCGTCGTGCGCCTGCACGACCCGATGACGCTCGTGATCCGGGTGCCCCTGGCCAGGCGGGAGTCGCTGCTCGAGACCTACCCCGACAGCTTCGGGGTGCCGCCGCGCATGGAGGCCCACCACAAGGTCGAGTGCTACCTCGACCGGGCCGAGCCCCGCGCGGTGCAGGCGGCCATCGACCTGGCTTGGGAGATGCAGCGTCGCTGAGAGGTGACCCCTCAGGTCGGCTCCGTGAACCTCGCGGTCCACACCCGCCGGCCCGCCGTGACGCGGGTGCCGCGCGACCCCACGAGCAGCAGGCACTTCATGTCGATCGTGGTCGCGTCCAGGGCCGCGAGCGTCGTGACGTGCAGGGACTCCTCGGCCCGGCCGATGTCGCGGCCGACGACCACGACGGTGTCGGCCGCCAGGTGCTCGAGCAGGATCTTCTGGGCCTGCACCACCTGCTCGGTCCGCGACCGGGACGCCGGGTTGTAGATCGCCAGCACCAGGTCGGCCTCCGCGACGTGCCGCAGCCGCTTCTCCACCAGCGACCAGGGCTTGAGGCGGTCCGAGAGGCTGACGACCGCGAAGTCGCCGCCGATCGGTGCGCCGGCCCGCGCGGCGACCGCCTGGACCGCGCTGACGCCGGGCAGCACCCGCACATCGACGTCGTCGTACGCCGGGTCCTCGGCGGCCTCGAACACCGCCGAGGCCATCCCGAACACGCCCGCGTCCCCGCCGGAGACCACCGCGACCCGCTCGCCGGCCCGGGCAAGGTCCAGCGCGAAGCGCGCCCGGTCGACCTCCACGCTGTTGCCCGACGCGTGCCGGGTCAGGCCCGCCCGCTGGGGCACCCGGTTGACGTACGGCGCGTACCCCACCACGTGGTCGACCTCCGCCAGCGCGGCCGTCACCTCGGGGGTGATCCACCCCTCCGGCCCCGGCCCCAGCCCCACGACCAGCAGCTCCGCCGGGGGCCGATCCGTGTGCCGTTTGGTCCCCAACGGCATGTTTTCGGCCCCGGAACCTGCCGTTGGGGACCAAACGGCACGCCGCCCGGGCCCCCGGAGCGAGTCGCCGGGGACCACGATGAGGGAGAAGTACGGCACCGAGCCTGGGTCGACGTCGGCGACGGGCAGCCACCGTTCGGACTCCATCGAGGCCCGCTCGACGTACAGCGCACCCTCGAGCCGGCCGGCGGCGGCCAGCGCACGGCGTACGGCGGGGAACGTCCGGCCGAGCTTCATGATGATCGCCCCGTCGGTGTCGGCGAGCCGCCGGGCCAGCTCCGGCTCGGGGAGCGTGCCGGGCAGGATCGTCAGCACGTCGGTCTGCCGCACGAGCGGGGAGGCGACGGCGGCCGTCGCAGCCGCGAAGGACGGCACGCCGGGCACCACCTCGGTGGGGAACCGCTCGGAGAGCCGGTCGTGCATGTACATGTAGGAGCCGTAGAACAGCGGATCGCCCTCGGCCAGCAGCACGACCGTCCGGCCGGCCGACAGGTGCGCCGCCAACCGTGACGCCGACGCCTCGTAGAACTCCGCCATCGCGCCGGCGTACCCACCCGGGTGCCCCGTCGTCCCGGTCGTGACGGGGTAGCGGAGCTCCTCCTCGATCGCGTCGGCCGGGATCAGCGCGGCGGCGATCCGCCGCGCGTTCGACTGCTTGCCGACGCCGGCGTGGTAGGCCACGACGTCGGCGGACCCGATCAGCCGGGCCGCCTTGAGGGTGATCAGCTCGGGGTCGCCGGGGCCGAGCCCGACGCCGTAGAAGTGGCCGGTCATTCCTGCTCCTGGGCGAGGGCGTTGAGGGCGGAGGCGGTCATGGCGGAGCCGCCGCGGCGACCGCGCACGGTCACGTAGGGGATGTCGATGCCGTGGTCGTCGGCGAGGCGGGCGAGTGCCTCCTTGGACTCGACCGCACCGATGAACCCCACCGGGCAGCCGACGATCGCGGCCGGCCGCGGCGCGCCGGCGACGAGCATCTCGAGCAGGTGGAACAGCGCGGTCGGGGCGTTGCCGATCGCGACCACCGACCCGTCGAGCCACGGCTCCCACAGCGACACCGCGGCGGCCGAGCGCGTCGTTCCCCACGAGCGGGCCAGGGCCGGCACCCGCTCGTCGCGCAGCAGGCAGACCACCTCGTTGTCGCGCGGCAGCCGCGCCCGGGTCACACCCGAGGCAACCATGTGCGCGTCCGTCAGGATCGGGGCGCCCGCGAGCAGCGCCGCCCGGGCCGCGGCCACGAGGCCCGGGTGCACCACGAGGTCCTCGACCAGGTCCACCTGCCCGGTCCCGTGCACCATCCGCACGGCCAGCTTCTCGGCGTCCGGGGGCAGGTGGTCGAACGACGCCTCCCGCCGGATCGTCGCGAACGAGTCGACGTAGATCGCCGGCCCGTCGTCGACGTACGCGTAGGCCCGCGGCGGCCGCACCGGCGCGTTCACCGCGCCACCCGCGCCGCCCGCGCCGCCCGCGTCAGCCGCGGCACCAGGACGCCACGCCACGGCGTGACGACCAGCTCGGGCGCGCGGCCGGCGAGCCGAGCGACCAGCGCGGGGGAGAGGACCCCGTCGGGCGCCGGGACGTGCTCGCCCCCGGCCACCACGCCGTACGCCGCAGGGCCGGTTGCGACCGGCACCTGCGGGTCGCGGGGCAGCAGCGGCAGCGCGTCGGCCGGCAGTTCGTCGACGTGCCACGGCGCGGTCGGGCCGGTGCCGCGGCAGCCCAAGAACTGCCGGGCGAGCGTGACCAGGGCGAGCGGAGCGTCGGCCATCGGCAGCACCGCACCCCAGCCGTGCGACCCGATCCGGACCTGTCCCGTCGTCGCGGACAGCGCCACGAGCCCGAGGTCGCACGAGCGGCCGACCAGGTCGCCGCGGCCGTCGTCGAGCACGAACAGGAACCGGCCCGGCAGCGCTGCCAACGCCGGGTCCGAGCACAGCAAGGCGTCCAGGGCCGCCGCCACCGGACGCAGGTCGGCCCGCCCACCGGCGAGCCCGGTCGCGGGCGAGACCAGGACGTTGCGGACCAGCTCGTGCGACCGCGAGGGCAGCAGCCCGGTCGCCTCGATCGCGGCCACCACCGCGGGGGACAGCTCGCCGCCGGACCAGGGCAGCGCCCGCAGCTGGAGGTTGGCGCGGCCGGTCACGTGCAGGTCTCCGTCGCCGTGCACCCGGGCCACCTCGGAGAGAGCGACGAGCGCGGACGACGGCACCCGGCCACCGACGAGCCGCAGGCGAACGAGCGCCCCGTCGTCGGCGGGCCAGGGGCGGGTGACGCCCGGGCAGAGGTCGGGACGGGTCCGGGTGATCATGCGCGTTCCTCGCAGGTCAGGGGCTCGTGCGCGAAGCCCGCGGGTGACCGAGCGGCAGGTGCCGCTTGGGCCAGCAGGTCTTCGGACTCGGGATCGACCGGGCCGGGGCACCTTCCCGGACCCGGAGGTCCAGTGGCCCGTCGTACGACGGAAGCCCCGCCCGTCACCCATACCGCTGCGCGTCAGTCCCGGACTCTCACCGGGTTCCCTGACCCGTGGCTCTCACCGCGGGGTTGACTGGCACCGGCGAGGCTACCAACGAGCGGGGAGTGCGTGCACCGAGGTGTCGCCGGGTACGGCGGGGCCATGAGCACCACGACGCGCATCGTCCGGGCCACGCCGCAGCAGGTGTGGGACGTGCTGGCCGACGGCTGGCTCTACCCGCTGTGGGTGGTGGGTGCCTCGCGGATGCGCGAGGTCGACGGGCACTGGCCCGAGCCGGGTGCCCGGCTGCACCACTCCGTCGGGGTCTGGCCGCTGCTGATCGACGACCACACCGAGGTCCTCGAGGCGACGCCGGGCTCCCGCCTGCGGCTGCGTGCCAAGGCCTGGCCCACCGGGGAGGCGGAGGTGGTCCTGCATCTCCGGGCGCGCGGCGCCGACACCGAGGTCGTGATGGAGGAGGACGCCGTCGCGGGGCCGGGGCGGCTGGTGCCCGCGCCGCTGCGGCGCCTGCCGCTGCACTGGCGCAACGTGGAGGCGCTGCGTCGCCTGGCGTTCGTCGCGGAGCGGCGTGCGCAAGGATGACCGCGTGACCGTGCCCGGCGCCGACGAGACGTACGACGCCGTCGTCGTCGGCGCCGGCCCCAACGGGCTCGTCGCGGCCAACCACCTGGTCGACGCCGGCTGGTCGGTGCTCGTCCTGGAGGCCCAGCCCGAGGTGGGTGGAGCGGTCCGGAGTGACCGGGAGGTGCACGCCGACTTCGTGCACGACACGTTCAGCGCGTTCTACCCGTTGGCCGCCGCCTCCCCGTTCCTGGGCGCGATGGACCTGGAGGACCACGGCCTGGCCTGGGCCCACGCGCCCGCGGTCCTCGGGCACCCCACCCCCGACGGTGCGTGGGCGCTGCTCCACCGTGACCGCGAGGTCACCGCCTGCCTCCTCGACGAGCAGCACCCCGGCGACGGCGAGGCCTGGCTGGCCCTGTGCGACCAGTGGGACGTGATCGGCCCGCACGTCCTCGGCGGCCTCCTGTCGCCCTTCCCGCCCGTGCGCTCGGCGCTGGCCGGGCTGGCGGCCCTGCCGCGCGCCGGCGGGCTGTCCTTCGTCCGCACCCTGCTCGCGCCGGCCGCGGAGGTGGGGAGCCGTCGCTTCGGCGGGCGCGCCCCGCGCCTGCTGCTGGCCGGCAACGCCGGACACGCCGACATCCCGCTCGAGGACACAGGCTCCGGGCTGATGGGGCTGCTGCTCACCCTGATGGGCCAGACCGTCGGCTTCCCGGTCCCGGTCGGCGGTGCGGGTGAGCTCACCCAGGCCCTGGCCCGGCGGTTCGTCTCCCGAGGCGGCGAGATCCGCTGCGCCACCGCGGTCGTGGGCATCGACGTCGAGCGCGGCCGGGCGCGGGCGGTCCGGTCCGCCGACGGCCGTCGTACGACGGTGCGCCGGGCCGTCGTGGCCGACGTCGTGGCGCCGCACCTCTTCGGCGGGCTCGTCGCCGCCGAGCACCTGCCGCTGCGGGTGCGCCGCGGGATGCGCCGCTTCGAGCTGGACCCCTCGACCGTCAAGGTCGACTGGGCGCTGTCCGGACCCGTGCCGTGGGCGTCGGCCCCCGCCCACGCACCCGGCACGGTGCACATCGCCGACTCCGTCGGACAGATGTCCCGGGCGTTCCGCGAGGTGGCGGACGGCGCGGTCCCGGCCGAGCCCTTCCTGCTCGCCGGCCAGATGACCACGTCCGACCCGACCCGATCGCCGGCGGGCACCGAGTCGATGTGGGCCTACACGCACGTGCCGCAGCAGGTCACGCGGGACACGGGCGGTGACGGCATCCGTGGGCTGTGGGACCACGACGACTGCGAGCGTTTCGCGGACCGGATGCAGGCCCGGATCGAGCGGCTGGCCCCCGGCTTCGGCTCGACGGTCCTGGCTCGTCGGGTGCTGGGACCGCGCGAGCTCGAGGCCCGCAACGCCAACCTGGTCGGCGGGTCGATCAACGGGGGCACCGCCCGCCTGCGCCAGGAGCTCGTGCTCCGGCCGGTGCCCGGGCTGGGGCGTGCCGAGACGGGCATCGCCGGGCTCTACCTCGGTTCGTCGTCCGCGCACCCGGGCGGCGGGGTGCACGGCGCGGCCGGCATGAATGCGGCCCGCGCTGCCCTGGCGCACGCCCGGCTCGACCCGCGTGCCAGGCACCGCTGACAAGGGTCCTCACCGCCGCTGGAACACTTCACCCCGTGATGACCGTCGACCTCGAGACCCTGCGTCTCTTCCTGCACGTCCTGGCCGCCACCATCTGGGTCGGCGGCCAGATCACCCTGGCGGCCCTCGTGCCCGCGCTGCGCGCAGCCGGCACCGACGTCCCCAAGGCCGCCGCCAACGCCTTCAACCGGATCGCGTGGCCGGCGTTCGGCGTCCTGGTCGTGACCGGTGTGTGGAACGTGATCGCCGAGGGCGACCGCGGCGACGCCTACCAGCACACGCTGTCGCTGAAGTACGCCCTCGTGCTCGTCTCCGGCGTCACCGCCTACCTCCACGCCAAGGCCGCGTCGAAGCGGGCGATGGCGATCTTCGGTGCGCTCACCGGCCTGAGCGCGCTCGCGACCCTCTTCGTCGGGATCGTGCTCGCCGGCTGATCAGAGCAGGCGCCGGTAGCCGACGTTCGTCGCGATCACCCGGCAGCCGAGCCGCTCGTTCACCGCGATCATGTGGTGGTTGTCGGTGGCGTTCCAGGTGTCGGCGGCGGCGACCTCCGGCCGCTCCGCGGCCAGCCAGCGCAGCATCTCGCACTTCATCAGCAGGCCGAGCCGGTGCCCGCGGTGCGCGCGCACCACGGTCGTGTCCTCCTGGAAGGCCACGGTCGGGACGAACTCGTCCACGCACAGCAGCGACATCCCGGCCCACTCGCCGGTCTCGCTGTGCCGGGCCAGGACGCGGTGCGTCGTCTGGTGGCGGCGTGCCATCGAGGCGTCGTAGGCGCGGACCCGGTCGGGGTCCCAGGCGTCCGGCTCCCTGCCGTCGTCGGCCGGCGCGTCGTTGATCGCCTCGTGCAGCGCCACCAGGTCCGGCACCATCGCCTCGTCGGCCGGCCCCGCCACGCGCACCAGCTCGTAGCCGGACGCCACGGCCGCGGCCTCGCCGTACAAGCGGTCCCAGCGGGTCGGGTCCTCGTGCAGGTCGAGCCGACGTACGGCGTACTGGTGCTGGCCCTGGGTGCCGAAGCCGCGGGCGCCGAGGAACCCGATGCCGTCGGTGCCCAGCCAGGCCCCGGTGGTGAGCTGCGTGCGGTCGCGCTCACCCGCGAAGGCGGTCATCTGCTCGAGCAGCGCGGTGCCGACGCCGGCCCGCCGGTGCGCGGGCGACACGATCGCCCGCAGCCGCGCCAGGTCGCGGTTGTCGAGGAAGGGCAGCTCGACCAGGCCCCAGCCGACCGGTTCCTCGGGCGGGCCCACGACCCAGACGGCGTCGACGGGCCGGCCGTCGTTGCCGTGCTGCAGGGAGAACATCCGCGACGGACCCGACTGGACCGGGAGCTCCAGACCCGCGTGCTCGTGCGAGGCGCGGTCGACGGCGACCAGCCGATCGGCGAGGTCGAGGTCGACGTCGAGCGGGTCGATGCGGGTGATGTCCACGGCCGGAGTCTCGCGTCTCGAACAGCCCCGCACCAACTCGTTTCGGCGGGGGCTACAGTGAACGGGTCATGATGCGTCAGCTGCTCCTCCTTCGCTGCCGCAGCGAGGTCTAGCACCGCCGGACCCCCTCGCTGCGGAGTGTTGCTGTGCGACCGGCGCCCACCAGCCACCAGCCGAGGACACCATGACCCTGCTCTCCCAGAAGCCCAGCGGGATGCCCGTCTCCCGCTACCGCGCGTTCCCGCCGATCGACCTGCCGGACCGCACCTGGCCCACGCGCACCATCACCGAGGCGCCGCGCTGGCTCTCGACCGACCTGCGCGACGGCAACCAGGCGCTCATCGACCCGATGAGCCCGGCCCGCAAGCTGAAGATGTTCGAGCTCCTGGTCCGGATGGGCTACAAGGAGATCGAGGTCGGCTTCCCGTCGGCCTCCGAGACCGACTTCTCCTTCGTCCGCCAGCTCATCGAGCAGGACAAGATCCCCGACGACGTCACGATCTCGGTGCTGACCCAGGCCCGTGAGGACCTGATCGAGCGCAGCGTGCAGTCGCTGATCGGGGTCCCGCGCGCCAACATCCACCTCTACAACGCCTTGGCGCCGCTGTTCCGCCGCGTGGTCTTCCACGCCGGCAAGGACGAGATCAAGGACATCGCCACCCGCGGCACCGAGCTGGTCATGAAGCACGGCGAGAACCACCTCGACATGACGGTGATCGGCTACGAGTACAGCCCGGAGATCTTCACCTCCACCGAGCTGCCGTTCAGCCTCGAGGTGTGCGAGGCCGTCTCCGACGTGTGGCAGCCCGAGGACGGCCGCGAGATCATCCTCAACCTGCCCGCGACCGTCGAGTCGGCGACGCCCAACGTCTACGCCGACCAGATCGAGTGGTTCTCCCGCCAGCTGACCCGGCGCGAGAACACCGTGATCTCGCTGCACCCGCACAACGACCGCGGCACCGCCGTCGCCGCGACCGAGCTGGCCATGATGGCCGGCGCCGACCGCGTGGAGGGCTGCCTGTTCGGCCACGGGGAGCGCACCGGCAACGTCTGCCTGGTGACGCTGGGCATGAACCTCTTCAGCCAGGGCGTCGACCCGATGATCGACTTCTCCGACATCGACGAGATCCGCCGGACGGTGGAGTACTGCACGCAGCTCCCGGTCCACCCGCGGCACCCGTACGCCGGCGACCTCGTCTACACGGCGTTCTCCGGGTCCCACCAGGACGCGATCAAGAAGGGCCTGGAGGACCTCGACCGGCAGGCCGCCGACCAGGGCGTGCCCGTCGGCGAGCTGCCGTGGGAGGCGCCGTACCTCCCCATCGACCCGAAGGACGTCGGCCGCACCTACGAGGCCGTCATCCGCGTCAACAGCCAGTCCGGCAAGGGCGGCGTGGCCTACATCCTCAAGGCCGAGCACAAGCTGGACCTGCCGCGGCGCGCGCAGATCGAGTTCAGCCGGGTCGTCCAGGAGCGCACCGACCTCGACGGCGGCGAGATGTCGCCCGAGGAGATCTGGTCGGTCTTCTCCAGCGAGTACCTCGACCGCGAGACCCCGCTCAAGCTCGACTCGGTGCACACGAGCTCGGCGGCGGGGGAGAAGGACGCGCTCACCACCAACGTGTACGTCGACGGCGAGCTCACCACCCTCGAGGGCACCGGCAACGGCCCGATCGCGGCGTTCGTCAACGCCATCAACGAGCTGCCGAACAACTTCGACGTGCGGGTCCTCGACTACGCCGAGCACGCGCTGTCGGCGGGCGGCGACGCGATCGCGGCGGCGTACGTCGAGTGCCTCGTCGGCGACCAGGTGTTCTGGGGCGTGGGGCTGGACGCCAACATCGTCACGGCCTCGCTCAAGGCGGTCATCAGCGCGGTCAACCGTGCCTGAGCAGTTCCTGCCCGACCCCGTGATGCCCCGTCCCGCGCGCTCGATGAAGGAGCGGATGCTGGCCGGCGAGCCCTACCTGGCCTCGGACGACGAGCTCGGCGAGCTGGGGCTGCGCGCCCAGGACCTCGCCGACGACTACAACGCGACGCGCTCGAGGGACGGCTCCGAGCGGCGCCGTCTCCTCGGGGAGCTGCTCGGCTCGGTGGGCGAGGGTGTGGAGATCCGGCCGCCGTTCCGGGTCGACTACGGCTTCAACATCCGCATCGGCGCGCGGACGTTCGCCAACTGGGGCCTCGTCGCGGCCGACGTCGCCGCGATCACCATCGGTGAGGACGTCCAGATCGGCCCGAACGTCCAGCTGCTCACGCCGACCCATCCCGTCGAACCCGAGCCGCGCCGCCAGAAGTGGGAGGCCGCCCGGCCGATCACCATCGGCGACAACGTCTGGCTCGGCGGGGGCGTGATCGTGCTGCCCGGCGTCACCATCGGCGAGAACACCGTCGTCGGAGCCGGCTCGGTCGTCGTCCGGGACCTGCCGGCGAACGTCGTCGCCGTCGGCAACCCGGCGTCGGTGATCCGCACGATCTGAGTGGTTACCGACTCGTAACCAACCGGGTCGCGGGCTCGTTGTGGGTGCGGTCACACACCCACCCCGCACGCCAGGAGCCCCCGCATGCGCCGTACGGCCCGCACCACCGTCGCAGGCCTCGCCCTCGCCGCGACCGCCCTGGCCGCCTTCGCGCCCGGGGCGATGACCACCGCCAACGCCGCCGACGGGGCGAGCGACCCCTACGGCCAGCTCTGGAACATCCTGCCGCCGGGCTCCAACGGCACGGCCACGGCGCCCGACCTGCTCGCGCTGGGCGGCTCGACGACCGCGACGCCCACGACGCCGAAGAACTTCGCCGACCAGCTCGAGATGTACGACGGCCTGACCAAGGTCGAGCCCAGCAAGATCACCAGCGACGACATCAACCGGCTCTACAAGCCCGAGGGCTTCACCCCCGAGTCGGTCGTCAGCACCGAGACGCCGAAGCCGGGCGTGACCATCCGGCGCGATGCGTTCGGGGTGCCGTTCGTCGACGGGACGACGTACGACGACGTCGAGTTCGGCGCCGGCTACGCCGCGACCCAGGACCGGATGTTCCTCATGGACGCCCTGCGGCACACGGGCCAGGCCCGGCTCGCGGAGTTCGCCGGCAACACCCCCGGCAACGTCGCGATGGACGAGGCGCAGCTCCGCTCGGCCTACTACACGCCGGAGGAGGCCGCGGCCCAGATCGACAAGGCGGCGGCCCGGGCCGACGAGCTCGGCGCCGACGGGGCCCAGCTGGCCGGCGGTGTCGACGCGTTCATCGCCGGCATCAACCAGGCCCAGTCCGACATGTGCCCGATCATCACGGCGCCCACCTGCCCGGTCGAGTACGCCGCGCTGCAGAAGCAGCCGGAGGACTGGACCCGCGCCGACGTCGTGTACGTCGCCAGCCTGGTCGGCGGCATCTTCGGCAAGGGCGGCGGCCACGAGGTGCAGAACGCCGCGTGGCTGCAGCAGCTGACCGCGAAGTTCGGCGACAAGGCGGGGCGCAAGGTCTACAACGACCTGCGGGAGAAGAACGACCCCGAGGCGCCGACCACCTCCGACATCTACACCCCCTACGAGCGCGGTGGGATCGACCCGACCCGGCCGGGCGTCGCGATGCCCGACCCGGGCGCGAAGACCGCCCCCGGCACCGGCCTTCCCGACGGCGCGGCGGCTGCCGCCAAGGCCCCGTCGCCCCAGATGGACCTGCCGGGCATGACCATCAAGCTCGAGCACCACGGCATGAGCAACGCGATCCTCGTGACCGGTGAGCACTCCGCGACCGGCAAGCCGCTGGCGGTGATGGGCCCGCAGACCGGCTACTTCGCGCCGCAGCTCCTCACCGAGGAGGTGCTCAACGGCCCCGGCATCCAGGCCCGCGGCGTCGCCTTCGCCGGCACCAACCTCTTCGTCCAGCTCGGTCGCGGCGTCGACTACGCGTGGTCGGCCACGAGCGCCAGCGGCGACAACGTCGACACCGTCGTGGAGAAGCTCTGCAACACCGACGGCACTGCTGCGACGGTCGACTCGACGGCCTACCTCGTCGGCGACACCTGCACCCCGATGCAGCAGGACACCCACTCCGAGACCACGACGCCCAACGCCAGCGCCCCGGCGCCGCCGCAGACCTACGACTTCCAGGTCCTGCGCACGGTGCACGGCATCGTCCAGCTTCGCACCGAGGTCCAGGGCCAGCCGGTCGCGATCGTGCTGCAGCGCTCGACCTACGGCCACGAGGTCGACTCGGTGCTCGGCTTCGCCCAGTTCAACGACCCGGGCTTCGTGCACGACGCGGACAGCTTCCAGCAGGCGGCCAGCCACATCGACTACACGTTCAACTGGTTCTACGCCGACGACCGGGACATCTCCTACTACAGCTCCGGCCTGCTGCCGGTCCGCTCGCACCAGGTCGACTCCGACCTCCCGCACTGGGCCGGGCCTGCGTACGACTGGCAGGGCTGGCTCTCCTTCGACGGCCACGCCCACCAGACCGACCCCGACCGCGGCTACCTCGTCAGCTGGAACAACAAGCCGGCGCCCGGCTTCGGCGGCGCCGACGACACGTGGAGCTACGGCCCGGTCTACCGCTCGCTGGCCCTCGAGAAGCGGCTGCAGCACCAGATCGCCGGCGGCCCGGTCACCATCGAGCAGATGGTGGGCGTCATGTCGGGCGCGGCCACGGCCGACTCGCGCGCGGCGTACACGCTGCCCCTGATCCTCAAGGTCATCGGCGACGACCCCAAGACCCGCGACGCCGTCGCGCTGCTCAAGCAGTGGGTGCGCTCCGGCGCCCAGCGCGTGGACCGCGACCGCGACGGCGCCTACGCCCAGCAGGCGGCCATCGCGCTCTTCGACGACTGGTGGCAGCACAACAGCCAGTCGGTCGCGTACGACGTCCTCCGCGGCCGGCTCGGCAACGAGCTCGTCCACGCGCTGCCGCAGGGCCTCGACGACCACCCGCGCCAAGGCATCGGCTCCTCGTTCAACGGCGTCGCCTGGTACGGCTACGTCAACAAGGACCTGCGGGCCGTCCTCGGCAAGCACGTCGAGCGGCCCTACCGGTTCGGCTACTGCGGCGGCGGCAAGCTGTCGAAGTGCCAGCGGATCCTGCGGGCCTCGCTGCGGGCCGAGGTGGCGCGGATGCTCGAGGTCCAGGGCGTGAAGAAGGTCTCCGAGCTGACCTACGACAAGACGCAGGACGACATCCGCAGCAACACCGCGGGCGTCGTGGGCGTGCGGCCGATCGACTGGCAGAACCGGCCGACCTTCCAGCAGGTCGTCACGTTCACGGGGCACCGGCCGCGCTGAGCCGCTTCAGCGGGAGGAGCACGGTGAACGTCGTGCCCTCCAGGTGGGCGGACTCGACCGCGATCCGGCCGCCGTGGGCGGCGACGATGGCGGCGACGATCGACAGGCCGAGGCCCGTGCCCTGGATGGCACGGGCCTGGGCGGTCGAGGACCGGAAGAACTTCTGGAACAGGCCGGCCTGCTCGTCGGCCGGGATGCCGATGCCGGTGTCGGCGACCACCACGCACGCGTCCTCGCCGCGCACCTCGAGGGAGCAGGTGACCGACCCGCCGTCCTCGGTGAACTTCACGGCGTTGCTCAGGAGGTTCAGCAGCACCCGCTCCAGCTGGGCGCGGTCGCCCAGCACCACGATCGGAGCCGGCGGCTGCCGGAAGCTGACCGACAGGTCGCGGTCCTTGAGCAGCGGCAGGATCGCCTTCTCGGTGGGGTCCAGGATCGAGGCGAGGTCGAGCGTCTCGCTCTCCCACAGCTGGGTGGGGGAGTCGAGGCCGCTGAGCAGCAGCAGGTCGTTGCAGATCACGATCAACCGCTGGCCGTTGCGGGCGATCGTCTCCAGCAGCGGCAGCTGCTCGGGCTGCGGGTCGACGATCGAGCCGTCGCTGAGCATCTCGGTGTAGCCGACGATCGAGGTCACCGGCGTGCGCAGCTCGTGGCTGACGGTGGAGACGAAGTCGTTCTTGGCCTCGTCGAGCTGGCGCAGCCGCTCCACGGCCGTGCGCTCCTTCTCGAGGGCGGCCTGCATCATCTCCTGGTTGTGCCGCTGCTCGGTCACGTCGCGGCCCACGCACAGGAAGCCGACCTGGGCGGCAAAGGCGTCGGCGGCGACGCTCAGGGTCATGGAGACGGTGTGCTGGCGCCCGTCGTGGGAGACCCAGGTCCAGTCGCGCGGCTCGGTCTCGCCGTCGGAGCCGAGCGCACCGGCGAGCGCCTCGAACGCCGTCTCCGGGGAGCGGGCGCCGGTGCGGCTGATGAGCTCACCGGGCTCGAGCAGCCGGGTGAACGGCTCGCCGACCATCTCGGCGGCCTCGTAGCCGAGGAGGTTCTCCGCACCGGAGTTGAAGACCGTGATCCGTCCACGGGTGTCGATGCCGATCATCGCGGTGGTGATGGCCGCCTGGAGCAGGTGGGCGTTGAGGCCGGCCGTCGCGCGCTCGGCGGTCACGTCGATGCCGGTCATCACGGCGTACATCGGCAGGTCCTGGTCGTCCCGCACGATGTTGTTGTTCCACACGATCCGCAGCTTCTCGCCCCTGCTGTTGCGGGCGTCCGCCTCGCGGGAGACCGGGACGCCGGAGCGGTTGGGCCACATGAAGAGCGCCTCGACGTCGGCGGCCTGCGACGGTGCGATCGAGGTCTCCCAGACGGGACGCCCGATCAGCTGCTCCTCGGAGTAGCCGGTCAGCTCGGTCGTGGCCGCGTTGACGCGCACGATCGTCCCGCCGAGGTCGGTGACCAGGATGATGCAGTTGGTGGTGTCCAGGGTGGCGCTGGTCAGCTTCTCGGCCGCCTCCAGCTGCCGGCGGGCGTCGTACTCGCGGGTGACGTCCTGGAGCTGCGCGGCGAAGAGCGGCTCGGGCTCGCGCGCGAGCAGGGAGAGCACGACGTTGACGCGCGCGTCGGCGCGGCCGGTCAGGCCTGCCTGGCCCTTCCAACCGTCGAGGTGACCGGCCGTCATCCGGGCGGTGACGAGGTCCAGCGGCTCGGCGGTGTCGAGCAGCGCGTCCAGCGAGGCGCCGTTGAGGGAGCCCTCGCCGGAGGCGTCGAGCAGGGTCGCGGCGGTGTCGTTGTGGTCGATGATCTCCAGCCGGGTGCCGTGGCCGCGCATCAGCAGCATGCCCACGAGCGACTCGGTGAAGTTGCGGCGGAAGACCAGCTCGCTGGCACTCACCTGGTCGAGCAGCTTGCGCCGCTGGGCCACCGCGATGGCCAGGGGCAGGGACATCAGGGCGGCGCAGAGCAGGTAGCCCTGGGTCAGGGCGCCGGCGGCGGCGACGGTGATCCGGCCGTCGGCGTAGCTGCCGCCGAAGGGACCGAAGTCGCGGGCGGTGAGGAAGGTCGTGAGCGCGCTGAAGCCGGCCAGCTCCCAGGCGACGTGGCGTACGTCGAAGCGGAGCGCCGCCCACACCAGGAACGGCAGCGGGATGAAGGTCAGCGACAGCGCCTGGCTGGGCGCGAAGACCAGCACCGTGACGACGGCGAGGGCGAAGGCCTGGATCGCCATCTCCAGCGGCCGGCGCCGGGCCACGGCCTGGCCGACCGACATCGCGATCGGGACCAGGACGAGGGTCGAGGCGGCGTGCGAGGCGAAGACCGAGCGCCAGGTCGTGACGAGGTCGCCGTCGTCGAGGGCCAGCACGGTGAGCGTGGCGCCGGTGGCGATCGTCGCGCCGCCGATCAGGGCGGCCTCGATCAGCTTGATGAAGTCGTCCTGGGTCTCCAGGCGTGGCGCGCCGGTCCGGCCGCGGCACAGGAAGCAGCCGGCGGCCAGGGCCTCGGCGGCGTTGGACAGGCCGAAGAGCGCGGAGACGTCGAGGTCACGACCGCCGGTGACGTTGGCCAGGCCGCTGAAGACCACCACGCCGGCGGCCAGCGCGGGCCACCAGCTGCGGGGGTAGAGCACGATCAGGGCGACCGCGATGCCGGCCGCCGGCCACCAGGCAGCGACGGGGTCGCGGTGCGGAGCGAACGCCACGGCGCTGACCCCCGCGAAGTAGATGCCGACGAGCATCGAGAGGGCGACCACCCAGCCGGGGTTCGATCGGCTCGTGGGCATCATGCGTCACAGTTTTCCGTACGACGCGGGCTCGCGGCGACTCAACCCGCCCGTGGGGCCTCCGGATCAGCCCCGATCAGTCGGGGACGCCCAGGATGCAGGCGGTGCCACGCCGGGCGAAGCCCAGCCGCTCGTAGACGCTGGTCGCCTCGTCCGATCCTGCCGACATGAACGTCGTCGTCACGCCCGCGGCCCGGCAGGCCGCGACCAGGGCGGCTGTCGTGGCCGCGCCGAGGCCCTGCCGGCGGGCCCGGCCGAGCACCGCGATCCCCATCAGCTCGGCGATGTGGCCGCGGGGCGAGGCGGACCCGCCGCCCGCCACGGCCCCGGAGGCGTCGTACGCGCCGACCATGACGAGCAGGCCGTCGCGGATCAGCTCCGGCCGCTTCCCGACGTCCTGGGCGGCGGCGTCGTCCCGCTCGCCGAAGCCCGCGCTGACCGCCCCGACCACGAGCGGCAGGTCGGGGTCGTCCGGCCCGAGCACGCGCGTCCGCCCCGACTCGTCGGCCAGCGACGTGCCGTCGGGGAGCACCAGCAGCGGGCACAGCTCCAGCTCGTGCGGGGTGGTGACGGCCTCGCGGACCGCCGGCAGCAGCGAGGGGGTGACCTCGTCGACCCACTCGACGGCGCGGGGGCCGCCGAGCTCGGCTTGTCGGGCCAGCACCCGTCGTACGTCGTCGGCGGTCACGTCGTCCTCCAACCCCAGCCGCGGCCGTGCGTAGAACTGCCAGCCGGTGCCCGGCCCCGCCAGGAAGAGCGTGAACGGGCCGACCTCCTCGGTGGTCCCGACCGGCCGGGGGACGGCGTCGTAGTAGGCCTCGATGGCCAGCAGGTCCGCGGGCGGCGTGCTCATGGTGGACAGGCTCCCAGTCGGCGGCCCGGCCAGCCACTAGATTGCTGGCCATGCTGGTCTCCGAGCGCATTGGGCAGTTCTTCGTCGAGAGCGACTACGGGCGCGACCGGCTCGAGTACACCGAGTACGGCTCCGGCGACGCGTGGGTCGTGCTCCTCCACGGCCAGCTGATGCCGCGCCGCATGCACCAGCCGCTGGCCCGCGCCCTGGCCGCCGAGGGTCTGCACGTCGTCACCCTCGACCTGCTCGGCCACGGCCGCTCCGACCGGCCCGCCGACCCGCTCGTCTACTCCATGACCGACTGGGCCGAGCAGGTCGTCGCGCTGCTCGACCACCTCGGCGCACCCCAGGCCGTCGTCGGCGGCACCTCGCTGGGCGCGAACGTCTCCCTCGAGGTGGCCGTGCTCGCCCCCGACCGCGTGCGCGGCCTGATCGTGGAGATGCCGGTCCTCAACAACGCCGTCGAGGCCGGGATCCTGGCGTTCGCGCCACTGATGTTCGCGGCGCGGTTCCTGCCGTTCACGGTGACCGCGCTGCGGCTGCTCACCCGCCCCGTCCCGCGCGGGTTCGTGCCGTTCTGGGCGGGCATCGCCCTCGACACCCTCGACCAGCGCCCCGGGTCGGTGGCCGCGGTCGTGCACGGGATCTTCTTCGGCCGGGTCGCACCCTCCTCGCGGCAGCGGCGCGCCATCCAGGCTCCCGCCCTCGTCGTCGGCCACCCCGCCGACCCGATCCACCCCGCCGCCGACGCGGCGATGCTGGCCGGGGAGATGCCGCGGGCGACCTTCGTCCGGGCTCGCAGCATCCTGGAGTGGCGCGTCGCGCCCGAGCGGCTCAACCGGGCCGCGGCCGAGTTCGCCCTCGGCTGCTGGAAGTCCCCGCGCCGGGCCCGCCGGGTCGGCGGCTGAACCAACCCGTCGAGGGGGAGAATGGGCAGGTGCCCCTCTACCGCGACGAGGCGATCGTCCTGCGCACCCACAAGCTGGGTGAGGCGGACCGGATCGTCACGCTGCTGACCCGCCACCACGGGCGGATCCGTGCCGTCGCGAAGGGCGTGCGGCGTACGACCTCGAAGTTCGGCTCGCGCCTCGAGCCCTTCACCCACGTCGACCTGCAGCTCGCCGAGGGCCGCACCCTCGACATCATCACCCAGGCCGAGACGCTCACGCCGTTCTCCGCCGGGCTCGGTGCCGACTACGACCGCTACACGTCGGGCACCGTCATGCTCGAGACCGCCGACCGGCTCGTCCCGGAGGAGAAGGAGCCCAACCTGCAGCAGTTCCTGCTGCTCGTGGGCGGGCTGCGGGCGATGGCCTCCGGCGAACGCCGCCCCGGCCAGGTCCTCGACTCCTACCTGCTCCGGTCGCTCGCCGTCGCCGGTTATGCGCCGTCCTTCGAGGCCTGCGCCCGCTGCGGCCTCGAGGGGCCGCACCGCTGGTTCAACCCATCGATGGGCGGCGTGCTCTGCGCGACCTGCCGGATCCCCGGCTCGGCCAGCCCCGCCCCCGACACGATCACCGTCCTCGGCGCGCTGCTCGCCGGCGACTGGCCGGTCGTCGAGGCCGCCGACGCGCGGACGCTCAAGGAGGCCAGCACGCTGGTGTCGGCGTACCTCCACTGGCACCTCGAGCGGGCGCTGCGGTCGATCCAGTACGTCGAGCGCTGACCCGTCGAGTCGGCGCAACTGCCGCTGGTGACTGGCGCCCGCGCGCGTGGCCGACCGTCTCCCGGCGTCAAGGACCCTCGCTTCGCTCGGTCCGCTGCGCGGCGGCCTTCGGCCGTCCTTGACTCCGGGACCCGGACGGGTCGGCCCAGCGGCGCGCTTGTCGGCACGGGCTTCGCCCGCGCCGCCCGCATGCGCGGGCGCCTTGGCGGCGGGAGCGGTGAGCTGTCAACCCTTTCCCTGCCCGGTTCGGTTCATGGCTCACCGTCGGGTCGGCCGGGCGGTGGGTGGTGATCCGTTTCCAGGTCGGGTTCGGTTCATGGGTCACCGCTGGGGCCGTTTCGGGGGTGCGCCTGGGGCGGGGCGGCGGCGGAGCGCAGCGGAGCCCCGCCCTGACCGCCGCCTGAAGCCGATCGCGCGAGGCTCGGGGTCAAGGACGCCGAAGGCGCCGCGCAGCGGGCGAAGCTCCTTGACGCCGAGGCGCGATCGGCTACGCGGCGCACCCCACCAGCGGCCCCCACTACGCTCGGACGCGTGAAGCGACAGGTCCGCCAGCCCACCCCGCACCCGTCGGGGGCGACCCCTCCCGACGTCCCGAAGGACCTCGTGCCGCGGCACGTCGCGGTCGTGATGGACGGCAACGGGCGGTGGGCGAAGGAGCGGGGGCTGCCGCGGACGAAGGGGCACGAGCAGGGGGAGAGCTCGCTGTTCGACGTGGTCGAGGGTGCGATCGAGATCGGCGTGAAGGCCGTCTCGGCCTACGCGTTCTCGACGGAGAACTGGTCGCGGTCCCCGGACGAGGTGAAGTTCCTGATGGGCTTCAACCGCGACGTGATCCGTCGCCGGCGCGACGAGATGCACGAGCTGGGCGTCCGGGTGCGCTGGGCGGGGCGGGCGCCGCGCCTGTGGAAGTCGGTGATCAAGGAGCTCCAGGTCGCCGAGGAGCTCACCCGGGACAACGACGTGCTGACGCTGACCATGTGCGTCAACTACGGCGGCCGCGCGGAGCTGGCGGACACGGCGAGGGCGATCGCGCGGGAGGTGGCCGCGGGGCGGCTCAACCCGGAGAAGGTCGACGAGAAGGTCTTCGCCAAGCACCTCTACGTCCCCGAGCAGTCCGACGCCGACATGGTCTGGCGCACCTCGGGGGAGCAGCGGCTCTCCAACTTCATGCTCTGGCAGGCCGCCTACAGCGAGTTCGTCTACTCCGACGTGCTGTGGCCCGACGTCGACCGGCGGCACCTGTGGGCCGCGATCGAGACCTACGCACGACGCGACCGGCGGTACGGCGGCGCCCAACCCAACGCCGTCCCCGATCCCGTCAGGCCTGTCTGACCCCAAAATCCACTCCCGGAGCCCCGGGATCTGCGAGGCTTCGTGCGTTCGTGGGTTGGCACTCGGGGGAGGAGCCACATGCGGGGATTCGACGTGCGGGGACGCGGTGCCGATACGGCGCGCCTGCTCGGCTTCGGCGACCAGCCCGACCCGCGGATCCTCCAGGCCGTCTTCGCCGTCCTGTTCTCGCTCGACCTGGGGCTGCGGCGGCTCAACGGGTCGCTGCCGGACCTCGCCGGGTGGCCGACCGCGGCCATCGTCGCCGGCACGGTCGCGTGCGTCCTCGCCGCCGGCGTCGCGTGGGGGCCGGCCGCGCCGGTCGTGACGGCGCTGGTGCCGGTGCTCGACCTCGCCGCGCTCGGCATGGCCCGGATGAACCCCGAGGCGAGCGGGGCCGGCATCCTCGCGGTGGTCCCGGCCCTGTGGCTGGGTCGCTCCTACGGGCGGCGCGGCGCGCTGGTCACCTTCATCGGCTCGACCCTGCTGGTGTCCCTGCCCGCCGTCCTCTACGCCGGGATCGACGGGATCGGGCTGACGCGGAGCCTGGCCATCCCGCTGGTCGCCACGTGGGCGTCGCTGGCCGTGGCCTCGGGCCGCGAGCGGATCCGGACCGGCCGCGCCGAGGTCGACCGGGCCCTGGGCACCATCGAGCACCAGCGCCGGGTGGCCGAGGCGATCCTCGACACCGTCGACGTCGGGCTGGTGCTGCTGGACCGCGACGGCTCCTACCAGTCGATGAACAAGCAGCACGCCGACTTCATGCAGCTCGCGTTCCCGGGCGGGCACGCCGGCCGGGCCGGGCAGGTCGGCTCGGTCTACCACCCGGACGGCACGCCCGTGGTCACCGAGGAGATGCCGTCCTACCGCGCGAGCCACGGCGAGGAGTTCGACGACTGCCGCATCTGGTGCGGCGACGACCCGCTGACCCGCCGGGCCCTGTCCGTCTCGGCGCGGTCGGTCCGCGACGAGGCGGGCAACTTCGCCGGGGCGGCGCTGGCCTACAAGGACGTCACCGACTTCATGCGCGCCCTGAGCGTCAAGGACGAGTTCGTCGCCTCGGTCTCCCACGAGCTCCGCACACCGCTCACCTCGATCAGCGGCTACGTCGACCTGCTCCTGGACCGCGACGACCTGCCGTCGGAGGCGGTGCGCCACCTCGAGGTGGTGGACCGCAACGGCGACCGGCTGCGGCGGCTGGTCGCCGACCTGCTGCACACCGCGCAGGTCGACGACGGGCCCCTCCAGGTGGTGCGTACGACGACCGACCTGGCCCGGATCGTCCGCGATGCTGTCCAGGCGGCGACCCCGGTGGCCGCTGCGTCGGACATCGTCATCAAGCTCGAGGCGCCGGAGTCCCTCGAGCTCGTCGTCGACGCCCAGCGGATGGCCCAGGTGGTCGACAACCTGGTCTCCAACGCGATCAAGTACACGACCCGGGGAGGCGAGGTGCGGGTCCGGCTCGAGGTCGACGCCGACCGGGTCGAGCTCTGCGTGACCGACACCGGCATCGGCATCGACGCGGGGGACCGCGACCGGCTCTTCACCCGCTTCTTCCGGTCCCGGGAGGCGGCGGAGCGCTCGATCCAGGGCGTCGGGCTCGGGCTGTCGATCACCAAGGACATCGTCGAGAGCCACGGCGGCCGGATCGAGGTCGACAGCGAGGTCGGCCGCGGCTCGGAGTTCCGGGTGCGGATCCCGGTCGGCTGACCGGCCGCGGCCGCCCTACGTGCAGTCGGGGCAGGTCCCGAAGATCTCCAGGGTGTGGCTGACCGCGGCGTACCCGTGCTCCGAGGCGATCGCGCTGGTCCACCGCTCGACGGCCGGACCCTCGACCTCGACGGTCGACCCGCACGAGCGGCAGACCAGGTGGTGGTGGTGCGTGTCCGAGCAGCGCCGGTAGATCGCCTCGCCGTCCTCGCTGCGCAGCATGTCCACCTCGCCCGCCTCGGCGAGCCGCTGCAGGGTCCGGTAGACCGTGGCCAGGCCGACGTTGTCACCGCGCCGGCCGAGCAGGTCGTGGATCTCCTGGGCGGAGCGGAAGTCGTCGAAGGAGGCCATCGCCTCGGCCACCGCGATCCGCTGCCGGGTGGGGCGCAGACCGCCCTTCTCGGAGCCCTTGTCAGTGCTCGTCATAGTGCTTCCCGTGGGGTGCGTGACGGTGCCCGTCGTGGACGTAGTCGACGTGGTCGCCGTGCCGGACGGCCACGTGGCCGCAGTCGGGGCCGTGCTCGTGCGGGTGGGTGTCGCAGGCGATCTCGTGCTCGTCGGGCCCGATCGCGGGGAAGGGCGCCCGGAGCCGCTGCCGCGACCTGAGGAAGACACCCAGCGGCCAGGCGAGGGAGAAGCCGGCCAGCGCCAGCAGGACGATCGTCGGGCCGGGCGCCACCCGGGCGTGGAACGAGGCGAACGCCGAGATCACCAGGCCGCCGAGCGAGGCGACCACGCCGAGCCCCATGGCGGTGCCGAGCGTCGAGCGGAAGGACCGCGTCACCTGCTGGGCGGTCGCCACCGGGACCACCATCAGCGCGGAGACCAGCAGCAGGCCGACGGTGCGCATCGCCACGGTCACGCTGACCGCTGCGAGCACGGCGACCAGCACGTTGTACGCACGGACCCGCAGCCCGGCGACCTTCGCGAACTCCTGGTCCTGGGAGACCGCGAACAGCTGCGGGGCCAGCCCCACGCAGATGAGTACGACGACCGCGGCCAGCGCGATCGTGACCCACACGTCGGTCGCGGAGATGGTGGTGATCGAGCCGAAGAGGTACTCCTGCAGCCGGGTCGCGCTCTGCCCGGCGAGCCCGGTCAGCAGCACGCCGCCGGCCAGGCCGCCGTAGAACAGCAGCGCGAGGGCGACGTCGCCGTTGGTGTGGCCGCGCTCGCGGATCACCTCGATGACCACCGCGCCCAGCGCGGCGACCGCGACGGCCGTCCAGGTCGGTGACGTGCCCGTCAGCAGGCCCAGCGCGACGCCGGTGACCGCCACGTGGCCCAGGCCGTCGCCCATCAGGGCGAGCCGGCGCTGCACGAGGTAGGTGCCGACCGCGGGAGCGGCCAGGCCGGTGAAGAAGGCGGCGAGGAGCGCCCGCTGCATGAACTCGAGGGTGAAGAGCTCCATCAGGCGTGGCCTCCGTCCAGGGGGGAGCCGACGTGCGGCACGTGGTCGTGGCGGGAGGGCGACCCGTGGTGGTGGGTGTGGCCCTCGCCGAAGTCGCCGTGCACCTCGTGGTCGGCGAGCGGCGCGCCGTCGTACGCGATCCGGCCGTCGCGCATCACGATGGCGCGGTCGACCAGGGGCGCCAGCGGGCCGAGCTCGTGGGCGACCAGCACGATCGTCGCGCCGCGTCCCTTGAGCACGCCCAGGGCGTCGGCGAGGGCGATCTGGTTGGGCAGGTCGACGCCGGCCGTCGGCTCGTCGAGGAAGAACAGGTCGGGGGCGCCGGCCAGGGCCCGGGCGATCAGGACGCGCTGCTGCTGGCCGCCCGAGAGGTGCGCGACCCCGTCGCGGGCCCGGTCGGACAGCCCGACGACGGCGAGCGCCTCGTCGATGGCGGCCCGGTCGGCCCGGGAGAGCGGGCGCAGCAGCCGGCGGCGGGTGAGGCGGCCGCTCGCGACGACCTCCCACACCGAGGCGGGCACGCCGGACGTGGCGCCGGTGCGCTGCGGGACGAAGCCGACCCGCTGCCAGTCGTGGAAGTCCTCGAGGGACGTGCCGAAGAGGGAGAGCTCGCCGGTGGTCAGCGGTCGCAGCCCGGTCAGCGCCCGCACGAGGGTGGACTTGCCGGAGCCGTTGGCGCCCATCAGGGCGACGAACTCGCCCTCGCTCACGGTCAGGTCGATGCCGCGCAGCACCGGGCGCCCACCGATGGCGACGGCGCCGTCGGTCAACGTGATGGGAAGGGTGGTCATCGGCATCCGTTCGCCTGTTCGAGGGAGGTGAGGTTCTCGCGCATCAGCGAGAGGTAGTCCTGGCCGGACGTCGCGTCGCTGAGCCCCTCGATCGGGTCGAGGACCTCCGAGGCGATGCCGAGGTCGTGGGCCAGCGTGTCGGCGCTCTTGGTCGAGACCAGCCGCTCGGAGAACACGGTGGTGATCCCGTCGGAGCGGATCAGGTCCTGCAGCCGGCTCAGGTCGGCGGGCGTCGGCTCGGCCTCGGGGGAGAGGCCAAGGATCGGCTGTACGTCGATCCCGAACCGGCCGAGGTAGCCGAACGCGTCGTGCGTGACGACCACCGTGTGCCGCGCACAGTGCGCCAGGCCCGTCGCGTAGTCGGTGGCCAGCCGGTCCAGGTCGCTGCGGAACGCGGCGGCGTTGGCGCGGTAGATCTTCGTGTGCGCCGGGTCCGCCGCGACCAGCTGGTCGGCGACCGCGTCGGTCACGTCGGCGAAGCGGGCCGGGTCCTGCCAGAAGTGCGGGTCCATGGTCTGCGGGTCGTCCGCGAAGGGGGCGAGCCGGGCGGCGCCGGACACGTCGAGCACCCGGTGCTCGGCGTTCTGCTCGACGCTGCTGTCGACCGCCGGCTGGAAGCCCTTCTCGTAGACCACGACGTCCGCCTCGGCGATCGAGACGGTCTCCTTGATGGTCAGCTCGAGGTCGTGCGGCTCGGCGCCGGGCTGGGTCAGGTTGGTGACGTCGACGAGGTCGCCGCCGATCCGCTCGGCGACGTAGGCGAGCGGGTAGAACCCGGCCGCGACCCGGACCCGGCCGTCGTCCTTCGCCAGGGGCGTGCAGCCGCTCGTCGCCGCCACCAGGGAGAGGGCGAGGAGGGCCGGCACGATGCGCATGAGAATCATTCTCAGTGTGGTTGAGAATGGTTGTCAACTCTGCTGGCGGCGTACCCTCCCGCCATGCTGGTCGTGAACAGGTTCCGGGTGCAGGACGACGACGCCGACGCCTTCCGCGAGGCGCTCGAGACCGCCCGCGCCACCCTCGCCGGCTGCCGCGGCTACGTCGACGGCACGGTCGGCCGCAACCTCGACGACCCGTCGCTGTGGGCCCTGGTCACGACCTGGGAGCACGTGGGCGCCTACCGCCGCGCGCTGTCGACGTACGACGTGAAGCTGCATGCCGTGCCCCTGCTGAGCCGGGCGATCGACGAGCCCAGCGCCTACGAGCCGGTCGTTCCCGGAGCCGACCTCAATACCCACGAGACACGGTCGTTAGGCTGATCGCTCCACCACTTCCGGACCGGCAGCCAGCCGGCCAGCGAACAGGAGCACCCCGTGGCCAAGGCCCCCGCAACCACCGTCGACAACGTCGTCTCCCTCTGCAAGCGCCGGGGTTTCGTCTACCCGTGCGGTGAGATCTACGGCGGCACCCGGTCGGCGTGGGACTACGGCCCGCTGGGCGTGGCGCTGAAGGACAACATCAAGCGCCAGTGGTGGAAGTCCATGGTGCAGATGCGCGACGACATGGCCGGCCTGGACTCCAGCATCATCCTGCCCACGAAGACGTGGGAGGCGAGCGGCCACGTCGACACGTTCTCCGACCCGCTGACCGAGTGCCAGTCCTGCCACAAGCGCTTCCGCGCCGACCACCTGCAGGAGGCCTACGCGGAGAAGAAGGGCATCGACAACCCCGACGACGTCCCGCTCAGCGACATCGCCTGCAGCAACTGCGGCACCCGCGGCGCCTGGACCGAGCCGCGCCAGTTCTCCGGCATGCTCAAGACCTACCTCGGCGTCACCGAGGACGAGTCGGGCCTGCACTACCTGCGCCCCGAGACCGCGCAGGGCATCTTCCTCAACTTCGCCAACGTGGTGACCTCGAGCCGGATGAAGCCGCCCTTCGGCATCGCCCAGATCGGCAAGAGCTTCCGCAACGAGATCACGCCCGGCAACTTCATCTTCCGCACCCGCGAGTTCGAGCAGATGGAGATGGAGTTCTTCGTCAAGCCGGGTGAGGACGAGGAGTGGCACCAGTACTGGATCGACGAGCGCACCCGCTGGTACGTCGACCTCGGCATCGACCCCGACAACCTGCGCCACTTCGAGCACCCGCAGGAGAAGCTCAGCCACTACTCCAAGCGGACCGTCGACATCGAGTACCGCTTCAAGTTCGCCGGCTCGGAGTGGGGCGAGCTCGAGGGCATCGCCAACCGCACCGACTTCGACCTCACGACCCACGCCAAGCACTCGGGCCAGGATCTGTCCTACTTCGACCAGGCCAACAACGAGCGCTACACGCCGTACGTCATCGAGCCGGCAGCGGGCCTCTCGCGCAGCCTGATGACGTTCCTGGTCGACGCCTACACCGAGGACGAGGCGCCCAACACCAAGGGCGGCGTCGACAAGCGCACCGTGCTCAAGCTCGACCCGCGCCTCGCGCCGGTCAAGGTCGCCGTGCTGCCGCTGAGCCGCAACGCCGACCTGTCGCCGAAGGCCAAGGCCCTCGCGTCGGAGCTGCGCGCCAACTGGAACGTCGACTTCGACGACTCGGGTGCGATCGGCCGCCGCTACCGCCGCCAGGACGAGATCGGCACGCCCTACTGCGTGACGGTCGACTTCGACACCCTCGAGGACGACGCGGTGACCATCCGTGAGCGGGACTCGATGCAGCAGGAGCGGGTGGGCCTCGACGGCATCACCCGCTGGTTCGCCGAGCGTTTCGTCGGCTGCTGAGCGAGGGCCTCGTGCACACTCACTCCATGAAGCGTCTGCTCGTCACCACGGTCGTGGCTGCCCTCGCACTCTCGGGGTGCAGCAACGACTCGAAGGACACCTCGTCCGACGGTCCGGGCGGCTTGGGGACGTCCTCCTCGAGCACCTCGGCGTCGCCGTACCTCCCGGTGCCGGACGGCGTCGAGCTGACCGCCCAGGGCAGCGAGCTGGGGGTCGGTGACTCGGCGGTCGTGGCCTACGACCTGCCCAAGAACCAGGTCGGCGCGCTCGACATCACGGTGACCCGCCTGGAGAAGACGACGTTCAAGCAGTCCTTCCAGGGCTGGCGGCTGGATGCTGCGACGAAGAAGACCAACCCCTACTTCGTGAGGGTCACCGTCAAGAACGTCGGCGACACCGACCTCAGCGGCCAGCCCGTCCCGCTCTACATCGTCGACGGCACCAACACCCTGATCCCGGCCACGACGTTCAAGAGCACGTTCGCGCCCTGCCCGAGCACGCCGTTCCCGACGAAGTTCAAGAGCGGCGCCAAGACCGACGCCTGCCTGGTCTACCTCGCGCCCGACCACGGCGACCTGACCGCGGTGGAGTTCCGGCCGACCGAGCAGTTCAACCCGATCACTTGGACCGGCGACCTCAAGGAGCCCAGAGCGGCCAAGAAGGCGGACGCCAAGAAGTCCGGAGACCGCAAGGGATGACCTCGTGGCGGGTGGGTCCCGTGGTCGCCGTCCTGGCGGCGCTGCTGTGCGCCCAGCCGTCCCTCGCCCCTGCCGCGTACGCCGGACCCGGCAGTCTGTCGCGGGGTGAGGACGCGCACCTGACCTGGGTCCAGCGGCTGCCCCAGCCGCGTGGCGCCGCCCTGCTGCACCACGCCCGCGGCGACGAGGCCCGGCTCGGTGTCCCGCGCAACCCGGCGTACCGCCTGACCCTCGTCGGCGCGACCTACCTCGGCTGGGTCGTCGCCCAGGAGCGCCAGACGGGCACCCGCCTCTACGCGGTGCAGGGGCGACGGGTCCAGGAGGTGCTGCGGGTCGCGTGGCACGAGACACCCGACCAGTTCCTGACCGGCGGCAACACCAGGATCGTGCGGTGGTCCGCCGACTCGTCCGGGGTGACTCTCAAGCTGTACGACGCGTACGGCACGCGCCTGCTGACCCACACCTACCCGGGCGAGACCGGGCAGCTCCTGCGGTACGACGGCGCCGGCGTGAGGTTCGCGCTGTCCGACCGCACGTGTCTGTGGCGCACCGCGGAGGACTCCGTCACCTGCGTGGACGGCGCGGCCGCGACCGTGCGACCCAAGCCCGACGTGGCGATGATGCGCACGGCCGACGGCAGCTACGGGCCCACCTCGCTCGACGACCCCGGCACGCCCGCCTGGACCGCCGATGTCGCTCCACGTGCCGTCTCGCCCGCCGGGACCTGGGTCGCGGTGGTGGCCCACACCGCCACGACCGCCTCCGAGGACCTCCAGGTGCGCCGCATCGCCGATGGCGAGATCGTCCGCACCCGCGCACTGACCCACCAGACCGGCGACGAGGTCTGGTGGGAGGACGACAGCCACCTCGTCTACACCACGGGTGTCGACGGCAAGGGCTACGTCCTGGTGCGCTGCGACGTCACGTCGGGCCACTGCGAGCGCGCCAGCGGCTACGTGCGGGAGTACGCCTTCTCGGTGCTCGGCACCGTCCGGCACTACTGAACCGATTTGGGGTGCCCGCCGGGCATCTCGGACAATGGGCGGGTGACCGCCCTGCCCACGTCCCTGACCCTCGGGTCGCTGCGCGTCGAGACCCCCGTGGTGCTCGCGCCGATGGCGGGCATCACCAACGCGGCCTACCGGCGCCTGTGCGCCGAGCAGGGGGCCGGGCTCTACGTCTGCGAGATGATCACCTCCCGCGGCCTGGTCGAGCGCGACCAGCACACCCAGGACATGCTCGTCTTCGACGAGCTCGAGACGACCCGGTCGGTGCAGCTCTACGGGACCGACCCGGTCTACGTCGGCAAGGCCGCCGAGATCCTCTGCGCCGAGTACGGCGTCGCGCACATCGACCTCAACTTCGGCTGCCCGGTCCCCAAGGTGACCCGCAAGGGCGGCGGGGGAGCCCTGCCGTGGAAGCGCGGGCTGCTCGCCGAGATCCTCGAGGCCGCGGTCGCCGCCGCCACGCCGTACGACGTGCCGGTGACGATGAAGACCCGCAAGGGCATCGACGACGACCACCTGACCTACCTCGACGCCGGGCGGATCGCGCAGGAGTCGGGCGTCGCGGCGATCGCGCTGCACGGCCGCACGGTCTCGCAGGCCTACTCCGGGCAGGCCGACTGGGACGCGATCGGGGCCCTGGTCGAGCACGTCGACATCCCCGTCCTCGGCAACGGCGACATCTGGGAGGCTGCCGACGCCATCCGGATGGTCGAGCACACCGGCGCCGCGGGCGTCGTCGTCGGCCGCGGCTGCCTGGGCCGGCCGTGGATCTTCCGCGACCTCGCGGCGGCCTTCTCCGGCGAGCAGGTCGCGACCCTGCCGACCCTCGGCGAGGTCACCGCGATGATGCGCCGGCACGCCGAGCTGCTGTGCCAGCACATGGGGGAGGAGCGCGGCTGCAAGGAGTTCCGCAAGCACGTCTCGTGGTACCTCAAGGGCTTCGCCGCCGGCGGCGAGATGCGCCGCTCGCTGGGCCTGGTCGACAGCCTCGCGGACCTCGACCGGATGCTCGCCGACCTCGACCCGACCGAGCGGTTCCCGGTCGCCGAGCTCGGTACCCCGCGGGGCCGCCAGGGCTCGCCGCGGGCCCGGGTCGTGCTGCCCGAGGGCTGGCTCGACGACACCGACGGGAGCGGCTCCCACCTGCAGGAAGAGGCCTCGGAGACCACCGGAGGGTGAGCGGAGACACGCCAGAAATGTGATCGGGGATTTGCCGATCGGGCGAAGGCGTGTGCTTCACTCGACGTTCGTTGCCTGTTCGTTACCTCGAATTCCGGCAGCCCACACTCTCGGATGCCCCCCTGCCCCCCAGCAAAGGATCAGCGCTGTGGCCAACAGCCACAAGCGGGACACCGATGCCCGCCTCACCCCCCGCCGGACCCCCAAGGCCGTCCTCGTGGCCGGCCCGCTCGCCTTCCTGGCGACGGCCTCCGCCGTCACCCTCGGCGTCCTCGCCAGCGACCCCGGGACCCGCGACATCATCGCCTCGCGCGACGCCACGACCAACCTGTCGATGACGCGTGAGCCCGTGGTCTCGCGGTCGGACTCGCGTCGCGCCGCGCGCACCTCGGCCGAGTACCTCATGAACCTCCAGGACGCCTACGACGCGCGCAAGACGCGCGAGGCGATCCGGCACGCCCACACCCGCCTGTGGACCACGACGCTCCTCAACATCTGGAGCGGCCCGGAGGCGGACGCGAAGCAGCTCGGCGAGCTCGACGCCGCCAAGAAGGTGCTCGTCACCGGTCGCGCGGCCCAGGGTCGCCAGGAGATCGTGCTGGACGGCAAGGCCCGCTGGGTCACCGCCGGCTACCTCGCCGACGAGAAGCCCGCGCCGGCCGCGGCCGCCGGTCTGTCGTCGGCGCCCTGCCCCGACTCCAGCGTCGAGGACGGCCTGACCTCCGGCGCCGTCCAGGTCTACCGCTCGGTCTGCCACGCCTTCCCGCAGGTCACGACGTACCTCGGCTGGGACGCCCACGGCGAGCACTCGTCGGGCAAGGCCATCGACATCATGACCAGCGACAAGGCCCTGGGCGACCAGATCGCGGCGTACCTCCAGGCCCACGCCTCCGAGCTCGGGCTGTACGACGTCATCTGGTGGGACCAGATCTGGACGCCGGAGCGTGCGAGCGAGGGCTGGCGCTACTACGGCGACCACGGGTCGGCGACCGCCAACCACATGGACCACGTGCACGTCTCGGTCCTCTGACGCCTCACCCCTGCGGTGCCGTCGGTGGGTCGCAGTAGGGTCGCCAGCGATGGATTCCCTGGACCTCTACGACCGCTCGGCGCGTGAACGCCTCGTCGACGAGCCGCCCAAGCGCGTCGACGCCCCCGAGCGCACCCCCTTCGAGCGGGACCGCGCCCGGGTGGTGCACGCCGCGGCGTCGCGGCGCCTGGCCGCCAAGACCCAGGTCGTGGGGCCGCAGAGCGACGACTTCGTGCGCAACCGGCTCACCCACAGCCTCGAGGTCGCCCAGGTCGCCCGCGACCTGTCGCGGGCGCTGGGCTGCCACCCCGACATCGCCGAGACGGCCGCGCTCGCGCACGACCTGGGCCACCCGCCCTTCGGCCACAACGGCGAGCGGGTGCTGGCCGAGCTGAGCGAGGCGTGCGGCGGGTTCGAGGGCAACGCCCAGACCCTGCGGCTGCTGACCCGGCTCGAGGCCAAGACCTTCGACGGTGACGGCCGCACGGTCGGGCTCAACCTCACCCGGGCGACCCTCGACGCCTGCACGAAATACCCGTGGCCCCGCGCCCACGCCGACGAGCCGCAGGGCGTGCACGCCGACGGCTCGCCGCGGGTGGTCCGCAAGTTCGGCGTCTACGACGACGACAAGCCGGTCTTCGACTGGCTGCGCACCGGCGTGGAGGGCTCCCGTCGCTGCTTCGAGGCCCAGGTGATGGACCTCGCCGACGACGTCGCCTACTCCGTCCACGACATCGAGGACGGCGTGGTCGCCGAGCGGATCGACCTGACCACCCTCGACCGGGCTGCCGTGTGGCAGACGGTCCGCGACTGGTACCTCCCCGGCGCCGGTGACGACGCCCTCGACGACGCCCTCGACGGGATGTGGCAGATGGGGTCGTGGCCGAGGTCGCCGTACGACGGCAGCCGGCGGAGCCAGGCCGCCCTGAAGAACCTCACCAGCGACCTGATCGGGCGCTTCTGCGGATCGGCCCAGGCGGCGACGTTCGCGGCGGCCGAGGGCCCGTTCGCCCGCTACCGCGCCGACGTCGTCGTTCCGGAGCAGGCGCGGCTGGAGATGGCGGTGCTCAAGGGCATCGCCGCCCACTACGTCATGCGGGCCGACGACCGGGTGAGTGCCATGTCGCGCCAGCGCGAGCTGATGGTCGAGCTGGTCGCGCTGCTGGCCCACCGTGGGCCCGAGGCGCTGGAGCGGCCCTTCGCCGACGACTGGCACGCCGCCGGCGACGACTGCGCGCGGCTGCGGGTCGTGATCGACCAGGTCGCCTCGCTCACCGACGCCAGTGCGGTCGCGTGGCACACCCGCCTCCGCAAGCCGTCATAGTCCAGCGTTAGAGTCGACTTTGTGACTTCCCCCCTCGTCTGGCTCCCGTTCGACCCCGCCCTGCTCGGCGATGCTCCGGCCTCGCTGCGCTACGAGGTGGTCGACCCCACCCAGCACGTCCCGGACTCGGTCGGCGACGTCGCGTTCTACGTGCCGCCCTACATGATGAGCGGCGCCGTGGGCGACGTGCTGCCCCGGATGGCGTCGCTCGAGGTGGTGCAGACCCTGTCCGCCGGCGTCGACAACGTCCGCTCACGGGTGCCCGCCGGTGTGACCCTGTGCAACGGCCGCGGCATCCACGACACGTCCACCGCCGAGCTGACCCTGGCGCTGGTGCTGGCCTCGCTGCGCGGCATCCCGGACTTCGTGCGCGCCCAGGGCCGCCACGCGTGGGAGACCGGCTGGCGGCCGGCGCTGGCCGACAAGAAGGTCCTGCTGATCGGCTACGGCGCGATCGGCGAGGCGATCGAAGCTCGGCTGCTGCCGTTCGAGGTCGAGGTCGTCAAGGTCGCGCGGACGGCCCGCGACGGCGTGCACGCCATGGAGGACCTGCCCGCGCTCGTGCCCGACGCCGACGTGGTGATCCTGATCGTGCCGCTCACCGACCTGACCCGCGGCCTGGTCGACGCCGACTTCCTGGCCTCGATGAAGGACGACGCGCTGCTGGTCAACATGGCCCGGGGTGCGGTCGTCGACACCGACGCCCTGGTCGCCGCGCTCGGCACCGGCCGGATCCACGCCGCCGTCGACGTCGCCGACGTCGAGCCGATGCCGGCCGACCACCCGCTGTGGGACGCCCCCAACCTGTTGGTCTCCCCGCACGTCGGCGGCGCCTCGAGCGCGATGTGGCCGCGCGCCCACCGGCTCGTGCGCGACCAGCTGCACCGCTACGCCGCGGGGGAGACGCTGGCCAACATCATGGTCGGCGACTACTAGTCGGTCCCCGCCCGTAGACTCCGCCACGTGATGGGCCGGATTCGCGACGACAGCATCGCCGAGGTGCGTGAGAAGGCGCGGATCGACGAGATCGTCTCCGAGCACGTCACCCTCCGCAACGCCGGCGGCGGCTCGATGAAGGGGCTCTGCCCCTTCCACGACGAGAAGTCGCCGTCCTTCCAGGTCACCCCGTCGCGGGGCTTCTACCACTGCCTGGCCGGCGAGACCCGGGTGCTGACGTGGGATGGGGTTCGACCCATCAGCGAGCTGGCCGGGGAAACCCACAAGATCCTGGGTAAGCACGGCGACTGGATCGACGCGCCGTTCAAGTCCTACGGTGTGCAGCGTCTCCACAAGATCGTGCTGACCCGCAACCGGCAAACCAAGGAGATCTTCGCGACCGACGGTCACCGGTGGTTCGTGCGCTCGGGCGCTGGCCTGAAGAACCACAAGGAGGTCGTGACCGTCGACCTCAAGGCCGGTGACCGGCTGTTGTCGAAGTACCCCCGCCACGCGAACCCCCTGCTTCCTGTCGAGGCCGACAACAACTACGCCAGCCGCGGGTGGGTGGTGCAGTCGGTCGAGGCCACGGACCGAGTCGAGGAGGTCTTCTGCGCCGAGGTCGAGGACGGCCACGCGTTCACGCTCGAGGACAACATCTTGACGGGCAACTGCTTCGGCTGCGGCGAGGGCGGCGACGTCATCAGCTTCGTGATGAAGGTCGACGCGCTCAGCTTCGGCGAGGCGGTCGAGCGGCTCGCGGACAAGGTCGGCGTGCAGCTCCGGCGCGAGGACGGCGACATCCGCGACGACCGACCCAAGGGCCCCTCGAAGTCGCGGCTGATCGAGGCGCACAAGGAGGCGCAGCTCTACTACGCCGAGCAGCTCGAGACGGCCGATGCGCTGACCGCGCGGCAGTTCCTGTCCGAGCGGGGCTTCGACCAGTCCGTGGCCGAGCACTTCGGCATCGGCTTCGCCCCGCGCGAGGGTGAGGCGCTGTTCAAGCACCTGCGGGCCAAGGCGTTCAGCCAGGAGGAGCTCGTCGCGGCCGGCCTCGTGGCGGTCGGCAGGTCGGCGTACGACCGCTTCCGTGGGCGCCTCCTGTGGCCGATCCGGGACGCGACCGGCGACACGATCGGTTTCGGGGCGCGCCGGATCTTCGAGGACGACCGGATCGAGGCGAAGTACCTCAACACCTCCGAGACCGCGATCTACAAGAAGAGCCACGTGCTCTACGGCCTCGACCTCGCCCGCCGCGACATCGCGCGGTCCTCGCAGGCCGTGATCGTCGAGGGCTACACCGACGTGATGGCCTGCCACCTGGCCGGCGTGACCACCGCCGTGGCCACGTGCGGCACCGCCTTCGGCGACGACCACTCGCGCGTGCTGCGCCGCTTCCTCAACGACCACGAGGAGTTCCGCGGTGAGGTGATCTTCACCTTCGACGGCGACTCGGCCGGCCAGAAGGCCGCCCTCAAGGCGTTCGGTGGCGACCAGAACTTCGTCTCCCAAACCTACGTCGCCGTCGAGCCCTCGGGCATGGACCCGTGCGACCTGCGGATCAAGGAGGGCGACGCCGCGGTCCGCGAGCTCGTCGCCCGCCGGGTCCCGCTCTACCGCTTCGTGCTCGCCAACGTCGTCTCCAAGTACGACCTCGACCGCGCCGACGGCCGCGTCGACGCGCTCCGCGAGGCCGCCCGGCTGGTGTCGAGCATCCGCGACAAGTCCAAGGTCGACGCGTTCTCCCGCGAGCTCGCCGGGATGATCGGCATCGACATCGAGGAGGCCCGTCGGGAGGTACGCCGCGCGGCGAACCGGCCGGCATCCAAGCCCGAGCCGCAGCGGTCCACCTCCGCCGCTCCTCCGGCCGAGGAGGCCAAGCCTGCCGTGCGGGCGCTGCCGGTGCCGGACCCGCGCGACCCGCGGTTCGCCCTCGAGCGCGAGACGCTCAAGCTGGTCCTCCAGCACCCGATGGCGATCGGGCGCACCACCAACGAGATCGGCGGCAACGACTTCACCCACCCGACCTACCGGGCGGTGTGGGAGCTCGTCGCCGCGGCCGGCGGGCCGGTCAAGGGCGCGAGCGACCCGTCGTGGGGGAGCCGCGTCCGCGAGAGCGCCACCGACCCCACGGTCGCCTCGACGGTCAGCGCCCTGGGCGTGGAGCCGCTGCGGACCGCCAAGCAGCCGGATGCGTCGTACGTCGCCCTGCACGTGTTCAAGCTCCTCGAGCTGACCGCCATGCGTCGCATCGCCGACCTCAAGTCCAAGCTCCAACGCACCAACCCGGTCGAGCACCCCACGGAGTACAACCGGATGTTCGGCGAGCTCGCGGCCCTCGAGCAGCACCGGCGCACCCTCCGCGAGCGGACGGTCAGCGCGCAGTGAGGCTGCGCCGTCCCCGCCCCGACGTCGCCGTCGGGCCGGGGGAGAAGGTCCTCGCCTGGGCGGAGTCGACGTCCGGCGAGGTCGTCGCCGGCACCCGCGACGCGCTCTACGTCGCCACGACCCGGATCCCCTGGGAGCAGGTCGAGGCCGCCGACTGGGACCGCGACACGTCGGTGTTGCGAGTCAGCGAGGTCGGCTCGTGGGGCGCCCCACGCCCCGAGCACACGTTCACCATCGAGGAGCCGGGGCGGCTGCTCGAGCTGGTCCGCGAGCGCGTCACCGCGAGCGTCGTCCTGCAGCGGCACGTGCCGATCGCGGGCCGCCGCGGCGTCCGTGTGATCGCCCGCCGTGCGCCCCGGGGCGACCAGCCGGTGCAGTGGGTCTACGAGTACGACGAGGGCATCGACCCCGACGACCCGCTCGTCGCCCTGGCCGCCGAGGAGGCTCTCGCGGCCGCCCGCGAGGAGGTCGGACCGGCCTGATCGGGCCGTCCACGGGGCCCGCCACGCGGAGAGGGAGCCCGATTTTTCACTCCCGCCCTCCCTTGCTAAGGTTTGCGGGCCGCAGCGCAATCCCCTGTAGCTCAACTGGCAGAGCATTCGGCTGTTAACCGGAGGGTTGTTGGTTCGAGTCCAACCGGGGGAGCCAGCGAAGACGGGTCCGTCTCAATCGAGACGGGCCCGTGCTGCATTTCCGGGGCCGGGGCTCCGACGACGGGTTTGTGTCGTGGATCCGTCGTACCTGGCGCGTCGGATCAACCACAGGTCGGGCGCGTCCGCAGCGCGCCGGTCCAGCCGCGCCGACGCATGACCGCCGCGACGCCCCTGGCCGTGGCGCAGGGGCGGTCGAAGACCTGTCCCCAGCCGAGCCGGAGGGTCTCGGAGCCGTCGACGGCCGCAAACAGGTCGCGGTCCATGTCGCGGTCGCGGGCCCGGACGGAGCCGTGGAACAGACGCCCGTCCAGCTCGACGACCAGCTCGAGGTCGTCGTACTGCACGTCGCGGAACATCAGCGAGCCCGCGTGGCGGTGGCTTGCCTGGCGGCGACCGCGGGGGAGACCGTGGGCGCGCTCGACCCGGACGAGGTAGTCGTGTTCGAGCACCGAGCAGGTCCCCTCGGCGAGGTCCTGCAGGACCGAGCCGAGCCACTTACGGTTCGGGAGGCGCGGCCGGGATGCGAGGGCCGTGACCAGCGCTCCAGGGCTCGTCTGTCGCCGCCCGCACGCGTCGGCCAGCACCGCGACGGCGTCGAGATCCGAGCGAGCCGTGGACGCCAGGTCCAGCAGCGCGTGCTCGCAGCTTGCGCTCGATGTCGTGCGGGGCGAGCCCGAGCTCCAGCACCTGCCGGCGCGCCAAGACCCCGTCCTGGGTCCACAGCAGCCACGTGAGGTCGTCCACACCAGCAGCCTTCGCTGCTCGGGGGCCGCCCAAACCGGGGCCGACCCTGCCCTGTGGATAGCCGGTCCCTACTCGCCCCAGCCCATCGGGAACACCTCGAACGCCGCGGCCAGGGCGACGCCGAGCCGCTGACCGGTCTGCCGGCCGAACCCCTCGAGGAACTCGCGGGCGTCGAAGTCCTCCCACCCGAGGCCGTCGATGTAGGCGCGGTGGGCCTCGAGCGAGCGGACGCCCGCCTCGAACGTCTCGGTCGTGTCCACGGCGTGCCCGGCCAGCGGAGACCCGAAGGCCCAGACCGCCTTCACTCCGCCCCACGGCTCGAGCCCGTCGGTGAGCTGGTCGTGGAAGACCCAGCGGTTGCCGGCGTCCCGCACCGCATCGACGACAGCCCGGCCCACGGCGATGTGGTCGGCCTGGTTGAGGTTGTTGCCGCCCCATGTGTCGCGGAAGTTGCCGGTGATGACGACGTCGGGCCGGTGCCGGCGTACGACGTGGGCGATCGCGGCCCGCAGCGGCACGCCGTACTCCAGGACGCCGTCGGCGAGCCCCAGGAACTCCACGACGGGGACGCCGACCTCGGCGGCCGACGCGACCTGCTCGGCCTCGCGGACCCGCCGGCACTCGTCGGGCTCCATGCCGTCGATGCCGGCCTCGCCGCTGGTCACCATGCAGTAGGTGACGTCCTTGCCCTGCCCGGTCCAGCGCGCGACAGCGGCGGCCGCGCCGAACTCCATGTCGTCGGGGTGCGCGACGATGCACAGTGCCCGCGCCCAGTCCTCGGGGAGCGGCTCGAGCGGTTCGGGTTCCATCTGTCGAGGATCGCACCAAAACCGATTGCCGGGGGAGGAGTCGCTCGGGTTGGCTGTCGGCCATGAGCCGGTATGCCGATCCCGGGCTCCGCCACCCCTCCGAGAGCGAGCGCTGGCAGGGCGCGGCGTTCCGCGCCGAGCTCAGCGCCTGGGTCACCGAGGTGGTCGGGCCGCCGACCTCGGTGGAGCCGACCAAGATCCGGCCCTGGGCGTCGGTGTGGCGCGTCGAGACGCCCACGGGTGTGCACTTCGCCAAGCAGAACTGCCCCACCCAGGCCTTCGAGGCGGCCGTCCTCGAGGAGCTGGCCGCGCTGGCGCCGCACCACGTCGTGCCGGTCACGGCGGTCGACCGCGCCCGTGGGCTGCTGATGACACCCGACCAGGGCCCGGTGCTGGCCGAGACCGCCGGCGAGGACATCGACACCTGGTGCCGGGTGGTCGCGGCCGGTGCCGCCCTGCAGCGCGAGGTCGCCCCGCACGCCGACCGGCTCGCCGCGGCCGGGCTGACGGTCCTCGCACCGGCCGACACCACGGCGTACGTCGAGCACGCCCTGGACCGGTTCGCGGCCATCCCCGACGGCGACCCTCGGGGGATGTCTCCGGCTGACCGCGACGCCGTGCGCGCACACCTGCCGGTGCTGGCCGGGTGGGCCGAGCAGGTCGGCGCCCTCGGGCTGCCGCTCACGCTGGTGCACAACGACCTGCACGGCAACAACGTCTTCGACCGCGACGGGGAGCTGCGGTTCTTCGACTTCGCCGACGCGCTGCTGATGGAGCCGCTGGCGGCGCTGTTCATCCCCCTCAACATGCTGGCCCACGGCCTCGAGGCCGGTCCGGGCGACCCGCGCCTCCACCGGGTCGCCGACGCGGCTCTCGAGGTGTGGAGCGACCTGGCGCCGGCCGCCGAGCTCCGCGCCGCCCTGCCGGCCGCCCTCCAGCTGGCGCGGCTGGCTCGCGCGGAGTCCTGGTCCCGCTGCCTGCCGCCGATGAACGCGGCCGAGCTCGCCGACTGGGGCGATGCGGCCGCCTGGTGGCTGGGCTCAGTCGTTCTCGACCCGATCCTGGGCGAGCCCGCCGAGTAGGTCGTCCCAGTGCGCGAGTAGCGCACCGAGGTGGCCGACCCCGTCGTCGACGGTGAGCGTCGAGCCGGGCAGCCGCTCGGCCAGCCAGGTGCCGTTGCGGGGCGGGTGGTTGGTGTCGAGGGCGCCGTAGTGGAGCGTGACGGGGCAGGCCACGTCCGCGAGGTCGAAGTCCCACGGCCGCAGCAGGGTGGCCGCGTCCCAGAGGTAGCCCTCGTGCTGGGCCAGCGCCTCCCGGACCGAGGCCGCCACGGCGGCCGGGTCGTCGCCGAGCAGCACGCGGTCGTGCTCGCGCAGCTGCGCGAGGAAGCGGCCCGCCAACGCCGCGTCGTCCGGGTCGTCGGGGGCCAGGCGGGCGACGTACGCCGCGAACTCGGGGCGCAGCCGCTCGACGAAGTCCGCGACGGTGCCCACCCCGGCGTCCTCGGGCGGGGTCGGGTCGAGGGCGGGGAGGAGACGACGGCCACTCGCGTCACCCGGTTGGGGTGCCGGGCGGCGCAGGCCAGGGCGTGCGGCCCGCCGACGGACATCCCGAGGACCGCGAACCGCCCGATGCCCAGCAGGTCGGCCACCTCGGCCACGTCGTCGGCCACCGCCGCGTGCGACGTGGCGGTGGCCGTCGAGCGTCCGTAGCCGGGCCGGTTCACCGCCACCAGCCGTACGCCGGCTCGCCGGGCGGCGTCGTGACCGGAGCGGGCCGCGTGCCGGGTGTCGGGGCAGCCGTGCAGGAAGACGACGGGCGTGCCCGTGGAGTCGCCGCCCTCCTCGAGCTGGACGTCCCGGCCGTCCGCGAGCCGCAGCAGCGTCACCGGTGGCCGGCGACCGCGTGCGGCAGGTAGCCCGCGCCGAGCTCGGTGATCTCGTCCTCGGTGAGCTCGAGGTCGACGGCCGCGACGGCGTCGGCGAGGTGCTGCGGCTTCGTCACCCCGACGATGGGGGAGGTGACGACCGGCTGGGCCATCAGCCACGCCAGCGCGACCTGAGCCCGCGGGACCCCGCGCCGCTCGGCGACCCGGGACACGGTCTCGACGATCGCGGCGTCCTCGTCGCGGTAGAGCGAGCTCCCGAAGGCGTCCGTCTCGGCGCGCGCCGTCGTGGTGTCCCAGTCGCGGGTGAGCCGACCACGCGCCAGCGGGCTCCACGGGATCACTCCGACGCCGAGGTCGGCGCAGAGCGGGAGCATTTCCCGCTCCTCCTCGCGGTAGATCAGGTTGTAGTGGTTCTGCATCGACACGAAGCGCGTCCAGCCGCCGAGGTCGGCGGCGTGCTGGGCCTTGGCGAACTGCCACGCGAACATCGACGACGCGCCCAGGTAGCGCGCCTTGCCGGCCTTCACCACGTCGTGGAGCGCCTCCATGGTCTCCTCGATCGGCGTCGCGTCGTCCCAGCGGTGGATCTGGTAGAGGTCGACGTGGTCGGTCCCGAGCCGGGTCAGCGACGCGTCGATCTCGTGCAGGATCGCCTTCCGAGACAGCCCGGCCCCGTGCGGGCCGGGCCGCATCCGGCCGTGCACCTTCGTCGCGATCACGACGTCCTCGCGCCGGGCGAAGTCCCGCAGCGCCCGGCCGGTGATCTCCTCGCTGCTGCCGCCGGAGTAGACGTTGGCGGTGTCGAAGACGTTGATGCCCGCCTCGAGGGCGTCCTTGATGATCTGGCGGCCGGCCTCCTCGCCGAGCACCCACGGGTGCCCGCCCCGGTCCGGGTCGCCCCAGCTCATGCAGCCCAGCGTCACCGCCGAGACCTCGAGTCCGGTCCTGCCGAGCCTGGTGTAGCGCACGTCGTACTCCCTCGTCGTGGGTCTGGTCCCGCCCGAGGCTAGGCTCTGCGCCGCGAGGGGCGGTAGCTCAGTCGGTCAGAGCAGAGGACTCATAATCCTTGGGTCGTGGGTTCGAGCCCCACCCGCCCTACTCATGTCGTGTGATGTCTCCAGGTAGCCCTGGAACGCCGGTTTCCGGTCGCTTCCGGACCCCGGTGTCCGGGTGTCGTGCCTGTCATCCGCATCTCGTCTAGACCACCGGTTCGACCCTCGAGGACCCGGGGATCACGTCCCGCGAGGGAGTGGATTGAGCATGCATGAGCACCAGATCGAACGAGCACGTCACGTCACGACACGCCTGTCCGGGTTCGCCGGCCCGGCCGTCCTGGGGTTGTCGCCCTGGACACCCGTGGGTCTGCGCGACCCCGGGTGGATGCCGCGCATCGAGACCCTGACCGACGTCGCGACGTGGCTGACCGTCACCGCGCTCGGCCTGTGCCTCGTGGCCGGCGTGCAGCACCTGGTGGCCTTCCAGGCGGCCGGGCCACGGCTCCGGGGACAGCAACGGCGACGCAGCATCCGCAGGCGGCCCGAGCCGGTTGCCGGGTCCGGTTGTCCCGTCCCGCACGGCAGCTCCGAACCCCGCCCGCGGGCCCGAAGGCGGGTCGCGTCGACGGAGGTCGACCGGGGCGAGGCCGAGGAGTTCCTGCGGCTGTTCCACGCCGAGAACCCCGAGGCCGGTCCGGTCGAGGCCCGCCTCGAGGCCGTCCTGCGCGAGATCGACGCCACCGGGACCTACTGGCACACCGCCGAGGAGCTGGCCTTCGGCGCGCGCGTCGCGTGGCGCAACAACGCCCGCTGCATCGGCCGCCTCTACTGGCGCAGCCTCCAGGTGCGCGACCTGCGGACCGTCGGCGACGCCGAGGGTGTCGCCACGCACTGCTTCGGGCACCTGCGGGCGGCGGGCAACGGCGGCAAGATCCGCCCGATGATCAGCGTCTTCGCCCCGGAGGCGCCCGGGCGGCCGGCGCCACGGATCTGGAACGAGCAGCTCATCCGGTACGCCGGCTACGAGCTGCCCGACGGGCGCGTGCTCGGCGACCCCCGGTACGTCGAGCTCACCCGCGAGCTGGTGCGGCGGGGATGGCGACCGCCCCTGGCGCGCGGCGCCTTCGACGTGCTCCCGCTCGTCGTGGAGACGGCCGCGGAGGGGCCGCGGATGTTCCCGCTGCCCGCCGAGGCCGTCCACGAGGTCGAGCTCGAGCACCCCGAGCTGCCCTGGTTCCGCGACCTGCGCCTGCGCTGGCACGCAGTGCCGGTCATCAGCAACAGCCGGCTGGTGATCGGGGGAGTCTCCTACCCGACGGCGCCGTTCAACGGCTGGTACATGGGCACCGAGATCGGGGCCCGCAACCTGGGCGACAAGGACCGCTACGACCTCGTCCCGGAGGTGGCCCGGCGCATGGGGCTGGACACGTCGCGCGAGGCCACCCTGTGGCGGGACCGCGCGCTCGTCGAGCTCAACCGCGCGGTCCTCCACTCCTACCAGGCCGCCGGCGTGGCGATCACCGACCACCACACCGAGTCGGTCCGGTTCCTCACGCACGTGGAGCGCGAGGAGCGGGCCGGGCGCAGCTGCCCGGCCGACTGGAGCTGGATCGTCCCGCCGATGTCGGGCTCCCAGACCCCGGTCTTCCATCGCTACTACGACACCGCCGAGCAGCGTCCGGCCTTCGTGACCGACCCGGACGCCGCCCAGCGCGGCCTCCTGGGCGCTCCGCGCGCCTTCGGCTGACCGACCCGGGGGCGGGACACGCCGGGTCCGGTGTTTGCGGTACCACTGGTTTTCATGCGCCCCATGGGCCACAATGGGCGCTACAACTACATCCGTGTCATTTCGATGTCCGACACCTCCGAACAGAGACCGCTGGGGAAGGCGTATCTCGCGCCGGAGATGAAGGAGGTCACGGTGACCGCACGCACTGCTACCCGCACCGCGACGAGGGGCGTCCTGTACGTCCACTCAGCGCCGTCAGCGCTGTGCCCGCACATCGAGTGGGCCGTCGGCGGTGTGCTTGGCGTTGCCGTGAGCCTGGACTGGACCCCCCAGCCGGCGCAGAGCGGCAGCTACCGGGCCGAGCTGTCGTGGTCCGGCGAGGCCGGGTCCGCGGCCGCTGTCGCCTCCGCTCTCCGCGGCTGGAACCACCTCCGCTTCGAGATCACCGAGGAGCCCACGAGCGCCTCGGAGGGCGCCCGCTACTCCTTCACCCCCGAGCTCGGTGTCTTCCACGCCGTCACGGGCCTGCACGGCGACATCATGATCCCCGAGGACCGGCTCAAGGCCGCCGTCGTGAAGGCGGCGCTAGGCGACACGACCCTGCTCAACGAGATCGACAAGCTGCTCGGCAAGCCCTGGGACGACGAGCTCGAGACGTTCCGGCACGCCGGCGACGGCGCCCCGGTCCGCTGGCTGCACCAGGTGGTGTGACCGCGGTCGGGGTCAGGGAGGCGTCAGCTTGAAGTACGACGGCTTGAACCACGTCTTCGTGGAGTCCTGGCCGCTGTAGAAGGTGATCTTCGCCTTGATCTTGAAGGTCCCCGGTCGGGTCGAGGGCTTGCAGATGTGCCAGTTCCCATGCCCCCGGTCGGGGTCGGACTCCGAGGCGAACGCGCCCGAGGCGAGCTTCTCCCCGGTCGGGTCGACCAGGAAGGTCTCCAGCGTCCAGTCGTTGGTCGGGACCGTCACCTTGTAGTGGTAGCGGTAGTCGTGGCACCCGTGCCGCAGGACGCGGTCGGGGGACCCGGTGCTGCCGTACTTCGTGGTGTTGGCCGACGCCGGCGTGGCAGCCATCAGTGCGACGGGGAGCACGGCGGCGAGGACGGCGGCGACAACAGGGGGGAGCGCCTTCCTGGACAGCATGGTCTTTCCTCCACGGGGTGTGACGGGCGTCATGGAGGATCAACGTAGTCGGGCCCGGACCGTTACGGCCCGGGCCCGACGCTGCGCAGGACGTTCCCTACAGCGGGATGTTGCCGTGGTGTCCCCGGCGTACGCCGCCCTCCTGGACCGCGTCGTCGATCGCCCTGGCGATCGTCGACCGGGTCGCCGAGGGCGCGACGACCTCGTCGACGACGCCGATCTCGACGGCCTTGTCGACGCCGCCGGCGATCCGCTCGTGCTCGGCGGCCAGCTCGGCCTCGACCTGCGGGCGGATGTCGGGGGAGACCTCGGCCAGCTTGCGGCGATGCAGCACCCGGATGGCCGCCACAGCGCCCATCACGGCCACCTCGGCGCCCGGCCAGGCGAAGACCTTGGTCGCGCCGAGGGAGCGGGCGTTCATGGCGATGTAGGCGCCGCCGTAGGTCTTGCGGGTCACCAGCGTGACGCGGGGGACGACGCACTCGCCGAAGGCGTGCAGGAGCTTGGCGCCGCGGCGGACCACGCCGTCCCACTCCTGGCCGACGCCGGGGAGGTAGCCCGGCACGTCGACGATGACGATCAGCGGGACGCCGAAGGCGTCGCACATCCGCACGAACCGCGAGGCCTTCTCGGCCGAGAGCGAGTCGAGGCAGCCGCCGAGACGGAGCGGGTTGTTGGCGACCACGCCGACCGTGCGACCGCCGAAGCGGCCCAGTGCGGTGACGATGTTGGGCGCCCAGCGCGCGTGCAGCTCCTGGGTGGTGCCCTCGTCGAGCACGGACTCCACGAGCGGGTGCACGTCGTAGGCGCGCTTCTTGGACTCCGGCAGGATCGCCTCGAGGTCGCGGTCCTCGACGTCGGAGACGACGAGGCTGCCCTGGGAGCCGAGCAGGTTGGCGACGGTGCGCGCCCGGCCGAGGGCCTCCTCCTCGGACTCGGTGAGGATGTGGACGACGCCGGAGCGGCGGCCGTGCGGCTCGGGACCGCCGAGGCGCAGCATGTCGACGTCCTCGCCGGTGACCGAGCGGACCACGTCGGGTCCGGTCACGAAGATCCGGCCCTCGGGACCGAGGATCACCACGTCGGTGAGGGCGGGGCCGTACGCCGCGCCGCCGGCCGCGGGGCCGAGCACGACCGAGATCTGCGGGATCTTGCCCGAGGCCTGGGTCATCACGTGGAAGATCCGGCCGACCGCGTGCAGGGACAGCACGCCCTCGGCCAGGCGGGCGCCGCCGGAGTGCCACAGGCCGATGATCGGCACGCCGTCGGTCATCGCGCGGTGGTAGGCGTCGACGACCACGCGGCAGCCGACGTCGCCCATCGCGCCGCCCATGACGGTCGCGTCGGAGCAGAAGGCCACGACCCGCGTGCCGTTGACCGCGCCGACCGCGGCGAGCATGCCGGAGTCGTCGTCGGGCGTGATCAGCTCGAGGGTGCCGTCGTCGAGGAGTGCGGTGAGCCGGTGGACCGGGTTGCGCGGGTCCTCCTCGCGGGGCAGCTTGGCCGGCTTGGCGGCCGCGGGTGCCGTCGTCATCACAGGGTCCCGAACGCGACGGCGACGTTGGCGCCACCGAAGCCGAAGGAGTTGTTCAGCGCCGCGATGTCGCCGACCGGGAGGTCGCGCGGCTTGGTCGCGATGTCGAGCTCGACCTGGGGGTCGAGGTTGTCGAGGTTGATCGTCGGGGGCACGACCCGGTGGTGCAGGGCCATGACGGTGGCGATCGCCTCGAGGGCGCCGGCGCCGCCGAGGAGGTGACCGGTCATCGACTTGGTGCTGGTGACCACGACGTCGGAGGCGTGGCTGCCGAGCGTCGCGTGGATCATCAGGCCCTCGGCGATGTCGCCCTGCGGGGTCGAGGTCGCGTGCGCGTTGATGTGGGCGATGTCGGAGGCCGAGATCTCCGACTCGGCCAGGCAGCGCAGGATGGCGCGGGTGCCGCCGCGGCCGGCCGGGTCGGGCTGGGCGATGTCGTGGGAGTCGGCGGTGATGCCGGCGCCGAGCACCTCCGCGTAGATCCGGGCACCGCGCGCGACCGCGTGCTCGTAGGACTCCAGGACCAGGACGCCGGCGCCCTCGCCGAGGACGAAGCCGTCGCGGCCGGTGTCCCAGGGGCGGGAGACCGCTGTCGGGTCGCCACCCTCGGGGCCGCTGGCTGTCTTGGACAGCGCCATCATGTTGGCGAAGGCGGCCATCGGGAGCGGGTGGATCGCGGCCTCGGTGCCGCCGGCGAGGACCACGTCGGCCCGGCCGAGGCGGATCTGGTCGACCGCGAGGGCGATGCCCTCGTTGCCCGAGGCGCAGGCGGAGACCGGCGTGTTCACGGCGGCGCGGGCGCCGACGTACAGGCTGATCTGGGCCGCGGGGGCGTTGGGCATCAGCATCGGGACGGCCAGGGGAGAGACCCGGCGAGGGCCCTTCTCCTTGAGTGCGTCGTAGTTGTCGAGGAGGGTCGTGACGCCGCCGATGCCGGAGGCCATCGCGACGCCGACCCGGTCGCCGTCGAGGTCGCCGGACTCCTGTGCGGCGTCGAGGCCGGAGTCCTTCCAGGCCTCCATGGCTGCGACCATCGCGAACTGCGAGGACCGGTCCAGGCGGCGGGCCTTGACCCGCTCCAGGACCTCGGTGGGCTCGACCGCGATGCGGCCGGCGATCTTGACCGGCATCTGCTCGGCCCAGTCGTCGGTCAGGAAGCGGACGCCGGAGCGTCCGGCGACGAGTGCGTCCCAGGTGCTGGCGACGTCGCCGCCGACGGGGCTGGTGGTGCCCAGTCCGGTCACCACGACTCTTGTGCGACTCATTGTGTCCTCAACTCCGGTTCTTCGCGGTGGTTGCTCGAGCAGGGGGCGCCGGCGGGGGACCCGCCGGCGCCGGCCCGGTCAGCTCTGGGCGCGCTCGATGAACGCGACGGCGTCGCCGACGGTCTTGAGGTTCTTGACCTCGTCGTCGGGGATGGAGACGCCGAACTTCTCCTCGCAGGCCACGACGACCTCGACCATGGACAGCGAGTCGACGTCGAGGTCGTCGACGAAGGACTTGTCGAGCTGGACGTCGTCGGCGTCGATGCCGGCAACCTCGTTGACGATGTCGGCGAGGTCGACGCGGATCTCTTCGGTGGTGGCCATCAGGTTGTTCCTTCTCCTTGGGTGGGTGGTGTGCTGCTCGGTCGAGCTGTGGTGCAGATCTGGGTGGGGCCTCAGGGGATGGTGACGACCTGCGCGGCGTACGCCAGGCCGGCGCCGAACGCCACGAGCAGGGCCAGGTCGCCTGACTTCGCGTCGCCCTCGGCGATCATCCGGTCCAGGGCGAGCGGGATCGACGCGGCCGAGGTGTTGCCCTGCTCGGCGATGTCGCGGGCGATCCGGACGGTCGGGGGCAGCTTCATCGAGCGCGCCATCGCGTCGATGATCCGCATGTTGGCCTGGTGGGGGACGAAGCAGTCGAGCTGGTCGAGGGTGACCCCGGCGCGGTCGAGGGCCTGCTGGCTGACCTTCGCCATGGCGTACGACGCCCAGCGGAAGACCGGGTTGCCCTGCATCACGAGGTGGGGCATCGTCCCGCTGCCGGGGTTGTCGGCCGAGCCGACCACGTCGCGCCAGTCCTCCTTCTGCCGGATCAGGTCGAACTGCTCGCCGTCGGAGCCCCACACGACCGGGCCGATGCCCGCGGTCTCGCTGGGTCCGACCACGGCGGCGCCCGCGCCGTCGGCGAAGATGAAGGCCGTCCCGCGGTCGTTGAGGTCGAGGATGTCGGTGAGCCGCTCGACGCCGATCACCAGCACGTGGCGGGCGCTGCCGGCGCGGATGAAGTCGGAGGCCATGGCGATGCCGTGGCAGAAGCCGGCGCAGGCCGCGGAGATGTCGAAGGCCGCGGCCTGGTCGGTGCCGAGCTCGTGCGCGATGGCGGTCGCCACGGCCGGGGTCTGGAGCATGTGGCTGACGGTGGCCACGACGACGCAGTCGATCTGGCGGGCATCGATGCCGGCGCGCTCGAGCGCCTGGCGCGAGGCCGCCACCGACATCATCTGCACCGACTCCTCGGGGCCGGCCCAGCGGCGGGCCTTGATGCCGGAGCGCTGCTGGATCCACTCGTCGCTGGAGTCGATCGCCTCGACGACCTCGGAGTTGGGGACGATCCGCTCGGGGCGGTAGGCGCCGATGCCGAGGATCGCGGCGTGCGGCGCGCCCGTGGAGGACTGGAGCGAAGGAGTGGTCATCAGGAGACGCCTTCCGGGTGCAGGCGGAGCAGCGGCTGGCCGGGGGAGACCAGGTCGCCGTCCTCGACGAGCCACTCGACGACCTCGCCGCCGTGGTCGGCGGTCACGCTGACCCGGTCGCGCGAGCTGGCGACGTCGCCGATGGCCGCCCCGACGTCGAGCCGCGGTGCGTCGGCGGCCGCGCCGTCGATGTGGAAGGTGCCCTTGGAGGGCGAGACCACCAGGCGCCAGGTCGGCGTGGTGTCGATGATCGAGCCCTCGCCGTGCTTCTGGCAGAACGCGCGGGCGTCGTCGAGCTGGTCGGGGGTCTTGAGGGCGAAGGTCTCGACGCCCTTGAGGTTGCGCTTGGCGATGCCCGTCAGGACGCCGGCCGGCGGCATCTCGATGATGCCGGTGACGCCGAGGTCGGTCATCGCCTCCATGCAGAGGTCCCAGCGGACCGGGCTGGCGATCTGGCCGACGATCCGGCGGAGCACGTCGGGGCCGGAGTGGATCACCCGGCCGTCCTTGTTGGAGATCAGGGGGATGCGCGGGTCGTGGACCGAGACCGAGACGGCCAGCTTGGCCAGGTGGCCGACGGCGGGTGCCATGTGCTCGGTGTGGAAGGCGCCGGCGACGCTGAGCGGGGTGAGGCGGGCCTTGGCGGGGGGGTCGGCGGCGAGGGCGGCCAGCTGCTCCATGGTGCCGGCGGCCACGATCTGTCCCGGGCCGTTGTCGTTGGCGGGCGTCAGCCCGTGCCTGGCCAGGGTGGCCAGCACCTCGTCGCGGTCGCCACCCAGGACCGCGGTCATGCCGGTCGGGGTGGCCGCGGCGGCCTCGGCCATGGCCTTGCCGCGCTCGCGGACCAGCACCATCGCCTGCTCGGCGCTGATCGCCCGGGCACCGGCGGCGGCGGCCAGTTCGCCGACGCTGTGGCCGGCCACGGCGCCGACCTGGTCGAACGCGTCGCCCGGGTGCGGGAAGAGCTCGAGGGCGGCGATCAGGCCGGTCGCGACCAGCAGCGGCTGGGCGATCTGGGTCTCCCGGATGGTCTCCGCGTCGGCCTCGGTGCCGTAGTGGGCGAGGTCGAGCCCCGCGACCGTCGAGAGCCAGGAGAAGCGCGACGCGAACGTCGGGTCCTCCAGCCAGGGCGTGAGGAAACCGGGCGTCTGAGCGCCTTGACCGGGAGCGACGATGACGAGCACATGACAAGAGTGGCGGGCCGGAGGGCTGTGGGGCGCCTCCGGCACTCACGAATCTGATGGGCGATTCTTTGTAGGGTTCCTACAAAGACGGCTCGTCGCCCCGACCGGACTGGCGGCCCAGCACCAAGGCGATCCGGAGAGTGAACGCGTCGCGCTCGTCGGAGGGCGAGTGCCCGGTCGTCTCGGTGATCTGCTTGAGGCGGTAGCGGACGGTGTTGGGGTGCACGAACAGCGCCCGGGCGGTTCCCTCGATGGAGGAGTTGTGGTGGAAGTACGCCGACAACGTCTCGATCAGCGTGCCCCGCGCCCGGACCAGCGGCAGGTAGATCTCGTCGACCACGTGCCGGCGGGCGTGGCCGTCGCCGGCGAGGGCCCGCTCGGGCAGCAGGTCCGCGCTGCGGACCGGTCGCGGTGCCTCGGGCCAGCCGGTCGCCGAGCGGTGGGCCGACAGGGCGGCGCGGGCCGAGACGTAGGCCCGGCTCAGGTCCTCCGCCACCGGCCCGACCACGACCGGGCCGTCGCCGAAGAGGTGCACGACCACCTCGGCGGCGTCCCGGTTGTCCTTGACCCCGCCGAGCAGGACGACGAGGCGCTCGCCCTGGACCGCGCAGAGCGCGTCCATGCCGGCCGCCTTGGCCGCCCGGCGTACCTCGTCGAAGAGGTCGGTCTCGGTGCGCTGGCGGGGGACCGCGCCCAGGACCACGGCGACGTCGCCGTGGGAGGACCAGCCGAGGGCGCTGGCCCGGGAGAGCAGCGCCTCGTCGGCCTCCGAGCGCAGCACCGCGTCGACGACCAACGCCTCGAGTCGGGCGTCCCACGCGCCGCGCACCTCGGCGGCCCGGGCGTAGACCTCGGCCGTCGCGAAGGCGACCTCGCGGGCGTACTGCAGCACGGCCGCATGCACCTCGGGGGCGTCGGTCGGGTCGAGGAGCGAGTCGATGTTGCTCTCGACCACCTCGATGGAGAGCCGGACCAGGTCGACGGTCTGCTGGAGGGTGATCACACCGGCCAGGGCTCGGGGTGCCGCACCGAAGACGGAGGCGGCCAGCGCCGTGCCCCGGTCCGCCGCGTCGGCGGTGCGGTACCAGTCGACGAAGCCGCGGATACCGGCCTGGACGATCAGCCCGACCCAGCTGCGGTCCTCGGCCGAGAGCTCCCGGAACCACGGCATCTCGGCGTCCATCCGGGCCGTGGCGGTGGTGCTGAGCGCGCCCGTGGAGCGCTGCAGGGCGTCGGCGGCCCGGGCGCGCTGGGCGCGGCCGCGTGCGGGAGTCACGCTCGGACACTAGTCCGAACGGACATTTCCCGTAAAACCCTTGTAAAACAAGGGCTTTCGCTCTGCCCAATGGGAACGTGTTCTGGTTGAATCCGACATCTACGCCCCACGGGTTGGGGTAGCCAGGAGGCGTTCGGTGTCCGACACCCCCCATGAGGTCCAGTACCTCACGTTGCACGGCCACCGCAGGGCCTTCGTGAAGGCCGGTCAGGGCCCCGTGGTCCTGCTGCTGCACGGACTCGGATGCGACCACACGACGTGGGAGCCGGTGATCGACTCGCTGGCCAAGCGCTACACCGTCATCGCGCCGGACATCCTGGGGCACGGCCTGTCGGACAAGCCGCGGGCTGACTACAGCGTGGGTGGCTACGCCAACGGCATGCGTGACCTGCTGACGGTGCTCGGCATCGACAAGGTGACGGTCGTCGGCCACAGCTTCGGCGGCGGCGTGGCGATGCAGTTCGCCTACCAGTTCCCCGAGCGCACCGAGCGGCTGATCCTGGTCGCCTCCGGCGGACTCGGGCCCGAGGTGAGCCACGGGATCCGGGCGATCACGACCCCGGGCTTCCACCAGGTGATGGGCGTGCTGACGCTGCCCGGTGTCCGCCACCTCGGCATGGCCGGGCTGCGTGCCCTGTCGACCACCTCGTGGAAGCACACCCGCGACCTCGACGAGGTCGCCGAGATCTACAACTCCTTCAAGGACCCGCACGCCCGGCACGCGATCCGCCACGTGGTGCGCGCCGTCGTGGACTGGCGGGGCCAGATCGTCACCATGGCCGACCGCGCCTACCTCACCGAGGAGATGCCGATGTGCGTCGTGTGGGGACGCGACGACAAGGTCATCCCGGTCCGGCACGCCAGCAACGCCGCCGCCCTGGCCCCCAACGCCCGGGTCGAGGTGATCCCCAACGCCGGGCACTTCCCGCACAAGGACCACCCGCACCGGTTCGCCAAGATCGTCAACGAGTTCATCCGCACCACCCAGCCGGCGGTGTACTCGCGCGCCCGCTTCCGCAACCTGCTCAAGCACGGGCCGGTCCCCGTGCCCGTCCTCGCGCCGGTCACGGAGATCGAAGCCGGCTGATCGTTCTCGCGGCGGGTTGGTGGGTGCGCCGCGTAGCCGATCGCGTCTCGGCGTCAAGGAGCTTCGCCCGCTTCGCGGCGCCTTCGGCGTCCTTGACCCCGAGCCTCTCGCGATCGGCTTCAGGCGGCGGCCGGGGCGGACGGACTCCGCTGCGCTCCGCCGCCGCCCCGCCCCAGGCGCACCCCCGAACAGCTCGAGCGGTGAGCCATGAACCGAACCCGACTTGGAAACGGTTCACCAGGCACCGCCCGTCCGACCCGGCGGTGAGCCATGAACCGAATCGGGCAGGCAAAGGGTTCGCAACTCACCGCTCCCGCCGCCAGGGCGCCCGCGTATGCGGGCGGCGCCGCCACGCGCGCGGGCGTCGAGCTTCCCCCGAAATGACCAACGGGGCGGCAACCATCACTGGTCACCGCCCCGCTCGTGTCGGGGTCGCTACGCGTCGCCGCCCTCCTGCTTCACGCCGGCGACGGCGGTCGGGTCGTCGATGCGGAACTTCGCGAACGCCTCCTCGACCTTGTCGCGACCGATCTCGCCGGCGTCCGCGAGCGCCTGGAGCGCCTGGACGACGACGGACTGGGCGTCGATGTGGAAGAAGCGACGGGCGGCCGGGCGGGTGTCGGCGAAGCCGAACCCGTCGGCACCCAGCACCCGGTAGTCACCGGGCACCCAGCGCGCGATCTGCAGCGGGACGGCCCGCATGTAGTCCGAGACGGCCACGACGGGGCCGCGGGCGCCGGCCAGCTTGTCGGCGACGTACGGCGTGCGCGGCGACTCGCCCGGGTGGAGGAGGTTCCACTCCTCGGCCGAGACGGCGTCGCGGGCCAGCTCGTTCCACGAGGTGACCGACCAGGTGTCGGACTGCACGCCGTAGTCCTCGGCGAGGATGCGGGCGGCCTCGCGGACCCATGGGAGGCCCACGCCGGAGGCGAGCAGCTGCACGCGCGGCCCCTCACCGTCGGCGGTGCCCACGCGGTGGATGCCCTTGAGGATGCCCTCGACGTCGACGTCCTCCGGTTCGGCCGGGTGCTGGACGGGCTCGTTGTAGACGGTGATGTAGAAGATCACGTCCTCGGAGTTCTCGCCGTACATCCGCTCGAGACCCGACTGCATGATGTGCGCGACCTCGTAGGCCTGCGCCGGGTCGTAGTGCACGACCGCCGGGTTGGTCGCCGCGATGAGCGGGGAGTGGCCGTCGGCGTGCTGCAGGCCCTCACCGGTCAGGGTGGTGCGACCCGCGGTGGCGCCGATCAGGAAGCCGCGCGCGAGCTGGTCGGCCATCGCCCAGATCGAGTCGGCGGTCCGCTGGAAGCCGAACATCGAGTAGAAGATGTAGAACGGGATCATGTGCTCGCCGTGGGTGGAGTACGCCGAGCCGGCGGCCGTCGCCGAGGCCATGGCGCCGGCCTCGGAGATGCCCTCGTGGAGCATCTGGCCCTGCGGGGACTCCTTGTAGGAGAGCAACAACTTGCGGTCGACCGACTCGTACTGCTGACCGGCCGGGTTGTAGACCTTGGCGCTCGGGAACATCGCGTCCATGCCGAACGTGCGGTACTCGTCCGGGGCGATCGGCACGAGGCGCTTGCCGATCTCCGGGTCCTTCATCCAGTCCTTGAGCAGGCGCACCACGGCCATGGTCGTGGCGATGGAGTTCTTGCCCGAGCCCTTCTTCAGCTCGGCGTAGACCGAGTCGGCGGGCAGCTGGAGGTCCTTGGCGCGCAGGACGCGCTTGGGGACCGGGCCGCCCAGGGCCGCCCGACGCTCCTTCATGTACTGGATCTCGGGGGCGTCCTTGCCGGGGTGGAAGAACGGCGCGGCGCCGGTCTCCTCGTAGGAGCGCTCGAGGTCGCGGTCGGAGATCGGCAGGTAGAGGCGGTCCCGGAACTTCTTGAGGTCGTCCTGGGTCAGCTTCTTCATCTGGTGGGTGGCGTTCTTGCCCTCCAGCGCGTCGATCGTCCAGCCCTTGATGGTCTTGGCCAGGATCACGGTCGGCTGGCCGGCGTGCTTGGTCGCGGCGTCGAACGCGGCGTAGACCTTGCGGTAGTCGTGGCCGCCGCGGGGCAGCTTCACGATCTGGTCGTCGGTCATGTGCTCGACCATCTTGCGCAGCCGCGGGTCGGTGCCGAAGAAGTGCTCGCGGATGTAGTCGCCCTTCTCCGTGGAGTAGGTCTGGAACGCGCCGTCCGGGGTGGTGTTCATCCGGTTGACCAGCACGCCGTCGACGTCGCGGGCCAGCAACGGGTCCCACTCGCGGCCCCAGACCACCTTGATGACGTTCCAGCCGGCACCGCGGAAGTTGGCCTCGAGCTCCTGGATGATCTTGCCGTTGCCGTTGACCGGGCCGTCGAGCTGCTGGAGGTTGCAGTTGATGACCCAGACGAGGTTGTCGAGCTCCTCGCGGGCGGCGACCCGGATGGCGCCCAGCGACTCGGGCTCGGCCATCTCGCCGTCGCCGAGGAACGCCCACACGCGCTGCTCGCTGGTGTCCTTGATGTTGCGGTTCTGCAGGTAGCGGTTGAACCGCGCCTGGTAGATCGAGTTGATGCCCGTGAGCCCCATGGAGACCGTCGGGAACTCCCAGAAGTCCGGCATCAGGCGCGGGTGCGGGTACGACGGCAGGCCGGCGTGGGCGCCGTGCTGGACCTCCTGGCGGAAGCGGTAGAGCTGCTCCTCCTCCAGCCGGCCCTCGAGGAAGGCGCGGGCGTAGATGCCGGGGGAGCCGTGGCCCTGGATGTAGATCTGGTCGCCGCCGCCGGGGTGGTCCTTGCCGCGGAAGAAGTGGTTGAAGCCGACCTCGTAGAGGCTGGCCGAGGACTGGTAGGTGGCGATGTGGCCGCCGACCTCGAGCCCCTTGCGGTTGGCCGAGGAGACCATGACCGCGGCGTTCCAGCGGATGAAGGCGCGGATGCGGCGCTCGGCCTCCTCGTCGCCGGGGAACCACGGCTCGCGCTCGGGCGGGATCGTGTTGATGTAGTCGGTGCTGCGCAGCGCCGGCACGCCGACCTGCATCTCACGCGCGCGCTCGAGGAGGCGCAGCATGACGTAGCGGGCACGGTCGCGGCCGCGCTCGTCGACCATCGAGTCGAACGACGCGATCCAGTCGTTGGTCTCGTCCGGGTCGATGTCCGGCAGCTGGGTGGGCAGACCCTCGTGGATGACGGACGCGATCGAACCCGATCGGGGGCTGGTCGTCGTCGAGGAGGTCGTGCCTGAAGTGGTGGATGTCTCTTCGGTCACCCGCTCATCGTTGCACGCTCCCGAACCTCAGGGAATTTACCCATCGGTAGTCTCAGCGGCCCCCTCCTGAGGGGCCCTGAGCAGGCGTTTTGGAGCCCCTCCCTGTGGACACGGGTTGCGGAGCCGCCCCAACTCCGCTGGACTACTCCCCACCTTGGCCTCATCGTGGGCCCGGGTCGCCGCCCGGGAGCCGGACGGTGGATGTGACGCGACTGGAGGATTCAGTGAGCTCGACCGCGGGTGGCGGGTCCACCCAGACAGACGGACCCGACGCCGGTCCTGCTGGCCGGCTGGGCTTCAAGCCCGGGATGGTCATCCAGGAGCTCGGCTGGGACAACGACACCGACGACGAGCTCCGGGTCGCGATCGAGGACACCATCGACGCCGACATGGTGGACGGCGACTACGGCAACGTGGTCGATGCCGTGCTGCTGTGGTGGCGTGCCGATGACGGTGACCTCGTCGACGGCCTGGTCGACGCGCTGACCGACCTGGTCGGGGGCGGCGCGATCTGGCTGCTCACCCCCAAGGTCGGCCGTGCGCAGGCCGTGGAGGCCGCCGACATCGCCGAGGCCGCGCCGATCGCAGGCCTCGCCCAGACCACCACCGCCGCGGTGAGCAAGGACTGGCAGGCCACACGCCTCGTCGCGCCCAAGACCCCGGCCTGACCCGACCAGCCCGAAGGACCCCGCGTGCTCCGTTCCCTCCTCGGCTCCGCCCTCGGTCGTGCTGCGGCCGGAGGCACCAGCCTGAAGGTGCTCACCGAGGCCGGGATCATCCGGCCCTACTCCCCGCTGGTGCTGGCCGGGCTTGCCCGCACCCTGCGCCGCTGGGGCACCGGGCCGGCGGGTGGGTTCACCTCGCTGGCCGTCCGCGCCCCCGACCAGATCGGCCTCATCGACGAGCTCGGGTCGCTGACGTTCGGGGAGATGCACCAGCGCTCCAACGCGCTGGCGCGCGCGCTGCGGGAGATCGGCGTACGCGAGGGCGACGGCGTCGCCATCATGTGCCGCAACCACCGCGGGTTCGTCGACGCCAGCATCGCGGTCTCCAAGCTGGGCGCCGACATCCTCTACCTCAACACCGCGTTCGCCGGGCCGCAGCTGGCCGACGTGCTCGAGCGCGAGAAGCCGACCGTCGTGGTCCACGACGAGGAGTACACCTTGCTCCTGTCCGGGGCGACGATCGAGAACCGCGTCGTGGCGTGGGTCGACTCCGACGACCTCGGCGCCGACGTCGCGACGATCGAGTCGCTGATCTCCTCCCAGGCCGCCGGCGACCTCGAGCCGCCGGAGCGGCACACCCGGATCGTCATCCTGACGTCCGGCACCACCGGCACCCCCAAGGGCGCGCCGCGCAACGAGGCCGGCATCGACGCCGCAGTCTCGCTGCTGTCGCGGATGCCCCTGCGCTACGGCTGGCGCACCCACATCGCGGCCCCGCTGTTCCACACCTGGGGCTTCGCCCACCTGGCCATGTCGATGCTCCTCGGCTCCACCGTGGTGCTGCGCCGCAAGTTCGACCCCGAGGAGGCGCTGCGCGTCACCGAGGCCGAGGGCTGCCAGTCGCTCGTGGTGATCCCGGTGATGCTGCAGCGGATCATGAACCTCCCCGAGGAGACCCGCGCCTCCTACGACCTCTCGCGGGTCAAGGTCGTGGCGGCGTCGGGCTCGGCGCTGCCGGGCGACCTCGCCGTGAGCTGGATGGACCAGTTCGGCGACAACCTCTACAACATCTACGGCTCGACCGAGGTCGCCTACGCCTCGATCGCCAACCCGGTCGACCTGCGTGAGGCGCCGTCCTCGGCCGGCCGCCCGCCGTGGGCGACGATCGTGAAGATCCTCGACCCAGAGGGCAAGGAGCTCCCGGCGGGGGAGTCCGGCCGGATCTTCGTCGGCAACAGCCTGCTCTTCGAGGGCTACACCGGCGGCGGCCACAAGGAGGTCGTCGACGGGCTGATGTCCAGCGGCGACGTCGGCCGCTTCGGCCCCGACGGGCGCCTGTACGTCGAGGGCCGCGACGACGAGATGATCGTCTCCGGCGGGGAGAACGTCTTCCCCAAGGAGGTCGAGGACTGCCTGGCCCGCCACGAGTCGGTGGTGGAGGTCGCCGCGATCGGCGTCGACGACCCCGACTTCGGCAAGCGGCTCAAGGCCTTCGTGGTCACCCGGGGCGAGGTCTCGGAGGAGACGCTCAAGGACTGGGTGAAGGAGAACCTCGCCCGTTACAAGGTGCCGCGCGACTTCGTCTTCCTCGACGAGCTGCCGCGCAACGCCACCGGCAAGGTGCTCAAGCGGGAGCTGGACAAGAGCTGACCGGCCCGATGCGGGGCTGTCCACGCCGGGTGCGAGGATGGGCCACACCATGAGTGGACTCTCCCTGGGCGGACCGGCCCCCGACTTCACGCTGCGCGACCAGTTCGGGCAGGACGTCACCCTGTCGTCCTACCGCGGCACCAAGGCGGTGGCGATCATCTTCTACCCCTGGGCGTTCTCCGGGGTGTGCACCGGGGAGATGGCCGGCATCCGCGACCGGCTGGCGGAGTTCATGACCTTCGACACCGAGGTGCTCGCGATCTCGACCGACCCGGTCTACTCCCTGCGTGCCTTCGCCGACCAGGACGGGCTCAACTTCCCGCTGCTCTCCGACTTCTGGCCGCACGGCGAGGTGGCCCGGGCCTACGACGTCTTCGACGAGGCCAAGGGTGTGGCCCGGCGGTCCTCGTACGTCATCGACCGGCAGGGGATGGTCCGCTGGGCCGTCCACAACGCGCTGCCCGAGGGACGCGACCTCGACGAGCACCTCAAGCAGCTCGTCGCCGCGACCTGACCGTCCGGAAACCGGCACCCCGGGTGGTGGTCTGGACCATTGCCGGGGATTTCGGACAACTTTCCGACAAACCCGTGACGGCCCTTGAACGACCCCCCTAATCTTGAACTTGTTGAACCGCTGGTGACCCGAGACGCCAGCGGTTCGACCTATTTCCGGGCCTTTCTCATCGCCACCCGGATTCCCGCGCGGCCCCGGCGCTCGCGTAGTCTGACGCCGCTCCGACGAGCCACGGGCGTATAGCTCAGCGGTAGAGCCCCTCGCTTACAACGAGGTGGTCGGGGGTTCGATCCCCTCTGCGCCCACTCACCCGCCTCCCACCTCGCCTCCCATCCGGATCCGCCTCGGCTCCGAAGCCCTTGTGGCGCGCCTCACATCGAGGCGCCCGGACCCTTGTGGAGGGCACAGCAATGAGTGAGACCAGCAGAAGGAACTTCCTGGCCGCTGCGGGAGCGGGGACGGTCGCCGTGGGCACCGTCGCCGTCACGTCCGAAGCAGCCGACGCCAGCGCCCGGATGCGTCCGGACGCGGCCAAGGCGGCCGTGGTCGCCTACGTCAAGAACCACCGGTCGGACGAGCTCCGGCTGATGGTCGGCGAGCGCGAGGTGGTCGTCCACGACCGCGACCTCGTGACCCGCATCCTCAACGCAGCGGGAGGCGAGTGATGTCCTCCCACCGCGAAGCACCCGAGATCGCCAAGGACCCGGTCGCCGACGGCACCGACGTCTATGCCTTCGTCAGCCCGTCGTCGCCGACCCAGGCGGTCCTGATCGCCAACTTCATCCCCTTGCAGAAGCCGGACGGCGGCCCGAACTTCTACGAGTTCGGTGACGACGTCCTCTACGAGATCCACGTCTCGAACAAGGGCAAGGCCGAGGCCGACATCACCTACCAGTTCCGCTTCCACACGCGGGTGAGGAACGCCAAGACGTTCCTCTACAACACCGGCCAGATCATGCACATCGACGACACGACCTGGAACCGGCCGCAGTACTACTCCGTGACCCGGATCAAGAACGGCACGGCCAAGGTGCTCGGCAAGAACCTGCCGTGCCCGCCGGTCAACGTCGGCAAGCGCAGCACCCCGGACTACGCCACGCTGTCCAACGAGGCCAAGCACGCCCTGCCGGGCGGCCGCATGGTCTTCGCCGGCCAGCGGGCCGACGCCTTCCACGTCGACCTCGGCAGCGTGTTCGACCTCGGGGCGCTGCGCCCCTTCAACGAGGCACACCTCATCTCGATGCCGAACATGAACGGCGTCAACTCCGTGCAGTCCTACAACGTGCACACCATCGCGTTGCAGGTGCCGATCAAGGAGCTCACCCGCAACGGGGTGGCCCCGAGCGACCCGATGGACCCCAAGGCCGTTGTCGGCGTCTGGGCCACCGCCAGCCGACGCGCGTCGCGGATCTTCGACTACGACTCGGGCTCCTACGTCGGTCACGGTCCGTGGAAGCAGGTCTCCCGCCTGGGCAACCCGCTGTTCAACGAGGTCATCGTGCCGATGGCCGAGAAGGACCAGTGGAACGTCCGCCAGCCCAAGGGCGACTCGCGCTACACGAAGTACGTCAACAAGCCGGAGCTCCAGGGGCTCCTCCCGGTCCTCTACCCGGGCGTCTTCCCCAACCTCGCGGCCTACGACAAGCCTCGTGCGGACCTCAACGCCGTCCTGATGACCGGCATCCCGGGAGGCGTCATCCCGGGGTTCCAGAACTACACGGGTCCGGTGCAGGCCGACATGCTGCGCCTCAACCTGGCCATCCCGCCGGCCTCGAGCCCGAACAAGCTCGGGCTCGTCGGTGGCGACCCGGCCGGCTTCCCGAACGGCCGCCGCATCGACGACGACGTGGTGACCATCGAGCTGCGAGCGATCGCGGGGCTGACGATCCCGGTCGTCGACCCGTCGTACACCCCCGACGGCGCCGCCAGCGCCGTCGAGGACGGCACGAGCAACACCAACGCCGGTGCGACCGACGAGTTCCCCTACCTCGGACTGCCGGGCGGTGGCTACCAGACCGAGCCCGGCACGACGCAGGCGTCGTGAGCGTCATGGACGCCGCAGTCGAGAACCCCTTCGCCGGGCAGGGCTCCGTCCTGCTCGACATCGGGGGCGACGTGGGCGCGCTCGTCGTGACCATGCCGGCCTCGATGGAGGGGGAGGAGATCGAGATCGTGCCCGAGGGCGAGCTGGGGCACCAGCACACCCACAGTCACGACCACGCGCACGGCCATGACCACGGGCACATGCACGACCACGGGCACCGCCCGCACGTGGCCGTCGTCAACCGTCCGGTCCAGGGCGACGAGGTGCCGTCGCTGGTGTTCCCCGAGCTGGTCGAGGGCCGCTACGTCCTCGTCCCGAAGGGCACCGACGACGTGCAGCTGACCGTCGAGGTCACGGGGGGAGCGGTGGCCACGGCCACCTGGCCCGCCGCCTGATCGACGTCCGAGAAGCCGCCCGTCTCAGCACCGCATGGGGGTGCTGAGCCGGGCGGTTCGGCGTGCGGGGCCCGCCAGGGCAGGAGCACGGCGCTGGAGACGAGCAGGACCGCGGCCACCAGGATCGCGGTGCGGGCGCTGGTCGACGCGGCGAGCACGCCGCCGGCCAGCATGAACATGGGCTGGACCGTGCGCTGGCTGATCGACCACGAGGCGATCACGCGGACGACGTGGTCGTCGGGGGCTGCCGCCAGGCGGTAGGCCGTGAACGAGGGGTTGAAGGCGCCGGCGCTGAGCAGCAGCAGCGTGTTGGCGGTGATGATCAGGACAAGGCCGGTCGCGCCCGGCGTGGCCAGCGCGATCAGCGACATCCACATGGTCCGGGCGACGCCGGAGGTCATCAGCACCCGGCGCGCGCCGTACCGCTCGGTGAGGCGGGGGGTCAGCAGCGCGCCGACGATGCCGCCGAGCCCGGGGACGCCGAGGGCCAGGCCGTACTGCCAGGGGGCGAAGCCGAGGTCGCGGAGCATCAGCACCGGCACCAGCGGGGCCGCCATCATCAGCGAGCCGCCGCAGAGCAGGGAGTTCCAGAAGAGGGCGCGCATGCCCCGGTGGGCGTGGATCTCGCGCCAGCCCGCGACGAGGTCCGAGCGCCGGTTGGTGCCCGGTGTGCGGACCGGGGGCGCGGGCTCGGGCGTCCGCAGACGGCGTACGCCGATCGCCGAGAGCAGGAACGAGACCGCGTCGACCGCCATCGAGGCGGTCGCCCCGACCAGCGACACGAGCGCGCCGCCGATCGGCGGGCCGACCGTGGTCGCGGTCCAGAAGGTCGTCTCGAAGCGGCTGACCACGTGCAGCCGCTCGTCGGCCGGGACCAGCGCCTTGAGGTGGGCGCCGCTGGCCGCGCCGAACGCGATCACGCCGAGCGCCTGGACCACGGCGACCGCGCAGAGGTGGGCGTAGGTGAGGGCGCCGAACGCGGCGGCGACGGGCACGCTGCCGAACGCGGCGAAGCGGGCCAGGTCAGCGGCGACCATCGCGGACCGCTTGGGGCGGAACTCGATGAGCGAGCCGAGGGGGAGGGCCAGGACCGCGGCGACGATGCCGCTGAGGGCGGCGACCACGGAGACCTCGAGCGGGCCGAGGTGCAGCACCAGCAGCGCCACCAGGGGCAGTGCCCCGGCGCCGACGGCGGTGCCGGCCTCGCTCACGGCGTAGGCCGCCCAGAGCCGTCCGACGTCGCGTCGGACCGGCGTGTCTCCCGAGATCACCCTCGAACCGTAGCCCTTCGCGGTGACTATGGTGGCAGACGTCACAGCGAGTCGCCTCGAGGAGCCCCCGATGATCGTCCCGTTCAGCGTGTCCGACTTCATCGACCGTGCCGTGCAGGTCTACGGCGCCCGGACCGGCTGCGTGGACGAGCCGGACCAGCCGGCCGCTCCGCTGGGCGGGGGCGAGCTGACCTACGCGGAGATCGGCGAGCTGGCCCGGCGGCAGGCGGCGAGGCTCGACGAGCTGGGCATCGGGTTCGGTGACCGGGTGGCGGTCGTCAGCCACAACAGCGCGCGGCTGCTCACGTCGTTCTTCGGGGTCGCGGGATTCGGACGGGTGCTGGTGCCGGTCAACTTCCGGCTGCGTCCCGACGAGGTGCAGTACATCGTCGAGCACTCCGGCGCCCGGGTCCTGGTCGTCGACCCCGAGCTGGACGAGGCACTGGCGGACGTGAAGGCCGAGCACCGCTTCGTGATCGGGCAGGACGACGACCTCTACGCGGCGGAGGGGGCCGAGCCGAAGCCCTGGGAGCCGGACGAGAACGCCACCGCCTGCATCAACTACACCTCCGGCACGACTGCGCGGCCCAAGGGCGTGCAGATCACGCACCGCAACATCTGGGTGAACGCGGTGACCTTCGCGATGCACGCCGCCGTGACCGACCGCGACGTCTACCTGCACACGCTGCCGATGTTCCACGCCAACGGCTGGGGGATGCCGTTCGCCATGACCGGCCTGGGCGTCAAGCAGGTCGTGATCCGCAAGATCGACGGCGCCGAGATCCTGCGGCGGGTCCGCGACCACGGCGTCACCGTCATGTGTGCCGCCCCGGCCGTGGCCGCCGCGGTGCTCGACGCCGCCCAGGACTGGGAGGGTGAGATCCCCGGCCGCGACAAGGTCCGGATCATCATGGCCGGCGCCCCGCCGCCGACCAAGACCGTCGCGCGGGTCGAGCAGGAGCTCGGCTGGGAGTTCATCCAGATCTACGGCCTCACCGAGACCTCGCCGCTGCTGACCTTCAACCGCTCCCGGGCGGAGTGGGACGACCTCGAGCCGCTCGAGCGCGCCTCGCTGCTCACCCGGGCGGGGGCGCCGGCGCTCGGCGTACGCCTGAAGATCTCGGAGGCCGAGGAGAACACCGGCGAGGTGCTGGCCCGGTCCAACGTCGTGCTCGAGGGCTACTGGGAGCAGCCCGAGGAGTCCGAGCGGGCGCTGGCCGGCGGGTGGTTCCACACCGGCGACGGCGGCGTGCTGGGCGACGACGGCTACCTGACGATCAGCGACCGCAAGAAGGACGTGATCATCACCGGCGGCGAGAACGTCTCCTCGATCGAGGTCGAGGACGTGCTGTTCAGCCATCCCGCCGTCGCCGAGGTCGCCGTGATCGGGGTGCCGAGCGAGAAGTGGGGCGAGACGATCAAGGCGCTCGTCGTGCTGGCCGAGGGGCAGGAGGCGTCCGAGGCCGACCTGATCGCGTGGTGCAAGGACAAGGCCGCGGGCTACAAGGCGCCCACGTCGGTGGAGTTCCGCGACGAGCTCGCGCGCACCGCCACCGGCAAGCTGCAGAAGTTCAAGCTGCGGGCGCCCTACTGGGAGGGCTACGACCGGCAGGTCAACTGACGGCGAGTCTGGGCGCTAGCCTCGGGCCATGCCTGCGCTGCGCGACGTCGTCGACCTGCTGCACGGGTGGTACCCACCCGCCACCGCCGACGGCTGGGACGCCGTCGGACTGGTGTACGGCGACCCGGCGGCACCGGTCCGCAAGGTGCTCTTCGCGGTCGACCCGACCCTCGAGGTCGCGCAGGAGGCGGCCGCCTGGGGCGCCGACCTGCTGGTGGTGCACCACCCGCTCTTCCTCAAGCCGGTGCACGGCTTCGCGGCCACCACGCCCAAGGGCCGCACGCTCGCGACCCTGGCCGGGGCCGGGTGTGCGCTGCTGACCGCGCACACCAACGCCGACCGGGCCGAGGGCGGGGTGTCCGAGGCGCTGGCCGCAGCGCTCGGGCTGACCGACGTGTCGCCCGTGCAGCCCTCGGCGGACACCGCCCTGGACAAGCTGACCGTGCACGTCCCGGCCGAGGCCGCGGAGGCCGTCCGGGCCGCGCTGGCCGGTGCCGGGGCCGGGGCGATCGGCGACTACGACTCCTGCTCCTTCAGCACGCCCGGTGAGGGCCGGTTCAGGCCGCTGCCCGGCGCGACCCCCGCGATCGGCGAGGTGGGTCGGCCGGAGGTCGTGGCCGAGGTGCAGGTCTCGGCCGTGCTGGCCCGCGGTCGGCGGAGTGCGGTCGTGGCCGCGATGCTGGCGGCCCACCCCTACGAGGAGCCGGCCTACGACGTCGTCGAGCTCGCCGACCCCGGCACCAGCGACACCGGGGCCGGCCGGATCGGATCCGTGCCGGCCACGACGCTGGCCGACTTCGCGGCCACGGTGGCCGACGCGTTGCCGGCCAGCGAGCAGGGCGTGCGGGTCGCGGGCGATCCCGCACGCGTCGTACGACGGGTGGCGCTGTGCGGCGGCGCGGGCGACTTCCTGCTCGACGCCGTGCTCCGCACCGACGCCGACGTCTACGTCACCAGCGACATGCGGCACCACCCCACCGCGGAGTTCGTGGAGAAGGGCGGGCCGGCCGTCATCGACGTCGCGCACTGGGCGGCGGAGTGGACGTGGCTGCCCGTGGTCGAGAGACGGCTGGCGGCGGCGCTGGCCGGGGACGCGGACGATACGGTGGAGACCCGTGTGAGCACGATCCGCACCGACCCCTGGCAGTTCCGAGTCTCGAGGAGCACACCCTGAAAGCCGACCCCACCGCCCAGCAGAAGCTCCTGGAAGTCCAGGAGCTCGACGCCAAGGCGGACCAGCTGCGCCACCAGCGGGCCAACCTGCCCGAGCTCGCCGAGATCGTCGCCCTGCAGACGACGCGCAAGTCCAGCGACGACCAGGCCCGCGACGCGCAGATCGCCGTCGACGACCTGACCGTCGAGCAGCAGAAGGTCGACTCCGACGTCGAGACGGTCAAGGCCCGCCGCGAGCGGGACCGCAACCGGATGGACCAGGGCCTGGTCACCAACCCCAAGGACCTCGAGCGCATGAGCCACGAGCTCGAGTCGCTCGAGCGCCGGATCACCTCGCTCGAGGACGACGAGCTCGAGGTGATGGCCCGCCTCGAGGAGGCGCAGCGCACCCTCGACGAGTTCTCCGGCAAGGTCCGCGAGGCCGACGAGCAGCTCGCCGAGCTCATGCTGGCGCGCGACCAGAAGACCGCGGAGATCGACCTCCAGCTGGCCAAGGTCGAGGCCGAGCGTGGCCCGGCCGCCGAGGGCCTGCCGGCCGACCTCGTCGCGCTCTACGACCGGCTGCGGGTCCAGAAGGGCGGAGTGGGCGCCGCCGAGCTGCGCCAGCGCCGCTGCAGCGGCTGCCAGCTGGCCATCGACAACGCCGAGCTGGCGGTCATCAAGGCGTCGCCGAGCGACCTCGTGATCCGGTGCGAGGAGTGCTCGCGGATCCTGGTCCGCACCTCTGAGAGCGGTCTGTGACCGCACGCCGGGTCCTCATCGAGGCCGACGGCGGCTCGCGCGGCAACCCCGGCCCCTCGGCGTACGGCGCCGTGCTGAAGGACGCGGACACGGGCGAGGTGATCGCCGAGGACGGGACCCGGATCGGCTTCGCGACCAACAACGTCGCGGAGTACTCCGGCCTCGTCGCCGGTCTGCGGATGGCCGCGGAGTTCGCGCCCGGGGCCGAGGTCGAGGTCCGGATGGACTCCAAGCTGGTCGTCGAGCAGATGTCGGGGCGCTGGAAGATCAAGCACCCGGACATGAAGCCGCTGGCCGCCGAGGCGGGTCGTCTCGCGCCGGCGGGCACGACGTACACCTGGGTTCCGCGGGAGCAGAACGCGCACGCCGACCGGCTGGCCAACGAGGCCCTGGACGGGTTGCGGCACGGCGTGACGGCGGCTGGCGAGGACCCCGACGCCGAGAGCCTCATCGAGGAGATCGAGAAGCCGGCGCGCGGGTGGACCGCGCCGGCGGGGGAGCCGACCACGGTGGTGCTGGTGCGCCACGGCGTCACTCCACACACCGTCGAGAAGCGCTTCTCGGGCGGGCTGGCGAGCGCCAACCCGGGGCTCAGCGAGGAGGGCCGCGACCAGGTCCGTGCGGCCGCCGAGTGGCTGGCGCCGCTGGCCGAGAAGGTCGACGTCGTGATCGCCTCGCCCGTGCGCCGCACCCGCGAGTCGGCCGACATCATCGCCGCCGTGCTGGGCAAGCAGGTCGAGGAGGAGCCGGGCTTCGCAGAGATGGAGTTCGGGCACTGGGACGGGCTGACGTTCGGCGAGGTGGCCGAGCGGCACCCCGAGGAGCTCGACCGCTGGCTGGGGTCGCTCGACGAGGCTCCGGCCGGGGGCGAGTCGTTCCGTGTCGTCGAGGAGCGGGTCCTCGGCGGGCTGCAGCGCCTCCTGGACGCCCACGCCGGCAAGACGGTCGTGGTGGTCAGCCACGTGACGCCGATCAAGACGCTCGTCGCGCACGCCGTCGACGCGCCGCTCGAGGCGGTCTTCCGGATGGAGCTGTCACCGGCCTCGGTGTCGGTGCTGTCGTTCTTCCGCGGTGGCCCGGGCGGCACCGAGCCGCGCGCGTCGATGCGGATGTTCAACGCGCTGCCCCCCGGGCACGACGCGTTCGCCCAGCAGCGCTGGTGATCCTCAGACGTCGGTGACGATGACGTCGAGCTGGGTGCCCTTCTTGGTGGGCTCGCCCAGCTCGACCTTCCAGCCGAGATCGGTCAGCAGATCGGCGAGCTTGCCGGGCGTGCGCGGGTTGCCGCCGTCCTCGAGCAGGTCGCGGACGATCCGGCCCTTGGTCGACTTGTTGAAGTGGCTGACGACCTGGCGCTTGCCATCGACCTCGTGCAGCACCCGCACGGTCGCCACCCGGTCGGCCAGGCTGGAGGGCGGCCGCCAGAACGCGGCGTACATCGTCGACCGGAGGTCGACCAGCAGCCCGTCGCCCATGCCGAGGTGGATGGCGTCGCCGAGGTACTCGCGCCACACCGCGGCCACCGAGCCGAGGCCGGGGAGGTTGGCGTCGCCGGAGAGGCGGTACGCCGGGATACGGTCGCTCGGCCGGACCAGCCCGAAGAGGCTGGACGTGACCGCGAGGCGGGTGGCCGCGCGACGCTTGGCCGACGTGGAGAGCGTCGCGGGGTCGAGGGCGTCGTACAGGACGCCGGTGTAGACCTTGTCGGCCCGGGCGGACGGCGAGGTGTGCAGGCGCCCGTTGAGCTGCACCAGGTCGCGCTGGCCGTCGCTGATGCCCAGCGTGCGTGCCGCGAGGTCCACGAGGACGCGCGAGTGCATCGGCAGGGTGGGGTCGATGTCGACCGAGCAGAGGTCCACGAGCGCATCGATGACCATGCTGCGCGGCCGCGTCAGGACCGGGAAGCTCAGGTCGGCGAGCTCGAGGGGCTTGCCCAGCCGCGGGGCGCTCTTGCCCTCGCTCGGGGGAAGCAGGATCAGCACGCGCATAGGTTAGGGGGTCCGCGGTCCGGACGCCGTGCCGAGGTCTCCGGTGGGCGGCCGAAGTGTCCTAGGGTGCTGGACATGCCCAGCAACCGAGTGGTGCACGTCCGTCCGGCCGGCGACTCCGAGAGCGACCGCGTGGCCGCCGAGGGGCTCCGGCAGGGGATCGCGGCGATCCAGGCCGACCTCAAGGTCTCGCCGGACTTCCCGCCCGAGGTGGAGGAGGCCGCGGCCGCTGCTGCAGCCGCGCCACGGCTGCCGGACCTGGACCGCACCGACATCCCGTTCGTGACGATCGACCCGCCGAGCTCGATGGACCTCGACCAGGCGCTGCACATCGAGCGGGACCGCGACGGCTACCGCGTCCACTACGCGATCGCCGACGTCGCCGCGTTCGTGGCGCCCGGCGACCCGATCGACCTCGAGGCGCACCGGCGCGGGGAGACGCTCTACGGGGCGGACTCCAAGGTGCCGCTGCACCCGAAGGTGCTCTCCGAGGGCGCCGCCTCGCTGCTGCCCGAGCAGGTCCGGCCGGCGCTGCTGTGGACGATCCGCTGCGACGACACCGGTGAGGGCACCGACGTGCAGGTCGAGCGCGCGCTGGTCCGGTCGACGGCCAAGCTGGACTACGAGTCCGTGCAGCGCTCGATCGACGACGGGTCGGCGTCGGAGTCGCTCCAGCTGCTGGCCGAGCTGGGCGCCAAGCGCCTCGAGCGCGAAGCGGCGCGCGGTGGCGTCTCGCTGCCGCTGCCCGAGCAGGAGGTCACCGTGGCCGGTGACTCCTGGTCATTGGAGTTCCGCACCCTGCTGCCCGTGGAGAACTGGAACGCCCAGATCTCGCTGCTGACCGGCTTCGGCGCCGCCTCGCTCATGGTCTACGCCCGGGTCGGCCTGCTGCGGACGCTCCCGCCGCCGGACCCGCACGACGTACAGCGCCTGCACCGCACCGCCCGCGCGCTCGGCATCGAGTGGCCGGCCGAGCAGCTCTACCCCGACTTCATCCGGTCGCTGGACCCGCGCAAGCCCCAGCACGCCGCGATGGTCAACGCCTGCACGCGGCTGCTGCGGGGGAGCGGGTACGTCGGCTTCGACGGCGAGGTGCCGGCAGAGCCCCAGCACGCGGCGCTGGCGTCGGAGTACGCCCACGTGACCGCGCCGCTGCGCCGCCTCGGCGACCGCTTCGCCGGCGAGATCTGCGTGGCGCTCTGCGCCGGCACCGAGGTCCCGATGTGGGTGCTCTCGGAGCTGCACGACCTGCCGAAGGTGCTCTCGGAGTCGGGCCACCGTGCCCACCAGTACGAAGGGGCCGTCCTGGACCTCGTCGAGGCCGGGGTGCTCCAGGGGCGTGTGGGCGAGACCTTCGACGCGGTCGTCGTCGACGTGGACGAGAAGTCGCCCACGCGGGGCGTCCTGACGCTCCAGGAGCCGGCCGTCGAGGGCCCGGTCTCCTCGGCCACGGCGCTGCCGCTGGGCACGGACGTCCAGGCCCGGCTGGTGGCCGCGGACGTCGCGACGCGGAAGGTCGCCTTCGAGCTGGCCTGAGGCGCTGGCCCGGAAATGCGCTCGTGCCCGATGTTCGAGGCTGACGGCCGCTGCGGGTATGACCCCCGTCAGCTTCGAACACCGGGCACGAGTGGAGCGCCCTGCGCAAGCGCAACAGTAGGGCGCGTCGTCGACGAATCGTGCCGAAATCGGGGGTACTAGGACCAAAGGGCACAGCTGTTGCCCACACGTCAGTCGACGTACCGCCACTGCCCCTCGGAGACCACCTCGACCGTGCCGTCGACGACCGACACGGCGCTGTCGTCGCAGAGGGCGTACGCCGGGTTGTCGATCGTGGCTGCCCAGCGCTCGAACTCGGCGGCGTCGTTGCCGGGCATCATCGGGTGCTCGAAGTGGGGGAAGATCGAGAAGTCCACGAGGCCGAGCGTCTCGTCGCTCTCGCCGCCGTCCCAGGCCCGGAAGTCCTCCCCGATGCGCGGGGCCGCCACCATGCTGCCGGCGCTCATGCCGACCCAGACGGTGTCGGTCAGCTCGGGCAGCAGGTCAACGAACCCGGACTCCCGCATCCAGTGCGCCAGGTAGACCGCCTCGCCGCCCGAGAACAGCAGCACGTCGGTCGCGCGCACCAGCGGCTCCCACGCGTCGCGGGGGATGCTCGGCAGCGCGGTCAGCTCCAGCAGCCCGACGGACTTCCACCCCAGCTCGACCTGCGGCTGCGCGGACCTCCCGGCCACGAAGTTCCAGACGTTCAGGCCGGGCCCGGCGTTCCTGTGCCCGTACATCGCCGTCGGGATCGCCAGCGCCGTGCACTCCTCGATCGGCTTGTCGAGCAGGCCGACCAGGGCCTGGTGGATGGTGGGGTTGGAGACGCCCCCGGACGTCAGCAGCAGTTTCATGACAGGGGAGGCTACTCACGTAGGCTCTGCGCGTGAGCGACGTGCTGGACGAGGGCCCGTTCTTCCACGGCACGAAGGCAGACCTGCGGGTGGGTGATCTCCTCACGGCGGGCTTCCGGTCGAACTACCGGCCCGAGATCGTGATGAACCACATCTACTTCACCGCGCTGCGTGACGGCGCCGGGCTGGCTGCCGAGCTCGCCGCGGGCGAGGGCGAACCGCGCGTGTACGCCGTGGAGCCGACCGGAGCGTTCGAGAACGACCCGAACGTGACCGACAAGAAGTTCCCCGGCAACCCCACCCGGTCCTACCGCAGCAGCGAGCCGCTCCGGGTCGTCGGCGAGGTCACCGACTGGACGAGGCTGACTCCCGAGGCGCTCCAGGCCTGGCGCGACCGGCTGGCGGTCCTCGAGGCAGAGCGCGCCGAGATCATCAACTGATCCGTGGGGTCCATGGGGCGCCGCCGGCAACATTTCGTGTGAATGACCATTGACTTCGAAACAGTTCAGTGTGACTGTCAATTGACATGAAAACAACACGCACCTACACGATGGGTGCACGCGCCGAGGCCGTCGCCGAGACCCGACGTCGGATCATCGACGCGCTGTTCGACCTCGGTCGCGAGCGGATGTTTCCCGACATCTCGCTGGAGGACGTGGCCGACGCAGCCGGCGTCAGCGTCCAGACCATCCTCCGGCACTTCAAGAGTCGTGCCGGACTCGCCGAAGCGACCATGGACCACGCGATCACCACGGTGACCGAGGAACGCCACGCGCCCGTCGGTGACGTCGACGCGGCGGTCGCTGTGATCATCGGACACTACGAGGACCGGGGACACACGGCGCTCATGATGCTCGCCCAGGAGTCGTCGGACCCGCAGGTCGCCGAGCTGACCCGTCGCGGACGGGCCATGCACCGCACCTGGGTGAGGGAGGTGTTCGCACCGTTCGTCGGCCCACGCGACCCACTCATCGACCTGCTCGTCGTCGCGACGGACGTCTACACCTGGAAGCTGCTGCGCCTCGACCGCCGCTACTCGCGAACGCGCACCGAACGTCTCATGCATCGGATGGTGACCTCCCTTCTCGAGGGGTCCGGACTTGAAGGAGAACCGTCATGAACGTCCTGTTCGTCACGTGGGACGGAGGCGGCAACGTTCCGCCCGCACTCGGCATCGCCGCCGAGCTGCAGCAGCGGGGCCACCGCGTCCGAGTGATGGGGCACCCGGTCCAGCACGCGCAGGTGACGGGGATGGGGCTCGACTTCACTGCGTTCGACACCGCCCGGCCCTTTGCCGCGACCGACAACAGCACCCCGATCGACTACGTCGGCGTGTTCGGAGACCGCGGGATGGGGCGCGACGTCGTCGAAGAGCTGCGGCGCGAGCCAGCCGGTCTGGTGGTCATCGACTGCATCCTGTTCGGGGCGATGCAGTCGGTCGCGACCGCCGGAGTGCCCTACGTCGTGCTCGAGCACATGTACGACGCCTACCTGGTCCGCCGGTGGCTGCGGGGCCCCATGGGCGTCGGCATGGCCCTCAAGCGAATCCCCGCGCGCAGGCTTCTGAGCGCCGCGGCGGCGCGGTTGGTGGCGTGCAGCGCGGAGCTCGATCCAGCCGGTGTCGGCCCGCAGGCTGACAACGTGCACTACACGGGACCCGTGGTGGTGGGTGTGCCGGCGGCGCCCAGCGAGCCGACCGTGCTCGTCAGTCTCAGCACCGTCAACTTCCCGGGTCAGGCTCGAGCGATGCAGAACATCCTCGACGCGCTCGGCCTGCTCGAGGTCCGGGGCATGGCCACCGTGGGTCCTTCGATCGGGATGGAGAGCCTGACCGCTCCACCGAACGTCGAGCTCCGCGGCTTCGTCCCCCACGCGGAGCTGTTGCCGACGGTGTCGATGGTGATCGGTCACGGTGGCCACGCGACCACGATGGCTGCCCTCGCCCACGACCTCCCGGTGCTGGTGATGCCCATGCACCCGATGCTGGACCAGAAAATGGTCGGGCAGTCGCTGGTCGACGCCGGCGCTGGCCGGCTCCTGTCCAAGAAGGCCAAGCCCGACGCGATCGCGGCGGTGGTGACTGAGCTGATGGGCAGCGGTCCGCATCGGGCTGCTGTCGCTCGGTTGGGCGCCCACCTCCGCGCCACATCCGGTGCCTGCGCCGGCGCCGATCTGGTCGAATCGGTCAGCGCCAGTCGGACCCCCGCCTGAGTCTCACGGCCGGGCACGAGCCACATGACCGTGGTGAGCCACCCCGGTGCGGACGGGCTGGCCTGTAGGCCGGGTTCTGTCCCCGGGACCCTCACGGGTCACCGGGGGGCGACCATCCATCTACGACGACCGTTGCCGGCCGCCTCCAGCGATCTACCCGCGCACTCGGGCGAGCAGCCCTCGGTCGTGCGCGCGTCCGGTGCAAGCACCGGACTTCTTGATCTTGCTCCAGGTGGGGTTTGCCGAGCCGCCCCGGTCACCCGGGGCGCTGGTGGTCTCTTACGCCACCGTTTCACCCTTACCTCCCGGCCTCGCCGAAACGAGAGCCGGGCGGCGGTCTGTTCTCTGTGGCACTTTCCCGCGAGTCACCTCGGGTGGGTGTTACCCACCACCTTGCCCTGTGGAGCCCGGACCTTCCTCGCCCCCGACCCGAAGGTCGGGGCCGCGGTCGCCCGGCCAGCCCATCCGCAGGGAGCAGCGTACCCGCGGATCAGCCGAGCCGCGTCACCTCGACCTCCACCGACATGGTGGAGGTGCTGGAGCCGGAGTAGATGCCGCTGAGCGGCTTGACGTCCTGGTAGTCGCGGCCAGTGGCGAGGACGACGTACCGGTCGCAGGGCTCGTGGTCGTTGGTCGGGTCGAAGGGGTGCCAGCCGTTGTCCCACCACTCCACCCAGGCGTGGGACTCCCCGTGGACGGTCTCGCCGATGGTCGGCTGGGGGTGCGGGTGGAAGTAGCCGGAGACGTAGCGGGCCGGGATCCGCATCTGGCGGAGCCCGCCGATGACGAGGTGGACCATGTCCTGGCAGACGCCGGCGCGCTGCTCCCACGCCTCCGCGGCACGGGTGTGCACGTCGGTGGCGCCGGGGATGTACTCGACCTCGTCGTTGACAAGCGCGCACAGCCGGCGAGCGGCCAGGCCGGGCAGCTCGGACGCGGCCCGGATGGCGTCCACCCGCTCGGCCAGGTCGGCCGGGGGAGCGACGGTCTCGGGGAGGGTGAGGTACTCCGTCCAGCGGTCCGACACCTCCGGTCCGGTGAGCCCCTCCCAGCTGATCGACGGCTTGGGCGTCGGGGGCCGGTTGGTCTGCACGGTGCACGTCGCGGTGACCGTCATCGCCTCGTGCGGGTCGAGCACCTCGAAGGCCGTCACGGCGGTGCCGAAGTAGTCGCGGTACTCGTAGGTCCACGGCTTCGGCGTCACCTCCAGGCGCGTGTGCACGGCGATCTGCTCGGGCGTGGTCTGCGGAGTCATCCGCGCCTGGTTGTACGACGCGACCGCCTTGCCGTCGTACTCGTAGCGCGTCTGGTGCACGACCCTCAGCTGCATGGCTTGCCCCCTTCCCGTTCGCTGCGCTCACTCATGCCAGCACCCCCTGCCAGGTCAGGGCCTCGGCGCCGGCGAAGTAGCGGCGCGTGACGGCTTCGGTCGCCAGGGCGCAGGTGCGCTGCAGGCGTTCCATCTCGTTGGGCAGGTCGGCCATCACGTCGGACAGCGAGCGGTACTCCAGCTCGGCACGCATCCGGCCGAGCAGCCGCTGCGCCTCGTTCTGGAAACCGGCCCGTTGGCCGGCGGACTCCAGGTTGTCCAGGCACTGCTCGGCCCGGCTCAGCGCGAAGACCACCGAGCGCGGGAAGAGCCGGTCGAGAAGCAGGAACTCCGCCGCCCCGCGCTCGGTCTCGAGCCCGCGGTAGGTGCGCAGGAAGGCCTCGTAGGCGCCGCACGCTCGCAGCGTGCTGGTCCACGGGGCGCCGGTGTTGGCCGACATCGCGGCGGTCGCGACCAGCCGCGAGGTCATGTCGGTGCGCTCCACGCAGCGACCAAGCACCAGGAAGTGCCAGCCCTCGTCGCGGGTCATCGTGGCGTCGGCGGTGCCGTTGATCAGCGCGGCCCGCTCGCGGACCCACTGGAAGATCGCCGGCGCCCGCATCGTGTGGAAGTGCCCCGAGGGGATGGCGCGGTACGTCGTGTTGATGGCCTCCCACATCGGCACCGACAGCGTCTCGCGGGCCCGACGGGCGCTCTCGCGGGCGGCCCCGAGCGCCGCGGCCATCGAGACCGGCGACGACGGGTCGTAGGCCAGCATGTCGAGCACCAGCCCGAGGTCGGGCGTCTGCTCCGGCTCGCCCTCGACGCCCATGATCGACAGCAGCGCCCGGCAGGTGCTCTCCTCCTCGATCGTGGCGTCCTCCAGGACCAGCTGCGTCTGCACGTCGAGGATGCGGGCGGTGTCCTCCGCGCGCTCGACGTAGCGGCCGATCCAGAACATCGACTCCGCGATCCGGCTCAGCACGACGCCCCCTGCTGCTGCTGTTGCTGCTGCTCGAGCTGTCCGGTGCGGTCGCTCAGCGCCGGGCCGGCAGGTGCCGGGACCAGCTCGGGCGGGACGGGTGGCGGCGGTGGCTCGGCCTCGGCCGCCGGACCGGAGCCGTTGACGGTGAGCATCTCCTGGGTCGGCCCCGCCAGCACCCAGGTGTCCTTGGAGCCGCCGCCGCGGGAGGAGTTGACGATCAGCTCGCCCTCGGCGAGCGCGACCCGGGTCAGGCCTCCGGGCAGCACCCACACCCGGTTGCCGTCATTGACGGCGAACGGCCGCAGGTCGACGTGGCGCGGCCCGAGCCGGCCGTCGACGAACGTCGGCACGGTGGACAGCTGCACCACCGGCTGGGCGATCCAGGACCGCGGGTCGTCGAGGACCTTGACCCGCAGCTCGTCGAGCTCCGGCTTCGTGGCGCGGGGGCCGATCACGATGCCCTTGCCGCCGGAGCCGTCGACCGGCTTGAGGACCAGCTCGTCGAGCCGGTCGAGCACCTCCTCGCGGGCCTCGTCGTCGCCGAGCCGCCAGGTGTCGACGTTCTTGAGGACGGGCTCCTCGTTGAGGTAGTAGCGGATCAGGTCGGGCAGGTAGGTGTAGACGAGCTTGTCGTCGGCGACGCCGTTGCCGACGGCGTTGGCCAGCGTCACGTTGCCGGCCCGGGCGGCGTCGAGCATGCCGGGGCAGCCGAGCACCGAGTCGGCCCGGAAGTGCACCGGGTCGAGGAACTCGTCGTCGATGCGGCGGTAGATCACGTGCACGGGCTCGAGGCCGCCGGTGGTCCGCATCATCACGCGGCCGCGGCGACACTCCAGGTCGCGGCCCTCGACGAGCTCGACGCCCATCGTGCGCGCGAGCAGGGCGTGCTCGAAGTAGGCGCCGTTGTAGACGCCCGGCGTGAGCACGACGACGGTCGGGTCGGTGACGCCGGCCGGGGCCGCGGCGCGCAGCGCGGCCAGCAGCCGCTGCGGGTAGCCCGCGACCGGCCGGATCCGGTGCTCGGCGATCGTCTCGGGCAGCGCCGCGGAGATCGCGCGCCGGTTGGTCATCACGTAGGAGACCCCGGAGGGCACCCGCACGTTGTCCTCGAGCACCCGGAACTCCCCCTGGTTGTCGCGGATCAGGTCGATGCCCGAGACGTGCACCCGCACCCCGTTGGGCGGCCGGACGTTGGCGGCCTCGCGGTGGTAGTGCGACGACGTCGCGATCACCTCGCGGGGGATGACGCCGTCGCTGAAGACCTGCCCGGCGTCGTACACGTCGGCGAGGAAGGCCTCGAGCGTCCGGACCCGCTGCTGCACGCCCCGCTCGATGGTCGACCACGTGTCCATCTCGATGACGCGCGGCAGGATGTCGAGCGGGAAGGCCCGCTCCTCGCCGCCGATGTCGAAGGTGACGCCCTGGTCGAGGTAGCTGGCCTGCAGCGCCTCGACCCGTCCCACCAGGTCGGGGGTGGTCATCGGCTGCAGCGAGTGGCGCAGCCGGAGGTACGGCGACCTGAGCGCGTCGCCGTCGAACATCTCGTCGTACGCCGGGCCCGGGGCCCCGTAACCCTCGAACATCGCGTTCATGGCCCGACCCTACAAAGAACGCGTTGCAGGCGTGTGTCGCGCGAGGGCTGGGTGCCTCGAGTGACCTCGGGTGGCCTCAGGGGTTGGTGAGGACCTCCGCGCCGTCGGCGGTGACGAGCAGCGTGTGCTCGAACTGCGCCGAGCGGCGCTGGTCGCGGGTCACGACCGTCCAGTCGTCGTCCCACATGACCCACTCGTGGGTGCCGAGGTTGAGCATCGGCTCGATCGTGAAGGTCATGCCGACCTCGATCAGGGTGTCGTAGGCCGCCTCGTCGTAGTGGGGCACGATCAGGCCGCTGTGGAAGTGGGTGCCGATGCCGTGACCGGTGAAGTCGCGGACCACGCCGTAGCCGAAGCGGGCGGCGTAGGACTCGATGACGCGGCCGATCACGTTGATCCGGCGGCCGGGCTTCACCGCCTTGATGCCGCGCTCCAGAGCCTCGCGGGTGCGCTCGACCAGCAGCCGCGACTCCTCGTCGACGTCGCCGGCGAGGAACGTGGCGTTGGTGTCGCCGTGCACGCCGTCGAGGTAGGCGGTGATGTCGATGTTGACGATGTCGCCGTCCTCGACCCGCCGGCTGTCGGGGATGCCGTGGCAGATGACCTCGTTGACGCTCGAGCACAGCGACTTGGGGAAGCCCCGGTAGCCCAGCGTCGACGGGTAGGCGCCGTGGTCGCAGAGGAACTCGTGGCCGATCCGGTCCAGCTCGTCGGTCGTCACGCCCGGCGCCACGGCCGCACCCACCAGCTCACGGGCCTGGGCTGCCAGCCGGCCGGCCGCCCGCATCTTCTCGATGGTCTCGGCGTCCTTGACCTCGGTGCCGGTGAACGGAGCGGGCTTTGGCCGGTCGACGTACTCGGGTCGGGGGATGTGCGCCGGCACGGGTCGGCGCGGGGAGATCGTTGCGGGGGCCACGGGAGTCACGTCGGACGAGTGTAGTTTCCGCAGGTATGAGCAAGCCCAGCCGGCGCAACCGCAACGCCACGTCGCCCTGGCCGTTCGTCGGGATGGCCGGGATGGCCTGCGCGTTCTTCCTGTACGCCGCCAGCGGGCTCGTCGCGCCGTGGTGGGCCGTCGTGCTCCTGCTCGCGGCCTGGCTGGTGCTGCTGCTCGTCTGCGCCGTCTGGTGGACGGCCCACCCGAGGTGGGTGCCGTGGGTGCCGGTGTTCGCGGTGGTGCTGTGGTTCGGGCTGCTGACCGCCGGCGGCGCCTGGCTCGGGTGGACCGCCTGACTCACGGGTGCTGGAAGTCGATCACCAGTCGCTGGGGGTCGTGCAGCTTGAAGACGCGGTAGGGCGCCCGGTGGGTCAGGGCGAAGCCGAAGCTGACGTAGCCCTCGAAGTCGCCGGTGAACGCCAGGGCCTTGAGGGTCTCGAAGTGCGGCCGGGCGATGGCGGGGCCGTCGTAGACGTCGTTGCCGTCGTTGTCGTGGGCCTGCGCGGGCGTCAGGACCAGGTGGATCCCCGAGCGGCCCTTGATCGGGACCGGAGCGCCGGAGCCGTCGTAGTGGAAGGTCTTGCCGTAGCGGGCGTGCCCGCCGGGGATGGCGCCGTCGATCTCGATGACGACCCGGTCGAAGGCGTCGTGGTGGGCGTAGCGGAGGTCGACGACCCGGGGCGACTTCGCATCGGGGTTGGTCCAGGTCGTGGAGTGGTCGACCCAGTCGGGCAGCGCCGACGCGGGGGCCGGCATGCTGCCGGCGACCAGGGCCAGCGCGGGGAGCAGGGTGGCGAGGATGCGTCGTACTGTCATGGGGGTCTCCAGGGGTTGCGTTCCTGCTAGTGGGACGCGCCAGGGACCCGGCCGGTTGACGCGGAGCCTCAGCTGGGAGTGACCCGCAGGATCGCGTCGTTCCCGTCGCCGTTGTCGGTGGTGATGAGCAGGTCGCCGTTGGGCGCCTCGGTGAGCGAGCGGAGCCGGCCGTGGTGGCGCAGCGCGTCGGGGGTGCGGGTGCGCACGAGCTTGCCGCTGGCGTCGAAGGTCATGAACACGACGCGGGTCGACTTGAGCACCGCCACGGCGAGCGTGCCGTTGAGGACGCCCCACTTCTTGCCGTAGACGAACGAGCCGCCGCTCGTGGCCAGGGTCGGGTCACCCGAGCTCCACCTGGCCTCGATCTGCTTCCCGGGCAGCGACTGGTCGGTCATCGGGACGTCCTCGTTGTAGCCGGGGACGGGGTTGTAGCCGTAGTCGCCGCCGTTGACGAGCTTGTTGACCTCGTCGTCGCGGTAGGTGCCCTGCTCGACGTTCCACAGCGAGCCGTCGCGGCGCTCGGCCAGGCCCTGGACGTTGCGGTGGCCGTAGGTCTGGATGTAGCGCTGGCGCTTGTTGGCGGCGTGGATGAACGGGTTGGTCGGCCACGGGTCGCCGGTCTTGCGGTCCAGCCGCAGGGTCTTGCCGCCGAGGGAGTGCTTGTCCTCGGGGTTGGTGCCGATCGCGGCGTCGCCGGTGCCGACGAGCAGCGACCCGTTGCGGGTGATCATCACCCGGCAACCGCCGTGGCGGCCCGAGCTCGTCGGGAAGCCGCCGATGAGCTTCTTGATCTTCGTGGCCCGCGTCGCGGCGTCGTTGAGGCGCCAGGCGATGACGCGGACGTCGTGGCCGCCGCCGCTGCGGAAGCCGCCCTGGCACAGGTAGAAGCGGCCGTTCCTGTCGAAGTCGGGATCGATGGCCAGGCTCATCAGGCCGGTCTCGCCGGAGACCCAGACCTGGTCGCTGGGGAACTTCACGGTCCGGGTCTTGCCGTCCTGCCAGACCGACAGGGTGGCCCGGTCGCGCTGGGTGAACAGCAGCCGCCCGTGCCCGATGGACTGCACGTCCCACGGGTGGTCGAGCCCGGTCACCTGCTTGCGGACGTGCAGGGTCGGGACGCTGCGGGCCGCGGCCCGGTCGTGCTTGAACTGGGTGAGCGCCATCTGGTCGAGCACCGACGCCGGCACCGGCGGCTGGAGCCCGCCCGGGCCACGGTTGGCGGCGGCCGGGGCCGCGGGGACCAGCAGGGCGAGGGCGAGGGCACCGAGAAGGATCCGCATGCCTGTCACCGTACGACGCTGCCGCGGGCTCGCGGGAGGGTCGATCTCGGTCCCTGTTTCCCCCGACCCGAAAGGGGAGCGGTGATCTCTGGGGCTGTTGTGACTCGTGTCGACCGTTTTGCCGATCTGTTACCGAGCGGTGGACTAGGCGTTTCCCGGTTGTGTCCCCGGCGTGGGAATCGGCGTCCTAGCGTCTTCCTCATCACCGGGTCGCAGGGGACACACGAACCGGTGAACTGGTCGGGAGATGGGGGGCTTCGAGCCCCTCACTCTGGGAGAAGGCGGCCCCTGCCGCGCGCTCCGCACCACGACTGGGAACATCGCCCGCTCGGCGACTGGGGGGACAGGCCGAGCGGGCTCTCCCATGTCCGGGGTCGTTCAGAAGGTGTGCTCGGGCCCGGGGAAGGTGCCGGCCTTCACGTCCGCCGCGTAGTCCTCGGCGGCCCGGCGGAGCACGCCGTGGAGATCGGCGTACTGCTTGACGAACTTGGCCATCCGCCCCGTGCGCAGGCCGAACGCGTCCTGCCAGACCAGCACCTGGCCGTCGCAGTCGACGCCGGCGCCGATGCCGATGGTCGGGATGCCGACCGACTTGGTGACCTCGCCGGCCACCTCGCCGGGCACCATCTCCATGACGACCGCGAACGCGCCGGCGGCCTCGAGGGCCTGGGCCTCCTCGATGACGCGGGCGGCGGCGTCGCCGCGGCCCTGGACCCGGTAGCCGCCGAGGTTGTGCTCGGACTGCGGCGTGAAGCCGATGTGCGCCATCACCGGGATGCCGCCCTCGGTCATCTTGCGGACCTGCGGCACCATCGCCAGCCCGCCCTCGAGCTTCACCGCGTGGGCGTTGGCCTCCTTCATGAACCGCACCGCGGTCAGGTAGGCCTGCTCGGGCGAGGCCTGGTAGGAGCCGAACGGAAGGTCGGCGACCACGAGCGCCCGCCGGGCCGAGCGGGTCACGGCCCGCACCAGCGGGATCAGCTCGTCGACGGTCACCGGCAGCGAGGTCTCGTTGCCGTAGACGTTGTTGGATGCGCTGTCGCCGACGAGGAGTACGTCGATCCCGGCCTCGTCGAAGGTCTGCGCGGCGTACTGCTCGTAGGCCGTCAGCATCGTGAACTTCTCGCCCCGCGCCTTCATCTCGCGGAGGTGGTGGGTGCGCACCCGCTTCACCGGAGCTGGGCCGGTGGGGGCGGCGGTCGGTCCCGTGCCGTAGGGCGCGGTCTCTTCAGTGCTCATGAACGAGCTCCCTCTCATCGTCATCTCGCGGCTCCCTGACGGAGTCCACGGACCGACTTCAGGCTAGTCCGATGCGGGGTGGCGCGTGGTTGTGGCGATGGTCACGGGCAGGGTGACGGCGTGGCCGCCCCCGTCTCGTCGACCCCCGCTTCGGCGCCAGTGCGCGGTGCCGTGGCCTGGTTCGTCGGGTTCGTCCTCGGGTTGCTCGTGAACCTCGCCGGCGTCGCGGCGTTCCTCGCCGGGGCGGGTCTCTGGGTCTACTGGGTGCTGCTCGTCGTCGCGGTGATGGTGGGTGCGGCGGCGTGGATGTCGCGGCGCGGGCGGTGGTTCGGCGTCGGGCTGGTGACCGGGTGCGTCGCCGAGCTCGCGATCATGGTCTTCCTGGTGCTGATGTGGAGCCACATAGCGGGGAACACGGTCCAGTAGGCCCCCGGCCGCTGGTTGAGGTGCGAAGGCCGCCAGGCCTGAGCCTCGAAACCCGGTGGGCTGGGAGGCGGCCCCGTGTCGCACGGTTCCCCTGTCCAGTGGTTGGGCGCGCCCGCGCGCGTAGCCGACCGTCTCCCGGCGTCCAGGACCTCCGCTTCGCTCCGGCCGCTGCGCGGCGGCTTCGCCGTCCTTGACCCCGGGACCCGGACGGTCGGCTCGGCGGCGCGCTGTCGGCACGGGCTCCGCCCGCACCGCCCGCATGCGCGGGCGCCCGCAGCGGTGAGCTGTGAACCGAATCCTCGCCGGTGGCGGCCGGAGCGGTGGGTCAGCAACCGAAGCTCAACGGTGGATGGTTGACGCCTCACCGCTGGCCGGGACCCGCGCCAGAAACGGTTGACTGCTCACCGCTTGAAGGCCGGGCGCGGACCGCTCCAGCGTGGGAACAAATCTTCGATTAGTGTCTCACATGGTGGAACATCCGCTGGTCAGCGAGGTCTGACTGTCGGTGGGCTCTGGTTGAGTCGGGTCATGGAGCAGCCGACGACTTCGCTGACGACACCCGCGGGTGTGGTCGCGGACGCGGGCGGGCTGCTGGCTTCGTTGGGTGAGGTGTTGTGGGCGGCGCGGGGGTCGCACGAGCTGGTCGGGACGCTGGAGGAGCTGGAGGCGGTGCGCTCCCAGCTGGCGGCGGTGGAGCTGGCGGTGCTGGCCGAGATCGACGCCCGGGAGGTGGCGAAGACCGAGCTGGGCTGGGGCTCGACGGCCGACTGGTTCACCCAGCTGGCGGGGCTGTCCCGACGTGAGGGTCACCGGATGCTGCGGCACGCGGTCGCGCTGGCCGAGCGGCCCGCGACCCGGGCGGCACTGGTCCAGGGCGCGGTGTCCCCGGAGCAGGTCGGGGTGGTGCTCGACGCGGTGGACAAGCTCCCGACGGCCGAGGCGGTCCGGGCCCGGGGTGAGGCGGTCCTGCTGGAGGAGGCGGGGCGGCTGAACGCGACCGACCTGGCGAGGGCGGCGCGGCACCTGGTCGAGGTCGCCGACCCCGAGAAGGCCGAGCGTGAGGCCGAGCGGGCGCTGGACCGCGACGACCGGGCCGCGCACCTGGGTCGGTTCCTGGCGATCACCGAGGACGGCGCGGGTGGGGTCCGGCTCAAGGGCCGCGGGACCGTGGAGGATGCGGCGGTGATGCGGGCGGCGCTGCTGCCGTTGACCACCCCGGCCCCGGCCATGGGCACAGGGATGGACCCCGAGACCTGTGAAGAGGGCCGGGATCCCCGCGACCACGGCGCCCGGATGTGGGACGCCCTCGTCCAGACCGCCCAGCACGCCCTGGACACCGACCTGCCGCCGGAGTGCCACGGCGCCCGGCCCCGGGTCGCGGTCACCACCCGCCTGGAGGTGCTCCGCGGCCGGATCGACTGGGCCACCCTCGGCACGAGCGGAGCCGCGACCACCGAGGACGGTCTCGAGCTCGCCCCCTCGGTCGTCCGGCGGCTGGCCTGCGACGCCGACATCATCCCGATCGCGCTGGGCGGCAAGGGCGAGGTCCTCGACGTGGGCCGGACCTGCCGGCTGGTCACCCCGGCGATCTGGAAGGCCCTGGTCTGCCGGGACCGGCACTGCGCGTTCCCGGGCTGCACCCGTCCGCCGGTGATGTGTCACGCCCACCACATCGTGCACTGGGCCGACCACGGCCCGACCTGTCTGGCCAATCTCGTGTTGTTGTGCGGCCACCACCACCGGGTCATCCACCACACCCCCTGGCAGGTCCGGCTCAACCCCCACGACGGCAAACCCGAGTTCCTCCCGCCGCCCAGACGCGGCCGACCGGCAGTCGAGTGGATCAGGAACAGACCTCGTCGCGAGTGAGGGGCTCGTTCACACCTGGTGCTGCCACTCTGGCCGTTTGAGCTCCTCGATCAGCCCGTTGACCGCGACCTCGTCGCTGGCCGTGCCGGCGTGCGGCGCCTCGAACCACGCGGCGTACTGCGCGACCTCATCGAGCCGCCACTCCAGGTCGAACATCTCGAGCATCGGGGGGTGGGCGCGCGCGAGGTCGGCGTGGCCGCTGTCGACGAGGGTCCGCAGGTCGCGCTCGCGCGGCGCTAGCTTGAGCGACTCCCAGTCGACGAGCACCAGCCCGTCGCCGGTCCGGCGCATGTTGCGCGTGTGCGGCTCGCCGTGGGTCGGGACCCAGGGGAGGGTGCGGGCCTCGTCGGCGAGGCGGTGGTACGTCGACACCCAGCGCGCGACATCGTCCGCGTGAGAACACAGGGCCGAACGGGCCCGTTCGCCGAAGGGGCCGGTGTCCCACGGGCGATCGAGCCGGGTCAGAAGCGTCTTCGCGAAGTCGACGGGGACGAGCGGCGCCCACGCGGGGATGCCGGCCGGGGGATCGGCGGCGTGCAGGGCGGCGAGCTGGGCGACCGACTGGCGTGCATCCGAGGCCGAGGCCAGCGGCCCCCTTCCGGCCACCTCGCCCTCGACCCACGGCGTCGCGCTCAGGGCGCCGTCGCCGAACGGCACCACCGACAGCGTCGGCACGACGAACGACAACCCGGACGAGGCCAGGGCCGCCGCCCCGGCGTAGGCGCCCGAGAGCGATGCGAAGGAGTGCCGCGCGCCGAGCGCGTCGAGGGTCACGAAGAGCTGGGGTCGGCCGCCCGCTGAGGCGACCCAGTGGTGCGCGCCGAAGCCGACGGCCAGGTGCGCGACGGCGTCCACCTCCGACGACCAGGTCGCCCGGACGGCCGCGAGGACGTCGGCCTCGGCGACGCCGGCCGGCGGCTCACGCACCGTAGTCCCGGGTGACGGTGGCGATCCGGACGCGGTAGGCGGCGTACCAGACGTGCTGTCCGCGCTCCTGCGCGACGAGGTGCTCGGCCACCTGCTTCCACGCGCGGGCGTCGTCCTCGGAGGCCCAGTAGGACACGGTGATGCCGAAGCCGTCGGGCTCACGCGCGGACTCGATGCCGAGGTAGCCCGGCTGCCGGGCCGCGAGCGCGTCCATCCGGTCGGCCATGTGCGCGTAGCCGTGGTCGCCCTCGGTGCGCAGCGACGTGAAGACCACGGCGGTGTACGGCGGGTCCGGGGTGGGCGCGATCGGCATGCACCGAACCCTAGGAGGCGCTGGCGTGCGCCGCCTCGAGCTCGGCGATCACGATCTTGCGCTGGCCGAGCATCGCCTGCATCGCGGCCTGCCCCTTGACCGGGTCGGGGTCGGAGATCAGCTCGAACAGCCGGGTCGGGACGATCTGCCAGGACAGCCCGAACTTGTCCTTGAGCCAGCCGCACATCGACTCCTCGCCGCCGGCGACGAGGTTCTCCCAGTAGTAGTCGACCTCGTCCTGGTCGTCGCAGGTGACGCTGAGGGAGATCGCCTCGGTGAAGGCGAACATCGGCCCGCCGTTGATGCCGCGGAACGTCAGCCCGTCCAGCACCCAGTCGCCGGCCATCACGGTGCCGGGCTCGCCCGGCCCGGCCTCGCCGTAGCGCTGGACGTTGCCGATCGAGGAGTTGGGGAAGATCTTGGTGTAGAAGTCCATCGCCTCCTCCAGGTTGTCGTCGAACCACAGGCAGGGGGTGATCGAGGTCGTGATCGGCATGACGGGCTCCTTCTCCGGCGGGTCCGAGTCTGGTCCCTCGGCTCTCACGGGTACAGACCCCGTCGACGGAGCGCGCTCATCGGTCCGCGCGGGATTCGCACGAGATCGGCACAACCATGTGAGGGTGGCCGCGCGTTGCAGGGATGGACGCAACCGACGAGAGGCTGACGTGGACGACTCGGAGTTCATCGAGTGGGTGGCGGCGCACCAGCGACCGCTGCTGCGCTCGGCCTACCTGCTGAGCGGCGACCTGCACCGCGCCCAGGACCTGGTGCAGGACGCCCTGATCAAGGTGGCGCTGCGCTGGCCCCGGCTCCGCACCGGGCATCCGGCGGCGTACGCCCGCACGATCATCGCGCGTGACAACGTCTCCTGGTGGCGGCGCCACCACCGCGAGCAGCCCGGCGCCGCCCGGGCGGAGGCGGCGCAGGTCTCGACGGATCCGGACACCGCCCTCGTGGTCGGCCGGGCGCTGGACCGCCTGACGACCCGCCAGCGGGCGGTCGTGGTGCTGCGGCACTTCGACGACCTCACCGAGCGGGAGACCGCCGATGTCCTCGGGATCAGCGTCGGCACCGTCAAGAGCACCAACGCCGCCGCGCTGGCCCGCCTGCGCGAGGGAGCCCCCGAGCTCCTTGACCTGATCGGGAGGACCCGATGACCGAACCGCAGCAGGACCAGAACCTGTACGCCGTCCTGGACCGTGCCACCGACGCCATCGCCCCCGTCGACAGCCCGCACCACGCTGCCGTCTCCGCCCTGGCCCGCGCCCGGGTCGTGCGCAACCGCCGTCGTGGCCTGGTCGCAGGTGCGGTCGCAGCCGTGGCCGTCGTCGCGGTGGCGCTGGCCACCAGCCTCCCGGGCGCGGACCGGAGCGCGCCGCCGATCGCGCCGCCGACGACTGTCCCGGCCATGCCCGACTCGGCCGTCCAGGACACCTGGGACCCGCGAGACGCCTCGCAGCTGCCGCGGCGGTCCACCTCCCTGCCGGCAGACCTCGACCCGCCGTCCGACGCGGCCGACCTGCCGCTCGACGGACCGGCTCGCGCGGTGCTGTCCGACGGCGACCGGCAGCTCCACCTGCTGGGGGCCGACGGCACCTGGGCCGCCTTCGACGCCCCCTCGGGCTCGTCCTACGTCACCAGCCTGAGCGAAGACGGCACCATGCTGGCCAACGCGGGACCCGCCGGGGTGTTCGTGACCGACGTGCGCGACGGCACCTGGCGCGAGCTGGGGCTGCCGCCCGGTCCTGCATCGATGTGGACCGGCCTCGGCAGCTCACTCGTGTGGGTCGGCGACACCCGACTCCTGGTCCGCAGCCCGGCGGCCGGCGTGGCCACCGTGGCCGTCGACGGCAACGCGAAGCCCACGGCCACCACGTTCGACACCGCCATGGTCAGCGGCGTGGCCATGGACCCCGGCGGCACCGAGGTCGTCTTCGGGATCGGCCGCGACGGGAACGTGATCCGTGAGGTGGCGGACGGTGCCGCGACGCGCAGCCTCGACGCGGACGCGCTCGAGCGCCTCTCGCTGCCGGTCGCCTCCGCCGACCGGGTCGTCGGCACCGTCTCGGGCATCCCGCGCGACGACCGGCCCACCGACCATGCGGGGCTGGTCGTCCTCGACCGGCCGTCGTACGTCGCCTCGGCCTACCTCCCGATCGCGGGCACCACCTACGAGCCGGGCGTCGGGATCGCGGGCCTGGGCGTGGACGGCGTGCGGCCACTCGCCTGGCTGGACGGAAGCACCGTGCTGCTCCAGCACGCTCCGACCTTCGGTGAGCCGTGGCAGCTGGTCGCGTGGGACGTCGAGACGGGGGAGCTGTCCCTGGTCGCATCCGGGACGTCGCGTTCACAGCCGGTGGGGGTGGCGCGCGACCTGCTGTGACGGGTCTCGACGGGCTCGGCGACAGGAGCGGCACCCTAGACTCCAAGCGTGGACTTCTACTCCGCCTACGCCCACGGGTTCGCCCGCGTCGCCGCCTGCACGGTGCCGGTCACGATCGCCGACCCGGCGGCCAACGCCCGCACGGTGCTGGAGCAGGCGCGGGCCTGTCACGACGACGGGGTCGCGGTGGCGGTCTTCCCCGAGCTCTCGCTGTGCGGGTACGCCGTGGACGACCTGTTGCTGCAGGACACCCTGCTCGAGGCGGTGCAGGAGGCGATCGCGGAGATCGTCGCCGAGTCCGAGGACCTGATGTCGGTGATCGTGGTCGGCGCCCCGCTGCTGCACGGCACCCGCGTGACCAACTGCGCGGTCGTGATCCACCGCGGCCGCGTGCTCGGCGTCAGCCCCAAGTCCTACCTGCCGACCTATCGCGAGTTCTACGAGCGCCGGCACTTCGCGCCCGGCGACGATCGCCGCGGCAGCACCATCCGGGTCGCCGGCGTCGACGCCCCCTACGGCCCCGACCTGATCTTCGCCGCCACCGACCTGCCGGGCCTGCGGCTGCACGTCGAGGTCTGCGAGGACATGTGGGTGCCGATCCCGCCGAGCAGCGAGGCGGCCCTGGCCGGTGCGACCGTGCTCGCCAACCTGTCCGGCAGCCCGATCACGGTGGCCCGCGCGGAGGACCGGCGGCTGCTGGTCCGCAGCGCGAGCGCACGGTGCTCCGCGGCGTACCTCTTCGCGGCCGCGGGCCAGGGCGAGTCCACGACCGACCTGTCGTGGGACGGCCAGACGATGGTCTACGAGTGCGGCGACCTGCTCGAGGAGTCCGAGCGGTTCCCCGAGGGCCCGCGCCGGTCGGTCGCCGACGTGGACCTCGACCGGATCCGGCAGGACCGGATCCGCCAGGGGACCTTCGACGACAACCGGCGCACCCACGACGCACGCATCCGCGAGTTCCGGACCGTCGACTTCGAGCTGGCCGCGCCCACCGGCGACATCGGGCTGCGCCGCAAGGTCGACCGCTTCCCGTTCGTTCCCGACGACCTCGACCGGCTGGCCCTGGACTGCTACGAGGCCTACAACATCCAGGTCTCCGGCCTCGAGCAGCGGCTGCACGCCATCGGCCAGCCCAACGCCGTGATCGGCGTCAGCGGCGGCCTCGACTCCACCCACGCCCTGATCGTCGCGGCCAAGGCGATGGACCGGCTCGGCCGGCCGCGGTCGGACATCCTCGCCTACACGATGCCCGGCTTCGCGACCGGCGAGACGACGAAGTCCTACGCCACCCGGCTCGCCAAGTCGCTGGGCGTCAGCTTCGAGGAGCTCGACATCCGGCCGGCGGCACGCCAGATGCTGGAGGACCTCGGCCACCCGTTCGCCGACGGCGAGCCGGCGTACGACGTCACGTTCGAGAACGTCCAGGCGGGGCTGCGCTACGACTACCTCTTCCGGCTCGCCAACCACCGCGGCGGCATCGTCGTCGGCACCGGCGACCTCTCGGAGCTCGCGCTGGGCTGGTGCACGTACGGCGTCGGCGACCAGATGTCCCACTACAACGTCAACGCCGGCGTGCCGAAGACCCTGATCCAGCACCTCATCCGCTGGGTGGGGGAGAGCGGCCAGTTCGACGACGACACCGCCGGGCTGCTCGAGGAGATCCTCCAGCAGGAGATCACCCCCGAGCTGATCCCGACCGAGGCCGGCAAGAAGCCGCAGGCCACCGAGGACACCGTGGGGCCCTACGCCCTGCAGGACTTCACGCTCTTCCACGTGCTCCGCCGTGGCTACCGGCCGAGCAAGATCGCCTTCCTGGCCTGGCACGCGTGGCACGAGGTCTACGACCTCGCCACGATCCGGCGCTGGCTCGTGGTGTTCACGAAGCGCTTCTTCGCCAGCCAGTTCAAGCGGTCGGCGCTGCCCAACGGCCCCAAGGTCACCGCGGGCGGCACGATGTCGCCGCGCGGTGACTGGCGGATGCCGTCGGACGCCGCGCCCGCCGCGTGGCTCGCCGAGATCGAGGCCAACGTCCCAGCCGGCGGGCCCGGCGGGTCCTAGGTATTCAGTCGGTCGGCTTGTGGAAGGTCGTGGCGAGACGGGCGAGGGCGAGCGCGGCCACCATCAGGCCGAAGTCGCGCAGCGCGATGTCGTAGTACTCGCCCTGGCTGACCAGGTTGACCACCAGTCCGGCGAACCACGCCGCCAGCACGTAGGCGCCGATCCGCGGCATCGTGAGGACGAGCAGGCCGGCGAGGATCTCGACGACCCCGACGCCGAGCATCATCTGGTGGGCCGAGCCCGGGACGATGTCGTTGATCCAGGGGGCGAGGTAGTCCTTCCAGTTGGCCAGGCCGTCGAAGTACTTGTCGATCCCGACGACGATCGGCGCCACCGTGAACAGCGCCCACAGCATGACGAAGGCCTGACGTGCGGGTTCGATCCGCCCGATCGTGGCGAGGTCGTGGAACTCCCGCGAGATCTCCTGGGCGACGTCGTGGGTCCGGTCCCGGGCCGTGTGCATGATCGTCATGGTGACTCCTTTCTAAGAGATAGATATACCTACGGTAGAGTCGTCCCACTGTTTCGTCCATAGACATGTCTGTTAGAAAGTGCCCCATGCCCGAGGAGAGCTTTTCCCGCCGCGTGACCAAGCTCGGGTCGCTGGCCGACCCGGTGCGCCGGGCGCTCTACCGCTTCGTCACCGAGCAGCCCGACGCGGTCAGCCGTGACCAGGCCGCCGACGGCGTCGACGTGCCCCGGCACACGGCCAAGCACCACCTCGACCGCCTCGTCGAGGAGGGACTGCTCGTCACGGAGTTCCGACGGCTCACCGGCCGCAGTGGGCCCGGCGCGGGCCGGCCCTCGAAGCTCTACCGCCGGGCCGAGGACGAGGTGGAGGTCAGCCTCCCGCACCGGCGCTACGACCTCGCCGGGGCGGTGCTCGCCGACGCCGTCGGCCGCTCCCTGGCAGGTACGCCGATCGCCGATGCCGTCCGTGCCGCCGCGCTGGAGGCGGGCAGCCGGATCGCGGCCGAGGCGCCGCACCACGACCGCCGCTCCTCGGAGCTGGCCCGGGTCGGGGAGGTGCTCGCGCGGCACGGCTACGAGCCGCGGGTGAGCGACGAGCTCGTCCTCGCCAACTGCCCCTTCGACCGGATCGCCGCCGAGCACACCGAGGTGGTGTGCGGGATGAACCAGGCCTTCGTCGAGGGCGTGGTCGAGCGCCTCGGCTGTCACGGGCTGGAGGCCGCCCTCGATCCCGGCGACCCCTGGTGCTGCGTGAAGGTCCGGCCGCGCGCGGAGGCGTGAGGCCCGCCAAGAAAAGTCCGGACGGCCCGCAACAAAGCCGGCCGGTCGTGCGTCATTCCCAGCGACACCGGCAACGGCGCTCATCGGGAGCGCCGGGCCGACCGCCCGAGGAGAACACCATGACCAGCACCCGGCCCCGCACCCGTCGTACCGCCGTCCTCGCCACCACGGTGGCGGGCGTCGCCGCCAGCCTGACCGGCTACGCCGCCGACGCGGCCCGCGCCGAGGTCGCGCCCGTGACGCCGCTGACGTCCGTGACGAGCACCGCCGCGGCCGCCCAGACGACCACGCTGACCTTCTCGGTCCACGACTGCGACGGCTGCCAGATCCAGCCGCTGCAGTACCAGGCCGGCCAGCAGAAGGCCTGGTCGGGCAAGAAGAAGACGGTCAAGGACGGCACGGTCTCCTGGACGTTCGCGACCAAGCACACCCGCGGCATGAGCTTCTGGATCCGGGCTCCCTGGGAGGGGTCGGACGGCGACAGCACGGGCTTCGTCGCCAACATCGTGACCCGCTACGACCACGAGAAGGCGGGCTCGACCGTGACCCGCGACGACGTGCGCTCCAAGACCAAGGCGTCGGGCTGCTGGGCGGGCACCGACGCCACCGAGGTGACGATCCCGCTCGAGGTCCGCAAGGTCATGGTCGACGGCTACCAGGGCAAGACCCCCGGCACGCTCGCCTGGACCAAGGTCACCCAGGAGTGGTGGCGGCCGATCCTGAAGACCTACAAGGGGATCCTCGGCTCGCAGGACTACATGCCCTGCAAGAAGCCCTGATCCAGACCTGGTCCCGCCCCGGCGGCCGTGCCCGCGAGTGCGGGCCGGCCGCCGCTAGGCTGCGGCCATGGGCAAGCAGGAAGACTTCGTACTCCGCGCTCTCGAGGAGCGGGACGTCCGGTTCGTCAGGTTGTGGTTCACCGACGTCCTGGGCTTCCTCAAGTCCGTGGCGGTGGCCCCGGCCGAGCTCGAGGGGGCCTTCGCCGAGGGCATCGGCTTCGACGGCTCGGCCATCGAGGGCTTCGCGCGCGTCTACGAGGCCGACATGCTGGCCAAGCCCGACCCGTCGACCTTCCAGATCCTGCCGTGGCGCGGTGAGGGCCCCTCGACCGCGCGGATGTTCTGCGACATCGTGATGCCCGACGGCTCGCCGTCGTACGCCGATCCCCGCTACGTCCTCAAGCGCACGCTCAGCAAGGCGGCCGAGAAGGGCTTCACCTTCTACACGCACCCCGAGATCGAGTTCTACCTCTTCAAGAACACCCCGACCGCCGGCGACGAGCCGGTGCCGGTGGACCGGTCGGGCTACTTCGACCACACGGCGCAGTCGATGGGCGCCGACTTCCGGCGCGAGGCGATCACGATGCTGGAGTCGATGGGCATCTCGGTGGAGTTCAGCCACCACGAGGGCGGCCCGGGCCAGCAGGAGATCGACCTGCGCTACGCCGACGCGCTGTCGACGGCCGACAACATCATGACCTTCCGCACCGTCATCCGTGAGGTGGCGCTGAGCCAGGGGATCTGGGCGACGTTCATGCCCAAGCCCTACACGACCCACCCGGGCTCGGGCATGCACACGCACGTCTCGCTCTTCGAGGGCGACCAGAACGCCTTCTTCGAGGCCGGCGCCGAGTACCAGCTCTCCAAGACGGGCCGTCAGTTCATCGCCGGCATCCTGCGGCACGCGCCCGAGATCAGCGTCGTGACCAACCAGTGGGTCAACTCCTACAAGCGGATGATGTTCGGCGGCGAGGCGCCGTCCTACATCTGCTGGGGCCACAACAACCGCTCGGCGATGATCCGGGTGCCGATGTACAAGCCCAACAAGGGCCAGTCGACCCGCGTCGAGCTGCGCACCATCGACGCGGCCTGCAACCCCTACCTCGCGTACGCCGTGGTGCTGGCCGCCGGCATGAAGGGCATCGAGGAGGGCTACGACCTCCCGCGCGAGGCCGAGGACGACGTGTGGTCGCTGTCGGAGAAGGAGCGCAAGAGCCTCGGCATCTCGCCGCTGCCGCGGTCCCTGCACGACGCCATCGGGATCGCCGAGGAGTCCGAGCTGCTGGCCGAGACCCTGGGCGAGCACGTCTTCGACTTCTTCCTCCGCAACAAGCGTGCGGAGTGGGAGGAGTACCGCGGCCAAGTCTCCGCCTTCGAGCGGGACCGGATGCTGCCCGTCCTGTGACGACCCGGTCGGACCGCGATCTCCCGCCGCCCTACGACCGGGGGCGGGCCCGGCAGCTCCGGATGATGCTGTACGCCGTGCTGGCCTCGGCCACCGTGATGGTGATCCTCGCCGTGGCGCTGCTGATCCACACCGGTGACGACGCCTCGACCGGTGTGGTGCTGCTCGTGGTGCTCGTCCCCGCCCTGGTCCTGCTCGGCCTGTCGGTCCGCACGCTGGCCCTGCTCGCCCTCGCGGACCGCCGCGTGAAGATGTGGGTGACGGCCAGCGGCACGGCCGCGATCCTCGACGGGCTGCTGCTCACCCGGGTCGGGGTCGGCTGGGTCCTGATCGTGGTCGGGGTGCTGCTGGTCCTGGTCGGCGCCCTGCCCGGACGCGACCCCGACACGGGCCGCACCTCCGGCTAGGTTGGCGCTCGTGAGCTCCCCGAAGATCTCCCCGCGGATCCTGGTCATCGAGCACGAGGACCAGTGCCCGCCCGCCCTCGTCGGCGACTGGCTCGCCGCCGCCGGCTGCGAGCTCGACGTGGTCCGCCCCTACGCCGGCGACGAGGTCCCGGCGCTGGAGGGCTACGACGCCTTCCTCGTCCTCGGCGGACCGATGGGGGCCAACGACGACGACCGGCACGCGTGGCTGCCGGTGGTGAAGGAGCGCGTGCGCGCAGCCGTCGCCTCCGACCTGCCCACCCTGGGCATCTGCCTGGGCCACCAGCTGATCGCCGTCGCCCTCGGCGGCACGGTCGGGCCCAACCCGCTGGGCCAGCAGGTCGGCCTGCTCGGCGTCGCGTGGACCGACGCGGCCGCGTCCGACCCGCTGCTCGGCCCCGTCGCGACACCGCGTCGCGGGGTCCAGTGGAACGACGACGTGGTCACGGCGCTGCCCGACGGTGCCACGCTGCTGGCCGCGACCGGCCGGGGCGAGGTGCAGGCCGTCCGCTACGCCGCCACGGTGTGGGGCGTGCAGCTGCACCCGGAGGTCGACGTCTCGGTCCTGAAGCCGTGGGCCGACTCCGACAGGGGCTCCCACGAGGCGCGGGGCATCGACCAGGAGGCGCTGCTGCGCGACATCGACGCGGCCCGGGCCGAGCTCGACGACGCCTGGCGCCCGCTGGCCGACGGCTTCGCGCGGTTGGCCGCGGCCCCTCGATGAGCCGGGCCACCACCGGCAAGGGCACGCTCCTGCGCCTGGGCTTCCTCGACGCCGACGGGGCGCTCGACGCCCTCGCCGCGCTGGGGCCGGCCGGTGACCCGCTGTTGGCGCTGCTGTCCCGGACCGCCGACCCCGACCAGGCGCTGGCCGCGCTGGTCCGGGTCGCCGAGGCGGCCGAGGACCGGGACGAGCTGCTGGCGGCGCTGGTCGACGACGAGGGCACGGCCATGCGGCTGCTCTGCGTGCTCGGCGCCAGCGAGGCGCTCGGCGACCACCTCGTCCGGCACCCGGGTCACTGGCACGAGCTGACCGATCCGTTGCTCGGGTCGACCCGCCCGGCGGCGTACGCCGTGAGGGAGGGGCTGCTGCGCGCGGTCGGCGCCGACCCGCACGACCCGCGGCCGACCGCGACCGTCCCCGACGCCGCGGCGCTGGACGCGCTGCGCGTCGAGTACCGCCGGATCCTGCTGCGGCTGGCCTCCCGCGACCTGGCCCACCACCTCGGTCTCGACGACGCGGCCGCCGAGCTGTCCGACCTGGCCGCCGGCACCCTCGAGGCGGCCTTGGCGATCGCGCGGCAGCGGGTCGGGGCCGACGCGGCGTCCACGAGGCTGGCGGTCGTCGCGATGGGCAAGTGCGGCGGCCACGAGCTCAACTACGTCTCCGACGTCGACGTGATCTTCGCCTACGAGCCCGTCGACGGCGCCGACGAGAGCGTGGCCGCCCGGGCAGCCACGCAGCTCGCGAGCAACCTCATCCAGGTCTGCGGCGACCACACCGGCGAGGGCACCATCTGGCCGGTCGACGCCGCGCTGCGGCCCGAGGGCAAGTCCGGGCCGCTGGTCCGCACGATCGCCAGCCACCGCGGCTACTACGAGCGCTGGGCCAAGACGTGGGAGTTCCAGGCCCTGCTCAAGGCCCGGCCGGTCGCCGGCGACCTCGCGCTCGGCCGTGAGTACGTCGCCATGGTCGCGCCGCTGGTCTGGAGCGCCGCCGAGCGCCAGGGCTTCGTCGAGGACACCCAGGCGATGCGTCGCCGCGTCGTCGACCACATCCCGCCGCGCGAGGCGGACCGGCAGCTCAAGCTGGGCTCCGGCGGGCTGCGCGACGTCGAGTTCGCCGTCCAGCTGCTCCAGCTCGTGCACGGCCGCGCCGACGAGAAGCTCCGGGCCCAGGCGACCCTGAGCGCGCTGGCCGAGCTGACCCGGGGCGGTTACGTCGGCCGCGAGGACGGCGAGGCGCTGCACGAGGCCTACTCCTTCCTGCGGATGCTCGAGCACCGGATCCAGCTCTCGCAGCTGCGTCGTACGCACGTGGTGCCGACCGACGAGGGGGCGCTGCGGCGGCTCGGCCGGAGCATGGGCTTCCACAAGGAGCCGGCCGCCAACCTCGACAAGACCTGGCAGCACCACCGCCGCGAGGTGCGTCGCCTGCACGAGAAGCTCTTCTACCGCCCGCTGCTGGCCGCGGTGGCGAAGATCCCCGGCCCGGAGGCCCGGCTCTCGCCCGAGGCCGCGGCCTCCCGCCTGGCCGCGCTCGGGTACGCCGACCCGAAGGCCGCGCTGCGCCACCTCGAGGCGCTGACCAGCGGCGTGACGCGGGCGGCCCGGATCCAGCGGGCGCTGCTGCCCGCGATGCTGGGGTGGATGGCCGACGCGCCCGACCCGGACGCCGGGCTCTTCGGCTTCCGCCGGATCAGCGAGTCGCTCGGCGACACGCCCTGGTACCTCAAGACGCTGCGCGACGAGGGCCAGGTGGCCGAGCGGCTCGCGAAGCTGCTGGCCACCTCGCGCTACGCCACCCGGCTGCTCGAGCGCGAGCCGCAGGGCGTGCGGATGCTGGGGGAGGACCTCGACCCGCTGCCCGCCGAGGCGCTCACCGAGGAGATGGTCGCCTCCAGCAGCCGGCAGCAGGACCCCGAGAAGGCGGTCCGCGCGATCCGCGCGATCCGGCGCCGCGAGCTGTTCCGGATCGCGGCCGGCGACATGTTGGGGCTGATCGACGTGGCCGACGTGGGGGCCGGCCTGTCCCGCCTCACCGACGCGACGCTCGAGGCCACGCTCGTGGTCACGATGCGGGCGGTCTGCGAGGCGCGGTCGCTGGACGCGCCGCCGACCCGGATCGCGGTGATCGCGATGGGTCGCTACGGCGGCTTCGAGCTGTCCTACGGCTCGGACGCCGACGTGCTGTTCGTGCACGACCCCGAGCCGGGCGCCGACCCGCAGGCTGCGGCGTCGTACGCCCAGGCAGTGGCCAACGAGATCCGCCGCCTGCTCTCGCTGCCCGGCGACGACCCTGCGCTGCTCGTCGACGCCGACCTGCGGCCCGAGGGCAAGCAGGGCGCGCTGGTGCGCACGCTGGAGTCCTACGCGGCCTACTACGCCAAGTGGTCGAAGGTCTGGGAGGCCCAGGCGCTGCTGCGCGCCGACGCGGTGGTCGGCGACCGCGACCTGCGCGAGCGCTTCGAGGCGATGATCGACCCCCTGCGCTTCCCGGCCGAGGGGATCACCGACGACGACGTGGTCGAGGTACGCCGGATCAAGGCCCGCGTCGACCAGGAGCGGTTGCCGCGGGGCGCCGACCCCACCACCCACCTCAAGCTCGGCCGCGGCGGGCTCGCCGACATCGAGTGGACCGTGCAGCTGCTGCAGATGCGGCACGCCGGCCGGGTGCCCGCCCTGCGCACCTCCCGCACGCTCGAGGCGCTGTCCGCGGCGGTCGAGGCGGAGCTGATCTCGGTCGAGGACGCCGAGGAGCTCGAGCACGGCTGGCGCACGGTCTCGCGGATCCGCAACGCCGTGACCCTGGTCCGCGGCAAGCCCGGCGACCACCTGCCCCGCGACGCCCGCGAGAAGGCGGCGGTCGCGGCCATGCTCGGCTACGCGCCCGGCGCCTCGGACGAGATGGTCAACGACTACCTCCGGATCACCCGCCGCGCCCACGCCGTCGTGGACCGGATCTTCTGGGGCTAGATTCCTCGTCATGGCCGACCGAGGAACCATCGAGCGCGGCGCGGAGCTGCTGCGCCTCCACCGTGACCCCAAGCTGCTGAGCCTCGTCAACGTCTGGGACGTCATCAGCGCCACCGTCGTCGCCGCCGTCGAGGGCACCACGGCCCTCGCGACCGCGAGCCACTCGATCGCCGCGACCTACGGCTACCCCGACGGCGAGAACATCCCGCTGGACACGATGCTCGACATGGTCGGGCGGATCGTGGCCTCGACCTCGTTGCCGGTCACCGCCGACCTCGAGGGCGGCTACGGCGACCCCGCGGAGACGATCCGCCGCGCGATCGGCGTCGGCGTCGTCGGGGCCAACATCGAGGACCAGCTGCGCCCGCTGGCCGAGGCGGCCGGCAACGTGGAGAAGATGATGAAGGTGGCGGCCGAGGAGGGCGTCGACTTCGTGCTCAACGCCCGCACCGACGCCTTCGCGAAGGCCCGTGACCGAGACCCGGCCGAGAGCCTCCAGGACGCGGTCGAACGAGGCAAGGCCTACCTCGACGCCGGCGCCCCACTCGTCTTCGTGCCCGCCCGGTTGAACGAGGAGCAGGTCGAGACCCTGGTCGGCGCCTTCGGTCCACAGCGCCTGAGCATGATCGCCATCCCCGGCAACCCGTCGCTGGCTCGCCTGGAGGAGCTCGGCGTGAGCCGTGTGTCGTTCGGCCCGATGTCCCAGAACGTCGCGCTGACCGCCCTGCAGGAGCTGGTCGAGGAGGTCCAGCGCGGTGGGGGCGTCCCCCGGACGATGCGGATGCTGAACTAGCCTCCTGGGGGTGAAGGTTCTCAGCCGCGCCGCCCTGACCGTCACCACCCTCGCCCTCGTCCTCACGGGAGCGTGCTCCAGCGCCTCCCCGGGACCCGACGCGGGCCCATCGCCCGCCGGAGAGGCGAGCCACGCGGCTGCGGCCGTGGCCGCCGCGACGACCCCCAAGGTGACCAAGCTGCTCGTGGTCGTGGAGGAGAACCACTCGCTGGCGCAGATGAAGGCCGGCATGCCCTACACGTTCCGGTTGGCCAAGCGCTACGGCTACGCCACCGGCTACTACGCGATCACGCACCCCTCGCTGCCCAACTACATCGCGATCGCCGGCGGCAAGACCTACGGCATCGACGACGACGCCGACCCTGCGGCGCACCAGCTGGGTGGCCGCTCGGTGTTCGGGCAGGCCATCGCGAACGACCGCACGGCGGCGACGTACGCCCAGGGCATGCCGAGCCGGTGCGCGCTGACCAGCAGCGGGAACTACGCCGTGCGGCACAACCCGTGGACCTACTTCGTCGACGAGCGCGCCCAGTGCCGCAAGCACGACCTGCGGATGAGCCGGTTCGCCGGCGATGTCACGGCCGGCGACCTGCCGCGGGTGGGCATGGTGGTCCCCGACCTCGCGCACGACGCCCACGACGGCACGCTGAAGAAGGCCGACGCCTGGTTCAAGGCGCTGATGACCCAGGTCTTCGACGGTCCCGACTGGACGTCGGGCCACCTCGCGGTCGTGCTGACCGCCGACGAGGACGACCGCAACCACGGCAACCGGGTGCTCACCGTCGTCATCCACCCCAGCCAGGACCACCACGTGATCAAGCGCCGCCTCAACCACTACTCGCTGACGCGCCTGTACGACGACGTCGCGCAGCTGCCCTACCTGCACCGTGCCAAGGGTGCGGCGTCGATGGCGGAGTCGTTCGGGCTGCCGGTGCGCTGACCCCGGGCGGTCGGGGTCAGAGGCGGGGGAGCCGCAGCACGAACAGCGCCCCGCCGGCGGGGGAGGCCCCCTCGGCGAGGAGTACGTCGCCCCCGACAGAGCGCGCCACCCGACGGGCGATGCCCAGCCCCAGGCCGGTGCCTCCGCCCGGGCCCGCGGCGCCGGCGTCGAAGACGGCCTCGCGCACGGTCGGGTCGACGCCGGGGCCGTCGTCGCCGACCCGGACCTCGACGCCGGCCGGGTGCACCGCGACGTCGAGGGACACGGCCGAGCGGGCGTGCCGGACGGCGTTCTCGACGACCGGGGAGAGGGCCCGGACCACGAGGTCGCGCGGGGCCGCGACCCGGACCCCGTCGGGGCCTGCGGTGCGGGCCAGCGCGAGCTCGCCGGGCACGAGCGGGACGACCGCGTCGACCACGTCGCCGAGCAGGCAGGTCGCGGTGCTCTGGACCGCCTCGGGCTCGCGGGCCAGGTCGAGGAGGGTCGTGATGGTGACGGCCATGGCCCGTGAGGCGAGCGCGATCTGCTCGAGGTCCTCCCGGACGTCGTCGCTGACCTCGCCACGCATCAGGGCGAGGTCGGCCGAGCCCTGGATCGCCGCGAGGGGGGTCCGCAGCTCGTGGGCGAGCTCCGAGGTCAGCCGTTGCTCGGCCCGGATCGTCATCGCGACGCGTTCGAGCAGACCGTCCAGAGTGTTGCCCAGGGCCGCGATCTCGTTGGTCGACGGGCCGAGCTCGAACCGCCGACCGAGGTCGTGCTCGCTCCAGTCGGTGGCCCGGTCGGCCATCTGGACCACCGGCGCCAGCGCCCGGTTGGTGACCCAGCGCGCGATCAGGCCGCTGGCGATGAGCACGATCAGGCCGATCGCGATGCAGGCGAACATGACGAACCGGCCCGCGCGCTCGTAGGGCGCCAGCGGCTCGCTCACGATCACGACACCGGAGACGCCGGAGCCGGTCGTGAACGGCTGGGCGCGCAGGCGGGCGCGCTCGCCGATCCGGGTGTAGGTGGTCGTCGTGACGGTGGTCAGCGGCAGCAGGTGCTCGGTGGAGACCGTGGCGAGGTCGCCGGCGACGCGGTGGCCGTGGGCGTCGTACACGGCGACGCCGGGCTCGAGGACCTCGGCGGGCACCGTGAGGGTGGACCCGGAGGCCGAGTCGACCGCGGCGACGACGGCGTCGTTGCGCTCCTCGAGCAGGGTGTTGATGGTGTTCTCGGTGGTCTGGTGGAGCAGCAGCTGGATGCCGAACGTCACCGCGACCATGCCGAGCGCGATCAGCGCCATCGTGGAGAACACGATCTGGGTGCGGAAGGACGCGTGGCGCCAGCGGCTCGTGATCACCTCAGGACGAACCCGACCCCGCGCACGGTCTGCAGGCTGACCGGGGAGTCGAGCTCCTCGAGCTTGCGGCGGACCCTGCGGATGTAGGAGTCGACGGTGTTCTCGCTGACGATGGCGCCGTCGGGCCAGGCGGCGGCCACGACGGCCCGGCGGCGTACGACCTCGCCGGGACGCGACGTGATCGCTGCCAGCATCCGGAACTCCGTGGGGGTCAGGGCCACCTCGGAGTCACGGCAGCGCAACGAGTGACGGGTCGGGTCGAGCAGCAGGTCGCCGGAGGCGGCGACCGGGGTGCGCCCACGGCGGGCCAGGGCCTCCACGCGAGCGATCAGCTCCTTCACGTCGAAGGGCTTGGGCAAGTAGTCGTCCGCGCCGGCCGAGAAGCCGGCGAGCCGGTCGTGGACCGTGCCGAGGGCGGTGAGGAACAGCACGGGGGCCGCCTGGCCGGCCGAGCGCAACGCCTGACAGACGTCGCGGCCGTCGGCGTCGGGAAGTCCGATGTCGAGGATGACCACGTCGAGGTCCACCTCCGGACCGAACTGGCGCAGCGCCTCGCCGCCGGTGTGGGCCGCGACGACGCTGTGCCCGGCGAGGCCCAGCGCCTGGCCGACCACGCGGCGGATCGCCGGGTCGTCCTCGCAGAGTCCGATGGTCGCCATGTGGTCAGTCTCCCCCTGAAGTGGTGGTGGCGGACACCTGGTCGCCCCAGGCGGCGCGGGCGCCGGAGTCGCCGATCCGGTAGACCTGCACGGTCGTCGCCAGGGCGGCAACAACACCGAGGACCGCGACGGCCCGCAGGGCGGTGGTGGCGTCGGGCCGCCTGCGGTCCAGGAGCACGAGCGCCAGCGACAGCACGAGCAGCGGGACCAGGAACCAGATGAGCTGGTCGCCCAGGGCGGCGTGCTCACCGGGGTCGCCGACGTGCTTCTCGAGGGCCTCGCCGCTCGAGGTGGCGATCGGGTCCAGGATCGTGCCGAGCGCGGCGGCGCCGACGACGAGCCAGCCGTAGTGGTGGCGCCAGGTCGGTCGCAGGGCCAGCGCGATGGTGCCCAGCGCTGCCAGCGGCACGAGCACCACGACGGCGTGGACGACGAGGGGGTGGAGGGGCAGGCCGTTGATGAGGTCGAACATGGGACTCCTCTGGGTGTGGACTGGGCGAGTTTCGTGCATGGAACCTGCACGGAACCTGACTGGCGGGCACGGGAGCCCACTGGTGGTCACGGCCGGGCCCTCCGCCGGGTTCATCCGCCGGGTACATCCGCCTCCGACGCAAATGGCGTTGCGCCCCGCCGCCCGGCAGGAGAGGCTCGGCCGCGTGACCGAACTCGATGACCGGCTCAAGGCCGCCGTCCGCGCCTGCACCACCCTGGTGCCGTGGCACCCGAAGACCGCCCCGGCCGAGGTCTTCGCCGGCCTCGCCCGGGCGTGCGAGGAGCTCGGCATCGACGACTGGGACATGTACGCCGACGGCGGGGCCGTCACCCGGCTCGAGACCGAGCTCGCCGAGCTCATGGGCAAGCCCGCGGCCGTCTTCTTCGTCAGCGGGACGATGGCCCAGCAGTCGATGCTGCGGGTGTGGTGCGAACGTCGCGGCACTCGTCGCGTGGGCATCCAGGACCTCTCGCACCTCCTCAAGCACGAGGCGGACGGGCCGCGACTCCTGCACGACCTTCGCTTCGAGCCGCTCACCTCCGGCCGCGAGGTCGCGACCGCCGAGGCGCTCCGGGCGATGACGCCGGGTCTCGGCGCCGCCCTCGTCGAGCTGCCGCTGCGCGACGCCGGGTGCCTGCTGCCCACGTGGGAGCAGCTCACCGAGCTGTCCGCCGCCGCCCGCGAGCTCGGGGTGCCGCTGCACGTCGACGGGGCCCGGATCTGGGAGTCGCAGCCCTTCTACGACCGGCCGCTCGCGGAGATCGCGGCGCTGTTCGACTCGATGTACGTCTCGTTCTACAAGGGCATGGGCGCCGCGTCCGGTGCCGCGGTGGTCGGCGAGCAGGACGCCATGGACGAGCTGCGCGTGTGGCGGCAGCGGATGGGCGGCCAGCTCTACCGGCTCTCGCCGTACGCCGTGGGCGCGCTGGTCGGGCTGCGAGACCGGCTCCCGCGGATGGGGGAGTACGTCGCGTGGGCGCGGGCGTTCGCCAAGGAGCTGGTGGCCGCCGGACTGCGGGTCAACCCGTCTCCGCCGCACACCAACACCTTCTTCGTCCACGCCGAGTCGCCGCTGCCGGGGCTCCAGGAGCGGTTCGCCGCCCTGATGGAGCGCGAGAAGGTCCAGCCGAGCGGCTCGTGGTGGGAGACCGACGTGCCCGGCGTGTGCATGACGGAGTTCACCGCCTACGACTCGGCGCTGGGCCACGACCCGGCCAAGGTCGCGGCCTGGTTCGCCGAGCTCGCCGGGGCGTGAGCACCGTCGGCACCGCGGTGGCCTCCGTGGACGAGGCGCTGCCGCAGATGCAGGAGCTCGCCTCCCGCCTGTGGACCCGGTCCGCACGTCACCACCCGGGCCAGCTGGCCTGGTCCGCCCGCTATGGCCTCGACCTCGGACACGGCCCGGTCGCGCTGTTCCGGGTGGCGGGCGAGCTCGTGGGCTGGGCGTGGGCGGAGGCCGACGACTGGCTGGAGCTGTGCGTCGACCCCGCGCACCCGGATGTCGTCGACGACGCGGCCGGCTGGTTCCTGGACCGGGCACCGGCGGGTCCGTTGCGCACGATGACGCTGGAGACGGAGACCGGGGTGCTCGCGGGCCTGTCGCGGGCCGGCTTCGAGGTGGAGGACCAGCCCTGGTTCACCCACCACCACCTCGACCTCACGGCGTTGCGCGACGTGCCGCCCGTGCCCGGCTACACGCTGCGCCACGTGGAGCCCTCGGAGCACGAGGAGCGGGCCGCGTGCCACCGGGCCGCCTGGGCGGCTCCGGGCGGGACGAGCCGGGTGTCGGCTGCGGCGTACGCCGGGTTGATGGCGACGCCGCCCTACCGCCACGAGCTGGACTGGGTGGCGGTCACCGCCGAGGGCGAGATGGTGGCGTCCTGCCTGGTCTGGCTGGACCCGGGCACGGGCGTGGCGCTCGTCGAGCCCGTCGGCTGCGCACCCGACCACCGAGGACGTGGCCTGGCCGGAGCCGTCAGCCTGGCGGCCCTGCACGCCGCGCGGGACGCCGGGGCGAGCCTCGGCCTCGTCTGTCCTCGGGGCGACGACGACCACCCGGTGCCCGGGCGCGTCTACCGCGCGCTGGGCTTCGAGCCGGGGCCGCGGACGCTCACCTTGAGGTTCGGATCCCCAACCTCTGGAGACTTGTCGGCATCTTGAGCAAACCCCGAGGGAATCCCGGCCGGTCCCTTGAAGGGAGCCCTGCAGAGTTCTGGTCATCAAGGAAATGACCAGCCGGACAGCTGGTCCTGATCAAAGGAACAGCAATGGCTACCTCCCTCCTGAGCACCACCACCGCCAAGGTCCTGGCGTCCGTCGTCCTCGTCGGTGGAGCCGCCTCCGTCGCCGGCCTCGGCACCTTCGGCTCGTTCACCTCGAGCACCTCGGCCAGCGCCAACGTCACCTCCGGTGTCGTCCAGCTGGGTCTGAACCAGGGCGCGGTGGCCACCACCGTGGCCGCCACCCAGGTCCTCCCGGGTGACACGATCCAGCGGGCCGTCACGCTGACCCGCTCCGCGGGCACCGAGTCCTTCGGCTCGGTCAAGATGACCACCAGCACCAGCACCCCGAACCTGCTCACGAGCGACGCCACCAACGGCCTGCAGCTCGCGATCGACAGCTGCTCGGTCGCCTGGACCAAGGGCGCGTCGGACAACTCGCTCTCCTGCTCCGGCACGACCACCTCCGTCCTGGCCTCCCGCGCCGTCATCGGCACCAACCTCGACCTGGCCGCGGCCACCACGGCCCTCAACGCCAACGCCGGCAGCGCCGGCGCGGTCAACCTGCGCCTGTCGATGGTGCTGCCGACCGCTGCCGACAACACGTTCCAAGGCCTCACCAACGCCGTGACGTTCACCTTCGACGCCACGCAGAAGGCCACCGCCACCTACCGGTGACCCAGACCCCCGTGGGGTCGCCTGACCGAGCAGGCGACCCCACGGGCTCGTTGTCTCCCCGCCGCACACCCCGCCAACTCCCCGTCCGACCCAGAACAGGAGCAGACCATGAGCCACACCGTTGCCAGCGCCGGACGCCACCGCGTCGAGGCTCCCGCTCCGTCGGCCGCGCGTCCCTCCTGGGGTCGCCGGATCGGGCACTGGGTGGCCAACGGCGTCCTGCTCGTCTGCGTGCTGGCGTTCTTCGCCATCGCGCTCGGCCCGCACCTCTTCGGCTACCGCACCGCGACGATGCTCACCGGCTCGATGGAGCCGGGGATCATGCCGGGTGACGTGGTCGTGACGGTGCCCAAGCCGACCAGCGAGCTGAAGGTCGGCGACGTGATCAGCTACCAGATCCCGATCGAGGACCACCGGGTGGAGACCCACCGGGTGACCAAGATCGTCCGGGGCAAGGACGGCTCGACCACGATCGTGACCAAGGGTGACAACAACCCGAACGTCGACCCCTGGACCGCGACGCTGAGCGACGACACCGTGTGGGAGGCACGGGCAGTCGTCCCCAAGCTCGGCACCGCGATCCGCGTCCTCCGCACGCCGGCTGTCCGGCACGGCGTGTTCTGGTTCGCCTTCGGCGGACTGATCCTCCTCGGCCTCACGCTGATCTGGGGCAAGGAGGAGGAGGGCGCGGAAGGGGGCAACGACCCCAGTGACACCAGGGGGGACACCGCCGGGGACGCCGCCGGGGACGCCGACGGCACCGACTCGGACGACGACCACGCGCAGCCCAGCCACGAGCACGAGGAGGTCGTCGCCGCATGAGCGAGACCCTGCACCCAGCGCACCCGACGCCCCCGGCCTTCGACGCCAGCGCGCTGGCCCGCCTCGCCAGCGAGGTGGACGACACGACGTACCCGACGGTCTTCGCGACCCGCTACCAGTCCATGCTTCCCCAGCGCGTCGGCCGGATCGCCGAGGCCCTGGGATGCGCCGACCTCGAGGTCGCCCTCGACGCGGTGCTCAGCCTTCGGGTCTCCTCGACCACGGTCGGCACCTGCGAGCTGGCCGAGATCGCCGGCGACATCGAGGCGAGCGTCCGCCGCGAGGACCTGGCCTCGGCCCGGATGTCGGCTCGCCGGCTCGCGGTCGTGGCCTCCCGGGCGCACCTCGCGCTCGGCGGCTACCTCGCCGCCGCGGTCTGACGCCGTCTCGTCCCCAGCGTCAGCTGGGTGCCTCCATGCGGTAGCCCACGCCCCGCACGGTGCGGATGAGCTTGGCCGCGCCGGGGCCCTCGCCCAGCTTGCGACGCAGGTTGCCGATGTGCACCTCGACGAGGTGGGTGTCGGTGGCCCACTCGGTGTCCCAGACAGAGCGCAGCAGCGCCTCGCGGGTCCAGACCCGGGCAGGGGTGCGCATCAGCTCGGTCAGCAGGTCGAACTCGGTGCGGGTCAGCGTCAGCTCGCTGTCGTCCTGGAAGGCCCGGCGGCCGTCGACGTCGACGGTGAGGGTGCCGTGGCGCAGCACTTCGTGCTCGGGCTCGGCCGCGACGTGGTTGTTGACCGGGACGGCGACCGTCTGCGGGCCGCGGCGCGGCCGGCGGAACATCGCGTTGACGCGGGCCTTGAGCTCGCGGGGGCTGAACGGCTTGGACAGGAAGTCGTCGGCGCCGGTCTCCAGCCCGATCAGCTTCTCCACCTCGTCGTCGCGCGCGGTGATCATCACGACGTAGGCGTCGGAGATCTCGCGGATGCGACGGCAGGCCTCGATGCCGTCGATGCCGGGCAGGCCGAGGTCCAGGGTGACCAGGTCCGGGTCGTGGTCGCGCACCGCGTCGACGCCGGCCAGACCGGAGTCGACGGTCATGACGGAGAAGCCCTGCGTCGAGAGCGTGAACTCGATGAGGGAGCGGATGTCCTCGTCGTCCTCGACGACGAGGGCCTTCCGGTCTTCTCCCGAGCTCGTTGACATGTGCACATGGTGCCAGAACTTGCCGCTTTCTTGAGGTTGCTTCGGGTCCCGCTTGAATCCGTTTCGAAAGACTGGGGGCATGACCAGCCTCGACCTCAGCCGCCGCGCGGCCACGGTGCTGCTGGTCGCTGCCCTCGTGGTCCTGACGCCGGGCCTGGCCCTCGCCCGTTTCAGCGCGTCCAGCTCGGCGCCAGCACAGTCCGTCGGCACCGCCGTCCTGGTGGCCCCGACGAGCGTCACCGGCACCTACCAGTGCACCAGCAGCGGCGGCACCGAGGGCGTCTCGGTGACGGTCAGCGGCTTCACCGACACCGGCCCCGCGGGATCGTCGTACGCCGTGACGGTGACCAGCGAGGACGGCCCGAGCAACTCCTCGACCTCCACGGCGCACACCCGCACCGTCTCGGTGTCGCAGACGAACGACAAGGCGTCGACGAAGTACACCGTCTCGATCCGCTCGGTCTACAGCAACTGGACCGGACCACTGTGGTCGAAGGTCGTGTCGTGCACGAAGGGCTCCACCAACTCCGGCTCCCTCTGACAGGTCGAATCGGGACTTCCAGTCACTCGAATCGGGAGTTGTGACCACTCGAATCGGGGCTTTCCGCCAATGCCCTCGCGCCCGGCTGACCTGAAGTCCCGACTCACGTGACGAGAAATACCGACTCGAGTGACGGGAAGTCCCGATTCAACCCCCCTTCAGCGGCGGTTCAGGCTGCCTTCAGCGGGCACGCGGCATCCTCGGGTGACCCCTCGAGGAAGGACCTCCCGTGAAGACCCTGACCATCGCCTCCCTGTGCCTGGCGAGCGCGGCCTCCGCAGCCGCCGTCACGACCGGCGTTGCCGCGTCCGGAGCAGCGCCCGTGACCGCGGCCGCACCGCACAACGTCACTCACCACGCGGCTCCCGCCGCCGTCGACCCGGGCGCGTTCGCGACGTCGAAGCCCAACCCCTACTTCCCGCTGAAGCCCGGCACCGTGGTCCGCTACCGCGGCGTCGACGAGGGGGAGCGGCTGACCGAGCGGCTCACGGTCACCCACGACACCAAGATGATCCAGGGCGTGAAGACGCGGGTCATCCACGACGTCGTCTTCCGTGCCGACGGCTCGGTCGCCGAGCGGACGCGTGACTGGTACGCCGCGGACCAGGACGGCAACGTCTGGTACTTCGGCGAGAACACCGCGACGTACGACGAGCACGGCAACGTCGACTCCCGCGAGGGGTCGTGGCGGGCCGGGCGCGACGGCGCGCGGGCCGGGATCATCATGCCGGCGCACCCCCGCCCGACCGACGCCTACCGCCAGGAGTTCCTCCGCGGGCACGCCGAGGACCAGGCCTGGATCGTCCAGAACGACGCGACGGTGCGGGTCGCCGGCCACCGCTACACCTCGGTCGTGCGCAGCTTCGAGTGGTCGCGGCTGGAGAAGTCGGTCGTGTCGGTGAAGTACTACGCCCAGGGCGTCGGCATCGTCACCGAGCAGGACCTCGCCGGCGGCAGCGAGAAGTTCGAGGCCGTGGCGGTCACCCACCCGTAGGCGCTGCCTAGCGCGGGTGGGCCTTGCGGCGGGGGCTGCGACAGGGCCAGTGTCGGGGCCATGAGCAGGGTGGGGCTCGTCCTGGGAGCCGGCGGGGTGGTGGGGCAGGCCTACCACGCCGGCGTGCTCGCCGCCCTCGAGCACGACCTCGGCTGGGACCCCCGGGACGCCGAGGTCGTCGTGGGCACCTCGGCCGGCGCGATCACCGGGACCCTGCTGCGCGTCGGTGTCCCGGCGCCGGAGCTCGCAGCCTGGATCGTCCAGGCGCCGCTCGAGGCCGAGGGCATGATGCTGCGCAGCCTGCTGGGCAACGAGATCCCCGTGTTCGAGCCGTTCCGGCTGCTGCCGCTGCTGCGCCGGCTCCCGGACCCGCCCGGGTGGGAGATGGTGCAGCGGGCGGTGATCCGGCCGTGGACCTTCCGGCCGATGGCCGCCGCGCTCGCCCTCCTCGCCCCGGGCCGCGTCGACATCGCCGAGCAGCTGGGCATGCTGCGCGAGGTGGAGGGCCGGTCCTGGCCCGACCGCGACCTCTGGATCTGCGCCGTGCGCCGCCGCGACGGCCGGCGCGTCGTCTTCGGCCGGCCGGGTGGGCCGGAGGCCCCCCTGCACCTGGCCATCGCCGCGTCGTGCGCGGTGCCCGGCTACTTCATGCCCGTCACGATCGATGACCACGTGTACGTGGACGGCGGCGCGCACTCACCCACGAACGCCGCGCTCCTGCGGGGACAGGACCTCGACCTGGTGATCGTGGTGTCGCCCATGTCGGGGCCGGTGCAGATCCCCACCGACCTCTACGCCCTGTCCCGCGGCCACGCCGCACGACTGGCCAGGCGCGAGGCCCGCGCGCTCCGGGACAGCGGCACGCCCGTGATCACGTTCCGTCCCGGCGCGGCCGAGCTGGCCGCCATGGGCAACGACTTCATGGCGCGGGAGCGGGTCGACGAGATCGTCCAGCAGGCGTTCCTGGGTGCCGGCTCGTACGCCGCCAGGCCCGAGATCCGGGAGCTGCTGATCACCGCCGGGCTCCGGCGGGGCCACTAGCCGCGGTCGGCCCCCTGGGCGGACGCGGGCGGCTCGGTGAGCACACGCAGCGCCAGGTCGGTGGTCGCGGTGACGTTGAGGTGGCCGACGACGCGCAGCACGCGCTCCACGTCGAGGGGGAGCAGGCCGGGGGAGCCGGGCACGTCGGGGGTCAGCCCGAGGTCGAGGTCGGTCCTGCCGGACATGATCGCCAGGTTGAACTCGAACCGCTCCCGGGCGCCGGGTGCCGTGAGGCGCTTGAGCAGCCCCGCCCCGATCTTGCGGAGCCCCTCCTCCTCGCAGTAGGAGTCGAGGGTCGCGACGAGGTTGAGGCCGTCGGCGTGGTCGATGTCGGCCCACACCGACTGCATCGACCCCATCTGGGTGAGCAGCACCGGAGCGGTCTTCTCGCCGATGCCCGCGACGCCGGGCAGGTTGTCGCTCGCGTCGCCGCGGAGGGCGGCGTACTCGAGGTAGTGCTCGGGGGCGATGCCGTACATCGACTCCAGGCGTGCGGGGCTGAGCAGCGGCGACGCCGCGATCCCGCCGTTGATCAGGCGCAGCACCCGGGTGTGGTCGCTGATGTGGGCGAAGGCGTCCCGGTCGGAGGTGATCAGGACGCAGCTCCAGCCCTCGCGCTCGGCCCAGGTCGCCGCCGAGGCGTTGACGTCGTCGGCCTCCAGCCCCGGCGGGGTCACGGTGTTGAAGCCCAGGGCGTCGAGCATCGCGCCGGCCCGGTCGAGCTGGTCGACCAGGGTCGCGTCCTTCTCCGCACGCCCCGCCTTGTAGTCCGGGTAGGTCGCCGCGCGGATGGAGTGGCTGCGGTCGTCGAGGCCGAAGATCACGGCGTCCGGGGCGAACATGTCGATCGCCTCGAGGATCTGGCGCAGCATCCCGTGCAGCGCCCACGCGGGCCGGCCGCCACGGTCCAGCAGGCCCGTGTCGGAGCGGGCGTGGTGGCTGCGGTGGAGGAGCGAGGGGGCGTCGACGGCGAGCAGCAGGCGGCGGTCGGTGAAGGGGGTTCCGGAGGTCTGCATGGGAGGCCCCATGCTCTACCCTCCCAGCGTGAGTGCCCAAGCCCCCTCCGCTGTGATCCTCATCCGCGCCGAGAAGTTCGTGCCCAACCCGGCGACCGCGGCCGACAACGCCTTCCAGGCCGACATCCCGGCCGGGCAGTCCGCCGACATCACCTCCGCCCAGGCGCTGGCCGAGATGGACGCCGTCGCCGACGCGCTCCGCGAGGCCGGGGTGCGCGTGCACGTCTTCGAGGACCACGACCACACCCGCCCCGACAGCGTCTTCCCGAACAACTGGCTCTCGACGCACGCCGGCGGCACGGTCGCGGTCTACCCGATGTATGCCTCCAACCGGCGGCACGAGCGCCGGGCCGACGTGCTGGAGATGCTCAAGTCGTCCTACCGCGTCCAGACGATCGTGGACTACTCCGGCCTCGAGCCCGACGGCATCTTCCTCGAGGGCACCGGCGCGATGGTCCTCGACCACGTGTCCCGGGTCGCCTACATGGCGGTCAGCCACCGCGCCGACTCCCACGTCCTGGAGCGCTTCTGCACCGACTTCGGCTACGAGCCGATGGCCTTCGACGCCGTCGACTCCAGCGGCGTGCCGGTCTACCACACCAACGTGATCGCCTGCATCGGCACGGACGTCGCGATGATCGCGCTGGAGATGATCCCCGACGTCGTACGCCGTGAGCAGGTCCGCGAGCGCCTCACCGTCAACGGCCGCAAGGTCGTGGAGCTCACCGAGGCGCAGATCCGCGAGTTCGCCGGCAACGCGGTCGAGCTCTGCGGCCGCACCCCGGACGGCCGGCGCCGCTACATCATGGCGATGTCCGCGCGGGCCCGCCGCAGCCTCACGCCCGAGCAGGTCGCGGTGATCGAGGAGTCCTGCGAGATCGTCGCGATCGACATCCCGACGATCGAGCTGGCCGGCGGGTCGGTGCGCTGCATGATCGCCGGCGTCCACCTCGACCTGCGCCCCACCGAGGTCCCGCCGACGACCGCCGTCCGGGCCATCAACGAGGACCACCCGGTCACCGCTGACGGCCGGTACGTCGACGCCGGCGTCTGAGGCCTCAGGCCCCGGCGATGCTCACGTAGCCGACCCGCCACCCGTAGGCGTACTGGGCGGGCTCGAGGATGGCGTAGTAGGTGGCGCTCGGGTTGGCAGCGAAGGAGATCTCGCAGTCCTGGGTGCCGCCGCCGTTGTCCCGGCAGCTGCCGCCCGAGCCGCCCTGGCCCGCGGCGAAGTCGAGCAGCTGCTGCCACTCGCCGTCGCGGATCACGGCCTGGTCGGTGAGCAGGGCGCGGTCGCCGGCGACCACGGCCTCGATCACGGCGTCCAGCGCCTGCTCGGCGGTGACGGTGCCGGTCGCCCCGTCGGCCGCGGGGCCGGCGAACGCGCGGCAGCCCCCGAGCGTGACGCTGCAGCGGACGAGCCGGGCGTCGGCCTGTCCCCGGAGCGGCAGCAGGACCGCAACGAGGGTCTCGTCGTCCTCCCACGCCCAGGTGTTGACGGCGAAGCCCCAGTGGTCGGGTGCGGCCAGCACCATCTCGTCGGTGCTGCCCACCTCCTGCGCGTCCAGGGAGGTCGTGAGGGTGACGTCCCCCCCGATGGTGCCGGCCGGCGCGCGGACGAGCCAGGTGCCGCCGGGGCTGACCTCGAGGTCGTCGTACGTCGGCAGGGTGTCCGTGCGGGTCAGCACGCCGTCGGCGGAGATGGTCGCGAGGTACGGCTCGGTGCTGGTGGCGTCGGTCGCGCCGTCGGCCCCGTCGACGACGACCAGCCCGGCGCCCGTGCCCTGCAGCACCACCTGGTCGGGCGCCGTCTCGTTGAGGTCGACGACCGTCTGCTGGTCGCCGGTCCCGGCGCGCCACATCAGGCTGGTGCGGGTGCCCTGGACGATGACGTCGCCGTCGTCGGTGACGGCGCGGACCTTTACGGAGACGCCGTCCTCCCGGCGGGGCAGGTCGACCGGCGCGGCGCCGAGGCCCTCGCCCGAGGGGGAGGTGTCGAACCCGGTCAGGACGGGCTTGCCGCTGCTGATGTCGACGAACGCGACGTACTTCCCGTGGGGCGAGAGCACCGGTGCCTCGTCGATCACGGCATCGATCGGCCCGGCGTCCACGCCCGGGGCGCCGAACCACCACGTGCCGTCGGGCTGCCAGGCCAGCCAGGCCCCGCCGCGCGACTCGACCGACCAGAACTCGCCGGGCACCTGCGTGCCGTCGACGTAGAGCTTGCGGTCGACGACGTAGGGCACGGCCGGCGGCGTGGCCGCGATCTTCGTGTCCGGCGTCGGGGTGACGCTGGGTGCGGTGGGGGTGGGCTGCGGAGCCGGCTGCGGCCGGCCGTCACCGCCCTGGTCGAGGAACAGCGCCACCGCGCCCACGATCAGCACGACGACCGCAGCGACCAGCAGGGGCTGCCAGTGCCGCACGCGGCCCGGTCGCGCCTCCTCCCGGGGCAGGGACGGCATCGGCGGCACATGGAGGCCGTCGGCGACCTCGTGCAGCTCGCGGACCAGCACCTTCTCGAGTTCCGTGGTCATCTCAGGCCTCCTCTCCGTCGTACAGGTCGTGGCCGACGGCGGCTCGCAGTGACTTGAGCGCGCGGTGGGCCGTGGACTTGACGTTGCCGGTCGAGCACCCGAGTGCGTCGGCGATCTCTCGTTCACTGAGTTGTTCGTAGTAGCGCAGCACGATCACGGCCCGCTGTCGGGGCGGCAGCGAGGCGACGTGCGGCCAGAGCTCCAGGTGGTCCTCGGGACCGGCGGCGCCCGGCGCCGTGCGTGGCTCCGGGGGAGCGTCGGTGAGGAGCTCCAGCTTGCGAGCCAGCGGGCGTTGCTGGGAGACGTAGATGTTGGTGAGCGTGCGCCGCAGGTAGGCGATCGGCTGGTCGGCCCCGCTCACCTTGGTCCAGGACCGGTAGGCCTGCAGCAGCGCCTGCTGCGCGAGGTCCTCGGCGTCCGCATGGTTCCCGGCGAGCAGGTACGCCGAGCGGTACAGCCTCGGCCACGCGGACGTGGCGAGCTCCTCGAACGCCGACGCGTCCTGCGTCTGCTTCGTGGTCGTGAACGCCATCTGGCACCCCCTTCGTACCCCTCTTGACGACACCCGGGGGAGAAAGGTTGCGCCGTGGGCGGGCGGATGACGGGCACGACCAGCCCACCACACGACAGCGCGTGGCGCCACAGAGGCTGAAGCGCTGCAGATTCCTGCGCCACTCGAAGCCGGCCGACCACGCTCCCGGCGAACCAGACGACGGGGTGGCGAACTCGCAGCGGGACGTTGGTCCCGGCCTCGGGGCCCGATGAGCCCTGCCGCGCCCGGATCGCTGCGCGGAAGGTCGAAGCAGGGAGGGAGCGCTGCCATGGAGTGGGACCTGGGGTTCGAAGGACTCGCGGTGCTCGCCGCCATGTCGCTCGGCTTCGGCGCGTTCGCCGGACTGGTGGTGACCCGGTCCGTGGAGCACCGGTTGCTGGCGGCCGCGATCACGACCGTCGCCTGCTTCGCCGTCGGCCTGGTCACCAGCGAGGTGCTCTTCGGCTGGGCCACCGAGGAGGAGCTCCAGCCGAACGTCGACGGGCTGTCGCGTGACGAGGTGCTCCTGTCCAGCGTGCTCACCACGGCCCTCGTGGTGCTGGTGATGAGGCGACGCCACCCCTGAGCCCTGCGCGCCCCCCGTTCGCGTGGGCACTCCGGAGCGGGTCGCCCGGGCGTCAGGACCGCAGGCTCGTGACCGTCGAGCGAATCTGCGTGACCGTTCGATCCAGCGCGCTGATGGCCTCCTCGACGAACTCGGTCACCCGCGGGTCGTTCGACGTCGCGAGCGCGCGGGCGAGGGTCAGTGTCGCAGCGAAGATGCTGCGCGTGGTCGCGTCCGTCAGCTCCAGGGCGATCCGTTCACGTTCCCGGAGCAGCTCGAGCCTGTGCTGGTTGGCCTCGGCGCTCCTGCGCTCGGTCGCGTCACGCGTGAGCTTGACGAATCCCGTGAGTTCGCCGTCAGGCCCGAAGACGGCAGTGATGACGACGTCGGCCCAGAACGTCGTGCCGTCCCGGCGGACTCGCCATCCCTCGCCGCACCAGTCGCCGTGCTGGATGGCGTGGGCAAGCGTGGCCTCGGGAAGGCCGGCCTGCTGGTCCTCGGGCAGGTAGAAGACCGAGAAGTGTCGGCCGAGGATCTGCTGCTCGGTGTAGCCCTTGATGCGGTGTGCGCCGACGTTCCATGTCTGCACCGCACCCGTCGCGTCCAGGGAGAAGATCGCGTACTCCTCGACCGCCTTGATCAACAGCCCGAGCGTGAGATCCGCCTCGGGGATCCGAGGCCGTTGCCGGTCAGGTGGTCGCGGTGCGGGCACGGGTGCCTGGTGCACGGACGTCATGGGAGCAGGTCGAGCGGCAGGGAGAGCATGAGACCTCCAGAGGGCACGCCAAGAACATCGTGCCACCGAGGTCTGGAGTGGCCCCACCGCCGGGGTCCGGGGCGGTCGAAGTGCGGATCGCTTCAACGCTAGCACTCGAGCCCCGACCGGGCCGCCCAGTAGAGTCGCGATGAGTCCTCGTCGTCGTGTCGCGACGGCCTGGGCGTGGAGGGGGTCATGCCCGACCGGAGGATGTTCCTGCAGGCATTGTCGGACTTCGCCCACGCCCTCATCGCGCCCTACGACGTCGAGGTGGTCCTGGGCGAGCTGACCGGGCACGTCACTGCCGTGCTCGGCCTGGCCGGCAGCGGAGTCAGCCTGGTGCAGGACGGCCAGCTGCACTTCGCCAACGCCGTCAACCCGGCCGCCATCGATCTCGAGCAGGCCCAGCACGACCACCGGACCGGGCCGTGCCTCGACGCGATCCGGACCGGCGAGGTCGTGGCGATCGCCGACCTCACCGACCTCGGCGAGCGGTGGCCGGAATACGTCGCGGTGGCCCGTCGGCACGGGGTGTCCAGCGTCGCCGGCATCCCCCTGACCCTGGTCGACGCCACGGTCGGTGCGCTCGACCTGTACTCGCACGAGCCCCGCGAGTGGTCGGCCGAGGAGCTCCTCACCGCCCGCGTCTTCGCCGACATGGCCACGGCGTACCTCGTGAACGCCTCCAAGCTCGACCAGCAGCGTCAGCTCACCGAGCAGCTGCAGCGAGCCCTGGACCAGCGCGTGGTCATCGAGCAGGCCAAGGGCATCACCGCACACGCCCACGGCACCGGCGTCGACACAGCCTTCGCCCTGATCCGGCGGCATGCCCGTGACCACAACGCCAGCGTCCGGGTCGTCGCCGAGGCGATCGTCCACGCGGGGCTCCGGGTCTGAGGGCGCCCCGGCCCGGATTCGGGGAGCCGGTCGGGACCATCGACCCTTGCTGCGGTCCGGGGGGCGGGCGTAGGCCTGAGAACGAGGGGGTGCGAGCCCCCAGGGTCTCGGCGGGCCCGCTGTCGTCCCGCCACTGTCGAAAGGAAGAGTCATGAGCCTGATCAAGCGCGAGCCCCGGATGACCTGGCCGCTGGACATGGTGTGGAGCGAGCAGCGGGTCGACCAGATGTTCCGGGACATGTTCCAGGACTTCTTCGGGGGTCAGGGCTTCGTGGACCGCACGGTCGAGGGTGGCTCCCACCTCATGCGGGTCGAGGAGTACCTCGAGGACGACACGTGCGTGATCCGCGCGGAGCTTCCCGGGATCGACCCCGACCACGACGTGGAGATCAGCGTGGCCGACGGCATCCTGCACTTGCGGGCGGTGCGCGAGGAGCGCACGAAGGAGGAGCGTCCCGACAGCTACCGCTCGGAGTTCCACTACGGGATCCTCGAGCGCAGCCTCCGGCTGCCCGAGGGGACGACCGAGTCCGACGTCAGGGCGACGTACCACGACGGCATCCTCGAGGTGAGGGTTCCCGCGCCCAAGACCCCGATCAAGCCCGCGGCGAGGATTCCGATCGACCGGAGCTGACGCGACCGCCCCCCGACCGAGGTGGGGCGTAGCGCAGGTGTGCGGCGATGGCGACGCTCGTGATCGCTGCCCAGACGCACCACAGGGAGATGAGACCGGCCTGGTTGACCCACGCGAGGACGAGCACCGCGGCCAGGTTGACCACCCCCCACGCCCGGACATGGACGTGGTCGGAGACGAGCAGGGCGCCGCAGGTCGCCAGCACGTAGAGGACCGTGAGCGCCCCTCCGTGCCAGAGGTCGACGTCGTAGGCGATGTAGTGGCCACGGATCGTCGCCTCGATCGGGCCGCGCACGACGGCGTACATGAGCATGACGGCGACGAACGTGCCCAGGGCGACGAACGCGCCCGTCCGGCGTCGATGTGCGACGGGTTCCAGCGCGCCCACGGCCACCGGCACCAGGATCGGGAGGACCCCGAACGCGATCGCCAGGTAGACCCATTCCGCCGCGTGCCCGACCGCCGCCGCGTCCTTCCCCTCCAACCCCCACCACACGCCCGCCTCGACCAGCTGGTGCACGGCGAAGACGAGCGGCAGCGCGGCCAGCGGACGTTCGGCGGCTGTCCCGACGTGTCGGACCGCGTCGATCCCAACCGCCCCGATCACCAGCCCGGCGAGGACGTCGACGTCGGGGGAGAAGCACATGGCTCGTGCCTCAGCGTCCGGCCAGGACCACCGGTGGTGCGGCGTAGTACACCGACGGGTCCGCGGGCACCGGGACGTCCCAAAGCCTGCTCGCCCGCTCGCACGTGCCGGCGAGGTCGCAGCGGATGACGGCGGCCCGGCCCGCGTCGCTCTGGGCCAGGGTGAGGAAGTGTCCGTCGTCCTCCCAGACCGCGTCCCAGTCGAGTCGCCCGGTGATCCGGGCCTGGCGGGCGGCGGTGCGGCCCTGGATGACCCACCAGCGGTCGGTGCCGGCGGCGTCGAAGTAGGTGTGCGTCGCCAGTGCGTGCCGACCGTCGGGTGACCACTGGTGCGGGTAGATCCGGCAGCTGTGCCACAGCGTGTGCGCGGGGTGGGACAGGAGCGCGACCCGGTTGCAGAACTCGCCGACGGGGTTCCGGTCGAAGACGACCTTGTCGTGCCGGAGGTCGGCGCCCACGGCGGCCTGGTGGTAGACCCGCCTCAGGGTGTCGGCCGGGTAGTTCCACCAGACGGTGGCCGGGTGGTGCCAACGTGCCCGGATGCCCACCAGGGCCCGGTGGTCGGTGAGGGCGACCAGGTTGGCGTGCCGCAGCTCGCGGTGCGCGAGCACCTTCCCCGTCCGGGGCCGGGACACCGTGATGACCGAGCGGAGGCTGTCCGACCCGACCGTGCGCTGGATCGCTACCCGCCGCCCGCTGCCGGAGACGGCAACGGTCAGCAGCTCGGGGGACCGGGCGACGACGCGCCGCTTGCCGGTCGGGGCGATGTAGACCACGCGGGTCAGGTGCCGAGGCCCCACGTTGACGTCCCGGACGAGATAGCCGCCCGCGACCTCCCAGAGGGCGTCGTGCCGGCCGCGCGTGGTCGCCGGCACCCGCAGGGCCCCGTCCCGGATGGTGTCGCGGACCAGGAGGGCGACCGCGGGGTTGTCCCCGCGGGGCAGGGTGGCCGAGTCGATGTGGGGCGGGTCGGCCGCGGCCGGGAGCCACGGGAGCACGGCGGCCGCGGTCGCCGCCGCCATGCCGAGCAGCAGGGTCCTCGTGCGGCGAGCGGCTGGCACGTCCATGTCTCACTCCTGGGATGGTCCGACCCCTCGAGCCTGCGGCGTGCGGGCGCGTGCCAGCAGAGGCGATCGTCCGTGCGGTGGGCGACGAAAGCCTCTGCCGCAGTCACGAGCGGTCTGCGCCGGTGTCCAGGTCGAGCGGTGCCAGCTCCCAGACATCGAGGACGAGGCGTGCGGCTCCCTCACCTGCCGTGTTGGTCCGCAGCCTCCACCCGTCGCGGCCGCAGGGGTAGAAGCGCGCGGTCAGGGCCATCCCGGTCTCCGTGAACACCTCGACCACGGAACCGTCGACCACGGCGCGGAGCTCCACGGTGCCTCCCGGGGCCACGGCCGTGGGCAGCCTCCACGACCCCCGCTTCGCACGGGGGTCGAGAGACGCCCGCGAACGGTCGACGACGACGTCACCCGTGGTGGGGTCCAGGCCGATGTCGAGGCGTTCCCGGCCGTCGTCCGAGGTGACGAGGCGCATCCCGGACGCGGCCAGGCCGTCACCGCTGCGGCTGAGCACGGCGACGGCGTCGAACACGGTCCCGACCGTGCCGAGGTCGGACGGCTCGTCGCTGGTGGCCAGGGTCGTGGCCCGGACGAGGAGGCGGCCGCGCAGCTCGCCGACCTCGCGGGCCGGCGCCTGATGCAGTCCGTGGTCGGTGAGTGAGAGCTCACGGGGGAGTGAGAGCATCCCGGCCCAGCCGACCTCGTCGATCCACGTGCCGGGCGCACCCACGCGAGCCTCGTCCCTGGCCTCCCACACCCAGGACCACGCGAGCCAGCGACCGTCGGGGGCCTGCAGCAGTGCCGGCGCGTAGACGTCGGGACCGTGGTCGAACGCGAGCAGCTCCGCCGGGTGGAACTCGGCGCCGCGGTCCTCCCCGACGTACGCCGCGGCGCTGGCCGCACCGGTGGCAGGGTTCCAACCGCTCACGACCAGGACGCCGCGGCCCGGGACCAGCTCGGCGTACTGCACGCACTCCCAGCCCTGCGCGGTGTCGTCCCCGGTGGGGAGGGGCTCGGGGCGCCTGGACAGGAAGGGACCGACGTAGTCCCAGGAGACCAGGTCGGGGGAGGTGTACTGGAGAGCCGCGGCACGTCCGTCGTCGAGTGCGGCGCCGACGAGCATGCGCCAACCGCAGGTGTCCCGCCACACGTAGGGGTCCCGGAACATCACCGTGCCCGGTGGTGGCTTGGACACCAGGAGACGCTCGGACTTCTCGAAGTGCACTCCGTCGTTCGAGCTGGCCGAGGTGACCGGTTGCCACCACCGGTCGTCACGCCTGGCCGAGTAGAACGCGACCAGGCGGCCGTCGACGCTCACCGCGTTGCCGGACCACACCCCGTCGGCGTCGTCGCCGCCGGGTTCGGGGGACAGGGCGACCGGGAGCAGCTCCCACGCGCGCAGGTCGCGGCTGCGCCAGTGCCCCCAGTGCATGTTCTCGTGGCGCGCGCTCTCGGGGTTGAACTGGAAGAAGACGTGGAAGTGGCCGTCGTGGTGCGTCAGGCCGTTGGGATCGTTGACCCAGTGCCGAGGGGGACGGAGGTGGATGGCCGGGAAGTGCGGGTCCGGCGAGCTCAACGCGCTGCGCCGGGAGAAGGCTCGGCGATCACGCCAGGACGCAGTCCGGCCACCGATCCGCGCGGGACAGGCGGGCAGGCCACGGTGAGACGCCCGTCGTCGCCGACTTCGTCGAGCCCCAGGAGCACGCGCACCCCGGCCTGTCCCAGCTCGTAGTGCGGGAGCGCCACCGTGGACAGGGGAGGCCGGAGGTGGGCCGCGATGACCTCCTGGTTGTCGAACCCGACGACGGCGAGGTCGGCCGGGACCGCGACGCCGGCCTCGCGCACCCCGTCGTAGAGGCCCATCGCGACCCGGTCATTGTGGCAGAAGACTCCGCTGACTCCCAGGCGCAACAACGCGGGAACCGCGGCGTAGCCGCCTTCCTGATCGGGTTGTACGTCGATCACGAGGTCCGGGTCGAAGTCGATCGCCGCCTCGGCCAGCGCGCGCCGGTAGCCCGCGAGCCGCCCGTCGTGCGCCGGGGACGGTGTCGTCGTGTTGAGGAAGCCGATGCGCCTGTGGCCCTGCTCGATCAGCATCGTGGTGGCGTCGTGGCCGCCGGTCTCCTCGTCGGGGACCACCGCGGGCACGTCGGCGGTGCTGAAGCAGTTGACCAGCACGCAGTCGGCCTCGGTGAGCCCCGTGGGCAGGTCGACCTGCCGGTGGTACCAGGTCGAGTAGAGGATGCCGCGCACCTTGTGCTCCAGCATCATGGCGAGCGCCTCGCGCTCGGCGTCCTCGTTGCCCTCGGTGTTGGCCACGAGGAGCACGAAGCCGTGCCGCCAGGCCTCGTCCTGGGCGCCGTGGATGATCTGGCCGGCGAACGGGGTCGTGGCGATCGCATCGGCGACGAGCCCGATGAACCGGGACCGACCACTCACCAGGTCCTTGGCCAACGCATTGGGGCGGTAGCCCAGCTCCTCGATGGCCTGCTGCACCCGGCGCCGGGCGTCGTCGCCGATCCGGGCGCCGACCTTGTTGTTGATGACGAGCGACACCGTGGAGATCGACACCTTCGCGGCCTCGGCCACCTGACGCATCGTGACCGCTCGCGTGCCGTCGGGCCGTGGTGGCTTCATCCCTTGTTCGCTCCGCTCTCGAGGCCGTAGATCATCGCCTTGTTCAGCACCAGGAAGACGAGCAGCAGCGGCGTGACCGTCACGCACACCGCGGCGAACGTGGCGGTCCAGTCCGTCTTGCCCATCGCGCCGATGTAGTTCTGGAGTCCCAGGGGGATCGTCTTCAGGTTCTCCGAGAGTACGAACGTGTTGGCGAAGATGAAGTCGTTCCAGATGAAGATGCTGTTGACCATGACGACCGTGACGACGGTGTTGACCGACAGCGGCAGCGTGATCCGGGCGAAGACGCGGTAGGGCCCGGCCCCGTCGAGCGATGCTGCCTCGTACGTCTCGCGCGGAATGTAGCCGAAGAACGAGGAGAACAGGTAGATCGACATGGGGAGCGAGAAGCCCGCCAGCGGGATCACCATCGACTGGTAGGTGTCGAGCAGGCCGATCTTGGAGTAGTCGATGAAGAGGGGGACCAGCGCGACCTGCACCGGGACGATGACCCCGAGGAGGAACATGCCCCGCACCACGCCGCTGAGACGGAAACCGAGGACGGTCAGCGCGTAGGCGCCCATCATCCCGCAGACCACGATCAGCAGGTCGGCCCCGGCCGTCACGATGATGCTGTTGAGGATGTAGCGCCACAGGTTGCCGACGCCGAACGCCCGCGAGAAGTTGTCGAGCGTGAAGGAGTGGGGGAGTCCGAAGGGGTTCCCGGTGGCGAAGTCCCGCTCGTCGCGGACGCTGGTCATCAGCAGCCAGAGCAGCGGATAGACCTGGACCAGCACGAGGAGCCCGACCAGCAGACGGTTCAGGAGCCGGTAGATGTCACGCCGCGGCCGCTGCCGGGACGGAGGTGGTCCCCAGGGACTGTCGTCATGCGACGGCGCGGTCCGGGAAGGGGTGAGCACGTTGAGGGTCATGCGTCTGCCCTCCTCCGGAGCATGGCGACCAGGAGGCCGACCGCGACCAGGCACTCGACCACGATGAAGACGGCCAGGGTGCTGGCGTAGCCGTAGTTCGTGCTGGTGAACGCCGTCTTGTACATGTACGTCGTGACCAGCTCCGAGGACTGACCGGGGCCACCGTTGGTGAGCAGGTAGGGGATGTCGAAGCCGCGGAGCGCGTACGTCGTGGCCATGATCGTCGTGGTCAGCCACACGGGTCGGATGTGGGGGAACCGGATGTGGCGGAAGATGTGCCAGGCGTTGGCCCCGTCCAGGCTCGCGGCCTCGGCGAGCTCCTGGGGGACCGCGATCAGCGCGGCGTAGATGATCACCATGTAGATGCCGATGAAGCGCCACCCCTCGGGCGTCGACACCGCAGCGAGCACGGTGTTGACGTCGGAGAGCCACGGCCGCTCCCAGCCGTCGAGCCCGACGGCGCCGAGCAGGCCGTTGACGAGGCCCTGCGGGTGCACGGCGTAGACCCGGTTGAAGAGGAACGCGATCGCGACGGTCGAGATGACGGCCGGCAGCAGGTAGAGGACCTTGATGACCTCGCGCCCCCGGGTGAGGGACGCCAGCAGGCTGGCCACGACGAGCCCGCCGCCGAGCTGGAGGACCAGGCAGATCGCGACGTAGCCGAGCTGGTTGAGGAAGGTCCGCCAGAAGACCGGGTCACCGGTCAGCATGAACCGGTAGTTGTCGAGGCCCACGAACTGCATCTCCGTGATGCCGTCCCACGAGAACAGGCTCAGGACGAGGGACTGCCCGATGGGCAGCAGGACCGCGGCCCCGTAGAGCAGGAGTGGCGGTGCCAGGAAGAGCGCCACGGACAGTTTCGAGCGATACGGGAGCATGACCGGCCTTTCCGTGTGGTGGGGGCCGACGTCGGTGCGCCGGCCCCCACCTACGGTCACTTGAAGTACTTGGGGGCGTTCTGTTCCAGGGTGGCGTCCATCTTGGAGACGAACTCGTCTGCCGAGATGTTGCCCTGGACCAGCAGCGTGAGCTCCTGCTGGAGCATGGTGTTGGTCGTGGGGTCGAGCTGGGTGTCCCACGGCATGATCGTCTCCTCACCGGCGTCGTTGGCGGTGCTCACGGCCTTCTCGTAGAGAGGGGTCGCGTTGGCCGGGATCTTCGGCTCGGTCGACGTCGGCCCGAGCGCCCCGCTGGCGGCGTACTCGTCCGGGTAGCGGGTCAGCGCGAACTGCAGGAAGTCACGCACGAGCGGGTCGTAGGTCTTGGCGTTGACCGCCATGCCGATGCCCGACGGGGCGACGTACTCGTTGGGCTGTGTCGCCGAGCCGTCGACGGTCGGCAGGGTGAAGAAGTCGACGTCGTCGCGGATGCTCGGGTCGAGCGCGTCGGTGGCCAGCGCCCCGAGCTCCCAGGTGCCCATGTTGTAGACGGCGGCCTTGCCGGTGGTGAAGAGGTTCTCCGCGTCGGTGTAGCCCACGGAGGAGAAGCCCTCCTCGAAGCACTGGGAGGAGCCGAGGTCGCTCAGCCACTGGGCGGCCTTCTGGCCCGCCGGGTCGCTGAACTTCGCGTCGGCCGACTTGAGCGCCTTCACGTACTCCGGGCCGTCGGTGCGGAAGGGCTGGTAGGCGATCCACCGCTCGAGCGGCCACTGGTCGGCGCCGTCGATGGCGATCGGGGTGACGCCCGCGGAGCGCAGGGCCTTGCACATGGCCGGGAAGTCGTCGAGCGAGGTGGGCACGTCGATGCCGGCCTTGGCGAAGAGCGCCTTGTTGTACCAGAACACCTCGGCGCCGTACTCGAACGGGATCATGTAGAGCGACCCGTCGTCGAACCGCTGGTAGGCGAGGGCGGACGGCCGGTAGTCGTCGTACAGGCCCAGGTCCTTGAGCAGCTTCTCGGCGTCCATCATCCGGCCCTGCTCGGCGAGCTTCTGCGCGAACGGGGTGGCGTCGGTGTCGAAGAGCTCGGGCAGCTTGTTCGCGGCCGCCAGCGTCTCGTACTTCTGGATGTAGGAGGGACGGTCGGGCGTCGTGATGAGGTTGAGCTTGAAGCCGGGGTGGTCCGCGGCGTACTCGTCGGCCAGCTTCTCCATGGTCGTGATCACCGCGCCGTCCGCCGGTCGCGACAGCAGCCACGAGATGGCGCGGGGCTCGATCTTGCCCTGGGGGTCGACGTTGCCGGGATCCGCGCCACCCGAGCCGCCGCACCCGGCTGTCAGCAGGGCGAGCGCCGACAGCGCGGCCAGCGAGCGGTAGAGCTTCTTCATCTGCTTCTCCTTGGATGGATTCGCGCCTGGCCGGTCATCCGGCGGGACGTCGGCGCACGGTGAGTTCCCGAAGCTTCGCGGTGCCGTCACCGGCGAAGATCCCGAGACGGTCATGGGTCTGGTCGTAGAGGCGAGTGCTCAGACAGACCTGGCTGTCGAGGACCACCACGGCCAGGTCGCCCTCGAGGATCAGCTCGAGGGTGTGGGAGGTGCCGGTGAGGTTGGCCGGCCTCTCGAGCTCGACGACGTGGGGTACGTCGCCCGAGACCTGCCACTGGGCCTCGCCGGTGGTCGGCCGCGGCCAGCGGTCCAGGACCAGTCGGCCCCGCTTGGGCTCGAGCCGGACCACGTAGGAGTGGTCCCCGTCGGCACTGGACCGCAGGAGCAGCCCGCACTCCGTGGTGCCCGGGTCGATCTCGAGCTCGGCCCGCACGTAGCAGTCAACGGGGAGCGGGTCTCCGCTGACGAGGCAGGCGTAGCCGTCCTCGGCCGAGAGGCCCGTGGGTCCGAGGTCGACGTCGACCTCCTCGGTGAAGGAGGCGACGACCTCGTGCGGGACGTGGAAGGCGAGCGTGCCGTCGGAATTCTGCTGCGCCTCGAGGAGCGAGAGCGTGCCCGCCCACTGCCAGGCCCCGTCGTCGGTCTCACCCTCGCGGGTCGCGATCCAGCCGGCGAAGATGCGACGGTCCCCGAAGGGGGCGGACTTCGCCGCGTAGAAGGCGCGACCGTCGATGGAGTCGAGATCGGGCGCCAGCCACGGGCCGTCCAGGGATCGGGCCATCCGGTAGCGGGTCACGAACGCGTCGGAGAACTCGGAGTAGACGAGATACCACCAGTCTCCGATCCGGAACACCTCCGGGCACTCGTGGGTGATGTAGCGGCGCGGGTCCCAGAAGGGCACCGTCGGCGTCCAGGTGACCAGGTCATCCGAGACCAGCTGGGCGATCACCCCGCGGCGCCTCTCGGGCCCGTTGTCGTGGCGTGCTGCCAGCAGCATCCGCCAGGTCCCGGCCTCGTCGTCGCGCACCACGAACGGGTCGCGCCAGTCGGTCGGCTCGTAGCCGGCCGGCGCCCCGAACGTATGGCCGGGGTGCTTGACCCAGCTCTGCATCCCGTCGTCACTGGTCGCGTGCATGACCAGCTGCAGAGGCAGCCCGTTGTCGGCCACGCGGCGCGGGTTCTGCCCGGTGTAGAAGAGGTGGTGCCGCCCGTCTTCGTCGGTGACGACGCTGCCCGTGTAGGCGTTGAAGTCGGCGTCGTCGTGCCCGCCGTGGGGGAGCGCGACGCCCGCGTCCGTGAAGGTCACGAGGTCGTCGGTGCGGACGAGGGCCCAGGGGGTGCCCGGCTTCGGCGACTCACGCAGCTCGAGCAGGTAGTAGAGCCACAGGTCTCCCTCGTGCTCGACCGGGATCACGTCGCCGACCCAGGCGTGGTCGGGGCGGAAGAAGACCTGGTCCGTCACGGGAGCTCCTTGCTAGAACGTTTGATCAGAAACCATAGTGACGGGGGTCACGCTGGTCAAGCGTTTGATCAGAAAATGTTGCCGGGGCCCCGGACAGGTCTTCGATCCGGGTGCATCGCTGGACAGGGCTGCTGGTCTCGCGCGAGGGTGCGGGGATGCGACGTCTCGGGTACATCGTCCTGTCCACCGCGCTCTGCGGGAGCGTCCTGTTCGGAGGAGCGGCTGGCGCCGTGGGAGCTCATCGTCACGATGGCGGAGCCGGTGACGGAGTCGGGTGGCGGGAGGTGGTGGTCGACGCCGGACAGGGATTCCGGGGACTCGACGCCGTCGACCGGCGTACGGCCTGGGTGACCGGCGGCAGCGCGACCGAGGGCGGGTCGGGGACGGTCTACCGCACCACCGACGGTGGCCGGTCGTGGCAGGACGTGAGCCCGCCGGGCAGCGACGGGCTGATGTTCCGCGACGTCGAGGCGCGTGGCGACGACGAGGCGGTGGTGCTGGCGATCGGGCCGGGCGACGCGTCGCGGATCTACCGCACCACCGACGGCGGGGCGACCTGGACGGCGGCGTTCGTCAACGACGACCCGGACGCGTTCTACGACTGCCTGGCGTTCTACCCCGGCGGGCAGCGCGGGCTGGCGTTGAGCGACCCGGTCGACGGGAAGTTCCGGATCCTCGCGACCGAGGACGCCGGCCGGACGTGGCACGTGCTGCCCAGCGACGGGATGCCCGAGGCCGCGGGCGAGGCGGGTTTCGCCGCGAGCGGCGACTGTCTGGTGACGGTCGGCCGGACGGCGTACTTCGGGTCCGGCGGGTCGGCCGCCCGCGTGTTCCGCTCCGACGACCACGGCCTCACCTGGACCGCCACCGACTCGACTATCCCGGCGGGCGAGGCGGCCGGGGTGTTCGCGCTGGCCTTCCGTACGCCGCGTGAGGGCGTCGCGGTCGGGGGCGACTTCGCCGAGCCGGCCGAAGGAGCCGTGGCGACGACAGACGACGGCACCACGTGGACCAGCGGCGGCGACCTGACCCACCTGGCCGAGGACGCTGCGTACCTCCCGGGGAGCGACCACGCGCTGCTCGCCACCGGGCAGTCCGGCGACGTGAGCGGGACCAGCCTCAGCCGCGACGGCGGCCGGACGTGGACGCGCGTGAGTGACCTCGGCTACCACACGCTCGACTGCACGGCCGACGGCTCGTGCTGGGCCGCCGGCGCCGGCGGGCGGGTCGCGCGGCTGGAAGGGTGACCCTTCAGCTGCGGAGGACCTTCTCCAGCGCCTTGCCCTTCGCGAGCTCGTCGACCAGCTTGTCGAGGTAGCGGATCTGTCGCATGAGCGGGTCCTCCACCTCCTGCACCTTCACGCCGCAGACGCTGCCGGTGATCAGGCTCGCGCCGGGGTTGAGGGTGGCACCGGCGAAGAAGTCCGCGAAGGTCGTCCCGGTGTCGAGGTGGTCGGCGAGCTGCCCGGCGTCGTACCCGGTCAGCCAGCAGATCGTCGCGTCGAGCTCCTCGCGCGTGCGGCCCTTGCGCTCCACCTTGGCCAGGTAGTGCGGATAGACCGAGGCGACGCTCGTGGTGAAGATCCGGTGCACGACGTCAGCCTAGGAGAACGCCGGGATCCGCTCGCCCGCCTCGACCGGGAAGGGCAGCGTGTTCTCCGGCGGCGGCAGCGGGCAGGTCGCGAAGTCGGTGTAGGCGCAGGGCATGTTGTAGGCCCGGTTGAGGTCGAGGGTGACGGTGCCGTCGGGCGCGGGCGGGTCGACGACCAGCTGGCGGTTGGCGGGGTACGTCGTCACGCCGCTGGTCGCGTCGCGGAACAGGATCCAGAGCCCGCCCTCGTCGTCGTCCCACGCGACCAGGCGGTGCTCGGCCCCGTCGTGGGTGAACGTCACCTCGCCGATGGCCTCGCCGCGCGGGACGTCGTACGCCGTGAAGTGGCCGGGCAGCGCCCACGCCGGGTCGGGTGCGTAGCAGGGCGTGCCGCGGTAGGTCTGCAGGGTGGGGGAGTCAGGGTGACGCGGGCGCACGATCGTCCGCCCGTCGCGGTCGGCGACGTCGGCGACCGCGACGCCGAACTCGACCCGCACGCCCTCCTCGTCGACCGGCCCGAGGTCGTGGGTGCCCGTCGCCAGCAGCCGTCCGGCGACGGTGAGTGCCTCGCCGGCGTCGAGGGTCACGGTCGCCGCGGTGGCGGTGCCGGACCAGGCGCCCGGCACGTCGGCGTACCGCTCCGGGGTGTCGGTGAGCCAGTGGATCGCGGTGATGGCGAGCCAGCCACGCGGCCCGCGCAGCCGGGTCTCACGGGTGTCGCGCCAGGCCTGCCAGGCGTCCTCGAAGTCGGTCACGGGGAGCATGGTGCCACCCCGTCACGGGTTCTGTGTTCGGTACGAGACCGGGCGCATGGTGGCGGCCGACAGGCGTCGGGCGCAGGCGATGCCGGAGCCCATGGGCCAGCCGTCGCCGTCGAGGGCCCTTCGGTCCTGGATGCGGGTGCGAACAGCCCTGTGACCCGTCGTGTCCGCGCGTGAGGCTCAGGGGAGAAGCCCCTGATCCGAGAGGACGACGCCATGTGGTGGGACCACGACGGGAACTGGGCCGGCTGGCTCGCGATGAGCGTCGGGATGGTCGGCGTCTGGGTCCTCGTGGCGCTTCTGGGCCTGGTGGTGGTTCGTTCCGGCCGGGGCCAGGGCGCCGGCCCGTCAGAGCCGGAGCCGCGACAGATCCTGGAACGGAGACTGGCGCGCGGCGAGATCGACGTCGAGGAGTACCGCGCACGCCTCGAGGCCATGGGCCAGGCGGGCGCATGACCGCACGCCGCGTGGGCTGTCGCCACGACCAGGACGCGGAGATCGCCCCTGCGGGGTTCACCTGCCTCACCGAGGTCCCGCGATGACGTCGACCGCGTTCGCTTGCCTCTGCGACCGGACTCACCAGACCCGCCGCGTCGTGCTCACTGGTGGCCCCGGAGCCGGGAAGACCGCGGTGCTTGAACTGGTCCGCGCCACCGCCTGCCGTCACGTACGGGTCCTGCCGGAGGCAGCCAGCATCCTCTTCGGCGGCGGGTTCCCACGCCGCGACGGGTTCGAGGAGCGCCGAGCCGCCCAACGAGCCCTCTTCCACGTCCAGCGTGAGCTCGAAACGCTCGGCGAGATCGAGGGCGCGGCGATCATGCTGTGTGACCGTGGCACCGTGGACGGGCTGGCGTACTGGCCCGGTGATCCCGGGGACCTGTGGGCGGCGGTGCACAGCAGTCTCAAGGCGGAGCAGCAGCGGTACGCCGCAGTGATCCACCTGCAGACTCCGTCGGAAGGAGTGGGCTACAACCACGCCAACCCGATCCGCACGGAGACCGCCCGAGCCGCGGCCCTCATCGACGCGCGCATCACCGAGGTCTGGGCAGGTCACCCGCGGGTGACCACCATCCCGGCCTCGGATGACTTCCTGGTCAAGGCCAACGCCGCGCTCGACGTCATCCGCTCGGAGCTGCCCGGTTGCTGTCGCCTTCACGTGGTCCCGGCCGGCTGACCGGTCAGCATCGGGCACTGCGGGATCCCGTTGCTGCCGCCGTGGCGATCCAGTCAGGATCCGGGATCGGGAGACGCACACACGGAACGGCGTCAGCGCACCACGATGACGGGGCACTCGGCGCGGTGGAGGACCTCCTGGGAGACCGAGCCGAGCAGCATCTCCTGCCACGGCGTCCGGCCCCGCGAGCCGACCACCACCAGCGAGGCGTCGTCGGAGAGCCGCGCCAGCACCCGACCGGCCCGGCCGATCACGGCGGTGCTGCGCAGATCGACGTCGGGGTAGTCCTCGGCGATGCCCGCGACCAGCTCGGCGGCGAGCCGCTCGGCGTCGTCGACGATCTCGGTGTCCACGTCGATGGGCAGGACCGCCAGGCCGGTCGGAGTGCCGGAGAACATCGGCAGCTGGTAGGCGTGGACGGCGAGCACCGACTCGCCGGTGAGCGCGGCCCGGTCGGCCGCGTAGCGCAGCGCGCTCTCGCTGGCGGACGAGCCGTCGACGCCGACCACGATCCGGTGCGACCTCGGGTTGTGGGCCCGCCGGACCACGGCGACCGGGCACCGGGCATGGCCGGCGAGATGCTGGCTGACCGAGCCGAGCCAGCGCGCCTCGAACATGTTGTAGCCCCGACTGCCGGCGACCAGGAGGCCCGCGTCCGCGGCGGCCTGCAGCAACGTCGGCACCGGCCAGCCGTGCTCGACGACCACCTCGGCCTCGATGTCCGTGGCCGTCTTGACGGCGTCGCGCGCGGCCGCCACCGCGCTGTGGACGCGGTGCTCCTCGAAGTCGCGCAGCTGGACCGGCTGGGTGTCGGCGGCCAGTGAGACCACCACCACCCGCACGTCCTGGTGGGTCAGCTCCGCGGTGCGGAGGCCCCACTCGAGGGCCAGGTCGGCGTCCGGTGACCCGTCGTAGGCGATGACGACGGGGTGCTTGTCGGTGCTCATGTGCCCACGATCGCCCCGCGACCTCGGCGGCACAGGGGCCGATTGGGCATGGTCGAGGGCCGATCGGCCCTAGGGGCCGCCAGGGCCTCAGCCCGAGTGCTCCTCCTCCGACCAGCGCGCCTGCTCGAGCACCTCGCGGGTGCGGTCGGCCGAGATCCGGTGGGAGGAGATGTCCTCGGGCCAGCCCTCCACCTCGCCGGTCGCCCAGTCGGCCCAGTCGGCGACGAGCTTGTAGAAGTCGGTGAGGAAGGCTCCGAGCAGCAGCGCGGTCGCTCGACGCTCGGCGTACAGGCCGTCCTCCGCGGCCGCGAACTTCTCCCCGGCCTCGATGCTGCCGGCGTTCTGCTCGACCGCCCACCGGCGGGCGCGGGCCAACGAGGCCAGGGCGCCGTCGCGGCTGCCGTGGTCGGCGAAGATCAGCTTGACCAGCCCCTCGAACTCCAGCGCCGGTCCCTGGCCGGGTTCGGCGAGCCAGTCCGCGAGGGCGCGGCGTCCGTCCGGGGTGATCGTGTAGAGCGTGCGCGGGCGTCGTCCGACCGCGTCGTCCCGGGCGGTGGCGTACCCGTGCTCGACGAGCTTCTTCGGCTCCTCGAAGAGCTTGCTCTGCGCGCGCGGCCAGACCCTGCCGACGCTGCGGTCCATGGCCTTGGCGAGCTCGTAGGTCGAGTGGGGGCGCACCGCGAGCAGGCCGAGGACGCCGTAGGTCGTGGTGGTGAGTCGGGAACGTCTTGACATGATCCTCCCTTTGGGACTAAATCTAGCAGAGACTCTTCTCGGGACCTGGGCGAGGAGGTTGGCGGCGATGAACGAGACAGCGGTGGAGGTCGACCCGCGCAACGCCGGCCAGCTGCGCGACTGGGACGGCGAGCACGGGGCCTACTGGGCCGAGCACGCCGAGACCTACGAGGCGTCGGTGGCGCGCTACCAGCCGGCGCTCCTGGCCGCCGTCGACGCCCGGCCGGGGGAGCGGGTGCTCGACGTGGGTTGTGGGTCGGGCCAGCTGGCGCTCGACGTGGTGGGTCGTACGCCGGGCGCGACCGCGGTGGGGGTCGACCTCTCCAGCGCCCAGCTGGAGGTGGCGCGAGCCAGGGCGGGCGACCTGCCGGTCGAGTTCCTCCAGGCCGACGCGCAGGTGCACGACTTCGGCGAGGCGGCGTACGACGTGGTCGCGAGCCGGACGGGCACGATGTTCTTCTCCGACCCGGCGAGGGCGTTCGCGAACCTGGCGAGGGCGACCCGGCCGGGTGGCCGGCTGGCGCTCCTCGTGTGGCGCGGGATCGAGGACAACGAGTGGCTGCGTGAGTTCATGGGGGCCATCGGGCAGGTGCTCCCGCTGGCCTCGCCGCCGGCGGACGCACCCGGGCCGTTCGCTCAGAGTGATCCCGACCGGGTGCGCGGGGTGATCGAGGGCGCCGGTTGGGAGGGCGTCACGTTCACCGCGCACGACGAGCCCCTGTGGTTCGGACCCGATGCGGACCGGGCCACGACGTTCATCGTCGGGCAGATGGTCTGGCTGTTCGCCAAGCTCGACGCGGACGGCAGGCGTCGTGCGGAGGCGAACCTCCACGACGTCATGGCCGCGCACCAGGACGCCGACGGTGTGCGGCTCGCGTCGGGAGCGTGGCTGGTGACCGCCCGACGCGCGACTGGTACCTGACTGATACCGGGAACGACTCAACTGGCGTACATGACTGATCTACGCACGGAGCGTCCGAAGACGCAGCGCCCCCGCCGTCTCGCGTGGGCTGCGGGCGTGGTCGCGGTGGCTGCCGTGGTCGCCGTGGTCTGGGCCCTGGGGCCGGGCTCCGACTCCTCCGGGACCGCCCAGTCCCCATCGGCAGGACCACTGACGGCGGAGCGGGCTGCTGCTGACTATGTCGACGCCTACGCGAGCTTCGACCGCACGCGGCTGAGGTCCCTCCTGGCAGACGACGCCTCGGGCTTCTGGCTCGCTCTGCGCGACTACAACCGGGCGGACGAGGCGATCGAGTTCCGGATCCTGCCCGGCGCCTGCTCGGTGGCGGGTGAGGAGGTTGACGGGACCCTGGTGAGCTGCGGCTTCGACGTCCACGCGCTCGGGTCGGAGCAGCTCGGGCGCGGGCCCTACACGGACAACCAGTTCCTCGTCCTCGTGCGGGACGGCAAGGTCGTCGAGTCGGAGATGGACGTCGCCTACGACAGCAACGGCTTCGCCGGCCAGATGTGGGAGCCGTTCGTGGCCTGGGTGACGAAGCACTACCCGAAGGACCTCCCGCGCATGCTCGACGGGGGCGACGCACGACCGGACGCCACGTCGATCAGGCTCTGGCACCGGCACATCGCCGAGTACGTCGCGGCGCGGTCCGCGTGAGAACGCCGAAGGCCCCCGGATCGCTCCGGGGGCCTTCGGGTGTACGACGAGCGGGTGGCTCAGATGTCGTAGTAGAGCTCGAACTCGTGCGGGTGCGGGCGCATCTGCACGGGCAGGATCTCGTTGCTGCGCTTGTAGTCGATCCAGGTCTCGATCAGGTCCGGCGTGAACACGTTGCCCTGGGTCAGGAACTCGTGGTCGGACTCGAGGGAGTCGAGCACGGCGTTGAGCGACGTGGGGACCTGGTCGATGTCGGCCATCTCGTCCGGCGGGAGCTCGTAGATGTCCTTGTCGATCGGGGCGGCGGGCTCGATCTTGTTCTTGATGCCGTCGAGGCCGGCCAGCAGCAGCGCCGAGAAGGCGAGGTAGGGGTTGGCCGACGGGTCGGGGCAGCGGAACTCGATGCGCTTGGCCTTCGGGTTGGAGCCCGTGATCGGGATCCGGACGCAGGCCGAGCGGTTGCGCTGGCTGTAGACCAGCGAGATCGGGGCCTCGAAGCCGGGCACCAGGCGGTGGTAGGAGTTCACCGTCGGGTTGGTGAAGGCCAGCAGCGACGGGGCGTGCTTGAGGATGCCGCCGATGTAGTAGCGGGCCATGTCCGAGAGGCCGCCGTAGCCGGTCTCATCGAAGAACAGGGGCTCGCCCTGGTCCCAGATGGACTGGTGGACGTGCATGCCCGAGCCGTTGTCACCGAAGATCGGCTTGGGCATGAAGGTGGCCGACTTGCCGTTGCGCCAGGCGACGTTCTTGATGATGTACTTGAACTTCATCACGTCGTCGGCGGCCTTGAGCAGCTCGTCGAACTTGTAGTTGATCTCGGCCTGGCCGGCGGTGCCGACCTCGTGGTGGGCGCGCTCGACCTGCAGGCCGGACTTCTCCAGCTCGATGACCATCTCGTCGCGGAGCTCGCCGAAGTGGTCGGTCGGGGCGACCGGGAAGTAGCCGCCCTTGTACTTCACCTTGTAGCCGCGGTTGTCGTTCTCGAACGAGTCGCCGGTGTTCCAGGCGCCGGCGACGGAGTTGATCTCGTAGTAGCCGGCGTTCTGCTTGGTCTCGAAGCGCACGTTGTCGAAGACGTAGAACTCGGCCTCGGGGGCGAAGTAGGCCTTGTCGCCGACGCCCGTGCTCGCCAGGTAGGCCATCGCCTTGCGCGCGATGTTGCGCGGGTCGCGGGAGTAGGCCTCACCGGTGAGCGGGTCGTGGATGAAGAAGTTGACGACCAGGGTCTTGGCCGCGCGGAAGGGGTCCAGGTACGCCGTCGTCGGGTCCGGGAACAGCGACATGTCGGACTCGTGGATGGCCTGGAAGCCGCGGATGGAGGAGCCGTCGAAGTTGAGGCCGTCGTCGAAGACGGACTGGTCGAACGACGACACCGGGACCGTGAAGTGCTGCATGACGCCGGGAAGGTCGCAGAAGCGGACGTCGACCATCTCGACGCCTTCATCCTTGACGTACTTGAGCAGCTCGTCGCTGTTCTGGAACATTCGTCCTCCTTGGCTGCGACCTCGGTGGGCAGCCGACACAAAGCAAGCGAGTAGTCGGCCCGGAGCGGCGCTGCGCCGGGCACTGCCCGAACCTAGGGTCGGGCAGTTTCTTGACCGTATCTGGTTTGTTTCGGCCATGTAACAGGTGGCCGGACCCCGGACCGCCGGGACCGCCCCTCTAGCCTGACCCCGTGAACTCCCTCGAGACCGCGTCCTGGGCACGCCGGATCCTGGCCCTGGTCGTCGACTGGTTCGCCTCGAGCCTCGTGGTCGTGCTGATCCTGGGACCGGGCCGCTTCTTCGCCGACCAGTCCCAGCACCCCGACCCGCTGCCGGGCATGCTCACGCTGCTGGTTTTCGTCCTCGAGACCGCGCTGCTCGTGACCCTCGCCGGCGGCTCGTTCGGCCAGCTCGCGACCCGGCTGCGCGTCGTACGGTTCGACGGCTCCGGCCGCCCGGTGCCGCTCCTGCCGTCGCTCGCGCGCAGCATCCTCGTGATCGCGGTGATCCCGCCGCTCGTGTTCCGCCCCGACGGGCGGGGGCTGCACGACCTGATGGCGCGCACCGCCACCGTCACCCTGCAGACAGCGCGGGGCGGGCAGGGCACGCCTCGGGACTGATGCGGGTCAGCGACCCCGCATGTTGCCGCGCATGCCCTTCATGCTGGTCGGCACCGGGCCCTTGGGCATCGGGATGGCCGACCGGTTGGCGTCGAGCGCCTTGAGGCGGTTGAGGATGTCGGTCATCTCGGCGGGCTTGACCGAGCGGCCGAGCTTCTGGACGTGGCGCGCCAGCTTGGGCAGCGGCACCTCGCCCTCGCCGTTGCCGCACACGATCTCGTGGACGGGGGCGTCGGAGACGACGCGCTCGTGCTTGCGGCGCTCGCCGGCCAGCAGCTGGCGGACCCGGTTGGGGTTGCCCTCGCCGATCAGGACGATGCCCGGAGGGCCGACCACGCGGTGCACTACGTCCTGCTGCTTGGTGAAGGCGACGGCCGGGTCGGTGCGCCAGCCGCGCTTGAGCATCCGCAGGGCGGCCGCGGCGGCGCCGGGCTGTCCCTCCATCTGGCCGTAGGCGGCCTTCTGGGCGCGCCGGCCGAAGACGATGAGCGCGGCGAGCGAGCCGAAGAGGATCGCGCCGACGATCGCGATGACCAGGCCGATGACCCCGCCACCGGGCAGGAACCAGAACACGGCGAAGCCGACAGCCGCGGCGACGAGGAACGCGACGACCAGCAGCAGACCGAGCCGGGGGTCGGTCTTCTTCGCCATCCGGTAGGTCTCGACGAACTGCCGACGGCGGCTCATCTTCTCGGGATCGGTGGGGGCCTTGGCCATGGTGTGTGCGGTCTCCTGCGGTGGTGCGGGCTGGTGGTGCCGGATAGGGGAAGGCTACTGCCGGATCAGGCGCTCGCGCCCTCGCGAGCGGCCATCGCCTGCTGGTAGAGGCGCCCGGCGCGGTACGACGAGCGCACCAGCGGGCCCGACATGACGCCGGAGAACCCGATCTGGTCGGCCTCGTCCTTGAGCTCGACGAACTCCTCCGGCTTGACCCAGCGCTCGACGGGGTGGTGCCGGGCGGAGGGGCGGAGGTACTGGGTGATGGTGATCAGCTCGCAGCCGGCCTCGTGCAGGTCGCGCAGCGCCTGGCTGACCTCCTCGCGGGTCTCGCCCATGCCGAGGATGAGGTTGGACTTGGTCACGAGACCGAAGTCGCGGGCCTGGGTGATCACGTCGAGGGAGCGCTCGTAGCGGAACGCGGGACGGATCCGCTTGAAGATGCGCGGCACCGTCTCGACGTTGTGGGCTAGCACCTCGGGCCGCGACTCGAAGACCTCGCGGAGGAGGTCGGGCTTGCCGTTGAAGTCGGGGATGAGGTTCTCGACGCCGGTGTCGGGGTTGAGCTCGTGGATCTGCTTGACGGTCTCGGCGTACAGCCAGGCACCGCCGTCCTCGAGGTCGTCGCGGGCGACGCCGGTGATGGTCGCGTAGCGCAGGTCCATCTTCTGCACCGACTCGGCCACGCGGCGGGGCTCGTCGCGGTCGAGGGGCTGCGGCTTGCCGGTGTCGATCTGGCAGAAGTCGCAGCGCCGCGTGCACTGGTCGCCGCCGATGAGGAAGGTCGCCTCGCGGTCCTCCCAGCACTCGAAGATGTTGGGACAGCCGGCTTCTTGGCACACGGTGTGGAGGCCCTCGGACTTCACCAGGCTCTGGAGGTGCTTGTACTCGGGGCCCATCTTGGCCCGGGTCTTGATCCACTCCGGCTTCCGCTCGATCGGGGTCTCGGCATTGCGGACCTCGAGGCGGAGGAGCTTGCGGCCTTCGGGTTGCGTCACGTCGCGCAACTCTACGCCGGGGGAGTGGGGCACCCAATTCGGTCAACCGCGTGCGGGATACGGTCGGGGCACCATGACCAGAGCAGCCACCACCGCACGCGCACGCCGTGCGCTCGCCGCCTCCTCGATCGTCCTGCTGGGCTCGCTGCTGAGCGCCTGCGGCGACGACTCCTCGACGCCCTCGTCGGCCGACTCCTCCTCGGGTGCACCGACCTCGCAGGCCGTCCCGAGCCAGGGCAGCGCGGACAACCCGTTCGACTCCTCGCTGGTCGGGCCGACCAAGGGCCAGCCCGGGCAGGTGCTCACCGAGACGCTGACCAACACCGGCCGGCTGCCGGACGCCTACCAGGTCGTCATCGACCCCGCCGAGGCCGCGCGGGTCAAGGTCTCCAGCTTCACCCTGGGGCCGGGCGAGAGCGCGAAGGTCAAGATCCTGGTGCTGTCCACGCCGTTCGACGTGCACCTCAAGACCGCCGGCGGCGGCGCCCCCGACACCACCGCGATGACGATCTCCTAGGAGACGACTAGGAGCGCGTCGGCGTCAGCAGCTCGATGCGTGGCGCGCGGCCGGGCTCGGGCCTCGGCTCGTAGTCCGGCGTGGCGTCGTACGGCGCCCACGCGAGGTAGTCGCGCAGGTGGCGCTGCACGGTCGGCAGCACCTCGTCGACGGTCACGTCGCGGCCGAGCTCCTGGCTGAGCGAGGTGACGCCGGCGTCGGCGATGCCGCAGGGGACGAAACGGTCGTACCAGCCGAGGTCGACGTCGCAGTTGAGCGCGAAGCCGTGCATGGTCACGCCGCGGCTGACGCGGATGCCGAGCGCGGCGATCTTGCGCTCGGGGCCCCGGTCGTCGGCCTGCAGCCAGACACCGGACCGCCCGGGCACCCGGGCGGTGGTGACGCCGAGGTCGGCGCAGACGTGGATCAGGGCCTCCTCGACGCGGCGGACGTAGTCGACGACCTTCACGTGGTCGGGGAGCGTGACGATGGGGTAGCCCACCAGCTGGCCGGGGCCGTGGAAGGTGATCTTGCCGCCGCGGTCGACGTCGATGACCTGGGCGCCACCCGGGTCGGCCGGCCGCTCGTGCGGGTCGGTGCGCTTGCCGGCGGTGAAGACCGGCGGGTGCTCCAGCAGCAGGACCGTGGCGGGCAGGTCACCCGCGACGACCGCCGCGTGCACGTCGCGCTGGAGGTCCCAGGCGGCGAGGTAGTCCACCGCGTCGGGGCCGAGGCCGACGGTCCGGAAGGTCAGGTCGCTCACGGATTCGACCCTACTCCGGCGCCACTCACGCCCCGAGGCTCGCCCCGAGGAAGGCCAGCTGCTCGGGCAGCATCCGGCGCCAGTAGCCGGTGTCGTGCCCGCCCGGCTCGTTGATGGCGACCACGGTGCCGTCCGGGAAGCCCGCGACGTAGTCCACGACGGCGGGGAAGAACGGGTCGCCGGTGCCGACGTCGATGCGCACGGCGATGCCGGCCAGGTCGGACTGGTGCCCGAAGACGGTGTTCTGCTCGTACTCCTCGGGGCTGGAGAAGCCCGAGTCGGACGCGTCATCCGCGTCCGTCCACAGGGCCGGGCTCGACGCGACCACCGCCGGGACGACCTCGTTGCCGAGCAGGCCGGCGAGGCGGAGGGCGCCGTACCCGCCCATGGACCAGCCGATCAGGCCGTAGCGGTGGGTGGCGACGCCGTGGCCGGCGAGCCGCGGGAGCAGCTCGTCGGTGACCATTGCCGAGGCGTCCTCGCCGGAGGGGCGCGGGTGCCAGTACGACGTGCCGCCGTCGACCGTCGCGATCGCGAACGGCTCGCCCCCCTGGGCGACGTACTGGGCGAGGTAGCGGCCCAGCCCGAACGACGGGCCGGTCAGGGTCGCGTGGTCCTCGCCGAGGCCGTGCAGGGCGACGACCAGCGGGAGGATGCCGGTGCTGACGGGCGGCATCACGAGCGACCAGCCCGTCTCGGCGCCGAGGCGGTGCCGCGAGGTGAACGAGCCGCTGACGACCGGCCCCGGCTCGATGTCGGGGACGGTGCCGGGGTCGCCGTTGAGCCCCAGGTGCTGCTGGAGCCAGGGTCGGCCGGGCAGCACGCGCCGCTCGATCCCGACGCCGGCGCCGGCCACCGCGGCGACCCCGACCACGGCGGTGCCGCCCAGGATGAGCGAACGGCGGCTGATCGACCGAGACATGCCGCCAGTCTCCCAGCCCTGTGGACAACCGGCGGGTGGCCGCGCCGCAGTGGGTAGGAGGTGGGGGTGATCCTCCCGTCGCTCGCCCTGCTCACGGCCCTGGCACCCCCGGTGGCCCCCGCCCCGCCCGACCCGCTCGAGGTCCTCCACGCGTGGGACGCCGCGCGGGCCGCGGCCTGGGCACACGCCGACGTACCCGCGCTGCGCAGCCTGTACGCCGCCGGGTCGGCGTCGGGCGCCGCCGACGTCGCAATGCTGCGGGAGTGGCGTGCCCGCGGCGTGCGCGTCGAGGGGATGTCGATGCAGGTGCTGGCGGCTCGTGAGCTGTCCGCGACGTCCCACCGGCTGGTGCTGCGGGTGACCGACCGGCTCGTGGGCGCGCAGGCGGTCGTGGCAGGACGGCGGGTGCCGCTCCCGCGCGACGAGGTGTCGCGGCGGGTGCTGGTGCTCGTGCGGGTGGCCGGGGAGTGGCGGGTCGAGGAGGCGCGGGACGCAGGCTGAGGGTCAGCCCGCGAGCCGCCCCCACCGCGCCGAGAGCTCGGCCCAGGGGCCGACGGCCGCGACCCGGCCCTCCACCAGCACGACGACCCGGTCGGCCTGCGCCAGCGCGGCCCGCTTGGACGTGGCACCGACCACGGTGGCGCCCCGCTCGCGGAGCCCCCGCCACAGCTCGATCTCCGTGGCGGCGTCCAGCGCCGACGAGACGTCGTCGGCGACGAGCAGCTCGGCGTCGCAGGCGAGGGCACGGGCCAGCGCGAGGCGCTGGACCTGGCCGCCCGAGAGCCGCACGCCGCGGTGGCCGACGACCGCGTGGGGGCCGCCGGCCTCCTCGACGTCGCGGCCGAGGCGGGCCGCCTCGAGGGACGGGTCGACCAGGCGGGTGGCGTGGTCGAGGCTGACGTTCTCGCCGAACGTGCCGGACAGCACCCGCGGCACCTGCGCGACGTGGGCGACGCGGCCCGGGCGCAGGAAGGTCTGGGGGTCCTCGACCGGACGGTCGTTCCAGCGGATCTCGCCGGTGCTGGAGACCAGCCCGCTCAGCGCCGACAGCAGGCTGGACTTGCCCGAGCCGACCTGGCCGAGCAGCAGCACCAGCTCGCCGCGGTGGAGGGTGAGGTCGACGTCGCTGACGCCGACGGTGCCGTCGTCGTGGACGGCGGTCAGGCCGACCAGCTCGAGCGTGCGCAGCTCCTCACGGGGCACCGGGGTCGGCGCGGGTGCGGCGCCGGTGACGAGGTCGACGCCCGGCGGCAGCTCCATCAGGTCACCACCCCCGGCCAGCCGGCTGGTGGCGCGCATCCATGCGCGGGTGCCGGGCGCCTCGGTGATGACCGAGCCGGCCACGCGACCGAACCAGTCGAAGCCGTTGACCGCGCCGGCCACGAGCAGGGCCGTGGCCAGCCCCCAGCCGCCGCCGACCAGGACCGCCCACGCGGTCACGACACCGCACTGGACCATGACGATCGGGACACCGTCGAGCAAGGCCTGGACGCGGTGCTCGCGGACCGCCGCGTCGACGCGGCCGCCGTCGACCTCGCGGAGGTGGGCGTGGACGCTCGGGGTCGCCGCCGCCAGCTTGACCGTGCGGACGGAGTCGAGCGTGGAGACCAGGGAGCGGCCGAAGCGGGCGCGCGCGGCCGAGGAGGCAGCGGCGGAGCGACCGGCGATCCGGCGGCCGAACGACGAAGCCAGTGAGCTGGCCAGCATCACCATGAGCAGCACGCCGCCGGCCAGGAAGCTCTGGGCGGCCACCGCGGTGACGCCGGCGATGATCAGGCCGTTGACGAAGTCGACCCAGCGGTCGGCGTAGCGGGCCAGCCGGTCGGCGTCCATGGTGCGGGCCACGACCTCGCCCGGCGGGGTGCGGTCGAGGCGGCGCTGCATCGTCTGCCCGACGAGGACGGCCGTGCGGGCCCGCAGCATCACCGAGATCCACCAGCGCGGGTAGCGCCGGAAGGCCTCGGCCATCAGGAGCGGCCCGACGAGCAGGGAGACCACGAGCGCGGTGACCAGGACCCACGGGTCCTCACCGCGCTGGAGGCCGGCCACGAGGTGGCCCCAGAGGAATCCGGTGACCGCACCGAAGGCACCGGTGAGCGCCGAGACCAGGAACAGCCCGACCGAGAGCAGGCCCCAGCGCGGCTCGATCAGGAGCGCCGACGTCGTGGCCCGGGCCAGGCCGGGGATCGGTCGCAGCGTGGGCGGGGCCGGCGGCTCGCCGGTGCGCCGGGCGGTGCCGACCGCGGTGCCGGGGTGGGCGGCCCCGTGGTCGTGCTCGTGGTCGTGCTCGTGCTGCTCGGCGTCCCGCGAGGCCGCCAGCAGGTCGCGGAAGGGACCGTCGGCCTGCGCCAGCCGCGCCCGCGGGCCCTGCTGCACGACCCGGCCGCCCTCGAGCACGGCCACCTGCTCGGCACGCTCGGTCGTCGAGAGCCGGTGGGCCACGAGCAGGCCGGTGCGGCCGGCGAGCAACCGGTCGGCGGCACGCACGACGTGGGCCTCGGTGACGGGGTCCATGCGGGCGGTTGCCTCGTCGAGGACCACGACGCGCACGTGCCGGACCAGCAGCCGGGCGAAGGCGACCAGCTGCTCCTCGCCCGACGACAGGCTGGTGCCGCCGGGGCCGAGGAGCGTCTCGAGGCCGTCGGGGAGGCCGGCGACCCAGTCCTCGAGACCGAGCTCGACGATCGCGGCCTCGACCTCGGCCCGCGGCACGGGCTGGAAGAGAGTGATGTTCTCGGCGAGGGTGCCGGCCAGGATCTCGGTGCGCTGGGTGACCACGCCGACCGCGGACCGGAGCTGCTGCAGGTCGACGCCGAGCAGGTCGACCCCGCCGAGGAGGACCGACCCGGGCTCGGGCTCGACGGCGCGGGACAGCAGCGAGGCGAGGGTGGACTTGCCCGAGCCGGTGCGGCCGACCAGCGCGCAGGTGGTGCCGGCGGGCACCCGGAGGTCGACGTGCTGGAGGGCGAAGGGGCCCTCGGCGTAGGCGAAGTGGAGGTCGCGGAACTGCACGTCGAGGGCGCCCGCGGGCAGCGCGTCGCCGCCGACCGGCTCGGGCTCGGAGCCGAGCAGGCCCCGCAGGCGGAGCACCGCACCGAAGCCCGCCTGGAGGTCGGGCAGGTGCCGGGCGAGCTGGTCGACCTGGCCGACGAACATCGTGGTGACGAGGTAGAGCGTCACGAGCGCGGCCGTGTCGAGCCGGCCGTCGACGACCAGCGCCACGCCGACGACGGCGGTGGCCGCGAGGACCCCGTGGAGCAGGGTGCCGGTGCGTCGCCCGATCCGGCTCTCGTAGCCGAGCACGACGGCGAAGCGGTGGTGGACGGTCGCGGCGAGCTCGGTGCAGCGACGCAGCAGGTAGGCCTGGCCGAGGCTGGCGCGCAGGTCGTCGCGACCCGCCACGCCCTCCTCCATCGCGGCCGCGTGGTCGGTCCAGGCGGCCTCCTCCTCGACCTTGCGGGCCGCGAGTGGAGCGAGCAGCGGCCGCACGACGGCGACCGCGGCCAGGCCCGCGACGGGGAAGAGGAAGAACGCCGGCCACCAGGTCGTGCCGGCCACGATCCACAGGGGCACCGAGGCGAGCGAGGTGCGGATCGCCTGCCACGCGCTCTGCCGCAGCAGCACGCCGACCTCGTGGGTGTCGTCGTCGACCCGGTCGAGGACCTCACCGACGGCCTGCTCGGTGAGGGCCGCCAGCGGCTGGTGGAGCGCCGCGTCCAGCAGGTCGGCGCGCAGCCGCCCCTCGGCGCGGTCGACAACCCCGGCCCAGAGGGTGCGGGCGGCGGTGTCGAGCACGGCCGCGCCGACGACACACGCGGCCAGGGTCCAGAGCAGGTCGGTCGTGGCGTGCTCGGCGAGCCGACCGGCGACCAGCGAGCCGAGGGCGGTGCCGACGGCCGCGAGGGCACAGGCCGCGAGCGCCCAGGCGGCGATCGGGCCGCGCAGCCGGCGCCAGTCGACGGTGCGCTCGGGACCCGGCTGCGGGGTCGTCGCAACCGGGTGAGGGGTGGGGATCTCGGTGAGCGTCATCGAGGACGACGCTACGTCCCGGGACCGACGTCCGTCGTCCCGTTTTTGCGCTCTTGGCAGGGGTCAGCCCAGCCCGGTGGCCAGCACCTCGGTGACGTCGCGGTCGCGGAAGGAGTAGCCCGCGGACTGCAGGGCGGCGGGCCGGACGTTGAGCGAGCCGAGCAGCTCCGGGGCCATCTCCCCGGCGCCGACCCGGAGCACCGCGGCCGGGGCGAACGCGAACGCGGGCCGGTGCAGCAGCCGGGCCAGCGTCTTGGTGAACTCCGCGTTGGTGGGGGTGCGCGGGCAGCACAGGTTGAAGGGGCCGTGCGCGTCCTCGTGCTCGGCGAGGTGGACCACGCCACCCACCCAGTCGCGGAGCGAGACCATCGCCATGTGCTGGCGGCCGTCGCCCAGCCGGGCCCCGAGACCGAGCCGGAAGACGGTCGCGAGCTGCTTGAGCGGGGCGCTGCGGTGGTCCATCACCGGCGCGGTGCGCAGCACGCAGACACGGGCCCCGGCGACGGACGCCGGCTCGGTGGCCGCCTGCCAGTCGCGGGTCACCTGGGTGAGCAGGGCCTGTCCCCGGCTGTCGGACTCCTCGGTCAGGACCTCGTCGCCGTGGTCGCCGTACCAGCTGATGCCGTTGCCCGCGAGGTACGCCGGGTGGGTGCCGCTGCTCGCGATCGACTCGGCGAGCACGCGGGTCGTGGTCACCCGGCTCTCGCGCAGCTCGCGGGCCCAGGTCTTGGAGTGCGGGTTGCCCGCCGTCGGGGTGCCGGCGAGGTTGACCACGACGTCGGCGGACGCGACGACGTCGTGGTCGAGGGTGCCGGAGTAGGGGTCCCAGGAGGACTCGCCGCGGCCGGGTGAGGTGCCCCGGACGAGTCGGGTGACCTGGTGTCCCCGGGTGGTGAGCTCGCGGGTCAGGTGGGTGCCCAGGAAGCCCGAGGCTCCCGCGACGACGACGTGCATGACGCCACCCAACCATGTCCGGCCAACCATGTCCGGCCAACCATGTCCCGCCCACCATGTCCCGGGTCCGAGGGGTCCAGTGATTCGGAGGGTCCTGAGACGCCGTGGTCCGGAATGCGGGACCATCTGGGCATGGAGCTGCGCGACCGGGACGACGACGCGGCCACGGGGAAGCTCGAGGACTGGGTGCTCCGTGCGGTGCCCGACGGCCTCTGGGTCATCGGCCCCGACGGCGCCACGACGTACGCCAACGACCAGCTGGCGCGGATGCTGGGCCTGGCCGACGACGAGGTCCTCGGTTTCTCGGCCTTCGACGCCCTCGACGCCGAGGGCGGCGAGCAGCTGCGCGAGCACCTCGCCCGGCTGGAGGTCTCCCGGGAGCCGGGCGCCGACCTGGAGTGCCTCTTGCGCCGCCGGGACGGCTCGGAGTTCTGGGCGCTGGTCAGCCACACGCCGCTCGTCGACCACCGCGGGGAGCACCAGGCGTGGCTGCACCGGGTGCGCGACCACTCGGCCCAGCGCCGGATCTTCGAGGAGCTCGAGCGCCGCGAGGTCCAGCTCGCCGAGGCCCAGGCCATCGCCCGGATCGGCAGCTGGGAGCGCGACGTCGGTGAGGGCGTCCTGCGGTGGTCCGACGAGCTCTACCGCGTCTTCGGGCTCGACCCGCAGACGTTCGTGCCGTCCCCCGAGTCGTTCTTCGAGCTGCTCCACCCCGACGACCGGGCCGCGGCCCACCAGACGTACGCCGAGCTCCAGAACGGGAGCCAGCCCGTGGAGACCATCGAGATGGACTCCCGGCTGGACCGGCCGCTCGGGGAGCCGGCGCGCTGGGTCCGCACCCGGGGCGTCGTGGTCCGGGACGAGACCGGAGCCATCATCCGCACCGGCGGCACCGTGCAGGACGTGACCGACAGCAAGGAGGCCGAGCTGGGGCTGGCGTTCCTCGGCGCGATGGCGGGGGCCGCGAACGAGGCCTCCACCCTCGAGGAGGCGCTGCTCGCCGCGGACACCGTGGTGCGCCCCTTCACCCAGTGGCCCGCCGTGCTCGTGTCCGTCCCGGACCCGGGGACGCCCGGCAGCCTGGTGCACGTCGAGGCGGGCTGGGCCGGCACCACCGAGGAGCAGTTGGCGGAGGCGCGGGCCCTCGCCGTCCGCGCCGCCGACGAGCGCCGCGTGGTGCAGCAGGTCGGCTCCGACGGCACCCACCTCGTGGCCGGGCCGGCGCTCGTGGGCGAGCGCCTGGCCTGCGTGATCACCTCCAGCACCCGTGCCGCGACCCCGCCGCGCCCGTCCGAGCTGTCGATCTTCCGACAGATGCTGACCCTGCTGGCCCACGTCTCCGAGCGTGAGGAGGGCGGCAAGGAGCTGGCCACGGCACGCGACGAGGCGCTGGCCGCCTCCCGCGCGAAGTCGGACTTCCTGGCGACGATGAGCCACGAGATCCGGACGCCGCTCAACGGCGTGATCGGCCTCAGCGAGCTGCTCAGCCGGACCGAGCTGACCGCCCACCAGCGCCGGCTCGCCCAGGGCGTCGACCAGGCCGGCCGCACCCTGCTCGCGCTCGTCAACGACATCCTCGACCTGTCCAAGATCGAGGCCGGGCGGCTCGACCTCGAGGAGGTCGACTTCGACCCGCGCGCCATCCTCGAGCAGAGCGTCGGCCTGGTCTCGGACCGGGCCAGCCGCAAGGGGCTGGAGCTCGTGGTCTCCAGCGCCGGCCAGATGCCCTCGATGGTCCGCGGCGATCCCGTCCGCTTCGGGCAGGTGATCACCAACCTCGTCGCCAACGCCGTGAAGTTCACCCACGCGGGCGAGGTCGTGGTGCGGGCCCGTGGGGATGGCGACGGGTCGACGGTGCGCGTCGAGGTCTCCGACACCGGCATCGGGATCGAGCCGGAGGTGCAGCGGCGCCTGTTCACGGCGTTCTCACAGGCCGACAGCTCCACCACCCGCCGCTACGGCGGCACCGGGCTCGGCCTGGCCATCAGCCAGCGGATCGTGGCAGCCATGGCCGGGGAGATCGGTGTCGAGAGCGCTGCGGGTGCGGGCAGCACCTTCTGGTTCACGGCGGCGTTCGGGCCGGCCACCCTGCAGCAGCCGCCCACCGAGCAGGCCCTGCGGGAGGCCGTGGCTGGGCTGCGGGTGCTCGTCGTCGACGACAACGCCACCAACCGCTTCATCCTCTGCGAGCAGCTCGAGGCCTGGCAGGTCGAGGTGACCGCGGTCGAGTCGTCGTACGAGGCCCTCGTCGAGCTCGACGCCTCCGCCCGCGGGGCCGCGCCGTACGACGTCGCCCTGCTCGACTACATGATGCCGGGCGCCGACGGTGAGCAGCTCGCACGGATCATCCGGTCGGAGGAGCGGCACCGCGGGCTGCGACTCGCGCTGCTGTCCTCGTCGCTGGAGCCCGGCCCGGAGTGGCTCGCGAGCGCGGGCATCGACAGCTTCCTGGGCAAGCCCGTGCTGCCGTCGCGGCTCCTCGACCTGCTCGCCACGCTCGGCGGCCGGCTGGATCCGGGGCAGGCCGTGACGCCGGTCGTGACCCGCCCGGTGTCGGGCGCCGCGCGCGGTCGGCTGCTGGTCGTGGAGGACAACCCGGTCAACCAGATGGTGGCCGAGGGCGTGCTCGGCGCGCTCGGCTACGACGTCGTGCTGGCCGACAACGGCGCCGCCGGCGTCTCCGCGCTCGCCGACGACCCCGACGGCTTCGACGCGATCCTGATGGACTGCCAGATGCCGGTGATGGACGGCTTCGACGCCACCCGCGCGGTCCGGGCGATGAGCGGTGACGGCGCGCGCATCCCGATCATCGCGATGACCGCGGCCGCGACCGGCGAGGAGCGCGAGCGTTGCCTCGACGCCGGCATGGACGACTTCCTGACCAAGCCCGTCGTGCCCGACGTCATCGAGGCCACCCTGGCGCGCTGGGTGCACCCCACCGACGTACGCCGCGGCTCCACGGCCGCCCGTCGCCTGCACGAGCTCGTCGAGCGCGACGGCATCGACGCCTCGCTCGTGCGCCGCATGGTGGACCGCTTCGGCGACTCGGCCACCCAGGCGGCCCGGGCGCTCGCCGCAGCCGTGCGGGCGGGCGACGCCGAGGAGGTCGTGCGGGTCGCCCACGGGCTGCGGGGGAGCGCGGCCAACCTCGGACTGCTCGACCTGGCCGAACGGTGCGCGACGCTGGAGGAGCACGCCCGCGGCGGGTCGGTGCCCGCCGCCGCCCAGGCCGCCGAGGTGTCCGACGCGGTGGTCGTCGGCATCGCCGAGCTCACCGAGGCCGTCCGCGACCTGCCGTAAATGACGAATCGGCGCAACTGCCGGGGAATCCCCGGCGGTTGCGCCGACTCGGCGAGGTCAGACCTCGAACTGGCCCGCCTCGAGGCGCTGCTTGACGTCCTTGAGGAAGCGGCCGGCGTCGGCCCCGTCGACCAGCTGGTGGTCGTAGGAGAGCGACAGGTAGACCATCTGGCGCACGGCGATCGTCTCGCCGAGGTTCGGGTCGTCGATGACGACCGGGCGCTTGATGACGGCGCCCGGACCGAGGATCGCGACCTGCGGCTTGTTGATGATCGGGGTGTCGAAGAGCGCCCCGAAGCTGCCGAGGTTGGTGATCGTGAAGGTGCCGCCGGACAGCTCGTCGGGGCCGATCTTGTTGGAGCGGGTCCGCTCGGCGACGTCGGCGATCTTCTTGGCCAGGCCGGCGATCGAGAGGTCGCCCGCGTCCTTGACGACCGGGGTGAGCAGGCCCTTCTCGGTGTCCACCGCGAACGCGACGTTCTCGCGGTCGTAGTAGGTCACCTCGCCGGCCTCGGTGTCGATCGCGGCGTTGAGCTTCGGGTGCACCTTGAGCGCGTCGATCGCCGCCTTGGCGAAGAACGGCAGGTAGGTCAGCTTCACGCCCTCGCGGGCCAGGAAGTCGGCCTTCACGCTCTCGCGCAGCCGCGCGATGTTGGTGACGTCGACCTCCATCACCTGGGTCAGCTGGGCCGAGGTCTGCAGCGAGTCGACCATCCGGGTGGCGATGATCTTGCGCAGCCGCGACATCTTCTCGGTCGTGCCCCGCAGCGGCGACGGGGTCGTCGACACGGGTGCCGACGAGGCGGCCGCGGCGGGGGCGGCGGGGGCGGCGGCCGGGGCGGCGGGCTGCTGCTTGGCGGCCGCGGCGTCGAGGACGTCCTGCTTGCGGATCCGGCCACCCACGCCGGTGCCGGTCACCGTCGACAGGTCGACGCCGTGCTGGCCGGCCATCTTGCGGACCAGCGGCGTGACGTAGCCCGCGGCGTCGCCGCCCCGGGTCGACTCGGCGGCGGGCTCGGGCTCCTTCTCGGGTGCCTTCTCCTCGGCCTTCGGCTCGGCCTTGGGCTCTTCCTTGGCGGGCTCGGGCTCCTTCTCGGGTGCCTTCTCCTCAGCCTTCGGCTCGGCCTTGGGCTCGTCCTTGGGCTCGTCCTTGGCGGGCTCGGGCTCCTTCTCGGGTGCCTTCTCCTCAGCCTTCTCCTCGGCCGGGGCGGCGCTGCCGTCACCGATCACGGCGAGCTCGGCACCGACCTCGACGGTCTCGTCCTCCTCGACCTTGATCTCGAGCAGGGTGCCGGCGACCGGCGAGGGGATCTCCGTGTCGACCTTGTCGGTGGAGACCTCGAGCAGCGGCTCGTCGACCGCGACCTCGTCGCCGACCGCCTTCAGCCAGCGGGTGACGGTGCCCTCGGTGACGGACTCGCCGAGCGCGGGCAGCGTGACGGACGTGCCGCCGCCACCCCCGCCGGACGGCTTGCTCTCGGCGGCCGGCTTCTCCTCGGCGGCGGGCTCCGGGGCCTGCTCCTCCTCGGGCTCCTCGGCCTGCTCCTCGGCGGCGGGCTCGGGGGTCTCCTCCTCGGCGGGCGCCTCCTCCGCCGGCGCCTCCGCGGACTCCGACGACCCGCCGGACTCACCCTCGTCACCGATGAGTGCGAGCACCGCGCCCACCTCGACGGTGTCGTCCTCGTTGGCCTTGATCTCGAGCAGCGTGCCCGCGACCGGCGAGGGGATCTCGGTGTCGACCTTGTCGGTCGAGACCTCGAGCAGCGGCTCGTCGACGGCCACGCTGTCGCCGATCGACTTCAGCCAGCGGGTGACGGTGCCTTCGGTGACGGACTCGCCCAGTGCTGGGAGGTTGACTTCGGTGGCCATGGAGTTCCTTCGCTCGCGTCTGTGTCTGGTGGAGAAAGCTGGGTGATGAGTCTGGGATCAGGAGTGGGCGTGCAGCGCCTTGCCGGCCAGGGCCAGGTGGGCCTCGCCGAGCGCTTCGTTCTGGGTGGGGTGGGCGTGGATCAGGGGCGCCACGTCCTCGGCGTGACCCTCCCAGTTGTAGATCAGCTGCGCCTCACCGATGAGCTCGCCGACGCGGTCGCCGACCAGGTGGACGCCGATGACCGGGCCGTCCTTCTGGCGGATCAGCTTCACGAAGCCCGAGGTCTTGAGGATCTGGCTCTTGCCGTTGCCGCCGAGGTCGTAGGTGATCGACTCGATGCCGTCGGCGCCGTACTTCTCGGTGGCCTTCGCCTCGTCGAGCCCGACCGACGCGATCTCGGGGTGGCTGTAGGTGACGCGCGGGATGCCGGCCTCGTCGATCGGCTGCGGGGCCAGGCCCGCGATCTCCTCGGCGACGAAGATGCCCTGCTGGAAGCCGCGGTGGGCGAGCTGCAGGCCCGGGACGATGTCGCCGACGGCGTACACGCCCTCGACGTTGGTGCGGCAGCGCTCGTCGGCGAGCACGAAGCCGCGCTCCATCGCGATGCCCTGCTCCTCGTAGCCCAGGCCGACGGTCGACGGGCCGCGGCCGACCGCGACGAGCAGCAGGTCGGCCTCGATGACGCTCTGCTCACCGTTGGCCCCCTCGACCGTGACGGCGACGCTGTCGTTCGTGGACTTCACGCTGTGGAAGCGTGTGCCGACCTTGAAGTTGATCTTGCGCTTGCGGAACGCCCGCTCGAGCGCCTTGGAGGACGCCTCGTCCTCGACGGCGACGAGCCGGGGGAGCGCCTCGATGATGGTGACCTCGGCGCCGAAGCTCTTCCAGACGCTGGCGAACTCGCAGCCGATGACGCCGCCGCCGAGCACGATCACGGACTTCGGGACCGACTCGAGGCGCAGGGCGTGCTCGGAGGTGATGACCCGCTCGCCGTCGACGTCCAGGCCGGGCAGCGACTTGGAGTAGGAGCCGGAGGCCAGCACGACGTGGGCACCGGTGTAGGCGGTGTCGCCGACCGTGACCTGCCTGGGTCCGGTCAGGCGGCCCTCGCCCTCGATGACGGTGATGCCGCGGCCCTTGATGAGTCCGGTGAGGCCCTTGAAGAGACGGGAGACGACACCGTCCTTGTAGGAGTTGACCCCGGCCATGTCGATGCCCTCGAACGTCGCGTTGACGCCGAACTGCTCCGACTCACGCGCGGAGTCGGCGACCTCGGCCGCGTGCAGCAGGGCCTTCGTCGGGATGCAGCCCACGTGGAGGCAGGTGCCGCCGAGGTTGCCCTTCTCGACCAGGCCGACCTTCAGCCCGAGCTGGGCGGCCCGCAGGGCACAGGCGTAGCCGCCACTGCCCGCACCGAGGATGAGTACGTCGAAGTCGGCGTCGGCCACGCTGGTCCTTCCGTGAGGTCGCCCGGAGGGGCTGGATGTCGGCCCCATCTTTGCACTTCTCCCGAGCCTGTCCACACCGGCCCGATGCGACTGGTCAGTAGCCTGTACGCATGGCTTGGTTGGACCGATTCCGTCGTGGCACGCGCATGCGTCGCCCGGCCCGTGATGCCGCCCGCACCGGATCGACACGCGTGCGTGCCTCGACCAACGCCGACGAGCAGCACCTCCACCAGTGGGTCACCGAACGCCGTGGCGTCGAGGGGTTCGTCGAGCCCCGCACCGCCGTCAGCGACGTGACGCTGCTGCTGGTCGCCCACGACGGGGAGTGGACCCGCCGTCGCGTCCCGTCGGTGCAGTGGGCGCACAAGTTCTGCAACGGGCACCAGGTGCCGTCGTACGACGCCGCCGTCGTCGGCGTGCCGCAGCGGATGCGCGACTACAACCGGCGGCGCAAGCAGCAGGGGCTGTAGGGCGGCTGGCCCCACCGACGACGCTTCACCATGTGAAGTGGTCGAGCCGTCACTTCTCACGGTGAATTCACCATGAGAAGTGCAGCTTCACCCACTTCACATGGTGAAGCGTCGTCGCGGCCGGGCGGGCGCTATTCGGCCAGCGACCGTGCGTAGTCGACGAGGGTGGCCACGGCGAAGCCGGTGCCGCCGGAGGTGACGTGGCCCCACGGGCTGCCGGAGTTGAAGGCCGGGCCGGCGATGTCGAGGTGCGCCCAGGGCAGGCCGGCGGTGAACTCGCGCAGGAAGGCACCGGCGAAGAGGCCGCCGCCCCAGCGGATCCAGTCGTGCTGGGCGAGGTCGGCGACCTTGCTGCTGGTGATCCGCTCGCTCATCTGCTCGGGGATCGGCATCGGCCAGTGGTCCTCGCCGGATGAGGCAGCGGCGGCGAGGACGCCGTCGACGATCTCCTGCGAGCCCATCACGCCCGCGACCCGGTCGCCGAGGGCGATGACCATGTGGCCGGTCAGGGTGGCGACGTCGAGGATGACGTCGGGCTTCGCCTCGGTGGCGCGGACGAGCGCGTCGGCCAGGATCAGCCGGCCTTCGGCGTCGGTGTTGAGGACCTCGACGGTCTTGCCGCCGTACATGCGCAGCACGTCACCGGGACGCGTCGCGGAGCCGGACACCATGTTCTCGGCCATCGGGGCGTAGCAGGTGACCTTGATCGGCAGGCCGAGCTCGGCGATCGCGAACGTCGCCTGGACGACGGCGGCCGCACCGCCCATGTCGCTCTTCATCTCCTGCATGCCCTGGGCCGGCTTGATGGTCAGGCCGCCGGAGTCGAAGGTGATGCCCTTGCCGACGAGGGCGAGGTGCTTGGTCGCGCCCTTGGGGGCGTAGGTGATCTCGACAAGGCGCGGGGGCGCGTCCGAGCCGGCGCCGACGCCGAGGATGCCGCCGCAGCCGAGCTCGGCGAGCTCCTTCTCGTCGAGGACCTTCACCGTCACCTTCGGCGCGCCGCGGCCCTTGGTCAGCTCCTTGGCGGAGGCGGACACCGCGTCGGCGAACTTCGGCGGCGTCAGGTCGCCCGGAGGGCAGTTGACCCAGTCGCGGGTCCCGGTGACGGCCTTGACGAGGACCTGCGCGTCGGTGAACGCCGCGACGTACTCCTTCTTGCGGGCGTCGGCGGCAAGCACGACGACGTCGCCCGGGTCGGTCGCGTCGGTCTTGGAGTCGTGCTTGTACGCCGTGTAGGTGTAGGCGCCGAGCTGGTAGCCCTCGATCACGGCGCGGACCATCTCGGGCGTGTCGGCGGGCAGCGCCAGCGAGACCGAGGCGGCGTTGGTGACGGCGCGCGCGGCGGTGCCGGCGGCGCGGCGTACGTCGCTCGTCGTGGCCGTCTTGCCCAGGCCCACCAGGACCAGCAGCGAGGACGTGAGGGTGCCGTGCGTGGGCACCTTGACGACCTCGCCGGCCTTGCCGGTGACGCCCAGCGTCGACAGCAGCGGGCTCAGCTTGCGCCCGTAGGCCTTGGCCACGTCCTCCCCGCCGGGGGCGATCGAGGCGCCCTTCGGCGTCTGCAGCACACCGACGACGACGGCGTCGGTGCGGGTCTTGGCAGGGCTGGCGCTTCGAAGCGTGTACGAGGTCACCGGGGCATGGTAGCCAGCCTCCCGGCCGGGGGTGCCCGCTGCGGTAGGTTCGCGCCATGTCCGACACGACGACCGACGGGCCCGCGTTGCTCAGGTCCCCGATCCATGACCGTCACGAGGCCCTGGGGGCCAAGTTCGCGGAGTTCGGCGGCTGGTCGATGCCGCTGGAGTACCCCTCGGGCACCGTCAAGGAGCACACCGCCGTCCGCGAGTCGGTCGGCATCTTCGACGTCAGCCACCTCGGCAAGGCGATGGTCGTCGGCCCCGGCGCCGCGGCGTACGTCAACGCGACGCTGACCAACGACCTCGGCCGCATCGCGCCCGGCAAGGCGCAGTACACCCTGTGCTGCGACGACGAGACCGGCGGCATCGTCGACGACCTGATCGCCTACTTCCACGACGACGACCACGTCCTCCTCGTCCCGAATGCGGCCAACACCGCCGAGGTCGTACGCCGCCTGCAGGCGACGGCCCCCGAGGGCGTGAAGGTCGTCGACCACCACCGCGACTACGCCGTGCTCGCGGTCCAGGGCACGAAGTCCGACGAGGTGCTCGCGAAGGTCGGCCTGCCGGTCGGCCACGACTACATGTCCTTCGTCGAGGCGGAGTTCGCTGGGAGCGGCGTCGTCGTCTGCCGGACGGGCTACACCGGCGAGCGCGGCTACGAGCTGATCGCGGCCAACGACGTCGCCGCCGAGCTCTGGGACGCGCTGATGGCCGCCGGCGAGGAGTTCGGGATCCTCGCGTGCGGCCTGGGCTCGCGCGACACGCTGCGCACCGAGATGGGCTACCCGCTCCACGGCCAGGACATCTCCCTCGACGTCACCCCCAACCAGGGCCGCCTGGGCTGGGCGGTCGGCTGGCAGAAGGAGGCCTTCTGGGGCCGCGACGTGCTGCTCGCCGAGAAGGAGGAGGGGCCCAAGCGCCTGCTCCGCGGCCTGGTCGCCGTCGGCCGCGGCATCCCGCGCCCCGGCATGCGGGTCTCGCTGACCCCCGACGTGCCGCTGTGCGAGATCACCTCGGGCACCTTCTCGCCGACCCTGCGCAAGGGCATCGGCCTGGCGCTGGTCCCGACCTTCGTCAACCCCGAGGCCGAGCTGGGCGTCGACGTCCGCGGCCGCCGCGAGATCTTCCAGCTGGTCAAGCCACCCTTCGTGGATCCGTCCGTCCGAGAGGCCTGATGCACCCGTGAACCTGCCCGAGCAGCCGCCGACGTTCCGACCGCCGACGCCCGCCGAGCGCCCCTGGTGGTGGCGCCTGGAGAACAAGGCCGGCGTCGAGGTGAAGGTCTCCGCCGACCTCGCGGGCGAGCGCTTCGCCAGCCAGGCCGACGCCGAGTCGTGGGTCGGGGAGATCTGGTCCGACCTGGCGGCCGAGGGCGTCGACGCGGTGACGCTCTTCGAGCACGACCGGCAGGTCTACGGGCCGATGTCGCTGCACCCCTGACCCGCGCTGCACCCATCCGCGGCGTCCTCGTCTCCGAACACTCCCCGGGACGCGGCCGCCACGTGAGGATGGGTGCATGCAGCAGGACAGCGACTTCGCGGCCTACCTGGCCGCGCGCTGGCCAGCGCTGGTCCGCACCGCGGTGCTGCTGGGCTGCCCGCGGCGCGAGGCCGAGGACGTCGTCCGCGACGCGCTCGCCCGCTGCCACCGCGGCTGGGAGCGCGAGCGGCACGCCGGCGACATCGATGCCCGGGTCCACGAGGCGCTGCTCGAGGCCGTCGCCCGCGCCGCCAGGCGGCGCACCGTCTGGCCGCACCCGGGGCTCGGGCAGCCGCAGCCGGTGCTCGACCTCGTCCCGGCCCTCGACCGGCTGACCCCACCGGTCCGGGCCGCCCTCGTGCTCGAGGCGGTCGCCGGGCTGGACCCGGACCAGCTCGACCGCCTCCTCGTTGCCTCGCCCGGTACGTCGCCCGCCGCGGGCCGGCCCGGTCCCGCGGAAGTCCGGGACGCGGCGGCGGCGATCGACGTGCTCGCTCCGCCGATCGACGCCGTCGTCATCACGGCCCGGGACCTCCGGCGCCGCCAGCTCAAGCAGATCGCCGGCGCGACGGCCGCGGTGCTCGTGCTGGTCGGCCTCGGTGCCTGGGCCGGTACCCGCCCGCCGCTCGCACCCGCTGCGGACCGGCCGCACGTCACCCGCGCGCAGAACCTCGCCGAGGTCGCCTGGTGGGCTAACGGGGTGCTGCACCTGCCGCGGGTCGAGGTGGAGCTGCCGCGGGTCAGCAGCCTGGTCGAGGTCGGCGAGGGTGCGGTGATCGGCGACCCGAGCGGCGCCGTGTCGTGGGTCGCCGATGACGGCGCCGTGACCAGGATCGGCGACAAGGCGCCGCTCGCGCCCCTGGTCGCCTCCGACGCCCACGGGTGGGCGGCCTGGGTGGACCCGGGCAGCCCGGGCGTCACGCGCCTGATCGTGTGGGACCTCGCGGCCGGGCAGGAGCTTGGGCACATCGACGTCGCGGCGCACGGTCCGCTGGCCGACCGACTCGACGACGGGCCGCACCCGGTGGGCTTCGACGGCGCCCGCCTCTACTACGCGGCCGCCGACGGCGAGTGGTCGTGGCAGGTGCCCGACGGCGAGCAGGCGGGGCTCGGCATCCCGTCGCTGCTCGCCGTCTCGCACGGCACCCGCGCCACCGCGCCGGGCGCCGGCATCCACGTCGAGCAGACGTCGTACGGCGTCTCCTTCGAGGTCGCGGGCACGGACGCCCAGCTGTCGCCGGCGGGGGAGTACCTCCTCACCCACCGGCCCACCGCCGACAACCAGCTCGGCACACCGCTCATCTACGACACCCGCAGCGGCGACCAGATCTTCACCGGCCTCGACCCGGGCGACCTGGCCGTCGCGGCCACGCTCGGCCCCGACGACGAGGTGACCTACGTGGTCGCGCACGCCGCGGACCAGCCGGAGGCGGGGGAGTTCGTCCGGCAGTCGTTCTCCGGCCCCTACGAGCTGCGCACCTGCCACCTCGGCGAGCGCACCTGCTTCACCGTCACGAAGTTCCCGCACACCGGGGCGCTGCCCGTCCTGGCCCACTGATCGCTAGGGTCCGGGACATGCGCTTCAGCCAGGTCGACGTGTTCTCCAGCGAGCCGCTGCGCGGCAACGCCCTCGCGGTCGTCCACGACGCCGATGCCGTCAGCGATGACGAGATGGCGGCCTTCGCCCGCTGGACGAACCTCTCGGAGACGACGTTCCTCCTGGCGCCCACCTCGCCGGACGCGGACTATCGGGTCCGCATCTGGACGCCCGGCGGCGAGCTGCCCTTCGCAGGCCACCCGACGCTCGGCTCCTGCCACGCCTGGCTGGAGGCCGGGGGAGTGCCGGCCTCCAGCGAGCACGTCGTCCAGGAGTGCGGCGCCGGGCTCGTCCGGGTGCGCCGCGATGGCGACCGGCTCGCGTTCGCCGCACCGCCGCTGACCCGGACCGGGCCGGTCTCCGAGGACGACGTGGCCGCCATCTGCCGGGCGCTGCGCATCACCGACGACGAGGTCCTGGAGTCGGAGTGGATCGACAACGGCCCCGGCTGGGTCGGCGTCCGGCTCGCCGACGCCGACGCCGTCCTCGCGCTCGACCCGGACTGGGCGGCCTTCGGCGACCTCAAGGTAGGCGTGGTGGGGGAGTACGCCGCCGGGCCGGTCGCCGTCGAGGTGCGCGCGTTCTGCCCCGGCTACGGCATGCCGGAGGACCCGGTCACCGGCTCGCTCAACGCCGGGATCGGCCAGTGGCTGGCGGGCACCCGCCTGCCCACGGCGTACGTCGCCAGCCAGGGCACCGCCCTGCAGCGCGCGGGCCGGGTCCACGTCTCGCTCGAGGACGGCACGGTCTGGGTCGGCGGCGAGACACGCACGACCATCGCCGGAACCGTCACGCCCTGACCGCCGCGCGGCGGTAGTCTCGGCGGCGTGCAGCAGTACCTCGACCTCCTCCAGCGGATCCTCGACGATGGCGCGGAGAAGGGCGACCGGACCGGCACCGGCACCCGCTCGGTCTTCGGGCACCAGATGCGCTTCGACCTCGCCGAGGGGTTCCCCCTCGTGACGACCAAGAAGATCCACACCCGCTCGGTCTTCGCCGAGCTGCTGTGGTTCCTGCGCGGCGACACCAACGTGAAGTGGCTGCAGGACCGCGGCGTCTCGATCTGGGACGAGTGGGCCGACGACAACGGCGACCTCGGGCCCGTCTACGGCTACCAGTGGCGCTCCTGGCCCACCCCCGACGGGCGGCACGTCGACCAGATCGCCGAGGTCGTCGAGCAGATCCGCACCAACCCCGACTCGCGCCGCCACATCGTCTCGGCGTGGAACGTCGCCGACATCCCGCAGATGGCGCTGGCGCCGTGCCACACGATGTTCCAGTTCTACGTCGCGCAGGGGCGGCTGAGCTGCCAGCTCTACCAGCGCTCGGCCGACGTGTTCCTCGGCGTGCCGTTCAACATCGCGTCGTACGCCCTGCTGACCCACATGGTCGCGCAGGTGGCCGGCCTCGAGGTCGGCGACTTCGTGCACACCCTCGGCGACGCGCACCTCTACTCCAACCACCTCGACCAAGCGCGGCTTCAGCTGACCCGCTCGCCGCGGCCTCTCCCGACGCTCACGCTCGACCCGTCGGTCACCGAGCTCGACGCCTTCGAGCTCGAGCACATCACCCTCGAGGGATACGACCCGCACCCCGGCATCAAGGCACCCATTGCCGTCTGAGGACAAGCGCGTCGTGCTGGTCGCCGCTGTGGCCGACAACGGCGTGATCGGCGCCGACGGCGACATCCCCTGGCGGATCCCCGAGGACTTCGCGCACTTCAAGCGGACGACGCTGGGCCACACGCTGGTGATGGGCCGGGCGACCTACGACTCGATCGGCCGCCCGCTCCCGGGACGTACGACGATCGTGCTCACCCGCTCACCCTCGTGGTCGGCCGAGGGCGTCCTCGTCGCCGACTCGCTCGAGGCCGCGCTGGCGCTGGCCGCCGACCTGCCCGGTGACGTGATGGTCGCCGGGGGAGCGACGGTCTACGAGCAGGCGATGCCGCTCGCCACCCACCAGGTGCTGACGTGGGTGCACCGGTCGCCGGACGGCGACACCTTCTACCCGGCGTACGACGCCGACGACTGGATCGAGACCGCGCGCGAGGAGCACGCCGGCTACGCAGTCGCGTGGCTGGAACGCGCCTAGAGCGCCGAGCGGTAGACCTCGAGGTCGGCCGCGTAGTGCGCCTCGAGCTTGGCCCGGGTCGCCGGGTCGATCGCGGCCGCACGCTCGGGCGAGACGTTGGCCGACGCCAGCTCGGGCACCTTCACGCCCAGCTTGTCGGCCATCCAGGCGGCGGCCCGGTCGAGGTGCTCGTAGCGGTAGATCCGGTCGACGAGGACCTCGCCCTCCAGGCTGCTGACGAACTTCGCCGAGCTGCCGAGGTAGACCTCGCCGGTGCAGATCCGGTCGGCGAACTCGTCGAAGCCCATGTCGCCCGTGTAGGTCCTGCGGCCCTCGGTGCCCGGCCGGGCCCGGTAGCGCCACCACGAGGCGGCCCAGTCGACCGGCTCGCGGACCATTGCGACCGTTTCGTAGGACTCGCGCGCGAAGCCGTAGTGCGTCAGCACCGGCGCGATGGAGGCCTCGAAGAAGCGTGCCGTCATGTGCTTCATCGGCGGCGGCTTGGAGGCGACGAGCTGGGCGTGCCGCTCGAACTCGCGCTGGATGGTCGTCGAGCCCGTCTTCGTCATCGACAGGAACACGAAGCCCGCCTGGGCCATGGCCATCATGGGCGGGACCCTATCGGGCCGGTTGAGTCGCTGCCGGTCGCTGCCGGTCGCTTGTGTGCGCACGATCATCATTTCGCGGCGCTGGGTGATGATCCTGCGCACTCCTTCGGACGGAACCACCGGTTAACCGGTGATTCCGACCTCGGCTCCCTGCCCCGGCATCCCGGACTTGGCGCCGCCTGTCAGGGTGGGGCGCATGGAGCTGCGCATCTTCACCGAACCCCAGCAGGGAGCGACGTACGACGACCTCCTCGCGGTCGCCCGGACCGCCGAGGAGCTCGGGTTCGGGGCCTTCTTCCGGTCCGACCACTACCTCGGCATGGGCACCGAGGGGCTGCCCGGGCCGAGCGACGCCTGGACGACGCTGGCCGGCCTGGCGCGGGACACCAGCACGATCCGGCTCGGCACGATGATGACGAGCGCGACGTTCCGGCACCCCGGCCCCCTCGCCATCCAGGTGGCCAACGTCGACCAGATGAGCGGCGGTCGCGTCGAGCTCGGGATCGGTGCGGGCTGGTTCGCCCAGGAGCACACGGCCTACGGCATCCCCTTCCCCTCCACCGGCGAGCGCTTCGACCGGTTCGAGGAGCAGCTCGCGATCATCACCGGGCTGTGGGGCACGGCGGTGGGGGAGCGGTTCACCCACCGCGGCACCCACTACGAGGTCATCGACTCCCCGGCCCTGCCGAAGCCGACCCAGGCCCGGCCGCCGGTGCTGATCGGCGGGCTGGGCAAGAAGCGGACCCCGGAGCTCGCCGCCCGCTACGCCGACGAGTTCAACCTGCCCTTCGTCGATGAGGAGACGACCGCGGCGCAGTTCGCCCGGGTGCGCGCCGCCTGCGAGGCGCAGGACCGCGACCCGGCGACGATGACCTGGTCCAACGCCCTCGTGGTCTGCGTCGGTGCCGACGAGGCCGAGGTCGAGCGTCGGGCGAAGGCGATCGGGCGGGAGCCCGAGGAGCTGCGCACCAACGGCCTCGCCGGCTCACCGGACGAGGTCGTCGACAAGCTCCGCCGCTACGCCGCCCTCGGTGCCGAGCGCGCCTACCTCCAGGTGCTCGACCTGGGGGACCTGGACCACCTGCGGCTCATCGCCACCGAGGTCGCGCCGCACGTCTGACGCACGCCGCGGCCGGGGGACCGGCTCCGCGGCGGCGGCCTCGCGCCGCAGGAACGCACCGAGGTCGGCGATGGTGCTCATCAGGGGTGCCGGGAAGACCACGGTCGTGTTCTTGTCGACGCCGATCTCGACCAGGCTCTGCAGGTTGCGCAGCTGGAGGGCGAGCGGGTGGGCCATCATCGTGTCGGACGCGTCGCCCAGCGCGGCAGCAGCCGCCGCCTCACCCTCGGCGGCGATGATCTTGGCGCGCTTCTCCCGCTCGGCCTCGGCCTGGCGGGCCATCGCGCGCTTCATGCTCTCCGGGAGCTGGATGTCCTTGAGCTCGACGAGCGTGACCACGACGCCCCAGTCGGCGGTCGTCACGTCGAGGATCTCCCGGATGCTGGCGTTGATGGAGTCGGTCTCCGACAGCGTCTGGTCCAGCGAGCTCTGGCCGACGACGTTGCGCAGCGTGGTCTGGGCGATCTGGTTGATCGCGGCCGCGACGTTCTCGATGGCGACGATCGCCTTGGTGGCGTCGACGATCCGGTAGTACGCCACCGCAGCCACGTCGATGCTCACGTTGTCCCGCGTGATGATCCCCTGGGACTGGATCGGCATCGTCACGATCCGCAGGGAGACGCGGCGCAGCTGGTCGATGACCGGGATGATGAAGTGCAGCCCCGGCTCCCGGACCCCGATGACGCGTCCGAGCCGGAAGAGCACCCCCTTCTGGTATTGCGTGACCACCCTGATCGACAGGGCGAGACCGATCGCGGCGACGACCGCGACCACCAGTCCGACGACGCTCCAGGTGTTCATGGCGGGCTTCCCTCCCGGCGGGCCACGGACGGGTCCCGCCTGCTCCCACCCTCTGCCGCGGAGGGCGGCCCGGGGAGAGGCGTGCGGCCCGGCCACCTCGCCGAACGTCCCGCACCGTCCCGCGCGTCGGGGGAGCGGCGGGGAAGCGATAACCTTCGGGCATGACGACCCAGCCCGCCGCTCCGTTCGGCCGCGTGCTCACCGCCATGGCCACCGCGTTCCACGCCGACGGATCCGTCGACCTCGAGGGCACCGCGCGGATCGCGACCCACCTGGTCGACCACGGCCACGACGGCGTCGTCGTCTCCGGCACCACGGGCGAGTCGCCGACCACCACCGTCGCGGAGGACGGCCAGATCCTGGCCGCCGTCAAGGACGCGGTCGGCGACCGCGCCACGATCGTCGCCGGCATCGGCACCAACGCGACCGCCCACTCGGTGGAGCTGGCGCAGCAGGCCGAGAAGATCGGCGCCGACGGGCTGCTGCTCGTCACGCCCTACTACAACAAGCCCGGCCAGGCCGGCGTGCTGCACCACTTCCGCACGGTCGTCGAGGCGAGCGACGTACCCGTCATGCTGTACGACGTGCCGGGCCGCACCGGCACCGAGATCTCGCTCGAGGTCTACGAGAAGGCCTTCGAGCTCGAGCAGGTCGTCGCGGTCAAGGACGCGGTCGGCGACTACGCCCGCGGCGTCAAGATCATGCAGATGGGCTACGCCCTCTACTCCGGCGACGACGTCTCCACCCTCGGCTGGCTGGCGCACGGCGCCGCCGGCGTCGTCTCCGTCGTCGGCCACGCGGCCGGCGACCAGATCCGCGCGATGATCGAGGCCTTCCGGGCCGGCGACCACGCGCAGGCCCTCACCATCTTCACGCGGCTGCTCCCCGCGACGGACGCCGTCATGGGCGTCCCCAACTACGGAGCCACCACCGCCAAGGCAGCACTCCAGCTCCTCGGCGTACTCGACAACCGGAACGTCCGCGCGCCCTTGGTGCCGCTGGACGACGACGAGGTGGCCGCGCTGCGTGCCGGCCTCGTCGCCTCCGGTCTCATCCCGTAAGGAACGACTTTGTCCCATCCTCATCCCGAACTCTCCGCACCGGCCGATCTGGCGAAGGGGGGTTTGCGGATCACCGCGCTCGGCGGGCTCGGCGAGGTCGGCCGCAACATGACCGTCTTCGAGTACGACGGGCGGCTGCTGATCGTCGACTGCGGCGTGCTCTTCCCCGAGGACCACCACCCCGGCGTGGACCTGATCCTCCCCGACTGGTCCTCGATCCGGGACCGCCTCGACGACGTCGAGGCGCTCGTCCTGACCCACGGCCACGAGGACCACATCGGCGCCACGCCGTACCTCCTCCGCGAGCGCGGCGACATCCCGCTCGTCGGCTCCGAGCTCACGCTGGCCCTGCTCGGCAGCAAGCTGCGCGAGCACCGGCTCAAGGAGACCGTGCACCACAAGGTCCGCGAGGGCGACCGGGTCTCCTTCGGCCCGTTCGACCTCGAGTTCGTCGCGGTCAACCACTCCATCCCGGACGCGCTCGCCGTCGCCATCCGCACCGGTGCGGGCCTGGTCCTGCACACCGGCGACTTCAAGATGGACCAGCTCCCGCTGGACGGCCGGATCACCGACCTGCGCGCCTTCGCGCGGCTCGGCGAGGAGGGCGTCGACCTCTTCCTGACCGACTCCACCAACGCCGAGACCCCCGGTTTCACGCCCGCGGAGAAGTCGATCACCCCGGTCATCGACCGGGTCTTCCACGAGTCGCAGCAGCGGATCATCGTGGCGTGCTTCGCCTCGCACGTGCACCGCGTGCAGCAGGTGCTCGACGCGGCGTACGCCCACGAGCGGCAGGTCGCCTACGTCGGCCGCTCGATGGTGCGGAACATGGCGATCGCCAAGGACCTGGGCTACCTCAAGGTGCCGCCGGGCGTGCTCGTCGACACCAAGGACCTGGCCGACCTGCCGCCGGAGCGCCAGGTGCTGGTCTCCACCGGCTCGCAGGGCGAGCCGATGAGCGCCCTGTCGCGGATCGCGCAGCGCAACCACAACTTCGTGCACATCGAGGAGGGCGACACCGTCCTGCTCGCCTCCAGCCTGATCCCGGGCAACGAGAACGCCGTCTACCGGGTCATCAACGGCCTGGCCCGCTGGGGCGCCAACGTCGTGCACAAGGGCAACGCGCTCGTGCACGTCTCCGGCCACGCCAGCGCCGGTGAGCTCCTCTACTGCTACAACATCGTCAAGCCGAAGAACGTCCTGCCCGTCCACGGCGAGATCCGGCACATGCGCGCCAACGCCGACCTGGCCCGCGCCACCGGCGTGCCCAACGTCGTCATCGCCGAGGACGGCGTGGTGGTCGACCTCGTCGACGGTGTCGCCGCGATCGCCGGCAAGGTCGACTGCGGCTACGTCTTCGTCGACGGCTCCTCGGTCGGCGACATCACCGAGTCCGACCTCAAGGACCGCCGGATCCTCGGCGAGGAGGGCTTCATCTCGGTGATCGTCGTCGTCGACTCCGTCAGCGGCAAGGTGTCCGGAGGGCCTGAGATCCACGCCCGCGGCTTCGCCGAGGACGACTCGACCTTCGACGCGATCAAGCAGCCGATCATCGACGCGCTCGACCGGGCCATCTCCGAGGGCAACACCGACTCCTACCAGCTCCAGCAGACCGTCCGCCGCGTCGTCGGCCGCTGGGTCAGCAACACCCACCGCCGCCGCCCGATGATCATCCCGGTGGTCATCGAGGCCTGAGGCCGAGAGGGCACTTCCAGGCACTCTCAAGCCACCGAGAGGGCGATCCTGCCGGCAGGATCGCCCTCTCGTGCGTCTGGGAGTGGCACGAAGTGCCCTCTCGCGGGTCAGGTGGCGGCCAGCACGCCGGCCACGATCAGCGCCTGGCCGAGGTGGTAGGTGACCATCAGGGCGAGCTTGGCGTGGGGGATGGGCCGGACGAACCGGTCCACCGAGAGGGTGGCGTCGCTGCTGACGAAGACGGTGGCGCCCAGGGCGACGAGCCACTCCCCGGTGAACCACGCGCAGACCAGCATCGCCCCGATCACGGCGGTGTAGACGGCGACGGGCACCGACAGGGACGCCCCGCCGAGGTGGTGGCACCGCGGCACGACGTCCCGGGTCACGGCGACGCTGGCGGCGAGGACGGCGAAGACCGCCCAGGACCAGGTCGGGCGCGGCAGGCCGAGGTCGGCGAAGCAGACCAGGAAGGCCAGGTGCCCGACCAGGAACGCCGCGACGCCGGCCTTGAAGCGGGGGAGCGAGTCCGAGAGCAGGGCGACGTCGCCGAGCAGCCCGAAGGCCAGCGCGACCAGCAGCCACACCCCGGCGCTGTCCGAGGCGGCACCCAGCACGACCGCCGTCACGATCAGCGACGCGAGCGTCGCGGGCTTCGCCCACGCCTCCGTACGTCGATCGCCGCGGGCCACCGCGGCCCAGTCGGTCAGCGCGAAGGCTGCGGGCAGGATCCAGATGAGCTGTGCAGCATCGAGTTGGGCGGGCACGAGCCGAGCATGGCAGGAGGCCCCGCCGGACGTGTCCGACGGGGCCTCCTGGTGAGACGGGTGGTGCGGTGCCGTCAGTGACGGCGGGTGCCGACGGCCGCGTGGCGACCGCTGGCGTTGGACTTCTTCTTGCAGACCACGACCTTGACGTTGTCGAGGTACCAGCCCTCGACGCCTCCACAGCCGTCACGGCCCATGTCGAAGCGGAACTTCACGGTGTCGCCCGCCTTGGCGCCGGCCGCCTTGAGGTCGACGACCGTGGTGCCCCACGAGCCGTGGACCTGGCCGCCGTCCGTGCCGGTCCAGGCGTCCTGGCCGGCGAGCGGGTCGGTGCTGCCCTCGTCGTTGGTGGCGAGCGTGGAGTTCGGGCCGTTGAACGTGTAGGCGCCGGCCGGGATGAGCTTCCAGGCGCCGCCGTTGACCTTGATCTTCACGTTGCCGCCGTCGAACCCGGCCTCGGTGGACACGTAGTGCTGGAACACCAGGTGCCGCGAGGCGCCGTTGGGCAGCGAGACCGCCGGGCTGGCGATCGTGTCGACACTGGAGACGTCGTCGGCGTCACCCGAGCAGCTGCCGCCCTGCGGGTCCCGGCCGGCCGCCACCTTGCTCGCGTGCGAGCCGGGTGCCGAGCCGGTGGTCCGCCACGGGTAGCCGTGACCATCGGGGTAGACCGTCGAGCCGCCCTTGGTCCAGTTGCCCAGGCCCTTCTCGAAGTCGTCGCCCCACACCTTGGAGGTGGTGAACGCCTTGCCGCAGGCGGCCGGGGCGCCCTTGGCGAGCAGCGGCTGGAAGTTGCACTGCGTCGGCGGGGTGCGGAACTGCACGGCCTGCTCCATCGCGGAGACGGCCTGGCAGTCGGCGGCGGTGATGGGCGCCGCCGGGCCACCCGGAGTCAGGCGCTGGACCGACAGTTTCTGGATCGGCTGGCCCACGAGCGCGGTGCAGGCCGCGTCGAGGCTGTCCGCCATGTCGGTGAAGTCCGACATCGGGGTCAGGTAGTCCAGCTGGGTCTGCCACCAGATGTTGGCGGCCTTGTCCAGGCCGATACCGGGGACGGTGACGCCGTTGTAGGTGCCACCGTCGACCAGCAGGGCGTAGCCGTGGTTGGGGACACCCGAGTTGCCGTGCACGCCGCCGTTGTCGTCGGTCGCGCACTTGTACTCGGCGTCGGAGACCTTGCCCGGGTCGCCGTAGCAGGTGGGCTGCCACATGTCGCGCAGCGCACCGCCGAAGGCCGGGGCCTGCTCGCCGATCAGCCACCGGTAGGAGTTGTCCACCGGGTCGCTGCTGATGTCGCGGATCGTGACGTTGACGGTGCTTCCGCCGCCGAGAGCCGTCTTGATGGTCTCGCGGTCGGTGAGCCCGATCATCACGGTCGGGATCGTGATGCCGGTCCCGTCGCCGGACGCCGAGAACGGTGCCTCGTCGCGGTTGCCGATGATCAGCGCGGTGGCGCCGGCGGCCTGGGCGTTGGCGGTCTTGGTGTCGAAGGTGCAGGTGCCACGGTCGACGATCGCGATCTTGCCCGAGACGGCGGCCGCGTTGTCGAACGGCGAGCAGCCGTCGGTCGTGGTGCTGCCGTCGGCGGCGGTGTCGACACCCTGGACGACGTTGCCGGTGACGCCCGTCTTGGTGACCACCGGACCGTAGGAGGCGGGAGCCGCGTCACAGTCCTTGGCGATGGAGGCCGGGGAGTTGATCAGCACACCGACCGGGCCGCGCGTGAACTGCGAGCACAGGCCGTCGGTGCGCGGACCGTTGGTCTCGCCCTCGTCGTGGCGGCCGTTGATCAGGTCGATCGTCTCGCCCCACACGTCGGAGTAGGACTCGTTGAGCGCACCGGGCTGCCACTGGTAGATCAGGCCCGAGGTGTACTCGGTGTAGGCGTGGCCCCACTCGTGCGACACCACGTCGTCGGCCTCGGAGCCGGGGCACATGTTGATGCGCTGGCCGTTCCAGTTGGCGTTGGGGCAGTAGTTGGGGTCGTTGGGGTCGGAGTAGTTCTCGACCGTGACCATCTTGGTGCCCTGGCCGTCGAAGGAGTCCCGGCCGAAGGTGTTGGCGTAGAGCCAGTAGGAGTTGCCGGCGTCGTACATGAGGTCCTGCTGGTACTTCGTCAGCGTGCCCGGGAAGGCGTCCCCGTCCTTCCACTCCAGGTGGGCCTGGTCCTGCGTGGCGTCGTAGAGCTCGCGGTTGGTCTCGAACGCCTCGGTCAGCGAGTAGCGGTTGACGACCTTGCCGGTCGCCGCGTCGACGAAGACGCGGTCGTTGACGCCGTGGGCGTTGGTGACGCCGACCATCCAGGCGAGGATGTTGGTGCCCTGCTGGCCGCGGATCGCGCCGGTCCGGTAGATCACGAGCTCGGCGGAGGAGGCCTCCAGGCCGGTGACGTCGGCCGGGGCCTCGGCCGAGCCCGGCGGGTTGGCGTGCACGGTGCCGATGGCGTGCGAGGAGGCGATCGACTTGCTCACCCGGGGCGTGACCGACAGGTCGAGACCCGGGGCGGCGTAGCCGTTGACCGAGGTCAGGTCGCCGGCCTTGTCGAGGTTGGCCTTGATGGTGGAGCCGAAGACCGGCAGACCGCGGTAGTACTGCTTGTAGGTGACGGTCCAGCCGTAGCGGCCCGCCGCCGCGTCGGTCTGGCGCAGCTGGTCCTTGGTGGCGCCGAAGACGCCGGCGTACTTGCCGAGGTAGGCGTTGGCCTTGTCCACGGCACCGCGCAGCGAGTCACCCTCGAGCGACGGCATCAGGTCGCCGCCCGCGGCGGACCGGACGAAGCCGACCTTGCCGGTGGCGCGCTCCTGGGTGAGTACGACGGACCCGGTGGCCTCGCCGCGCAGCTGCTGGACGAGCGAGTCGCCCGCAGCCGCGGCGTTGGTGCCTGCCGCAACGGCCTGCATCCCGGGCACGGCGGCGAAGCCGGCGCCCACGAGGGCAAGGCTGATCCCTAGCCGAGTGAGTTTCACGTGTGGTTTTCCCTCCGAAGTGGTCCCCTGGTGCCGCGTGTGAACTACGACACCCACGGGGCACCCTATGGAGACCTGCCTGCCCGTGCCAGCAGACCCGCGAATCTTTTCGGAACCGGTGGCCGAAAGAACTGCCCATGAGGACAGCCGGCCGACACGCTCCTGTGATCCCTGTGACGGGTGGGACCATCGATTACCGTGCTGACCATGGCGACCCGTACGTCTTCCCCGCCGGGGTCGCGGAGCAAGAGCACGTCCTCGACCGGGTCGAAGAGCCCCGCACGAGGGACCTCGAGCACCCGATCCCGGAGTACCGGCAACACCCCGACGAAGAGCACGAGCACGGCGCGCAGCACCAGCAAGCGCAAGCCGGCTCCCAGCGCGCGCTCGAAGCGTCCGGCGCCCCGCGCCGTCCGCAACGGTCCCGGGCCGGTCTCCCGCATGTTCACCGCCGTCTTCCGCGGCATCGCTGCCGTCTGGCTCGGCGTCGCGCACGCCCTGGGTGCCGCCGCACGCGGCATCGGCCGGACCGCACGCGACCTCGAGCCCGAGCACCGCCGCGACGGGGTCGGCCTGTTCCTCTTCGGCCTCTCGGTCGTCGTGGGTGCCGCCGTCTGGTTCCAGATCGACGCGCCCGCCATGGGCTTCACCCGGACCGTGGTCGCCGGGACGGTCGGCAAGGTCGGCTGGTTCGTCCCGCTGGCGCTCGTCTACGTCGGGTGGCGCAACATGCGCGACCCGATCCACAACGGCCCGGCCGGTCGCCAGGTCGTGGGCTGGGCCGCCTTCGCCTTCGGCATCCTCGGCATCGTCCACATCGCCAACGGCAACCCGCAGCCGGTCATGGGTGACGCCAGCAAGCTCCAGGGCGCCGGGGGAGCGGTCGGGTTCGTCGTCTCCTCGCTGCTGCTCGACCTGCTGCGCACGCCGTACGTCGTGGTGCCGCTGCTCGCGCTGCTCTCCTTCTTCGGCGTCCTCATCATCACCGCGACGCCGCTCTACCAGGTGCCGATGCGCCTCGCCGAGCTCCGCGACCGGATGCTCGGCCGCGAGCACCACGCCGAGGACGGCACCGACGGTCTCGACGAGACCCAGCCGATCCGCAGCCGCCGCGGCAGGGTCGAGGACTACGACCCCGAGGGCGACCCGGCCTACGACTCACCGGTGCTCACCGACCGCGAGATCCGGAAGCGTCGCAAGAAGGACGCCCTCGACGTCGCGATGGAGGGCATGGAGGAGACCCAGGAGACCGACGCCGTCGGCCTGGACATCCTCGACGCCGCCGCGGCCGCCCCGTCGGCCGGCAAGACCGAGCTCGAGCCGCCGCCGCACTCGCCGCTGCCCGCGCGCGTCGAGCAGCTCGCCCTGTCCGGCGACGTCACCTACTCGCTGCCCGCCAACGAGGTGCTCAAGCCCGGCTCGGTGCACAAGGCCCGCTCCAAGGCCAGCGACGAGGTCGTCAACCGGCTCACGAGCGTGCTCGACGAGTTCGGCATCGATGCCCAGGTCACCGGCTACACCCGGGGCCCGACGGTCACCCGCTACGAGGTCGAGCTCGGCCCTGCGGTCAAGGTCGAGAAGGTCACCGCCCTCTCCAAGAACATCGCCTACGCCGTGGCCTCTGCCGACGTGCGCATCCTCAGCCCGATCCCCGGCAAGTCCGCGATCGGCATCGAGATCCCCAACCTCGACAAGGAGATCGTCTCCCTCGGCGACGTGCTCCGGTCCAACACCGCCCGCTCGGACCACCACCCGATGGTGGCCGGCCTCGGCAAGGACGTCGAGGGCGGTTTCGTCGTCGCCAACCTCGCGAAGATGCCGCACCTGCTCGTCGCCGGCGCCACCGGATCCGGAAAGTCGTCGTTCATCAACTCGATGATCACCTCGATCCTGATGCGCTCCACGCCCGACGAGGTCCGGATGATCATGGTCGACCCCAAGCGGGTCGAACTGAACGCCTACGAGGGCGTCCCGCACCTGATCACGCCGATCATCACCAACCCCAAGAAGGCCGCCGAGGCGCTGGCCTGGGTCGTGCGCGAGATGGACATGCGCTACGACGACCTGGCCAACTTCGGGTTCCGCCACATCGACGACTTCAACAAGGCCGTCCGGGCGGGCAAGGTCCAGGTGCCCCCGGGCTCCGAGCGCGAGGTCACGCCGTACCCCTACCTCCTGGTCATCGTCGACGAGCTCGCCGACCTGATGATGGTCGCCCCGCGCGACGTGGAGGACGCGGTCGTCCGGATCACCCAGCTGGCCCGTGCGGCCGGCATCCACCTGGTGCTCGCGACCCAGCGACCGAGCGTCGACGTGGTCACCGGCCTGATCAAGGCCAACGTGCCCTCCCGCCTGGCCTTCGCGACCTCGTCGCTGGCCGACAGCCGGGTCATCCTCGACCAGCCGGGCGCCGAGAAGCTGGTCGGCCAGGGTGACGGGCTCTTCCTCCCGATGGGCTCCTCGAAGGCCGTCCGTGTCCAGGGCTCCTGGGTCACCGAGGCCGAGATCGCCCAGGTCGTCAAGCACTGCAAGAGCCAGCTCGAGCCGTCCTACCGCGAGGACGTCACCGCGCCCGCCGCCAGCAAGCGCGAGCTCGACGACGACATCGGCGACGACATGGACCTGGTCATCCAGGCCATCGAGCTCGTCGTCTCGACCCAGTTCGGGTCGACCTCGATGCTCCAGCGCAAGCTCCGCGTCGGCTTCGCCAAGGCAGGACGCCTGATGGACATCATGGAGAGCCGTGGCGTGGTGGGTCCCAGCGAGGGATCCAAGGCCCGCGACGTGCTCGTGAAGCCCGACGAGATCGACGGCGTGATCGCCACCCTGCAGGGGGAGATGTGAACAACGTGAGCGCAGCCCAGGTCCACGACGACCACGACCACGACCAGTACGACGAGCAGTCGGCGCCCGAGCCCCTCGGCCTGGCGCCCGACCCCGTCGAGGTGCGCCGCAACGCCGGGCTCGCCGCCCTCGTGGGTGGCGTGGCCTCGGCCGTCGCCATCGCCTACCTCGCACGTGCCGCCGCCACCGGTGCGGTCGTCGACTGGACCCTCGCGGTCCTCATGGGCGTGCTCGGCGTGGCCCACCTGGTCGCGTTCGTCGACGCCCGCACGCCGCTGCTGGTGGCCGACACCCAGGGCGTGCGCATCCGCCTCGGTCGCACCTGGCGCGGCATGCCGTGGGGCGCGCTGTCCCACGTCGAGCACACCCCGCGCCGCGGCTTCCTGCGCGACGGCCGGCTGGTCCTCGTCGCCCGCAACACCGAGCGGGTGCTGGCGGAGCTGGACCCCTCCGGTCGCCGTCAGTCGACGCTGGCCACCCGCCTCTACGGCGCACCCTTCGCCGTGCCCCTGGCCCTCACCACCCGCGTGAGCGGTGCCGGCGAGGACCTGACCGCCGCGCTGGTCCGGCTCGCCGGCGACGACCAGCTGGTCGTCGAGGTGACCGCCGAGCGCCCCGTCGACGAGCCGGTCGAAGTCTCCGTCGATGAGCCGGTCGAGGACCTGGTCGACGAGGTCGACGAGGTCGACGAGACCGACGAGTCGCCGGCCACGCGCTGGCACGACCCGCGCCCGGCCCTGGCCCGCGGCATCGGCGCCGTGGCCGCCCGCCTCCAGCGCAACCGCATGCCGGTCGAGGACGGTGAGCCCACCGAGGCCATGCCCACCGAGACCCTGCCGGCGGTCGCCGCCAGCGCCACGCCGAGCCCCCTGCGCGAGCCCGTCACGGCGGCGCGCATCGAGGTCCGCAGCGACCTGACGATGGGCGCCACTGCCCTGCGCCGCGACAGCAGCGAGGACGGCACGACGCGCGAGCTGCCCGAGGCCCGCGAGCTGCGTCGCCCGGGCAGCATCAACCTCGTCGAGGACACCCAGGTCTGGGGCGACCGGGTCCGCCCGATCGCCCGCGCGGGCGCCCCCGTCGCACCCCTGCTGATCGACGAGTTCGAGGCCCAGCCCGCCGACGACCCGGTCGTGGGTCCGGAGCTGGCCGCGGCCCGCACCCGCCTGGCCCTCACGGTCGACCAGCTGGCCGACCGCACCCGCATCCGCCCGCACGTGATCGAGTCGATCGAGGTCGACGACTTCGCCCCCTGCGGTGGCGACTTCTACGCCCGCGGCCACCTGCGCACCCTCGCGCGGGTGCTCGGCATCGACGTGGCGCCGCTGCTGGCGTCGTACGACGAGCGCTACGCCGACGCCCCCATCAACCCGCGCCGGGTCTTCGAGGCCGAGCTGGCCACGGGGTCCCACGGCTCGATCCGCGGCACCCGCGGCGGCCCCAACTGGTCGGTGCTCATCGCCGCGGTGATGACGCTGGTGCTGGCCTGGTCGATCGCCCGCCTGGTGATGGACAGCCCCGTGGACCTGCACACGACGCCGGTCCTCAACGGCTCCGGCGGCAGCCACAGCTTCCAGCAGCTCGGCGACCCCGTCCCGGTCGTGATCACCGCCGCCGGTGGCGGCGCCCAGGTGATCGTCCGCGACGGTGCCGGCGAGATCGCCTTCCGGGGCCCGCTGTCCTTCGGCGAGAGCCGCACCCTCAAGGACGTCGCCCCGCCGGTGCGGGTGCAGTCGTCCGACGGGTCGCTGCAGGTGAGCGTCGACGGCGAGGACCACGGCGCGCTCGGCGCCACCGGTGAGCCGGCACAGGACACCTTCACCGTGCGCTGAGGGGCGGCGTTGGGTCCGTCACTGATTGGGGCTGGGGCGGCCCCGGCTGGGATACTCGTCGGATCATGACGACGACTTCCCCCGACGAGTCCGTGACCGCCCCGCAGCCGCTCCTGTCCGTGGCCCTCGTCACCCTCGGGTGCGCGCGCAACGAGGTCGACTCCGAGGAGCTGGCCGGGCGCCTGGAGGCCGGTGGCTTCCAGCTCGTGGAGGACCCCGCCGACGCCGACACCGTGGTGGTCAACACCTGCGGCTTCGTCGAGGCGGCCAAGAAGGACTCGGTCGACACGCTGCTCCAGGCGGCCGACCTCAAGGCCCAGACCAAGGCCGGCAACGGCCACACCCAGGCCGTCGTGGCTGTCGGCTGCCTGGCCGAGCGCTACGGCAAGGACCTGGCCGAGTCGCTGCCCGAGGCCGACGCGGTGCTCGGGTTCGACGACTACCCCGACATCGCCGCCCGGCTGCGGTCGATCGTGGCGGGGGAGACCCACCACCCACACACCCCGCAGGACCGCCGTCTGCTGCTGCCGATCAGTCCGGTCGACCGCGCGGCCTCGACCGCTCCGGTGCCCGGCCACGGCCTGGCCGAGATCGGCGCCGGCGCCCCGGCGACCGGCCCCCGCGCCGTACGCCGCCGCCTCGACGACGGCCCGATGGCCCCGCTCAAGCTGGCCAGCGGCTGTGACCGCCGCTGCTCCTTCTGCGCGATCCCGAGCTTCCGCGGCTCGTTCGTCAGCCGCCGGCCCAGCGACGTGATCCAGGAAGCCGCCTGGCTGGCCGAGCACGGCGCCCGCGAGCTGTTCCTCGTCAGCGAGAACTCCACGTCCTACGGCAAGGACCTCGGTGACATCCGGCTCCTCGAGACGCTGCTGCCCGAGCTGACCGCCATCGACGGCGTCGAGCGGGTCCGCGTCTCCTACCTCCAGCCCGCCGAGACCCGGCCCGGCCTGATCGAGCGGATCGCGACGACCCCCGGCGTGGCGCCGTACTTCGACCTGAGCTTCCAGCACGCCTCCGCCTCCGTGCTCCGCCGGATGCGCCGCTTCGGCGACCCCGAGAGCTTCCTCGGGCTGCTGGAGAAGGTGCGCTCCTTCGCGCCGACCGCCGGTGTCCGGTCCAACGTGATCGTCGGCTTCCCGGGCGAGACCGAGGACGACCTCGAGACGCTGTGCGACTTCCTCGTCGAGGCGCGGATGGACGTCACCGGCGTCTTCGGCTACTCCGACGAGGACGGCACCGAGGCGGCGTCGTACGACGGCAAGCTGGACGAGGACGAGGTGCGGGCCCGCACCGAGCACGTGACCGCACTGGTCGAGGAGCTCAACACCCAGCGGGCCGAGGAGCGGATCGGCGAGGAGGTCGTCGTGCTCGTGGAGTCGATCGAGGACGGCGTCGTGGAGGGCCGGGCGGCCCACCAGGGCCCCGAGGTCGACGGCACCACCACCCTCGAGGGCGCCCCGGACGGCGTCGCGGTGGGAGACTTCCTGAGCGCCACCGTCGTCGGCACGGACGGCGTCGACCTGATCGGAGACGTGCGATGACCGAGACCCCCGAGGTGTCCGAGCAGAAGGTCTCCAACTTCAACATCCCCAACGTCCTGACGACGCTGCGGATCGTGATGGTGCCGTTCTTCGGCTGGGCGCTGCTCATCGACGGCGGCGACTCGATCACGTGGCGGCTCGTGGCCTGGCTGCTGTTCGGGATCGCGATGATCACCGACAAGATCGACGGCGACATCGCCCGCGCCCGCAACCTCGTCACCGACTTCGGCAAGATCGCCGACCCCATCGCCGACAAGGCGATCACCGGCATGGCCTTCATCGGGCTGTCCGTCGTGGGCGACATCTGGTGGTGGGTCACGATCGTGGTCCTGCTGCGCGAGTGGAGCGTGACGCTGCTGCGCCTCTCGATCCTCAAGCGGGTCGTGATCGCGGCCAAGGACCTCGGCAAGCTCAAGACGACGGTGCAGGCCATCGCCCTCGCGACCCTGACGCTGCCGCTGCGTGACGGCGACCTGCCGACCGGGCTCCAGCCCCCAGCGGAGTTCGTCTTCTACGCCGCCCAGGTGTGCCTGGCCGTGGCCGTGGGACTGACCGTCTGGTCGGGCTACGAGTTCTTCCGAGACGTGTGGCGCCAGCGCCACGCGATCCGCGCCAGCTGAGCCGACGCGCAGGGCGTTCGGCCCGGAACTCCCTCTGACCTGCGGAGTCTGCAACTTCTGACATTTCGCCGACCCCAGAAATGTCAGAAGTTGTCATCAGGAATTCGGCGGAGCCCCTCGGTGGAGAGTGTGGCGCTGATTACAGTGTGCCGACTCCCGGGCTCAGGTGCTGCTCTCGGGATTCCCCTCGCACCAACCCCCTCGCACCACACCCCCTCGCTGCTGTCCGCTCGGGCCGGACGGGGCTCATGCCTGCGCGCCTGCGCGCGCTCTCGAAAGGTCACTCGAGTGTCCCTGCTCCACCGGCTTCGCGCCACCCAACCGTCCGTACGCCGTGGGGGGATGCTCACGCTCCTGCTGGCCGTCGTCGTCTCCCCGCTCGCCGGCCTGGCCGCGCCCGCGCAGGCGAACACCGCGGGAACCGGGCTCGTCATCAATGAGGTGTTCGGTGGAGGTGGCAACACGGGAGCGCCCTACAACGCAGACTTCGTCGAGCTGTTCAACCCCACCTCGAGCCCCATCTCCCTCTCCGGCATGTACTTGCACGCTGCCAACGCCAGCGCCGTGGGCAGCTCGTCCTATGCCGGAAGCCCGTTCGCACTGAGTGGCACCGTGCCGGCAGGCGGCTACTGGTTGGTCCAGGCGTCGACGGCAGGTGCGAACGGTGCAGCACTCCCGACTCCCGACCAGTCGGTGAACTTCTCCATGGGCGCGGGCGCGTTCTCGGTCTCGCTCTGGAGCGGCTCCACTGCCTCGTCCGCTTACACCACGACGACCGGAAACTTGGTTGGCACAGCGGGCCTGGTCGATCTCGTCGGTGTCGGTGCCAAGGACTACGAGACGGCTCTCGTTGGCTCGGCGCCGAGCGCGACTCTTTCTGTCCAGCGCAAGGCCTCACATGCCGACACGGACAGCAACCTCGCCGACTTCAGCGCTCTGGCGCCGACCCCCAAGAATCACGACACCATCGAGAGCGGCGGACCGTCCCCGCTCGCCCTGGCCGCCATCTCCAACGTGAAGACGCTCGGCGGCAAGTCCGTGAGCATCCAGGCCCAGGCGTCTGGTGGCACGGGGACCAAGGCGTACTCGCTCACGGGCGACCCGAGCACGGGCGGCCTCGCGATCGACCAGACCGGCGCGATGTCCGGCACCCCGACCGAGGGCGGCACCTACCACCTGACCGCCACTGTGACCGCAGGCTCGGAGACGGCGTCGCGGACCTTCGACCTCACCGTCGTCGCCCTCAACCACGCAAACCACGTCCTCGTCAGCGAGGTGTGGGGCGACGGCGGCTACACCGACGCGCCGTTCTCCAACGACTACATCGAGCTCTACAACCCGACCGCCAACCCGGTGAACCTCAGCGGCTGGGCGATCGCGTACGGCGGCTTCCGTCGTAGCGCGGGGCCCGTCCCGACCTACCCGCTGACCATCACGGGTTCGGAGACGATCCCGGCCGGTGGCTACTACCTGATCCTGGGTCAGAGCGACCCGAACGGCGGCGGTGTCCCCCTTCCGGATGCCGATGCCACCGTCGACATCGACTACAACGGCTTCGACTACCGCGACGGGTTCGTCGCGCTGGTCGACCGGACCACCCCGCCGGACCTTCCCGCGGGCGACATCAACGCCGCGGCGAGTGCCCAGCACGTCGTCGACGCGGTCGGCTACGGGCCGGCCAACACCTTCGAAGGCTCCGCGCAGACCGCGGCCACCAGCAGTGAGACCGCCGCGATCCGTCAGCCCGTCGACAACGACAGCAACGACAGCAACCTCGACTGGGTCCTCGGCGACCCGACGCCGACCAACTCCGACGGCGTCGTCGGCAACACCGGCAAGGTCGTCCTGCCCACCACCTGTGACTCCAGCCTGCCCGCGAACCCGACGATCGCCCAGGTCCAGGGCACCAATGCGGTCTTCTCGCCCTACATCAACTGCACCGTCACCACCACCGGCGTGGTGACCGCCGTCTACAACCGGGGCTTCAGCACGGCCGGCGCGGCGACCTGCGGCCAGTGCGGGTTCTACATCCAGACGCCGGGCATGTCCTCGGACACCACTCCGGGCGCCTCCGACGCCGTCTTCGTCAGCGTGAGCAGCTTCACCGGCATCACCGTCGCGATCGGGGACTCCGTCCGGGTCACCGGCAAGGCGAACGAGTTCGGCAGCGGTGAGACGCTCACCCAGGTGACGGCCACGGCCACCAACATCACCAACCTGGGCGCCAGCCCGACGGCGGTCGTCATGCAGGGTTCCGCCCCGACGACGTACGCGGCCCGCGAGGCCCACGAGGGCGAGCTCTTCCAGCCCACCGACGTCGTGCTGACCGACACCTACAACCTCGAGAGCCAGGGCGAGCTCGGTCTCGCCGCCGGCGCCCCGACGGGTCCGGTCGCGACGGCGCTCGACGGCGTCTCCGAGGCGCCGCTCCAGCAGCCGGGCCAGATCTGCCGTGACGGCGACTCGCCCTGCATCCAGGCCGCGCAGGCCGACGTGAAGAACCGTGGCTACTTCCTCACGGGCGGCACGACCTACCTCGGCTCCTCCAACATCTCGACGCCGAACAAGTCGAAGAACTCCGACATCCCCTACCCGTTCATCGACAAGACCCACTCGGCTCGCGTCGGTGCGCAGGTCACGTTCTCGAAGGGTGCGGTCCTCGATTTCCGCAACAAGAAGTGGTACCTCAACCCGCCGCGTTCGGTGGTCGCGTCCGGTTGCTCGGCCGCCGCGCCGCACTCGGGTTGCCAGGTCGACCGGGGCGAGGACGTCGTCACCTTCGAGGACACCCGCGCCGACAACGCCGCCCCGCGCCCCGTGCCGGCCGGCAGCAACATCCGGTTCGCGACGTACAACGTCGAGAACTTCTTCTCGGTGCCCATGGACCAGTACGCCGCGGCGAACCCCTGGTACGCCTCGTCCGGTCCGGGCTGTGAGTACAACCTCGACCGCAACGGCACCGGCATCCAGGCCAAGCAGTGCACCAACCCGACCGGCATGTCCACCGCCTGGGACCCGGTGACCGGCGCCGTGACGGCGTACGGCCCGGCCCTCGCCAACGCTCCGCGTGGCGCCGGCCGCCAGGAAGACCTGGACCGCCAGACGCAGAAGATCGTCACCGCGATCAACCTGCTCGGCGCCGACGTGGTCGCGCTCGAGGAGATCGGCAACCCGAACAAGCTCAAGATGGGTGTCACCAACTCCCCGCTGAACCCCGACGTCCACAACACCAAGGACCAGGGCCAGGGCACGGCGATGCAGTGGCGCGACGCCACGGTCTCCTACCTGGTGGACCACCTCAACGCCGGCCTGCCGGCCAACCAGCAGTGGGCCTTCGCCGCCTCGCCGGAGGAGACCACCGACTCGACCTCGGTCCCGGGCCTGTGCGCCACGGTCCAGCCCAACGGCACTCCGGTGCCCGGGCCGGCGAACCTCCGCGGCACGTGCTCCTACGCCTCGGGCATGGACGTCATCCGCTCGGCCTTCATCTACAAGAAGACCACGGTGATCCCGGTCGGGCAGGGCGACCTCGACCTGCCGGGCTACACCGTCAACGGTGTCCCGGACCCGTGGGGCAACCACGTGTTCGCCGACGGGTCCCCGTTCGACAACGCCCGTGAGCCGCTCGCGCAGTACTTCAAGCCGCTCGGCGCGAAGAACGACGAGGGCTTCGCGCTCATCGTCAACCACTTCAAGTCGAAGGGCGACGCGGCCGCTCCGGCCGGCCCGGCCAGGGGTGGCGACAAGAACGACCCGCTGCACGGCGCGTTCAACGCCTCCCGAATCGCGCAGGCGAAGGAGGTCATGCGCTTCGCGAACGCCTTCGCTGCGAAGTGGCACACCGACAAGGTGTTCATGCTCGGTGACTTCAACGCCTACTCGGGTGAGGACCCGATCCACGCGATCACCGACGCGAACGACACCGAGGACCCGCTGGACTTCAAGGAGATCCACTCGGACGACCCGAACGACACCAGCTACGTCTTCACGACGAAGGTGAACGGCATCGGCTACGGCGGCGCCGGCTCGCTCGACCACATCCTGGCCAGCGCCGGAGCCCGGGAGACGCACCCGCGCACCGACATCTGGGAGATCAACGCAAACGAGTCCGACGTCTACGACTACGGCCGGTTCAACACCAACGCGACCGACTTCTTCGACGGCAGCGTTCCGTGGCGGGGCTCGGACCACAACCCGGAGGTCATCGACCTCACGCTGCCCAGCGCGGGTGCGGACCGGAAGGTCACCGACGTCCAGATCCTCGGGATCAACGACTTCCACGGCCGCCTGATCGCGGACTCGGCCGACGGTGGCGCTGCGCCGCTCGCCGGCGCGGTCAAGTCGCTCCGCGGCATCTACGGCGCGGACGAGACCGTCCTCGCCTCGGCCGGCGACAACGTCGGTGCGTCGATCTTCGAGTCCTTCACCCAGGAGGACAAGCCGACCCTCGACGCGCTCAACGCGATGAACCTGCAGGTCTCCTCGGTGGGCAACCACGAGTTCGACCGCGGTGTGGGCGACCTGCTCAACCGCATCGAGCAGCCGAAGAGCGAGACGAACCCCTACGGCGCGGACAACCCGTTGACGTGGGGCGACTACCTCGCGGCCAACGTGGTCTGGAAGGACTCGGGCGACGGCCACACGGCCGGTGACCCGATCACCGCTCCGACCAAGATGATCACGGTCCCGAACCCGCTCTCCGGCACGCCGATCAAGATCGGCTTCGTCGGCACGGTCACCTCCGACCTGCCGTCGCTGCAGAGCCCGGCGAACCTCGAGGGCGTCACCGTGCTCGACAACGCCGACACGATCGCTGCGGTCAACGGCTACGCGGCCGACCTCAAGGCGCACGGTGCCAACCTGGTCGTCCTGCTCACCCACGAGGGTGCGGCGACGACCGACTGCAGCACCATGAAGACTGCCGGGACCGCGTTCTCGACGATCCTCAACGGCCTCGACGACGAGGTGGACGCGGTCCTGTCGGGCCACACCCACCTCGAGTACTCCTGCTCCTTCGCCAAGGGCGCCACGGACAGCAACCCGCTGACCACGCGTCCGGTGATGCAGGGCGCGTCGTACGGCACGGCGATGGACCAGCTGGTCTACAGCTTCGACGCCGACAACAAGCCGGTCGACCTGATCGCCAACAACGTGGGCGTGAAGGGGCCGAACGGCGCGCTGTTCAGCTACGGCCCGGACGCCGATGTCCGGCCGATCGTCGACCAGGCCATTGCCGACTCCGCGGCCGCCGGTGCCCGGGTCCTCGGCACGATGACCGCTCCGATGTACCGGTCGAAGCTGAGTGACGGCACCGACAACCGCGGTGGCGAGTCGGTCCTGGGCAACCAGGTCGCCGAGATCCAGCGCTGGGCGACGCGCGGAGCACAGCAGGGTGGGGCGCAGATCGCGTTCATGAACCCGGGTGGCCTGCGCGCGGACGCGCTGGGCACGCCGAACGGCGACGTCTACGACCTCACCTACCGTGAGGCCGCTGATGTCCAGCCGTTCGCCAACGAGCTCGTCAACATGAAGCTCACCGGCGCGCAGATCAAGAAGGTCCTCGAGGAGCAGTGGCAGCGCGACGCCTTCGGGAACATCCCGGCACGTCCCTTCCTCAAGCTCGGCATCAGCAAGGGCTTCACCTACACCTACTCCGAGAAGCAGGACCCGGCGAAGCCGACCGGCGCCATGCTCGGCACGGTGACGGGGATGTGGCTCGACGGCGAGCCGATCGACCTCGACGCCACCTACTCGGTGACGGTGAACTCGTTCCTCGCCACCGGCGGTGACAACTTCTGGGAGCTCAACAACGGCAAGGACAAGCTCGACACCGAGCAGACCGACCTGCAGGGCCAGGTCGACTACATGAAGCAGTACGCCACCGAGCCGCTCCGGGTCGACTCGTCCCAGCGCGGAGTCCGGGTCACCTTCCCGGCGGAGGCGCCGACGTCGTACGCGCCGGGCGCCACGGTCTCGTTCGACCTCGCCTCGCTCGACCTGAACTCCCCGGGCGCGGTCAAGGACGACACCGTCAAGGTCCTCGTGGGCGACCAGGTCGTGGCCTCCGACGTGCCGGTGACGCACGGCAACGGCACGAACCCGGACGACCACTGGGGCACCGCATCGGTGTCCTTCGTCCTGCCGACCGGCATCCCGGGCGGACAGCTCCACGTCGTCGGCGACACGACCGGCACGGACGTGCTGCTCCCCGTCGCTGCCGACGAGGGACGGACGGCCACGACGGTCTCGGCCGAGGACGAGACGGTGTCCTACGGTCAGCCGGCGACGCTGGACATCAGCGTGAGCCCGTCGGCAGCGACCGGGACGGTCACGGTGAAGGAGGGCTCGACCGTGCTCGACACGGTGGACGTCTCCGACGGCGCCGCGACCTTCACGTCGAGCAGCCTCCCCGTGGGGGTGCACACCCTGACGCTGCGCTACAGCGGCAGCGCGAGCCACGCGCCGTCCAGCTCCACGGTGACCGTCACGGTCACCAAGGTCGAGTCGACGGTGACGGCGGAGGCAACGCCGGTGTCGGTGGCTCCTGGTGGGACCAGCACGGTGACCGCTCACGTGGCGGCGACCGGGGTGACTCCCTCGGGCTCGGTGACCTGCTCGGCTCCGGGCATGGACGACACCACGGGCACGCTCAACGACAGCGGTGACGCCACCTGTGTCGTGGGCCCGTGGGGCACGGCCGGGGACCGGACCGTCACGGTCAGCTACGCCGGTGACCAGGTCACGGCTCCGGGCAGCACCACCACGACGGTCACGGTGACCAAGGCGACGCCGACGATGAGTGCGACGGCCAGCCCGACCTCGCTGGTCCGGGGCGCCGACACGTCGACCATCACGGTCACGCTCACCTCGGCGGCCGACCAGCTCGGGGGCACCGTCACCTGCGACGACGGCTCTCCGGCCGACGTCCCGGTGACCGACGGCACGGCGACCTGCACGGTCGGTCCGTTCGCCACCACGGGTGACAAGACGGTGACGCTCACCTACTCCGGCGACGCGGACAACGCCGCTGCGAGCACCACGGTGGCGCTCTCCGTGACCGCGCCCACCGGTGGTGGTGGCGGTGGCGGTACGCCGACGCCGGTCGACACCACGGTCACGGGCTCGGCCAACCCCATCACCTGGGGCAACGGCGGCACGGTCTTCGTGACGGTGAAGTCCACCAAGGACACCACCGGCAACGTGGAGCTGCGCGAGGGGTCGACGACCATCGGCACCGCCAGCGTGGCGACCGACGGCACGGCCACCGTGCTGATCCCGGCCAAGTCGCTCGCCGTGGGCAGCCACACGCTGACCCTCGCCTACGCCGGTGACGCCGCCAACAAGGCAAGCACGGGCACGGTGACGGTGACGGTGAACAAGGCGTCCTCGACGACCACGGTGGCCACTGCCAACCCCGGCACGGTCAAGGTGAAGAAGGGCACGGCTACGGTCGCCGTCACGGTCTCGTCGGTCGACGGGGTCGTTCCCACCGGCACGGTCGAGGCGCTCGTCAACGGCCAGGTCGTCGGCACCGCCACGCTGTCCGGTGGCTCGGCCACGCTCCAGGTGGGTCCGTTCGCCCAGGTGGGCGAGCAGACGATCACGATCCGCTACAGCGGTGACGCGAACGTCTCGGGCTCGCAGGGCACGACCTCGGTGAAGGTGGTCAAGCAGAGCTCCAAGCTGACCGTCAGCCACTCCCCGAGCCGCGCCAAGGCCGGCAAGACCAGGGTGACCCTGCAGATCGGCCTCGTGGTCGACGGGACGCCCGCCAACGGCACGGTCCGCGTCGAGCTGCCGGGCGGCGACGTCCTCAAGGTGCAGGTCGAGAACGGCCAGGGCTCGGTGAAGCTGCCGAAGTTCGACAAGCCGGGCAAGAAGACGGTGGTGCTCACCTACAACGGCTCGGACACGGTGGAGAAGTCCCGCGCCACCGACGTGATCGAGGTCGTGAAGGGCTGATGCCCCGCTGATCCACGCAACACCGACCCGCCCGTGCTCACGGGCGGGTCGGTGTCATTTCGTGGGCATCATTTCGTGGCCGACAGGTCGAACGCGGCCTGGACGAGGGCGAGGTGGCTGAACGCCTGCGGGAAGTTGCCCGCCATCCGGCCCTCGCCGACGTCGTACTCCTCCGACAGGAGGCCCACGTCGTTGACCAGGCCGACCAGCCGGTCGAACAGCGCGTGGGCGTCGTCGGTGCGTCCGGCGGCGGCGTAGGCCGAGACCAGCCAGAACGAGCACGCCAGGAACGGGTGCTCGTCGCCGCTGAGCCCGTCGACGCCGGACCCGGTGCGGTAGCGCAAAACCAGGCCGTCGCGCAGCAGGTCCGCCTCGACGGCGGCGATCGTGCCCAGGACCCGGGGGTCGTCGCCGTCGAGGAACCCGACCAGGGGCAGCACCAGCAGGGACGCGTCGACCTCGGTGGTGGCGTAGTGCTGGGTGAAGGTGTTGCGGTCGCGGTCGAAGCCCTTGTCCAGGACCTCCTCGCGGACCCGGTCGCGGACGGCGCGCCACTCCTCGACCGGGCCGGGCAGGTCGTGCTCCTCGACGGCGCGCACCGCCCGGTCGAAGGCGGCCCACACCATCACCCGCGAGTGGGTGAACCGCTGCGGCACGCCCCGGATCTCCCACAGTCCGTTGTCGGGGCGGTCCCAGGTCCGCGCGAGCTGGTCGACGAGCGCCCGCTGCAGCGCCCACGCGTTGTCGTCGGGGCCGCGTTCGGCGGTGCGGGTGTGCTCGAGGGCGATCATCACCTCGCCCAGCACGTCGGCCTGGTGCTGGTCGACCGCCCCGTTGCCGATCCGCACGGGCGTCGAGCCGGCATAGCCGGGCAGGTGGTCCAGGGTGTGCTCGGGCAACCGACGTGCGCCGTCGACGGCGTACATGATCTGCATGTCCTGGGGGTCGCCGGCGACCGCGCGCAGCAGCCAGCCGCGCCAGAGGTCGGCCTCCTCGGTGTAGCCGGCCCGGATCAGCGAGCTGAGGGTGAGCGCGGCGTCGCGCAGCCAGCAGTAGCGGTAGTCCCAGTTGCGCTCGCCGCCGAAGTCCTCGGGCAGCGAGGTGGTCGGCGCGGCCACGATGCCACCGGTCTGCTCGTGGGTGAGCAACCGCAGGGTGAGCAGCGAGCGGCGTACGACGTCGGCGTGCGGCACGTCTGCGGGGCACCGGCTCGCCCATTCCTCGTCCTGATCGATGGTGGTCCGGATCCGGTCCTGGAGGTCGCCGAGGTCGTCGAGCTCGACGTGCGAGGGGAGCCAGGTCGTGGAGAAGACCAGCTCATCGCCCTCGCAGACCTCGAACTCGTCGTTGTGCCGGTGATCGGTGGCCACGGGCAGCCGGGGGCCGCGCAGGATCAGCTGGTCGGGGCCGCCGACGGCGGTGATGACGTGCTCGCCGCCGATCTCCCGGCGCCGCACCCACGGCCGGACCTTGCCGTAGTCGAGACGGACCATCCACTCGTGCCGGATCCGGACCGTGCCGCGGACACCGGTCAGGCGGCGTACGACGTCGGCGCGGCCGTCGCCGCGCGGCATCAGGTCGGTCAGGGTGATCACGCCGTCGGCGGTCGTGAACGTCGTCTCCAAGACGCTCGAGCCGTCCACGTAGCGGCGCTCGGAGGTGAACTCCTCGACCGGGCAGAGCTGCCAGTGGCCGTGGTCCTCGGTGCCGAGCAACGCTGCCAGGCAGGCGTCGGAGTCGAAGCGGGGCAGGCAGAGCCAGTCGATGGAGCCGTTGCGGCCCACCAGGGCGGCGGTACGTCGATCGCCGATGAGCGCGTAGTCCTCGATGGGCAGGGCCATGCCGGTGAGGTTAGGCGACGGGCCCAGCCGGGAGCAGCAGGACGAAGTGCGCGCCGGTCGCGCCGTCGTCCGTGTCGACCTCGAGCGACCCGCCCGCGCGCTCGGCGAGGGTGCGAGCGATGGCGAGGCCCAGGCCGCTGCCGGTGGTGTGCCGCGAGCGGGACGCGTCGCCGCGGTGGAACCGGTCGAAGATCCGCTCCCGATCCTCGGGCGGGACGCCGGGGCCGTCGTCGAGGACGTCGAGCCGGGCCCAGCCATCGGCAGCGCTGTCGACGGAGGTGACGCGCAGCTCGACCCGGCTCCTCGCGTGGGCCAGGGCGTTGTCGAGCAGGTTGCGCACGATCCGGCGCACCTCGGTGTCGTGGCCGAGGGCGGGGGCGGCCGACACCCGGCTGGTGTCGATGGTGACCCGGCCGGTGGTCCGGGCGCGGGCGGCCTCCTCCAGCACCACGTCCTCGAGGTCGAGCAGGGTCGGCGCGGCTGCGGACGGTCCGGAGTCGGCCGCGGCGAGGACCAGCAGGTCTGCGACGAGCCGCTCCATCTCCTCGGTGGTCGCGAGCACGTCACGGGCCAGGCCGTCCTGCGACACGGTGAGGGCGACCTCGAGCTGGGCGCGCTGGGCGGCCAGCGGGCTCTGCAGGTCGTGGGACACGTCGGCGACGAAGTCGCGCTGCCGCCGGGCCGAGGACTCGAGCCGGCCGAGCATGCCGTTCATGGTGTCGGCGAGCCGGCCGACCTCGTCGTCGACGCCCGACCCGGGGACCCGGGTGTCGAGCCGGTCCTCGGTGATCGTGTCGACCTGGGCCCGGATCCGGTCGATCCGCCGCAGCGCGCCACCGAGGACCAGCCAGGTGCCGAGCCCGAGCAGCAGCACGGCCAGCGGGACGCCGACGTACAGGGAGCGCCGCAGGGTGTGGGTTGCCTCGTGGACCGACTCCAGGGCGGTGCCGACGTAGACGACGACCGGGCCGTCGGGGGAGTCCCCGGTGGCGGCCCACAGCCGATAGGTCTCCGTCTCGGCGTCGTCGGGCGCGCGGACGGTCTCGACGACCAGCCTGCTGCCGGGGTCGAAGTCCGCGATCCGGCCCTGGCTCCGGACGTTGGGCGAGGCGGCCAGGACGCGGGACCCGTCGGCGGTGACGACCTGGGCGACGCCGTTGTCGTCGAGGTTGGTCAGCGTGTGCGGCAGGTTGCCCGACGCGGCGAGGGCGAGCAGGTCGCGGACCCGGGACTGCGCCAGGTCGTCGGCGCCGGAGCGGAGGTGGGCGTCGAGGGTGACGACGAGGGCGATCGAGCCGAGCACGAGGGTCAGGCCCGTGATGAGGGTGGCCAGCAGGGTGGTGCGGGTGCGGAGGGTGAGGGGGCGCATCGCGGTCACCCGCTCTCGGGGTCGAGCCGGTAGCCGACGAGCCGCACGGTCTGGAGGCTGCTCCGGCCGAAGGGCTCGTCGATGCGCTGCCGGAGCTGGCGGACGTAGACCTCGACGATGTTGGGGTCGCCGTCGAAGGAGAAGTCCCAGACGTGCTCGAGGATCACCTGCTTGGACACCACGTCGCCGACCCGGCGCATCAGGAACTCCAGCATCGAGAACTGGCGAGGCGTGAGGTCGACCCGGGTGTCGCCGCGCCAGGCCTGGTGGGTGGCCGGGTCGAGCCGCAGGTCGCCGGCCTCCAGGACGGCCGGCCGCTCATGGCGGCCGCGCCGGGCCAGCGCCCGCAGCCGGGCGACCAGCACCATGAAGGAGAACGGCTTGGCCAGGAAGTCGTCGGCGCCCGAGTCCAGGGCCCGGGCCTCCTGCTCGGGACCGGAGCGGGCGGTCAGCATCAGGATCGGCGTCCAGTCGCCGGCCTCCCGGCGGCGCGAGCACAGCTCGTCGCCGGCGAGCCCCGGCAGCATCACGTCGAGGACCAGGGCGTCGTACTCGTTCTCCTGCGCCAGCCACTCGCCCTCGGACCCGTCCAGGGCCACGTCCACGGCGTACCCCTCGCCCTCGAGGCCGCGGCGCAGCGCGGCGGCGAGCTGCTTGTCGTCCTCGACGACCAGGATCCGCATGCGCCCAGCGTGGCACGGTCGCGCTGAAGACCGGCTGAATCCCCGCTGAACCCGGTTGCCCGTTCAGGGTGGCTTCAGCGGCGCCGCGGGAGGGTGGGCGAAACCAACGAGAGGAGACCCCATGAGGAAGTCCGTGATCATCGGCGCCGCCGGCCTGGCCGTGGCCGGTGCCGTGGCGGCCGGCGGGGTCGCCGTGGCCGGCAACGGCGACGACGGGGCCGCGAGCCACCAGTACACCCAGGCCCAGGCCGACGCCGCGAAGAAGGCCGCCCTCGAGGCGACCGGCGGCGGGACCGTCAACAGCGTCGAGAGCGACACCGAGAACGGCGCGACCTACGAGGTCGAGGTGACCAGGACCGACGGGCACACCGTCGACGTCCGCCTCGACGAGCACTACGGCGTCGTCCTCATCGAGGGCGACTCCGAGGGCTGAGGCACCTCTAGGATCCGGGGGTGACCCCGGATCCCGTCGCCGACGTGCACCGCCTCCTCGCCGAGCGGGGCGCGACCGTCGCCACCGCCGAGTCCCTGACCGGAGGCCGGCTGGCCGCGCTGCTCACCGGGGTGCCGGGCGCGTCGGCGACCTACGTCGGGGGAGCGGTCACCTACGCGACCGCGCTCAAGGTCTCGATGCTCGGCGTCCCCGAGACGCTGGTCGCCGAGCACGGCGTCGTGTCCGCGGAGTGCGCCCGGGCGATGGCCGAGGGGATGCGCCGGGTCGCGGGAGCGACGTACGCGCTGGCCACGACGGGGGTCGCCGGCCCCGACCTGCAGGAGGGCAAGCCCGCCGGCACGGTGTACGTTGCCCTCGCCGGGCCGGCCGGGTCGGAGGTCCTCGAGCTCGAGCTGACGGGGGACCGATGGGCCGTCCAGGACGCGACCTGTCTGCGTTGTGTCGAACTTCTCCGGTCTGTCCTCGTGAGGGAAGAAACCACTCTCGGGTAGCGTTGGGCCAGCACGTCGTGCTCGGACGGTGTGGACAGGTGAAGGGAGACGCGCATGGTGCTGTTCCGTCGGCTGCTCGGCGACGTCCTCCGGGACCGTCGCATGGAGCGCGGGATGACGCTGCGTGAGGTCTCCGCGGGGGCACGCGTGAGCCTGGGCTACATCTCCGAGATCGAGCGCGGCCAGAAGGAAGCCTCCTCCGAGCTGCTCGCCTCGCTGTGCTCGGCGCTCGACGTCCCGCTGAGCGACGTGTTGCGCGAGGTCTCCGACGCCGTTGCCGTGGAGGAGGCCGCGGTCGCCGCGACGCCGATCTCCGTCACCGTGCGCAGCCGCCCCGGCGAGGTCGTGGCCTCCGCCGCCTGACCGCTGGTCCGGGCGCTGGTCCAGTCACTCCCATCGCGTGACACCACTCACGTAACCGCGATCTACTGCCTTCGTTGGGCTGGCGACGGCGACCGCCGTCGCGTGTGACGCGCCGCTGTGCGCCGGTTCGTGGGGGTTGTTCCATGGTCGCTCGTGCTGCCCGGTTGCTCGTCCTGGCCCTGGCAGTGGCCTTCCTGCCCGTGGCGCTCGGAGCCCCGGCCCCGGCGGCCACCCGCGACGCCGGGTCGCTCTTCATCCCGCTGCCGCACCAGGCCCTGACCAAGGGGGACCGCACGCGGGTCGCGCCCCGCCACTACGAGGCCTACCGGGTCGACCTGGCCGGCGTGCGGTCCGCGCTGGCCGCCGCGCCGGGCGAGGGCGCCGTACGCCGTGGGGCGGAGCCGCTGACCTTCTCGGTGCCCGACCCGGCCGGGCACCTCGAGAAGTTCGCCGTGCAGCGCGTCTCGGTCATGCAGGCCGGTCTCGCCGCCCGCCACCCCGAGCTGCGCACCTACGCGGGCCGCGGCATCACCGACCCGCTCCGCACGATCCGTCTCGACGTCACGCCGATGGGCTTCCACGCCTCGGTGCGCAGCGTCGACGGCCGCGCGTCCTGGTACGTCGACCCCGCCACCAACGTGCGCGGCACGACCACGCACCTCAGCTACGTCGGCTCGGCCGTGCCGGCGCCCGAGCGGTTCGTCGAGCGCGAGCTCGCCGCGACCGCGCAGCAGGCAGCTGCTGGCGCTCCGTCCCTGGCCGGCCCCAACGGTGCCGTGACACGCAAGACCTTCCGGCTCGCCCTGCTCACGGACCCGACGTACGCCGCCTACTTCGGCAGCGCCAACGTGCTGGCCGAGAAGGTCACGCTCATCAACCGGGTCGACCAGGTCTACAACGACGACCTCGCCATCCGCTTCGTGCTGATCGACGCCACCGACAAGCTCAACCTGGACACGAAGGCGAAGGCGACCGAGCCCAACGGGCCGTGCGGCGCCAACGCCTGCTTCTCGCCGGACTTCTTCTACGCCGACGGCACCGCCGGGGACACGCCCGACGGGTGCACGGGCCCGCTGCTGACCCGCAACGAGTTCGTGCTCGGCCAGCTGGTCGGCGCGGACACCTTCGACGTCGGCCACATCGGCCTGGGCGTGAACGGCGGCGGCGTCGCCGGCCTCGGCGTGGTGGGCGGCGCCAACAAGGCGGAGGGGTGCACGGGCCTGCCGTTCCCCAAGGGCGACTTCTACGCGATCGACTACGTGGCCCACGAGATGGGCCACCAGATGGGTGGCAACCACACGTTCAACGGCACCGAGAACAACTGCTCCCTGACCAACCGCAACGGCGGCACCTCGGTCGAGCCCGGCTCGGGCTCCTCGGTGATGGCCTACGCCGGCATCTGCGACCAGGACGACCTGCAGCCGCACTCCGACCCCTACTTCTCCCAGCGCAGCATCGACGAGATCTCCGCGACGACCGACGCGGCGCCGGGCAGCGAGAACGAGGTGCAGACGGTCACGCTCGCCGGCTTCGACACCGACGGCGACTCCTTCCAGCTGACCTACCCCGGGCACGACCCGGTGACGATCACCCGCGGCGGCGTCGGCTACACCGCGCTGCAGGTGTCCGCCACGATCAACACCCTGACCGGGTGCCGGCCGACGCTGACCGGCTACGACTCCGGCAGCCCCCAGCTCAGCGACAAGGGCTTCTCGGCGACCTTCAACAACGGGGTGGGCTGCCGGCTCACGGACCTGTCCCGGATGGGCGTCGGCACCACGACCGGTGGCGTCACCGGGTTCGTCGGCGTGCAGGTCAACGGTGGTCCCGACACCAACCAGGGCGACCAGAGCGCCACCGGCAACCACGCCCCGGCCGTCGTCGCGCCCGCCGACAGGACGATCCCGGCGCAGACGCCGTTCACCCTGTCCGGCTCCGCGACCGACTCCGACCCCGGCACCACGCTGACCTACCTGTGGGAGCAGAACGACACCGGCAGCCTGTCGCCCACCGGCGGCACCGGGCTCGTGGACAACACCAAGGCCGACGGCCCGCTGTTCCGGGTGTTCGGGCTCCGCGCCGACGTCTCGACCGCGCAGGCCCTGACCTCGCCGGCGCCGGGGGAGAACCTCGCCACCACGTCGGGCTCGCGGACCTTCCCCGACATGGCGCAGGTCCTCGCCGGCAACACCAACGCCAAGACGGGGACCTGCCCGGCGGCCCCGGTCGACCCGAAGGCGAAGGTGCCGGTCGCGGTCGTCGACTGCTACTCGGAGTTCCTGCCGACCGCCGACTACGGCGGCCTGGCCGGCGGCACCCTGCACTTCCGGCTCACCGCGCGCGACGGCTTCCCGACCGGCGGCGGCGTCCAGCACGACGACGTCGCGCTGGTCGTCGACAGCTCGGCCGGTCCGTTCCTCGTGACGTCGCGGGCCACGCCGTCCGCGCCGACGACGGGCGGCACCAACGAGAACGTCACCTGGGACGTCGCGGGCACTGCTGCCGCCGCCCTGGCGCCCAACGTCCGGATCCTGCTGTCCGCCGACGGCGGCCAGACCTTCCCCTACGAGCTGGCGGCCAGCACGCCCAACGACGGCAGCCAGTCGGTGACTTTGCCGATGGTCAGCACCAACCGGGCGCGGATCAAGATCGAGGCGGTCGACAACTACTTCTTCGACGTCAACGACGCGGACTTCACCATCACCTCGCCGTTCGCGCTCGGCTCCTCGATCCCCGACCAGTCGATGCAGTACGGCGACGGGCCGGCCACGACGCCGACCACCTCCGCCTTGAGCAACAACGTCGACGGCGACCAACTGGCCGCGACGCTCAGCGGCGTGCCGGGCCTGACGGTCACGGCCACGCCGACAAGTGGGCCTGGTCAGCGCCCGGGCACCGCGAGCTTCGCGATCGGCGGCGTCGCCGACGTCGCCCCGGGCACCTACACGGCGACGCTGACCGTCAAGGAGGGCAGCGCACCGGACGCCGCGGTGGCCACCGACGCGTTCACGGTCACCGTGACTGCCGAGGGCGCGACGGCGTCGTACACCGGACCGACGGAGGCCAACACCGCCGTGGGCGACACGACCGTCCAGGTCCCGTTGAGCGCCACCATCGGCCAGCCGGCGGACGGCTCGCTCGGTGACATCACACTCGCCTCCGTGACGTTCAAGGACCGCACCACCGGCAAGACGCTCTGCGTCGCGCCCGTCACCGGCGGCGGTGCCGGCGGGTCGGGCACGGCCGCCTGCACGGCGACGCTCACCCGGACCGGCCCGTCGACGAGCTACACCGTCGGCACCGTCGTCGGCGGCCGTTTCCTGCGGGACAACGCGGCCGACAACACCTTGGTGACCGTCACCTCGAACGATCCGTCGGACCACCAGGCACCGTCGACGACGATCACGTCGGGCCCGGGGCCGTTCGTGCTGGGCTACCAGACGGCGATCGGCTACGCCTCCGACGAGGCCGGCACGTTCGAGTGCTCGCTCGACGGTGACGACGTCGACTGCGCCGGGTCGGGGACGACGCTGCGCAGCCTGACCACCGGGACCCATGTCTTCCAGGTGGCGGCGCGCGACGAGGCCGGCAACGTCGACGCCACGCCGGCCCGGCGGGTCTTCGTGGCGCCGTACTCCGTCGGGCAGGTCAACCGGGCGACCGACGGCTGGACGCGCAAGCACACGAGGGCGGCCTATCGGGGCGGCTACCTGACCACGTCCGCAGCCGGTCAGGCGCTGACCCGGCACGGCGCGAACGTCAGGCGGATCGCCCTCGTCGTCGGGACCGGGCCGGGCTACGGGCGGGTCGCGGTGCTCTTCAAGGGCCAGCGGCTCGCCGTGCTGGACCTGGCCGCGGCACAGGCACGCGGCAAGGTGCTGATGGACGTCGCCACGCTCGGTCACGCCACCAGCGGACAGGTGCGGATCGTCTCCCTCGACGACAAGCCGGTGCGGATCGAGGGGCTCGGCCTGCTCGAGCGGCCCTAGGACGGAGCCGGCTGGCAGGACGGGCACCAGTAGGACGCCCGCTCGCGGCCGGCCGGCCCCACCATCGCGACGAGGACGGTCGTGCCGCACCGGCGGCACGGCCGGTCGTCGCGGCGATAGACCCAGAGCGGCTCGCGCAGGTTGCCGGTCGTCGACTGGGTCGCGCGCTCCTTGTTGACCTCCAGCATCTGTTTGGCCCGCCGCACCAGGCGGGTCAGGTCCGGGACCTGCCCGATCGGGGTGCGCGGGTGCACGCCGCTGGTGAAGCAGAGCTCCGCCTGGTACATGTTGCCGATCCCTGCCAGCGCCGTCTGGTCGAGCAGCGCCTCGCCGACGGGTCGCGCCGGGTCTGCGAGCAGACGGCGCAGTGCCTCGGCCTCGTCCCAGTCGGGACCGAGCAGGTCGGGCCCGAGGTGGCCGACGACGGACTCCTCCTGGTCGCGGGGGAGCAGCTCGACGATGCCGAGCTGGAAGCCGACCGCGACGGCCCTGGCGGTGGTCAGCACGACCCGGGCCTGGTGGACCGGTCGCCTCCAGCGCTCGCCGGGCCGGTGCACCCGCCAGGCGCCTTCCATCTTCAGGTGGGTGTGCAGCGTCCAGGCCTCGTCGTCGCGCTCGATGCGGGTCAGCAGGTGCTTGCCGCGGGAGACCGTCGCCGTGACGGTGCCTCCGGCGAGGTCGGACGTCGCGAGCTGCGGGACCCGGAAGTCGGTCGCGGTCAGCACCTGGCCGGACAGCGACCGGTCGAGCAGCCGGGCCGCGCGGAAGACGGTGTCGCCCTCAGGCACGGATCCGCAGGCCCTTCGGGGTGGAGACGAACCCGGCGGACTGGAGCGCAAGGCGCAGCGGGGTGGTGCCGGAGCCGAGCAGCTGCTCGCCGTCGACCTTCTCGACCGTCATCCGGCCCAGGCTCCCGCGTCGCGCGGCGTCGGCCAGCGACTCGGCCGCCGGGGCGAGCAGGTCGGGGTCGTCGGTCCAGGTGAGGAGGGTGCGGCCGCCGCGCTCGACGTACAGCGTGAGCGCGCCGTCGACCAGCACGACGAGGGCACCGGCCTTGCGGCCCGGCCGGTGGGTGGCCTCGCTCCCGGGCCAGGGCAGCGCCGCGCCGTAGGGGTTGGCCGGGTCGGTGGCCGCGAGCGCGACAGCGGTGGGCTTGGCGTCGGGGGGCACCTCGCTGAAGGTCCGCAGCCGGTCGATCGCCCCGGAGGTGCCGAACTGCGCGGCGCCGAGGCCGCTGACGAAGTAGCCGCGGCGGCAGCGCCCGGAGTCCTCGAACGCGCTGAGCACCTTGTAGACGGCCGCGAAGCCGCCCGGCACCCGCTCGCTGACGACGGCGCCGCGGATCACGACCCCGTGGCGGTCGAGCAGGCGCTCGGCGGTCGCGTGCGCGCGGCGGGTCGGGTCGGTGTCGATCTCGGGGAGCAGCGCCCAGCGCCCGGCCGTCTCGGGGGGACCGGTGCGGGCCGGCATTCGGCGCCCGCCGGTCGTCGAGGCCATCCGCACGCGCGGCGGTGGCCGGCGGCTGCGGTGGCTGGGGGTGCCGCCGCGGGTCAACGCGCGCAGCGGCGTGAGGGTGTCGTTGCTGATCCGGCCCGACCACACCAGCTCCCACAGGGTGGCCGCGAGCGCCTTGTCGTCGGTCGAGCCGACCGCGTCGGAGAGCTGCCGGAAGAACCAGGCACCGCCGGGAGCCAGGGCGTCGAGAACCGACTGATGGAGCTCGGAGTGCTCGAAGGGCGCGGGCTCGGGGAGGGTCAGCGCCGCCTGGTCGGCGAGGTGCAGGCTCACCCAGCCGTCGGTCCCGGGGAGGCTGCCGTGCCCGGCCCAGATCACCTCGCCCGAGGCGGTGAGCTCGTCGAGGTAGGACGGCTCGTAGTCGCGGACCCGGGAGGAGAGGACCAGCGGCTCCAGCGCCGAGGCCGGCACGGGACAGCCGGCCAGCTGGTCGATGACCGACAGGACGCCGTCGACGCCCCGCAGGCGGCCGCCTACGTGCTGCCACGCACTCAGGAAGCGGCCCAGCGACTCGGGCTCGACCGGCTCGACCTCCTTGCGGAGCCGGGCCAGCGAGCGGCGACGGAGCTTGCGCAGCACCTCGGCGTCGCACCACTCCGAGCCCGCCCCCGACGGCCGGAACTCGCCGTCGAGGACCCGGCCGTGGGCGGCGAGCCGCTGCAGCGTGTGGCGTACGACGGCGGGCCCGAGCCCCAGCCGCGCCGCGACGTCCTCGGTGGTGAAGGGTCCGTGGGTGCGGGCGTGGCGCGCGACGACGTCGCCGAGCGGGTCCTCGACCGGGTCGGTGAACGCGTCGGGGGTGCCGGGCGGGACGGGCACGCCGAGACCGTCGCGGAGCCGGCCGATGTCCTCGATGCCGGCCCAGCGCTCCTCGCCGGCGACCCGGACCTCGACGATCCGGCGGCTGTCGGCGAGCGTCGCGAGCCAGGAGCCGACCGGAGCACCCTCCTCGCTGCGCAGCGCGACCTCGTCGGTGGTCAGCGGACCGAGCAGGCGCAGCATGTCGGCGACGCCCTCGGCGTCGCGGGCGCGGCGGTCGGGGGCCAGCCGCTGGAGCTCGGCCTCGACCTCGGCGAGCACCTCGGGGTCGAGCAGCTCGCGGAGCTCGGCCCGGCCGAGCAGCTCGGCGAGAAGCCCCTGGTCGAGGGAGAGGGCGGCGGCCCGGCGCTCGGCGATGGGGGAGTCGCCCTCGTAGACGAACTGGGCGACGTAGCCGAAGAGCAGGCTGCGGGCGAACGGCGACGGCGTCTGCGTGGCCACGTCGACGACCTGCACCTCACGGCGGTCGACCTGCCCCATCAGCCCGACGAGGGCGGGGAGGTCGTAGACGTCCTGGAGGCACTCGCGGACGGCCTCGAGCACGATGGGGAAGGAGGGGTACTTGACGGCGACCTCGAGCAGCGCGGCCGAGCGCTGGCGCTGCTGCCACAGCGGGCTGCGACGACCGGGGTCGCGGCGGGGGAGCAGCAGGGCGCGGGCCGCGCACTCCCGGAACCGCGCGGCGAACAGCGCCGAGCCGCCCACCTCCTGGGTGACCAGGTCGTCGATCTCGCCCGGCTCGAAGACGATGACGTCGCCGCCCGGCGGCTCGGCGTCGGTGTCGGGGATCCGGATCACGATGCCGTCGTCGGAGGCCACGGCCTGGCCGTCGACGCCGTAGCGCTCGCGCAGCCGCGCGTTGATCGCCAGTGCCCACGGGGCGTGGACGGGGGTGCCATAGGGGGAGTGGACGACCAGCCGCCAGTCGCCGAGCTCGTCGCGGAACCGCTCGACCAGCAGCGTACGGTCGCTGGGCAGCACGTTGGTCGCCTCGAGCTGCTCGGTGAGGTAGGTGACGAGGTTGCCGGCGGCCCACTCGTCGAGACCGTTGTCGCGGGCCCGCTGCCTGGCCTTGTCCGGCGGCAGGGCACCGAGCTCGCGGGTGAACTCGCCGATCGCCGCACCCAGCTCGGCGGGCCGACCGAGGCTGTCGCCCTTCCAGAACGGGAGCCGGCCGGGGATGCCGGGGGCCGGCGTCACCAGCACCCGGTCGTGGGTGATGTCCTCGATCCGCCAGCTTGTCGCGCCGAGCGCGAAGATGTCGCCGACGCGGGACTCGTAGACCATCTCCTCGTCGAGCTCGCCGACCCGTCGACCGGGCCCCTCGCCCCCCACGAGGAAGACGCCGAACAGCCCGCGGTCGGGGATCGTGCCGCCGCTGGTGACCGCCAGCCGCTGTGCGCCCGGCCGGCCGGTGAGCGTGCCGCCGACGCGGTCCCACACGATGCGGGGGCGCAGCTCGGCGAACTCGTCGGAGGGGTAGCGACCGCTGAGCAGGTCGAGCGTGGCGTCGTACGCCGAGCGCGGCAGCTGGGTGAACGGCGCCGCCCGCTTCACGAGGGCGAACAGGTCGTCGACACCCCAGGCGTCGAGCGCGGTCATCGCCACGACCTGCTGGGCCAGGACGTCGAGCGGGTTGGCCGGGACGCGGAGCGACTCGATCGCGCCGGTGCGCATGCGCTCGACCGCGACGGCGGTCTGGGCGAGGTCGCCGCGGTGCTTGGGGAACAGCACGCCGCGCGAGACCTCGCCGACCTGGTGGCCGGCGCGACCCACCCGCTGGAGGGCGCTGGCCACGCTGGGCGGGGACTCGATCTGGACGACGAGGTCGACCGCACCCATGTCGATGCCGAGCTCGAGGCTGCTGGTGGCGACCACGCAGGGGAGCCGGCAGCGCTTGAGGTCGTCCTCGATGAGGGCGCGCTGCTCCTTGGAGACCGAGCCGTGGTGGGCCTTGGCGATCACGGTCTCCGCGCCGGCGCTCGCGCCGGACTGCGCCATCAGCTGGGCCGGGCTCGCGTCGCGCTCGAGGTCGACCCCGGCCCGCTGCGTCGCGATCTCGTTGAGCCGCGCCGTCAACCGCTCGGCGAGCCGCCGCGAGTTGGCGAAGACGATCGTGGAGCGGTGCTGCTCGACGAGGTCGACGACGTGCTCCTCGACGTGCGGCCAGATCGAGGTGGAGCGCTGCGGGTCGCCGGACTCCTCGTCGTACTGATCGGGGGCGGTCATGTCCTCGACCGGGACCACGACCTTGAGGTCCCACTGCTTGGCCGAGGGCGGCGAGACGATGTCGACCGGGGCGCTGCCGCCGAGGAACCTGGCCACCTCCTCCAGAGGTCGGACCGTCGCGGAGAGCCCGATGCGCTGCGCGGGCCGCTCCAGCAGCGCGTCGAGGCGCTCGAGGGTGACCGCGAGGTGGGCGCCGCGCTTGGTGCCGGCGACGGCGTGGACCTCGTCGAGGATCACCGTCTCGACGCCGCGCAGCGACTCGCGGGCCTGGCTGGTGAGCATCAGGAACAGCGACTCGGGCGTGGTGATCATGATGTCCGGCGGGCTGGTCACCAGCCTGCGTCGGTCGGCGGCGGACGTGTCGCCCGACCGGACGCCGACGGTGACCTCCGGGACCGGCGAGCCCAGTCGGTCCGCGGTGTGGCGGATGCCGGTCAGCGGGGCGCGCAGGTTGCGCTCGACGTCGACACCCAGCGCCTTGAGCGGGGAGATGTAGAGGACGCGGCATCGCTGGGTCCGGTCCTCCGGCGTGGGCGTCGTCAGCAACCGGTCGAGGGACCACAGGAACGCGCTGAGCGTCTTGCCGGAGCCGGTGGGCGCCACCACCAACGCGTGCCGCCCGGCCCCGATCGCGTCCCACGCCCCCACCTGGGCAGGCGTCGGCTCGGCGAACGCCGCACCGAACCAGGTGCGGGTCGCCTCGCTGAAACGGTCGAGGGGACTGGCCACCTGCTCATCCTTGCGCACGGCACCGACAAGGGGTCCGGGCTAGGGCACGCGGTGCGTCCAGACCACGGTCCCGTCGGGGTTGTCGTAGGTCCACGTCGCCGACGGGGTGGTCCACCCGTTGCGCTTCATCTCCGGCGCGATCTGCGTCCGGAACGTCGCCTTCAACAGCGGGACCTGCGTGTCGAGGTAGTGCGCCACCCTCGACGCGTCGACCGGCTCCCGGTAGACGTACACGAACTCGATCCCGTCCGGATAGACCGGCTTGACCCGGATCGACGCGTAGATCTTGCTGGCGTTGGCGGGCAGCATCGACTGCATCGAGCGCTGGGCCGCCGCGACGTACGCGTCGAGCTTCGACCTCGAGGGTCCGTCGGAGGTGTCCGTGCTCGGCTGAGCGGCAGGTCGACCCGATGACGTCGGTGCAGCCGGGACCGCCTGGGACGTGTCTTCGCCGCACCCGGACAGCCCCGCCGCCGCGATGCAGACCGCAGCAGCCACCTTCAACCAACAACGCTTCATCATCGCGCCTCCCGATCGACGTGCCGACGGCGCTGAGGCTAGCCGCTGGGAGCACCGCCACGTCGGCCCCCTCGTGCGCTAACCGGTCCTCCCGCGGCCCGCCTCGAGCGCGGCGGCCTCCCGGGCCGTGGCCACCATCAGCACCACGAGCAGGACGGGGACCAGCACCGTCCACATGGTCGGCAGGACCGCTGCGAGCGCGCCGATCGTGGTCAGGAGGCGTCCGCGGGCGGGGGAGTGCGGCAGGAGGACGGTCCCGGTGATGACGAGGGCGCCGCCACCGACGAGGGTGGGGAACCAGAACCAGAGGCCGCCGTCCCCGGTGACGAGCAGGCGGACGGTCTCCGCGACGCCTGCGACGACGAGCAGGCCGCCCAGGAGGACTCCGAGCCACCAGACCCAGCGGTGCACCTTCGCACCGTAGTCGCCTCCCGCCTACGCTCGGAAGTGTGAGCGTCGTACCCGCCCTGACCGTGACCCTGGGCTCCCGCTTCGCCGGGGAGCTGCCGGAGATGGCCGTGCGCTGGCAGGCCGAGGACGCGCCGGACCCGCGCCTGCTGGTCCTCAACGAGCCGCTCGCCGTCGAGCTCGGCCTCGACCCCGAGGGGCTGCGCACGCCCGAGGGTGTGCGGCTGCTGGTCGGCAACGCGGTGCCGGAGGGTGCCTCGCCGGTGGCGCAGGCCTACTCCGGGCACCAGTTCGGCGGGTTCTCGCCGCGGCTCGGCGACGGGCGTGCGCTGCTGCTCGGCGAGCTCACCGATACGGACGGCCGGCTGCGCGACTTGCACCTCAAGGGCTCCGGCCGCACCCCCTTCGCCCGCGGCGGCGACGGGCTCGCCGCAGTCGGTCCGATGCTCCGCGAGCACGTCGTCAGCGAGGCGATGCACGCGCTGGGGATCCCGACCACCCGGTCGCTGGCCGTCGTCGCGACCGGACGTCCGGTGCGTCGCGAGAGCATCCTGCCCGGTGCCGTGCTGGCGCGGGTCGCGAGTAGCCACCTGCGGGTCGGCAGCTTCCAGTACGCCGCCGCCACCGGTGACCGCGACCTGCTGCGCCGGCTCGCCGACCACGCGATCGCCCGCCACCACCCGGGTGCCGCGGTCGCGGAGGCGCCGTACCTCGCGCTCTTCGAGGCCGTGGTAGCGGCCCAGGCGTCGCTCGTCGCGCGGTGGATGCTCGTCGGCTTCATCCACGGTGTGATGAACACCGACAACATGACGATCTCGGGGGAGACGATCGACTACGGGCCGTGCGCGTTCCTCGACGCGTTCGACCCGGCGACCGTGTTCAGCTCGATCGACGAGCAGGGCCGCTACGCCTACGCCAACCAGCCGCTGATTGCCGAGTGGAACCTCGCCCGGCTCGCCGAGGCACTGCTGCCGCTCCTGCACGATGACCAGGAGCAGGCGGTCGAGATCGCGGTCGCCGCGCTGGGGGAGTTCCGCGTCCACTACTCCGCCGCCTGGTCCGCCGGGATGCGGGAGAAGCTCGGGCTGCCGGCCGGTCTCGACGACTCCGTCGTGTCGCCGCTCGTCGAGGAGCTGCTGGGGCTGATGAAGGCCGGTCACGTCGACCACACGTCCTGCTACCGCGCGCTCGGCGTTGCGGCCCGGGGTGACGTCGAGCCCGCCCGCGCCCTCTTCCTCGACCTCGCGGGGTTCGACGCGTGGGTCGCGCGCTGGCTGGCGCTCTCGCCGTCGGCCACGGCGATGGACGCGGTCAACCCCGTCTACGTCCCGCGCAACCACCTCGTCGAGGAGGCCCTCGACGCCGCCACCGCCGGCGACCTCGCCCCCCTCACCGCGCTCCTCGGCGCCGTCACCGCGCCGTACGACGAGCGTCCCGGGCTCGAGCGGTACGCCGCGCCGGCGCCGGGCGACTTCGGGGCGACGTACCGGACGTTCTGCGGGACCTGAGCGTCGAGTCGGCGCACCTGCCGCGGGTCCTTCTTGGTGTCAGGGGACCGACGGGGGCCAGCGATGCCTGCGCCACTCCTCCCACGTCGCAAATCCTGCTGGGGGACAATCGACAGGTTCGCTGCCGTCGAGTTCCCCTTGCGTCGGGATGCTGATGATGTCAGCCCACTCGGCGAGTTCCTCGTCCGACATGTTCCACGTCGTGTGCGGCTCTTCGGCTTGGCGCCGGTCAAGTCGTCTCCGCTGCTCGGCCGGTGGGAGTTCGAGGTAGCGCATCTCCACCGCTGCGCCGAGGCCGGCACCTGCCTGGCGGAGCGCGGAGCGCTCGTCTCGCCCCCAGAGGCCGAAGTCAATGACGACGTTGATGCCGAGTTCGAGGGCGCGCAGCCCGATCTCGATGAGCCGGCCTTCGATCACGTCCGAGGCCGACGGCGGGTTCGCGAGCCCGTAAAGGGCCTTGACCCACTCGTCCTTCGTGAGGCGAAGAGCCTTCTCCTCGACTTCGAGGCGCCGTGCTTCGGTGGTCTTCCCTGTGCCTGGCAGTCCTACGGTCAGGAACAGAGTCGGTCGTGTCGTCATCGCTTCCCCATCTGAGCGGTCGCGTCATCATCGCTGACATCCGCTCGTCGCGCTGAGCGGGTGGGGGGTGCTCGGACACGGCCCGATCGGTTGGACGGGAGACGAACCAGGCGGGAGCCGGGCCTTCCCAAACGTCGGCAACGTTGCGTATAATCGAAGACATGTTCGAATCGTCTGACCCAGAGGTGGTGATCGACCACGCCGCGATGTGGGTGGGCCTGCTCGGGGACATCGAGCCGACTGAGCTGACCGACGCCCAGATCGTCGACGAGCTCGCCGCGCAGGAGCGGCTGACGTCTGCCTCGGCCGCCGCGAAGGCCCGGCTGGCCGCCGAGCTGCACCGCCGGCGCGTCACTGCGGAGCGGTCCGTGGGAGTGCCGGCCGAGCGGCTGGCACGGGCGGTCGGACACGAGGTCGCGATGGCCCGCCGGGAGTCCCCGCACGCCGGCCGCGAGCACCTCGCGCTGGCCCTCGCCCTGCAGGACATGCCCCACACCTACGCAGCGCTGGCCCGCGGCGACATCAACGAGCAGCGCGCCCAGATCGTCGTCCGCGAGTCTGCCGACCTCACCCCCGACGACCGGTCCTGTCTGGACGCCACGCTCGGCCCGCAGCTCGTCGGGATGGGCAATCACGACGTGCTGGTCGCGGCCCGTCGGATCGCCTACGAGCTCGACGTCGCCGGCGCGGAGGAGCGCGCCCACCGGGCCCGCACCCGACGCCGGGTCACCCTGCGGCCCCTAGGCGACGGGATGTCCCGGATCTCCGCCGACCTGCCGGCCGCCGACGCGCACTGCGCGATGACCGAGCTCCGGCAGAGAGCTGGGGTGCTCCGCGCCGCGGGCGACGACCGCCGCCACGACCAGATCATGGCCGACGAGCTCTGCAACCGCCTCGACGCGCCCGCGCTGGCCGGCACCCGCCGGGTCGGGGTCCAGCTCGTGATGAGCGCCGAGATGCTCCTCGGCCGCGACCGGACCACCCCGCCCCACCTCGTCGGCTACGGCCCGATCACCCCCGGCACCGCCGCGGACCTCATCGCCGAGGCCGAGGAGGACGTCCTGCTCCGCCGGATCTACGCCGACCCCTGGACCAACACCCTGGTCGCGATGGACTCCACCGACATCGTCTTCACCGGCAACCTGCGCCGCCTCCTCCACGCCCGCGACGGCGACACCTGCCGCACCCCGTGGTGCGACGCACCCTCGCGCCACGGCGACCACGTCACCCCCAGGGCCGACGGCGGCACCACCACCCTCGACGGCGGCCAGGGACTCTGCGAGGCCTGCAACTACGCCAAGGAACAACCCGGTTGGCGACATCGCACCACCAGCACCTGGCCCGACCAGCACACCGTCGAGATCACCACCCCCACCGGACATCGACACCACTCGCGCGCCCCCGGGCTGCCCGTCGAACCCAGCACCACGGACACCGCACGACCGATCGTCGTCGAGCTCTACACCAGCCCCATCGACGTCGACCTCGAGCTCGCCGCCTAGCAACACCTCACCGACGCGGCGCCGCGAAGTGCTGGTAGTCCGGCTCCGCCCAGGCGCCGCCCCACTCCCAGCCGATCGCGGCGAACGCCTCGACCACGACGTCATCGTCGCGGATGGTGCCGCGCGGGACGGGTGACCCGCGGGACCGGTCGAGGTGGGCGAAGGGGCGCCCGGCGGGCGGCCGGACCGATCCGTCGAGCAGATAAGGGTTCTCCACGGGGTTGATGTCGACCGCGGCCCCGTAGGCGTGGGCCGACCAGGCGTGGCTGCGGGCGACGCGGCGGCAGTTGTGGCCGGAGGTGTTGTCGGCGGCCATCGACCGGTCGTCGTCGCTGCCGAAGTCGCCGACCGGCCGCATCTGCCGGATCGGCCACCGCGCGTCGTACAGGACGCCGAAGGCGGCGACCAGGTCGCGGGCGTAGCGGGCCGCGACGACCAGCTCGCCGCGGTGGCGACGCCGGTCGAAGCCCACGTAGGACAGCCGCAGGGCCCGCAGGTGCTCCCGCCCCACGGGGCAGCGGGCGCCGACCACGGAGTCGACCCGGTGCACCGACCCGCGGAAGGCCGGCAGGTCGTCGGGCCGCGCCGCCAGGCCGGCGCACGCCCGGAGCGCACGCCACCGGGCGACCGCCGCAGCGCGCTCGCGGCCGTGCCGGGGGAGGGGCCGCCCGAACATCTGGATCTCCGCCGGCACCCAGTCGTCCAACACGGCGTGCCCGTCCTCCAGCCGCACGCGGAGCACGCCGGTGTCGGGGTGGTGGTTGACGTACCAGACGAAGTTGCCCAGGCCGTAGGCGACGTAGGTGTCGCCGAGCCACCCCGCGCCCTGCTGGACGTGGGTGTGCGTGCCCACGACGACGTCGGCGCCCGCAGCCGCGAGGGCGTGCGCCATCCGTCGCTGGACGGGGCTCGGACAGGACCGCTCCTGGATGCCCCAGTGCAGGTAGACGACCGCCACCTCGTCGGGGTCGGCCGCGCGCAGCCCGCGCAGGAGCCGGCCGAAGGACGCACGGTCGCGGACGGCGGCGATCCCGGGGGTACGGGCGCCGGCCTCCCACACGGCGCTCGCCCCCTCGCGCGGCGTCGCGTCGGCGGCGAAGACGGCGAGACGGGTGTGGTGCACCGAGACGCGGTACGGCGTGAAGGCCGCGGCGCGGTCGCGGCCGATCCCCACGACCCGCACCGGGCTGTGCCGTGCGGCGCGCAGCGTGTCGGCGAGTCCCTCCGGGCCGTAGTCCGCGCCGTGGTTGTTGGCCATCGTGACCACGTCGACGCCGCTCCGGTCGAGCAGGTCGAGGGCCTGCGGCGGCGCGCGGTACCAGTAGCGCTGGTCGGGCACCTCGAGCTCCTTGGGGTCCCGGACACCGTCGGCGGTGATGGCGGTCTCGAGGTTGACCATGGTCAGGTCGGGTTCCTGCAGGGCCCGCGTGATGGGGCCCAGGGTGTCGTCGTCCAGCAACGACGTGAGGTTGAGCTGGAAGTGGACGTCGCCCGCGAAGCCCAGTGTCACCACGCGCGGAGGTCTCGGGGCGGGCGCCACCGGCGGCGTCGTGCTGGCCACGGCAGCGTCCGCCCGCGGCGTACCGGCGTGCCCGTCCCGGCAGCCCGTCGCGGCCAGGCAGGACAGGACGACCACCAGGGCGAGCGCAGCGGTCGCGCTCCGGCCGGGCACGGCCTCAGCCGATCTCCGGCATGACCGCCGCCTCGGGCACCTCGAGGGCCAGGTCGCAGGCCCGGGTGGAGACGTGGCACTCGATCAGGTCGTCCTGTCCGTGGGCGTTCGCCACGATCACGACGGTGTCGTCGTCGAGCCACTGGGTCAGCCAGTCGATGCCGGACTCGGGCTGGCCCGGGGGAGACGTGAAGGTGAAGGGCGCGCTGGTCCCGCCGTCGCGGGCATCGAGCGGCTGGGCGCCCGCGGGCTCGACCTTGTGCTTGCCCACGCCGAACTGCCAGAAGATGCCGTCGCTGACGGTGTACCGCACCGGCTCGTTGCCCTGGGCGTGGCTCACCATGATCGTGCGGGGCGTGTTCTGCACCTGCGTCTCGGCAGCGAACTGGTGCGTCGTGTCGGGCCCCTGCACCCCCGTGGCCAGGTCGATCCGCGCGTCGGGGATCAGCACGTCGTAGACGCCGAGGCTGTCGGGCTCGTGGCTGGTGTACCAGTACGCCGAGGTGTCGGTGACGGCGGCGAGCACTGCGTACCCGGCCCCGCCCAGGTCGACCGGCGTCCGCAGCGACTCTTCCCGGGTGTGGGTGTCGAAGACGACCAGCTCCGGCTTCCCCGGCTCCGGGAACTCGAACCACGCGGCCTGCGAGCCCGTGTTGGGGGAGACGACGAAGCCCGGAGGGACGTTCGGCGGGCCCTGCGGCATCTCCGTGAACGCCGGAGTCGGCTGCCCGAGCGTCCCGACCTGCTCGAGGTCGGTCCCGTCGGTGAACCAGATCCCGCCGTCGTCGAGCCTGGCCAGGACGCCGTCGTCGGTCACGTCGAGCTCGACCACGGCACCCGCGGCGGTGACGTCCTGGTCGCCGTAGTGGATGGTCGCGCCCTCCGCGTAGGTCAGCGGGTGCGTGACGACCTTCGGCGGACCGATCGGCGTCGGAGTGCCATCGTCATCGGAGAGGGCCAGGAAGGTCGCGCCGGCGACGAGCGCGAGCGCCGCAGCGGCGGAGACGACCGTCGTGGTCGCCGTACGACGCGTCCGTCGGCGGGCGGTCGTGACGAGGGCGTCGAAGTCGGGCGGGACGAGCTCGTCGCCCAGGCCGCGGAGCAGGTCCAGGTCAGGCATGACGGTCCTCCTTCTCGTCGAGGAGGGGCGCCAGCCGGGTCCGCGCCCGGGCCAGCCGGGACTTCACGGTGCCCTCGGGCACCCCGAGCTCGGCGGCGATCTCGGCGATGCCGAGGTCGGCGAGGTAGTGCAGCACCACCACCTCGCGCTGGTCGCGCTCGACCTGCGCCAGCGCGGTCACGATCGCGACCCGGTCGGGGCCGGCCTCGACCGGCGCCTGCGGACCCGGCACGCGTGGCTGGTAGCGGCGCACGACCGAGGAGTGGCGCCAGGAGTGCCGCAGCCGGTTCAGCGCGGCGGTGCGGACCCAGGCCTCGGGGTTGGCGACCCCCCGGAGACCCCGGCCCTTGCGGATCGCGGTCACGAAGGCCTCCTGCACCGCGTCCTCGGCGTCGGCCAGGTCGCCGCACACCGCGTAGAGCTGCACGACGAGGCGGCGGTACGACGCGTCGTACAGCTCCGCCAGCTCGGCTGTCTCGTCCATGCGTCCCTCCTTGCCACCAGGTCCTGAAGAATCGAGCACTGAAGACACGAGCCCCGAGCGATGCGTCCGGTTCCCGACTCCGGCCCGCAATTGCTGTGCCTTTCTGCGTTTTTTCGGTGGGGACTGTCGGCGCGAACAATTAGGGTCTCGTGACGTGGCTGACACCGATTCCATGATCCATGCCCAAGGGCTCCGCAAGAGCTTCGGAGACTTCGAGGCCGTCAAGGGCATCGATGTCGACGTCCGACGCGGCGAGGCATTCGGCTTCCTCGGTCCCAACGGTGCCGGCAAGTCCTCGACGATGCGGATGATCGCGGCGGTCTCGCCCGTCAGCGGGGGAGAGTTGCGGGTGATCGGCCTCGACCCTGACACCGACGGCCCGGCCGTCCGCAGCCGCCTCGGCGTCTGCCCGCAGGAGGACACCCTCGACACCGAGCTCACGGTGCGCGACAACCTCTTCGTCTACGGCCGCTACTTCGGCCTGCCGCGCAAGGAGGTCCGCTCGCGCGTCGAGGAGCTGCTGGAGTTCGTGCAGCTGACCGAGAAGGCCGACGCGATGGTCGAGGACCTCTCGGGCGGCATGAAGCGGCGCCTCACCATCGCCCGCAGCCTGATCAACAAGCCTGACCTGCTGCTGCTCGACGAGCCGACCACAGGCCTCGACCCGCAGGCCCGCCACGTCGTGTGGGACCGGCTGTTCCGGCTCAAGCAGCAGGGCGTGACGCTCGTCCTCACGACCCACTACATGGACGAGGCCGAGCAGCTCTGCGACCGGCTGGTGGTCATGGACAAGGGCCTGATCGTGGCCGAGGGCTCACCGCTCTCGCTCATCCGCGAGCACTCCACCCGGGAGGTCGCCGAGCTCCGGTTCGGGGTCGCGGCCGAGGGCGACAGCCACGAGCAGCTCGCCGAGAAGGTCGCCGACCTCGGCGACCGCGTCGAGGTGCTGCCCGACCGTCTGCTCGTCTACAGCAACGACGGCGAGGAGGTCATCGCCAAGGTCCACGAGCGCGGCCTCGAGCCGGTGGCCGTCCTGGTGCGGCGCTCCACCCTCGAGGACGTCTTCCTGCGCCTCACCGGCCGCACGTTGGTGGACTGATGGGCGTCGAGGTCCAGCCCCAGGCCAACGTCTTCGCGGGCGCATCCCGCCTCTTCGACTACTGGGCGATCGCCTACAAGCGCACCTGGAAGGGCAGCGCGATCTCGTCCTTCGTGACGCCGTTGCTGTACGTCGTCGCGATGGGCGTGCTGCTCGGCGGGTTCATCAAGGGCGACCCCGCCAAGCTCGAGGGCGCGACGTCCTACCTCGCGTTCGTGGCTCCCGGCATGGTCGCGGCCCAGGCGATGACGACCGTGTTCGGCGAGGTGACCTACCCCGTCATGGGCATGATCAAGTGGCACAAGTCCTACTACGGCATGATCGCCACCCCGCTGGGCGTGCCCGAGGTGATCCTGGCCCACCTCGGCTTCGTGGCGTTCCGGGTGGCGACGACCTGCGCGGTGTTCTTCGCGGTGATGGCGCCGTTCGGCGTGTTCGCCTCGGTCCCCGGGGTGATCGCGGCGTTCTTCGTCCAGCTCCTCATCGGGATGGCCTTCGCGACCCCGATCTACGCCTTCACCGCGGGCCTGAAGGACGAGTCGGCGTTCTCGCTGGTCTTCCGGCTCGGGATGATCCCGCTCTTCCTCTTCTCGGGCGCCTTCTTCCCGATCGCCAACCTCAGCCCCTTCCTCGAGGCGGTCGCCAAGGTCACGCCGCTGTGGCACGGCGTCGACCTCACCCGGATGCTCACCCTCGGCCAGGTCGACGGGTCGATGGTGCTCGTCCACCTCGTCTACCTGACGGTGCTGGCCCTGGCCGGTTGGTTCGCCGCCGTCCACCGACTCCAGAAGCGGATGATCATCTGATGGCCATGCTGACGACGAGCGTCGGTCGCGCCGCCGCCTCCCCGGTCTCGGCCGGCGAGGCCACCGGGCTGCTGCTCTACCGCAACTACCTGGCCTACCGCCGCGCCTGGTACATCTTCGTCTCCGGCTTCCTCGAGCCGGTCTTCTACCTCTTCTCGATCGGCGTCGGCGTCGGCCAGCTGATCAGCGGCTTCGAGTTCAACGGCCAGACGATCCCCTACGCCGAGTTCGTCGCGCCGGGCATGCTCGCGGCCTCGGCGATGAACGGCTCGCTGCTCGACTCGACGTTCAACTTCTTCTTCAAGCTCAAGTACAACAAGCTCTTCGACCAGATGCTGGCCACGCCGCTGACCACCATGGACATCGCGCGCGGCGAGCTGAGCTGGTCGCTGCTCCGGGGCGGCGTCTACTCCGCGGGCTTCCTGGTCGTGATGCTGGCGATGGGGCTGGTCAGCTCCTGGTGGGCGGTGCTGGTCGTGCCGGCCGCGCTGCTGATCGGCCTCGCGTTCGGCGGGGTCTGCATGGCGCTGACGACGTTCATGCGGAGCTGGCAGGACTTCGAGTTCGTGACCCTGGCGACGTTGCCGATGTTCCTGTTCTCGGCGACCTTCTTCCCGGTCACCGCCTTCCCCGGCGCGGTGCGCTGGATCGTCGAGCTCACCCCGCTCTATCGCGGCGTGGTGCTCTGCCGCGAGCTGACCACCGGCGCCCTGTCGTGGGGCTCGGCCGCCTCGGTCGTCTACCTCGTCGTCATGGGCCTGGTCGGCCTGATGGTCGTGCGCCGACGCCTGGACAAGCTGCTGCTGACCTGACGCTCATCTGACCTGGGCGAACCCCTGGATCAGCTCGATCTCCTCGGCGAGCTCCAGCGCGCTCCCGGGCCGGCGCTCCGGCTCCGGCGCGAGGCAGCGGCGCACGAGGTTGGCCTCGTCGTCGGTGAGCGACTCGGAGAGCTTCGGGGGCTGACCGAGCACCCGTCGTACGGCGAGGAGCGGGTCGTGGACGGGCAGCTCGCCGTGCACGCCGGTGCCGGTGAGCGCCCGGTGCAGGGTCACGCCGAGCGACCAGATGTCCGAGGCCGGGGTGGCGACCTCGCCGGCCAGCACGCCCGGGTCGAGGTACTCCACCGACGTCGCGGGTCCCAGACCGGTGACCGACGCGGACGGGTCCAGGGCCTGGGCGAGCCCCAGGTCGGCGAGCCGCGCCCCGTCGTCGGCGAGCAGGATGTTGCCCGGGTTGATGCCCCGGTGCACCAGGCCCGCGAGGTGCAGGGCGTGGGCGCCGCGCGCCGCCCGGGCGACGGCCAGCAGCCGCTCGCCCCGGGTGAGCCGGTGGGTCGGCGACTCCAGCGAGCCGCCCGCGCAGTGCTCCATGGCGTAGAAGAAGGTCGGGCCGTCGCGGCCGGCGTCCAGCAGGGTCACGAGGAAGGGCGAGCTGACCGCGGCGAAGGCCCGGAGCTCGCGCGTCGCGCGTCGCAGAGCGTCCTCGTCGGTGGCCCCGGAGAAGACCTTCACCGCGACCATGGGTGCGGTGATCCCGAGTCGCGCGGGAGTCCTCGCGAGGTAGCGGCTGCCGTGTCCGGCGGTGCCCAGGAACTCCACGAACGAGTAGTCGGCAACCCCGTCCATCAGTGCGTCCTCCGAACTTTCCTGCGGGAAGCATCGCACCGCTCGGCGGACGCCGACGACACCGATTCAGGTGATCCCTGCACCCGGGTCGCGGAGGTACTTTCGAGATCTCGGCGGCCAGGGGTGTGCCTAGAGATGGGGGGAGCGCTGATGGCTGCTCACGACACGCAGGAGACCATCGCCCTGGTCTTCCTCGACATCGCCGTGATCGTGCTCGTCGCGCGCCTGCTGGGCCCGCTCGTACGCCGCCTCCGCCAGCCGACGGTCGTCGCCGAGATCCTGGCCGCCCTCGCCCTGGGGCCCTCCCTGCTGGGCGCGCTGCCCGGCAACCCGACCGACGACCTCTTCCCGCCCGACGTCCGGCCCTACCTCGCCGTGGTGGCGGCGCTGGGCCTGACGATCTACATGTTCGTCGTGGGGCTCGAGCTGGACCTCGGGCTGATCCGGGGCAAGGGCGCGACGGCCGGCACGATCTCGGCCTGCTCGGTGGCGCTGCCCTTCGGCCTCGGCACCCTCCTCGCGCTGTGGCTGCACGGCCGCCACGACACGGTGGCGGGCGACCACGTCGACCTGGTGCCGTTCGCGCTGTTCCTCGGCGCCGCCATGTCCGTGACCGCCTTCCCGGTCCTGGCCCGGATCCTGCAGGAGAGGCGCATGCAGCGCACGCCCACCGGCGCGCTCGCGCTGGCCTGCGCGGCCGTCGACGACGTGCTCGCCTGGATCATGCTCGCGGTGGTGCTCGCGATCGTGCGCTCCTCGGGCGGCGCCGACCTGGTGCGGATGGTCGCCGAGTCCGTCGGGTTCGTGGTCGTGATGTTCCTGGTCGTTCGTCCCCGGCTGCGCGTCCTGGTCGACCGACGTGACGCCGCCGGCGGACTGACGCCGGACATCTTCGCCGTCGTCCTGGTCGGGGTGCTCGTCTCGAGCTTCCTCACCGACAAGATCGGGATCCACGCGATCTTCGGCGCCTTCCTCTTCGGGGCGGCCATGCCACGGCGCGGCGCCGAGCGGCTCTCGCAGGAGATCCTCGAGCGGGTCGAGCAGGTGACGGTGCTGCTGCTGCTCCCCGTCTTCTTCGTGGTGACGGGTCTCAACGTCGACGTGACGGCCCTGGGCCGGTCCGGGGTGGTCGAGCTGCTCGCGGTCATGGCCGTGGCCTGCTTCGGCAAGTTCCTCGGCGCGGCCGCGGCCGCCCGGGGGCTGGGCATCCGGTCGCGGCGCGCCGCCGCCATCGGCGTGCTGATGAACACCCGTGGCCTGACCGAGCTGGTCGTGCTCAACGTCGGCCTGACCGTCGGTGTCCTCGACGAGCGCCTGTTCACCGTCATGGTCCTGATGGCGATCCTGACGACGGTGATGACCGAGCCGCTGCTGCGGCTGATCTACCCGGACCGGGCCGTCCAGCGCGACATCCTCGAGGCCGAGCGGACCGCGTTGGGGCTCTCGGCCGAGCACCGGGTGCTCGTGCTTGCGGAGGGCGCCGACGCTCCCGACGGGCAGCTCGTCGACTGGGGCGTGCGGCTGCTCGGCACCGGCGAGGACAGCGAGCTGGTCATCAGCCGGATCGAGGCCCGCCCGCTCCGCCGGGTCGAGGTGGGCTCGGGGCGCCTGGCCGACCTGGCAGCAGTCGCGACCTCGCTCGAGGCGACCCAGTCCCTGGCCCGGCGGGCCACGGCCGCCGGCGCCGTCGTGCACGTCCACTCCGAGCTGGCCGACGACCCCGTCGCCGAGGCGCGGGTGCACGCCGAGGCGACCGGCGCCGACGTGGTGCTGGCGGCGGCCGGGTCGGCCCTGGCCGCGGCGGCGGCCGAGCACGACGACGCGGTCGTGGTGACGCTGCACCTCCCCGACGAGGCGTCCACCATCACCGGCGTCGCCGCCCGGGTCGGCACCACGGCGGACGGGACGGCGGCGGTCGAGCAGGCGGCCCGGGTGGCCGAGCGGCTCGGCGTACCCCTGCAGCTTGTCACCCGCGGCGGCCGTCGCGAGACGCGCCGGGCGAGCACCCTCGAGCGTCGGCTGGAGGAGGCCGGCATCGCCGCCAGCCAGACCACCGAGGACGACCTCCTCGACCGGACGGGCCTCGACGGCGCCTCCCTCGTGCTCGTGCGCGGCGTCGCCGACGGACCGCACCCCGCGGCCGGGACGGGGCCCGTGCTGGAGGTCCGGGGGAGCGCGCACGACAACGACGAGCGGCTGGACGCGATGCTCACCCGGCGTTGCGAGCGCCCGCGGGAGGATCAGCGCGAGGGACAGCGGTAGCGCACCGCCCGGCTCGCCCGTACGTCGCTCCCGACGACCGCGACGGTCACGTCACCGGTGATCGGCCGCGGCCCGCTGAGGTCGAGCCGGAGCGTGCTCCGCACGGTGTGCTGCCCCGACCGGCCCGCGACGCGCCGCTCGGAGAGCGTCGTCCCGTCCGGCCCGGTCCAGCGGACGGTGAACGCCCCGGCGCCCCCGTTGGTCGCGAACGCGGCGTCCAGCCGCACCGTGCCGTCGGGGCACACCACCGAGGCGGGGTCCGGGTCGCTGGTGAGCCGGACCGAGTCAACCGTGACGGCAGGGGCGGGCCGGTGGGTCGCCCAGGCGACGCCACCGACGCCCAGCAGCACGGCGAGGCCGGCCGCGCCCACGAGGACGCGGCGCCGCGGCCAGCGCCGCGGTGGCGGTGGCGCGGGGGCCGTGGGCGCCTCGACCCGGACGGTCGGGGCGCTGCGTTGGGTTGCGCGAGGTGGCGCTGGCCTGCGCTCGACGGCCGGCCACGCGGAGGTCGGGATCGCCTCGAGCCGCGCGACCAGCTCGTCCGGGAGCGGCCGGTCAGCGGGGTCCTTGGCGAGGCCGGCGAGCAGCACGTTCGCCGCCTTGGCCGGCAGCCCGGGCAGGAGGCTGCGCGGGTCGGGCGGCTCCAGCCGCCAGTGCGCGCTGATCAGGGCCAGGGCGTCGGGGGCGTCGTACGGTCGCCGTCCCGTGAGGGCCTCGTAGGCCACGATCGCGAAGCTGTAGGCGTCCGAGCGCGCGTCCGGCTCGCCCTGGCCGAGCCCCAGCTCGGGCGGGAAGTACGCCGGGGTGCCGATCGCCGACGCGGCGTCGGTCCGGAAGACCGACGGGTCCGAGACGGCCCGGGCGAGCCCGAAGTCCCCGAGCTTCGCATGCCCGTCGGGGAGCACGAAGACGTTGTGCGGCTTGACGTCGCGGTGCACGATCCCGTGCCCGGCGGCCGTGGTGAGCGCGTCGGCGACGTCCCGCAGCACCCGCACGGCCTCGGGGCCCGGGAGCGGCCCGCGGGCGACGATGTCGGAGAGCGCCTCGCCGGGGACGTACTCCATGACGAGGTGGGCCTGTCGCGTCCCCACGGTGAGGTCGTAGACGCGCACGACCGAGGGGCAGTCGAGCGAGGCGAGCAGCTTCGCCTCCCGACGGAAGCGGGCCACGCTGTCGGCGTCGGCGAGCGCGACCGCGTGGATGCGCTTGACGGCCACCATCCGGTGGAGCGCGGTGTGCCGGGCCAGGACCACCTCGCCGAAACCACCGGCGCCGAGGACGCGGACGAGCTCGTACCCGGCAGGCACGGCCCCCTCGTCCATCCGGCGATCGTAGGGCGCTCACGGCGTTGCCGAAGCCCTCCGCCGGACGGCGTACCGCGATTGGGGGAACGCTCGTCCGCGACCGCCGATCGGGCGCCGCGCGCCCTACCTTCGGATCGGGCGGCCCGTCCCCGAACGGCCGCGCACTCAATCATTCGGGGGCGTCAGGGGGGACGCGATGAGCGAGATGTACGGGCCTTACGAGGTCCTCCAGCGAGTGGCCGAGGGAAGCACCAGCACGGTCTACCGGGCCCGGCACGTGGCCCTGGACCGGCCCGCGGCGATCAAGGTCCTCTCCGAGGCGATCTCCCGGTCGCCCGAGATGCGCGAGCGACTGCGCGCGGAGGCCGAGATCCTGGCGGGGCTCGAGAGCCCGCACGTCGTCGAGGTCTACGACTTCGTCGAGGAGGACGACCGCGCCTGGCTCGCCGAGGAGTGGGTCGACGGCGCCTCGCTCGACCGCATCCTCGAGCAGCACGGCACCCTGACCCCCGAGCAGTCCGTGGGCGTGATCCGCGAGGCGGTGCTCGGACTGGCGTTCGCCCACGACCGCGGGCTGCTGCACCGCGACGTGTCGCCACGCAACATCCTGGCCGACCTTCAGGGCACCTCGAAGCTCGTCGACTTCGGGCTGGCCGCCCCGACGGGCGAGGCCGGCTTCGTCGGCACCCCGGCCTTCATGAGCCCCGAGGCTGGCGTCGGCGGCAGCCTCAGCCGCGCCAGTGACGTCTACTCCACGGCCGCGGTCCTCTACACCTTGCTGGCCGGCCACCCGCCGTACGCCGGCTCCGACCTGGCCACGACGGTGCGCCGGCACGTCGAGGAGGAGGTGCCGCTGCTCGACGGCCACGGCGCCGACCTGCAGGACCTGCTCCGGCGCAGCATGGCCAAGGACCCCGCCCAGAGGCCGCAGGACGCTCGCGCGTTCCTCGCGGAGCTGGAGGAGGCGGCTCGCCGCCGCTTCGGTCCGGCCTGGCTCCAGCGGGCCTCGATCGCGGCCCTGGTCGCCGGCGTCACGCCGCTGGCCGCGGCGGGCCTCGGCTCCACCGCGGCGCCGACCGTCCTGGTCGACACCGCCTCGATCGTGTCCTCGCAGGCGGTCAAGGCCGCGAAGTCCGGCACCAAGCGGCTCGCCCTCATCGGCGGCGTCGTGGGCGCGGTGGTGGTCGCCACCGTCGCCACCGTGGCGGCCAAGACCGGGGGCGGACCCGACCACACGGCGACGCCGCCGGCGGCCAGCGACTCACCGTCGGCCCAGCCGGTCGACGACCCGTCGCCGACGCCGAAGACCCTGGAGGAGCTGACGCCCTCCGGCAAGTACGACTTCACGCGGGTGCTGCTCTCCAGCACCTACGACCAGAAGCTGCCCAAGAAGGAGCACCGGGTCTGGACCCTGGACCTGAAGAAGTGCAAGCACCAGTCGTGCGCGGGCGTCATCCACTCCTCGAGCGGCTCGGTGTTCCGCTACACCTACGACGGCAAGCACTTCGTGGTCATCCCTCCCAAGGGCGGCAAATCGGTCTTCGAGGGGGTCTGCCAGGACACCCAGACGGGCCAGGACGTCCCGGGCACCAAGGGGCGCGACACCACGACGATCGTGTGGTCGCCCCTGCGGGTCGTCCGCAAGGACGCCGACGGGCTCCCCGTGCGCCTGGAGGGCACCCAGCGGCTCACCGACGTCTACGAGGGCCTGATCGACTGCGACGACTCGCCCTCGGACCACGCCCGCTACCGCGAGTACATCGTCCGACGCTGACCTCGCGACGCCCTGACGGCTCGGGCCGTCGGGGCATCGCTCAGAGCTTGTGGTGCGACTCGAACGTCATCGTGCGTGCGCCCATCCGGAGCCGCGAGCCCGCCGGGATCGTGGTCGGCACGTCCGCCTCGAGCCGGCGCCACTCCTCGGAGCCGGGATCGGCGACGTACGTCCCGTTGACCGACCCGGCGTCCTCCACCCGCACGTCCCAGCCGTCCAGGACGAGGCGGGCGTGCACGCGGGACAGGGACAGGTCGGGGTCCTCCAGCACGAGGGCCGTGGCGCGCCCGTCCCGTACGTCGTCCGCGGCACCCGGGTCGCGGCCGATCACGTAGTCGCGGATCAGCGCGTGCACCGAGCCGTCGTCGAGGACCAGCACCCCCAGCGGGGGCCGGTGACCGGTGATGACGTTGTGGGTCTGCTGGACCGTGGAGATCCCGCAGCGCTCGCAGAAGCGGGCGTCCGGCGGGTTGAAGTGGCCGCGGGAGCAGACGATGCCCCGCACCAGCGGGCCGTCCTCGTCGACGTCCGGCATCGGCGCGGCAGGCTCGGGCTCGGGCTCCGGCTCGAGCGAGAACGTGGTGAACGTCGGTGGCTCGGGCACGGGCTCGGGCTCGGGCTCTGCTGCTGGGGGCGCAGGCTGGGGCACGGGCTCCAGGTCCACGAGCGTCTCGTGCAGGTGCCCGTCCTGCGCCACGGGCGCGGTCGGCTCGAGGAAGACCCCACCGGCGCGGACGACGCCGCCGGAGAGGTTGCTGCGACGGTCGGGGTCCAGGCGACCCGGGTCGGGTCCGACGACCACGCGCGTGACCCCGGGCCGCAGCACCCGGTTGACCGGCAGCAGCGAGTCGTCGCTCGAGACCAGGTCGCTGGTCCCGTCGGGGCCGGTCACTGCCATCCGCATGCCGTCGGTCAGGGTCACGACCAGGTGGTCCCGGTCGACGGTCACGACACCGAGCGCCGGCACGTCCGGCGGAGCACTGTTGGCCAGGAGCATCGCGCACGCGCGGACCAGGTCCCGGGCCGCGCCGGGGGCCACGGACCTGCCCACCTCGGTGCACAGCTCCTGCAGCCGGTCGACGACCGACTCCTGGCCGGGGGTGCGCGGGTCGGCCACCAGGATGGCCAGGCCCTCCCGGGCGACCACGAGGTCACCGGGCGCCAGCACCACCCGCATCGAGGTCCACGACGACGTTGACCCCGCCGTCGGGACAGACATCTCGGTCACACCAGTCTCCCTCCGCGGAACCGCCAGTGGACGGTCAGGACGCGCATCGGCCCGCTCACGACGAGCCAGGTCACCAGCCAGGTGGTGCCGAAGCCGACGACGAACGCCGCCGGCGTGATGTCCTCGGCCCAGGACAGGACACCGCTGCGGGCCACGGCGTACGCCGCCAGCCCCTCGGGCACGCCCACGAGGAGCGCGAAGAACGTCGGCCAGTCCTTCTCCCAGCGGAACTGCTGGAGCAGGTGGTAGACGACCTCCCACACCAGGCCGAGGACCAGCACGATCGCGAGCACGGCGTACATCGCGCGGTAGCGGTCGGTCAGCGTGCCACCGCCGGGCAGCAGCGGCGCGATGACCAGCGCCCACAGCCCGCCCACGACGGCGATCAGGAAGATGCGCGTCTGGAGACGCCCGACGAGGGTCGGCAGCATGCTCAGACCGCCTTCCCGCGCGCCCAGCGCAGCCACTGGACCACCGAGCGGACCGGGCCGATCCGCTTCCCGAAGCCCTGGCGGGCCAGGTCGTCGGCGATCTCCTGCGCGGCGATCTGGAGCCCCAGGAACGTGTCGACGCCGGGGAAGTAGCCACCGAGGGTGGCGGTGCCCGACGCGTACAGGCGACCGTCGCCGTTGGCGGTGCCGCGGACCTCGAAGGTGCGTTCGACGTCGAGGCGACCCAGCGGGTTGCGGCCCGCGCCGGTGTGCTCGAGCAGGTCGGCGAACAGCCGGTGCTCGCCGATGTCGGCCTCGAGCCCCGTGCAGTCGATGACGTAGCCGGCCTGCAGCTCGAGCACGCCCTGGTCGGTCATGATCCGTGTGACGGTGCCGCCGCCCGTGCCGTCGCCGGCCGGCACGACGGACTGCACGGTGCCGGTGACGGTGCGGTACCAGCCCTCCTTGCGGCCGCGTGACTGCTGCTCCTGCCACAGTGAGCGGACCGGCGTGTTGGTCCCGCCGATGGTCTTGTAGAGCGCGGCCCGGTCCTCGCCCTCCAGCCGGCGCATCCGGCTCTTGAGCTGGCCTCCCCACACCGACTTGGGGTAGTTGAAGCCCTGGTAGGCCCACCCGTCGCCGCCGCGTCGACGCATGAAGATGCTCGGGCCGTGCGAGCCGGTCACGTAGGTGCGGAAGACGTGCACGATCGTGGTCTGGCTGCCGTGCCGGTCTCGGTCGTCGATCAGCCGCTGCAGGATCCGCGAGGCCACGATGCCGCTGCCGCGGATCACCACCGTGGTCGGCCGGCGCAGCAGCTCGGCGTACAGGCCCTCGTGCGGCTCGTAGGCGTTCACGACGCTCGCGTAGTCCTGGTAGGTGTCGCGGTAGTCCTGGAGGTCCTGGAGGAACTTCAGGCCGGGGTAGCCGACCGCGACGTGCACGAAGCGGCTGCGGTAGGCGACCCGCTTGGTCGGCGACGTGCCCGCCGGCGGCGTCAGGATGGTGAAGTAGCCGCCACCATTGCGACGGCGCACCACGCGGACCAGGCCCTTCTCGAGGCACTCGTAGTAGCCGATCCGCGCCGCCTCCTTCTCCAGGGACTCGAAGACCTGGCCGGCGCGCGGGGTCCAGTAGTCGGAGAGGATCGGCTCGGTCAGCACGTTCCACAGCGGGGCCAGCTTGGCCCGCAGACCCTTCGCGGACCAGGCCTCGCGGATCGCGTAGCTGGGGAAGCCCCAGATGCAGTCCGGGCAGGACGCGGAGTCCGAGCGGAGCCGCTCGTTGCGCGGGATCTGGGAGTTGCGGGTGAGGTACTCGTACGTCGACCACGGGGTCTCGTTGTTGCCGAGCACCTTGATGCTGGACGCCGGGACGCCCGCGATGCGCAGGTAGTCGACCGTCACGAACGAGCCGATCCCGGCGCCCACCGTCACGAACGGGATGTCGATGACCGGAATGCCCACCGCGGCCAGGTCGGAGTCGTCCCACACGTCCTTCGCGAGCAGTGCCGGGGTCAGGTCGCCGCCCCCGGTCGGGGGCGGGGTGACCCGCACGGTCTCGTCAGTCGACATCCACGCCTCCCTCGCCGCGCGCGCCCGTTCGGCCCCCCGAACGGCACTGTGACACGCAGCAAAGGGGTGGCAACCGGTGAGCGAACCCGGTTACCCCAATCAGGTGAGCAGCAGCTCGAACAGCTCGGTGTCGATCCACCGGCCGAACTTGTGGCCCACGTCGTGCAGCACGCCGACGCTGCTGAAGCCGCAGGCGCGGTGCAGGGCGACGCTGGGGTCGTTGGGGAGCGCCACCACGGCCACCGCCAGCCGCATCCCGTCGGCGCTCAGGGTCGCCAGGAGGGCGTCGTACAGCGCCCGGCCGGTGCCGCGGCCCCGGGCTGCGTCGGCGAGGTAGACCGAGGTCTCGCGGGTGCGGGCGTAGGCGTCGCGGGGACGGTAGGAGCCGGAGTAGGCGTAGCCGACCACGGCACCGTCGGACTCGGCGACGAACACGTGGTCGCCGGCGGCGGGGGAGTGCAGCCGGCTCTCCCAGTAGTCGGTCCCGGGCGGGACGGTCGCGAAGGTCGCGATCCCGCCGAGCACCTCCGCGTCGTAGATCGCCGCGATCGCGGGCAGGTCGGCGGATGTGGCCGGACGGATCTCCATGGGGGCAGACCTTGCCAGAATGGGCGCATGGAACCTGTCACCCCCGACACCAAGGACTGGACCTGGGTGCTCGACCGGCCCTGCCCCGAGTGCGGCTTCGTGGCCGCAGACGTCCCGGCCCGTGACCTCGCGGGGCGGTTGCTGGCCAACGCCGCGTCATGGGCCCGCGTGCTGGACGGTGGCCCCGGCGTGACGAGGCGGCCGGCGCCGCAGGTGTGGTCGCCGACGGAGTACGCCTGTCACGTCCGAGACGTGCACCGGGTCTTCGACGAGCGGGTCCGCCTGATGCTCGAGGAGGACGTCCCGCACTTCGCCAACTGGGACCAGGACGAGACCGCCGTCCAGCAGCGTTACGACCTCCAGGACCCGGTCGTCGTCGGGCGCGAGCTGACCGTCGCGGCGAGCGCCGTCGCCGAGCGGTACGCCGCCGTGCCCGACGACGCGTGGGGGCGCGCGGGCATCCGCAGCAACGGCAGCGAGTTCACCGTCGAGAGCCTCGGTCGCTACCACCTGCACGACGTGGTGCACCATCTGCACGACGTGAGTGGAGCAATGCGGAAGGACACATGAGGCACACGGAGTTCTGGGAGCGGATGGAGCTGGCCCTGGGGTCGGCGTACGCGAAGGCGTGGGCGGGCCAGTTCGTGATGGCCGACCTCGGCGGGCGCACCGCCGCCGAGGCGCTGGACGCGGGCGTCCCGCCCAAGCAGGTCTGGGCGGCCGTCTGGCGCGCGCTGGACCTCCCGGCGTCCGACCGTTGAACCCAGCGGTGAATCTCGAGCAGGCCCAGCGCCGCACGATCCGCACGCTGATGGCCGCCCAGGTCGGGGGCGCCGTCGGCATCACGATCGGCATCGCCACCGCCTCGCTGCTGGCCCGCGACCTGTCCGGTTCGGAGAAGCTCGCGGGACTCAGCCAGACCGCGCAGGTGCTCGGCACGGCCGGGTGGGCCTTCCTGCTCGCCCGGCTGATGTCGCGGCGCGGCCGGCGGGTCGGCCTGGTCGCCGGCTACCTGCTCGGGGCCGCTGGTGCCCTGCTCGCCGTGGCGGCGGGCGTGCTCGGCTCGATGTCCCTGCTCCTGGTCGGCGCAGTGTTCCTGGGTGCGACGTCGGCCGCCAACAGCGGCTCGCGCTACGCCGCCACCGACCTCGCGCCGGCCGCCCACCGGGCCCGGTCCCTGTCGACGGTCGTGTGGGCCACCACCATCGGTGCGGTCGCCGGCCCCAACCTCACCGGGCCGGCCGGCACCCTCGCGGACCGCCTCGACATCCCCGAGCTGACCGGGCCGTTCGCGCTCGGCAGCATCGGGATGCTGGCGGCCGCCCTGGTGGTCGGCGTCTTCCTCCGCCCCGACCCGCTCCTGCTCAGCCGCGAGGCCGCCGGGGTCGGTGCCACCCCGCCGCAGGGCACCAGCTGGGGCCGCGCGGTCCAGGCCGTCCGGGAGCGGCCGGTCCTCGGCCAGGCGATGGCGGCCATGGGCTGTGCGCACGCCGCCATGGTCGCGGTGATGGTGATGACCCCGCTCCACATGGAGCACGGCGGCGCCGAGCTCCGGGTGATCGGCATCGTGATCAGCGTGCACGTGCTGGGCATGTTCGCGTTCTCGCCCGTCGTCGGCTGGCTCGCCGACAGGTTCGGGCGCCCGCAGACGCTGGCCGTCGGTGGAGTCCTGCTCGCGCTCTCGCTGGGCGTCTGCGCGGACTCCCCGGACGGCTCCTCGTGGCAGATCTTCGTCGGCCTCTTCCTCCTCGGCCTCGGCTGGTCCTTCGCCACCGTGTCGGCCTCGACGATGGTCGCCGACCACGCGCCACTCGACGCCCGCACCGACGTCCAGGGCGTCTCGGACCTCGTCACCGGCGTGACCGCGGCGGCCGCGGGCGGCCTCGCCGGCTTCGTGGTGGGGGAGTGGGGCTACGCCGTCCTGTCGTTGCTGGCCGGTGCCCTCGTCCTCGTCGTGCTCGGGGCGGCGCTCAGGACCCGGCTGGCAGGATCGCCCGCATGAGCCCTGCGATCGCCGACGTCGCCGTGATCGGCGGCACCGGCTTCTACTCCTTCCTCGACGGCGCGGAGACCCACGAGGTCGAGACGCCGTACGGCGCCCCCTCGGCGCCGATCGCGGTCGGGACGGTGGCGGGTCGCAGGGTCGCGTTCGTCCCCCGGCACGGGCCGCACCACGACTATGCGCCGCACTCGATCCCCTACCGCGCCAACCTGTGGGCGCTGCGCTCGCTCGGCGTGCGCCAGGTGCTCGCCCCGTGCGCGGTCGGTGGCCTGCGCGACGAGGTGGCGCCGGGCGACATCGTCGTGCCGGACCAGCTCGTGGACCGCACCTATCGTCGCGTCCCGTCCTACGTCGAGGGTGGCGCGGTGCACGTGCCGTTCGGCGATCCCTACTGCACGCGCCTCGCCGCGGCCGTGACGGGGGCCGGGGCCGGCATCACTCACGGCGGCACGATGGTCGTGATCGAGGGCCCGCGCTTCTCCACCCGCGCCGAGTCGCGGGCCTACGCGGGCGAGGGGTGGACCCTGATCAACATGACCGGTGCTCCGGAGGCGGCGCTGGCCCGCGAGATGCGGCAGTGCTACACGCCGATCGCCCTGGTGACCGACATGGACGCCGGCGCCGAGAGCGGCGACGGCGTCGGGCAGGAGGAGGTCTTCGCGCTGTTCAAGGCCAACCTCGAGCGACTCACCGGACTGCTCGCGGCGACCATCGCGGCCCTGCCCGACCCCGACGGCTGCACCTGCTCCACGTGGGCCGACGGCATCGACCTGACCTATGTGATCCCGTGAGGATCCTGCTCACCGGCTCGGCCGGGTTCATCGGCGGCGCCATCGCCCGGCAGCTGGCCGAGGCCGGCGACGAGGTCGTCCCCGTCGACGTGATGCTGCCGATGGCCCACGGCTCCGCCGACGCGCCCCCCGGCACCCACCGCGTCGACGTCCGCGACGCCGAGCAGTGGGGCGACCTGCTGCGCGGGGTCGACGTGGTGTGCCACCAGGCCGCGCTCGTCGGGGCCGGCGTGAAGGTCTCCGACCTGCCCGACTACGCCGCCCACAACGACCTCGGCACCGCCGCACTGCTGTCCGCGATGCACGGCGCCGAGGTCGACCGGCTCGTGGTCGCCTCGTCGATGGTCGTCTACGGCGAGGGCCGCTACGCCTGCCCCGACCACGGCGACCAGGTGCCGGCGCCGCGGTCCCGGGAGGCGCTCGACGCGGGCGACTTCGACAACCACTGCCCCGTCTGCGCCGGCCCCCTCGGCTGGGAGCTCGTCGACGAGACGGCCCGCCTGGACCCGCGCAGCACCTACGCCGCCAGCAAGGTCGCCCAGGAGCACTACACCTCCGCGTGGGTGCGGCAGGCCGACGCCGCCGCGATCGCGCTGCGCTACCACAACGTCTACGGGCCGGGCATGCCCCGCGACACTCCCTACTCCGGCGTCGCGGCGATGTTCCGCAGCTCACTGGAGCGGGGTCAGGCACCGCAGGTCTACGAGGACGGCGGCCAGATGCGCGACTTCGTGCACGTCGACGACGTCGCGCGCGCCAACGTCGCCGCCATCCGGGCGGTGGCGGGGGAGCGCGGCGGTCACTACGCGGCGTACAACGTCGCCTCGGGGCACCCCGTCGCGATCCGCGAGGTGGCCGAGCAGGTCGCGGCCGGCACCGGGCGGGACCTCGCGCCCGAGGTCACCGGCGGCTACCGGCTCGGCGACGTGCGGCACATCGTCGCCTCGCCCGAGCGGGCGCGGGCCGGGCTCGGGTTCAGCGCGCGGGTGCGGCCCGAGGACGGGCTGCGGGCGTTCGCGACCGCGCCGCTCCGCCGCTAGCTACCAGCTCGTGTAGAGCAGGTGCTGCACCAGCAGCGCCGTCACCAGCTGGAGGGCCAGCGCGGGCCGGCGCCACCGCTCGGGCAGCAGCGCCGTGGACAGCAGCAGCCACGGGACGAACGGCAGCCAGATCCGCTCGACCTCGGCCTTGCTCATCCGCGACGCGTCGGCCAGCAGCACGGCCGCGACGGCTGAACCGGACAGCCAGAGGACGAGCCGGTCGGTGGTGCGGCGGAGGTTCGCGAGCCCGGCGCCGAGCACCGGGCCGGCCGAGATGACGAGGGCGGCGAGGTTGCCCCACATCCAGTACGACGCGGGACGGACCGCCGCGATGCCGGCCCAGTAGCGGTCGGCCAGCACCGGGTAGGCCTCCCACAGCCGGAAGCCACCGGCCGCGAAGGCGAGGACCACGGCGAGCGCGAGGACGGCGGCGACCGGCAGCGGCCGCCACGAGCGGGCGATGACGAGCATGGCCAGTGCGAGCAGGCCGACCAGCGGCAGCCCGTAGGACATCAGGCACGTGCAGCCCAGCAGCAGCCCGGCCACGGCCGACCAGCCGACCATCCGGCCGCGTGAAGGGGCGGTCGCTCCGGCGGCCAGGGCGGCGAGCCCCCAGGCCACGACGGCGCCCATCAGGGCGTCGGCGGAGACGGCCATGAAGACCGCGGCCGGGCCGAGCACGAGGAAGGGGGCCGCCCGCCGGGCCACTGCCTCGCCCCCGAGCAGCCGCAGCGTGACCATCACGCCGAGGGCGGTCGTCGCCGCGAGCACCGTCACGACCAGGCCGGCCGCGTAGTCACCGCCGAGCCCGATCCGGTCGAGCAGCACGAAGAACAGCAGCGTCCCCGGTGGGTGGCCGGCGACGTGCACCGGCCACTGGCCCGCCGAGCCCTCGGGGATGCGGTCGACGTAGACCTGCAGCAGCGTGTGCACCGACGTGACCTGCCGCGCCGTCCGGAGGTACTCGTAGTGGTTGCCCAGCACCCGGGAGATCCCAGCGGAGCCGTCGACGTAGGCCAGCGACAGCAGCCACGCCAGCGCGGCGGTGTACGACGTGAGGAGCAGGCGACGCCACGGGAGGGTGTCGGCCAGTGCTCGGGCGTGCCGCCAGCCGAGGAACGCCAGCAGGAGCGCCGGGACCGTGCCGATGCCGACCTTCGCCTGGAGATAGCCGTGCAAGGGCGGGAACACGGCGCCGCCGGTGTCCCGGGCGTGCACGTCCCAGCCGAACAGCGGCGGGACGGCGGTGGCCGCCAGGACCAGCACGAGTGCCGCGGACAGCCCGACGCCCGTGGACCGCTCCGTCGCCATGACGGCAAGGCTAGGGGGCAGCTGGGCGGGACCGGCGTCAGCGCGCGCACCGTCATTCCTTCGTAAGCCTTTGGCCCGTCCCGGGCCCGGACGCGCCCCTACGGTGCACACATGGAGACCGACTGCGACCTCGTCCTGCCCTGCAGGGACGAGGCCCCCGCCCTGGCGGCGCTGCTGCCCCGAGTGCCCGCGGAGTTCGCCGTGATCGTCGTCGACAACGGATCCCGGGACGACACCGCGGCCGTCGCGCGGGGTCTCGGCGCGACCGTCGTGCACGAGTCCGTGCCCGGTTACGACGCCGCGGTCCACGCCGGACTCGAGGCGGCGACCAGCGACCACGTCGCCTTCATGGACGGCGACGGCTCCTTCGACCCCGACGAGCTCCTGCCCCTGCTGGAGGCAGTCCGCTCCGGCCGCGCAGACCTCGCCGTCGGTCGCCGCCGCCCCGTCCGCGCCGGTGTCTGGCCCTGGCACGCGCGCGCCGGCAACGCGCTGATCGTGTCCTGGCTGCGCCGCCGGATCGAGCTGCCGGCCCACGACATCGCCCCGATGCGGGTCGCGCGCCGGTCCGATCTGCTCGCCCTCGACGTGCGCGACCGCCGCTTCGGCTACCCCGTCGAGCTGCTCCAGAAGGCGACCCGTGCCGGCTGGCGCTTCGAGGAGCACGACGTCTCCTACCACCCGCGCGCCGAGGGGACCCGGTCCAAGGTCTCCGGCTCGGTCCGAGGCACGCTCCGCACCGCCCGCGACTTCGCGAAGGTACTCGCGTGAGCGCCGCCCGGATGCTCGTCGTGGCCAAGGCGCCCGTCGCCGGCCGGGTGAAGACCCGGCTCGGCGCGGCCATCGGCATGGCCGCCGCGGCCGAGGTCGCCGCCTCCGCGCTCCTCGACTCGCTGCTCGCCTGCACCGCGGCCGCCGGGGCCGGGCGCTGCCACCTCTCCCTCGACGGCGACCTCGCCGGCGCGGTCCGCGGCGACGAGATCGCCGAGGCGGTCCGCGGCTGGACGGTGCACGTCCAACGCGGGGACGTCTTCGCCGAACGGCTCGTCAACGCCCACCACGACGTCGGCGCCGGCCCGGTCGTCCAGATCGGGATGGACACCCCGCAGGTCACCGCCGGGATGCTGCTCGAGGCGGCCAGCGGCACCGACGGCCACGACGCGGTCCTCGGGCCCGCCGAGGACGGCGGCTGGTGGGTGCTCGCGCTGCGCGACCCCCGCGCCGCCGGCGCGCTGGCCGGGGTGCCGATGTCCACGCCCACGACGTACGACGACACCCGCGCGGCCCTGCTCGCCGCCGGCACCCGTGTCGGCACGACCGCGATGCTGCGCGACGTCGACACCGTCGCCGACGCGCACCACGTGGCCGCGACCGTCCCCCACAGCCACTTCTCCCGTGCCTGGGCGGCGGTGGGCGCGCGTTGAGCATTGACAGCCTTCCCGAGGTCTCCTTCTCCGAGGTGTTCTCGCAGGCCCTCCAGGGCCACCCGTGCTCCGTCGTCGGCATCGGCGCCGAGCCGCTCCCGCTGCCGGTTGCCGACTGGACCCGCGACGCCGACGACGTCGACCACTCGCTCCTGAGGCACTGCATCGGCGCCACCCTCGACGTCGGCTGCGGCCCCGGCCGGCTGACGGCCCGGCTCGCCGAGCTCGGCCACGTCGTGCTCGGCATCGACGTCGTCGGGGAGGCCGTCCGGCAGACCCGCGGCCGCGGCGTCGCGGCGCTGGTCCGCGACATCTTCGACCGACTGCCCGGGGAGGGCCGCTGGCAGAGCGCGCTGCTGGCCGACGGCAACGTCGGCATCGGGGGAGACCCGGTGGCGCTGCTGCGCCGGCTCCGCGAGGTGCTCGACCCGCGCGGCCGGATCGTCGTCGAGCTCGCCGGACCGGGCGTGGGCGTGGAGTCCGTGTGGGCGGCGCTGGAGTGCGGCGACGCCCGCAGCCGGCCGTTCCGCTGGTCGGTCGTCGGCGTCGACGCCATCCACGAGGTCGCCGCCCAGGCCGGGCTCGCCGTCGTCGGCACGCACGTCCACGGCGAGCGCTGGTCGGCCGTCCTGGAGGAGGCGGCGTGAGGATCCCCTCGGACCGCGACTTCCCCAGTCGGCTGCGCAGCGCGGCCGTCACGGCCCGCGTCGGCCTGTGGCTGGGCATCTGCTTCGGCCTCGCGTTCGTGACCGGGCTGGTCAGCCACTACGCCCAGGTGCCCGACCAGCCGGTCCCGTTCCCAGCCAGCCCCGCCTGGGGCTACCGCGTCACCCAGGGGGTGCACGTCATCAGCGGCACCGCGGCCGTGCCGCTGCTCCTGGTCAAGCTCTGGACCGTCTACCCGCGGCTGTTCCTGCGTCCCCCGCGCGCCCTGCGGGCTGCGGCAGTGGACGCCACCGAGCGGGCCTCCATCGGCGCGCTCGTCGCGGGCGCCGTCTTCCTGCTCGCCTCGGGCCTGGCCAACTCCGCGCAGTGGTACCCCTGGGCGTTCTCGTTCCGCGCCACCCACTACGCCGTCGCCTGGATCACGATCGGCGCGCTGGTCGTGCACGTCGCGGTGAAGCTGCCGGTCATCCGCCACGCCCTCGGCGCCGACGTCGAGGACACCACCCACGACCGGCCCACCGCCACCGAGCCCGGCGTGCTCAGTCGCCGCGGCCTCCTCCGCACGACCTGGCTGGCGACCGGGGTCGCGGTCCTGGTGACCGCCGGCTCCACGGTGCCGGTGCTGCGCCGGGTCTCGGTCTTCGGGGTCCGGTCCGGCGACGGCCCGGCCGGGATCCCGATCAACAAGTCGGCGCGTGCCGCGGGCGTGACCGCCACCGCGACCAGCGCCGCCTGGCGCCTCGAGGTCGTCCGCGGCGCGTCCACGCTGTCCTTCACCCGCGACCAGCTGCTCGCCATGCCGCAGGCCACCCACGAGCTGCCCATCGCGTGCGTCGAGGGCTGGAGCGCGAGCGGCTCGTGGACCGGCGTGCCGGTCCGGTCGCTCCTCGACCTGGCCGGGGTGCCCGAGGGGAGCGACGTACGCGTCGTGTCGCTGCAGCAGTCCGGCCACTACCGCGAGACGCTGCTGCAGGCGAACTTCGCCGACGACCCGCGCACCCTGCTCGCGCTCGCCCTCGACGGCGAGACGCTGGCGGTCGACCACGGCTACCCGGCCCGGCTGATGGCCCCGGACCGGCCCGGCGTCCTGCAGACCAAGTGGGTCACGAGGCTGGAGGTGGACGCATGATCCGGCGGCTGCTCGGCGCGCTCGGCATCCTTCTCGGCCTGTACGGCGCGTGGCTGCTGCTCAGCCGGCAGGACCTCGACCAGCTGGTCGGGGCCGCGACGTGGCTGGCCGGCGGCGTGGTCGTCCACGACTTCCTCCTGGCGCCGGTCGTGCTGGTGGTCGTCGCCCTCGGGGCCCGGCTGCTCCCGGCACAGGTCCGGGCACCCGCCGTCGTCGGGCTCGTCGTGCTGGGCGCGACGACCCTGCTCGCCGTGCCGGTGCTCGGCCGCTTCGGCGCGCGGAGCGACAACGCCACCCTGCTGGACCGCGACTACACGACCGGGTGGCTCGTGCTCGCCGCACTAGTGTTGGTGGCAGTGACGGTCGCGTGGCTGGTCCGGTGGCGGACCTCACGCGGGGAGAGGAGCGCCCGTGGCCTGCGTCCTGGTCGTTGACGACGACCACACCGTCCGCGAGGTCGTGGTCTCCTACCTGCGCGCCCACGAGCACCAGGTCCTCGAGGCCGGTGACGGCGAGACCGCGCTGCGGACCATGCAGGAGACCCCGGCCGACCTGGTCGTGCTCGACCTGATGCTGCCGGGCATCGACGGCCTCGAGGTGTGCCGGCGGCTGCGCCAGTCGAGCAACGTGCCGGTCATCATGCTCACCGCCCTCGGCGACGAGACCGACCGGGTGGTCGGGCTCGAGCACGGTGCCGACGACTACGTCACCAAGCCGTTCAGCCCCCGCGAGCTGGCCCTGCGCGTCGACTCCGTGCTTCGTCGTACGGGCGAGCCGGGACCGCAGGTCCCCGAGGTCCTCACTGACGGCGACCTCCGCGTCGACAGCGTGCGTCACGAGGTGACGCGCGACGGCGCGGTGCTCGCGCTGACCGGCCGCGAGTTCGACCTGTTGCGCTTCCTGCTCGCCCACCCCGGCACGGCGTTCTCGCGCGAGGACCTGCTCCAGCAGGTGTGGGGCTGGTCGATCGGCGACCGCTCGACGGTGACCGTCCACGTACGCCGCCTGCGCGAGAAGATCGAACGCGACCCCACCCGGCCCGAGCGCCTGCTCACGGTCTGGGGAGTCGGCTACCGCTGGGAGGCATCATGACGTCGGACCACCTCCAGATCGCCGGGGTGGCCGCCGCGTCCGCGGTCGCGGTCGGTGCCCTCGGCCTCCTCGCCGCCTGGCTGCTGCGCCGGCGCTCGATCCGGTGGCAGCTGTCGCTGGTGGCCGTCGTCGCCACGTTCTCGGTGCTCGTCGGCGTGGTTGCCGCCTCCCGCCTCATGTTCATCTCCGACCACGACTGGGGCGTGGTCAGCCTGGTGGCGGTCGTGTCCGGACTGGTGTCGGTCGTGGTGGCGCTGGCTCTCGGCGCGGCCGTCGTGCACTGGTCGCTCTCGCTGCGCGAGGACGCACGCCGGCTGGCGACGCCCGGCTCGTTCACGGCCGTGCGGCGCGGTCCCACGGAGTTCCAGGCCCTGTCCGACGAGCTGGCGCGCACCAGCCAGCGGCTCGAGGAGTCGCGGGTCCGCGAGGCGCGGCTCGAGGAGTCGCGCCGCGAGCTCGTCTCCTGGGTCTCCCACGACCTGCGCACCCCGCTGGCCGGCATGCGGGCGATGACCGAGGCGCTCGAGGACGGCATGGCGCCGGACCCGGAGCGCTACCGGCGCCAGATCCGCACCGAGGTCGACCGGATGGTGCGGATGGTCGACGACCTCTTCGAGCTGTCCCGGATCCACGCCGGCGTCATGCGGCTCGCGCCCGAGACCGTCATGGTCGGCGACCTGGTCAGCGAGGCGATCGCGGGGGCCGACCCCGTCGCCCGGGCCCGCAGCGTGCGCCTCGGCGGCAGCGTCGAGGAGGGCATCGAGGTCTGCGCCGACCCGGCCGGCCTCTCACGGGTGGTCTCCAACCTGATCATGAACGCGATCCGGCACACGCCGGCCGACGGGGTCGTGGAGATCCACGGCCGCTCGGTGGCCGACGGGATCGAGCTGAGCGTCACCGACAGCTGCGGCGGCATCCCGCCCGAGGACATGGAGCGGGTCTTCGACCTGGCCTGGCAGGGGAGCAGTGCCCGGACGCCCGAGCACGGCCCGGCCGAGGTGGGGCGCGGGGCCGGCCTGGGGCTGGCGATCGTCAAGGGCATCGTCGAGGCCCACCGGGGCCGGGTGCTGGTCGAGAACGTCCCCGACGCCGAGGCGGCGTTCGGCTGCCGGTTCCTGGTGCACCTGCCGCTCGCCTGAGCGCGGGCGCCACGGGTCCAGGCGACACGCCGTACGGCGTGCGTGAGTCGAACACGTGTTCGGGCTACGGTGTGTCCACAGGTGGCGCGCAGGTCGACGTTGTCCCCAGCGAACAGGTGCGGAGCAGGCTCCGTCCCGGTTCTGTCGGAGGTCTCCTCTAGCGTCTCTCACGACGATGACTACTCAGACGAAAAGACCACGACCCGGCGGCGCGAAGCCCCAGAAGAAGGGAAACACCATGGCTGGTGCAGACCGCGAGAAGGCCCTGGATGCGGCCCTCGCCAACATCGAGAAGCAGTTCGGCAAGGGCTCGGTCATGCGCCTCGGCGACGAGGTCCGCGCGCCGCTGCAGATCATCCCCAGCGGCTCGATCGCCCTCGACGTCGCGCTCGGGCTCGGCGGCTTCCCGCGCGGGCGGGTCGTGGAGATCTACGGCCCGGAGTCCTCCGGAAAGACGACGGTCGCGCTGCACGCCGTGGCCAACGCCCAGCGCGCCGGCGGCATCGTGGCGTTCATCGACGCCGAGCACGCCCTTGACCCCGACTACGCCAAGAACCTCGGCGTCGACACCGACGCACTCCTGGTCTCCCAGCCCGACTCCGGTGAGCAGGCCCTGGAGATCGCCGACATGCTGATCCGCTCCGGCGCGCTCGACCTGATCGTCATCGACTCCGTCGCCGCGCTCGTGCCGCGGGCCGAGATCGAGGGCGAGATGGGCGACAGCCACGTCGGCCTCCAGGCCCGCCTGATGAGCCAGGCACTGCGCAAGATGACCGGTGCCCTCAACAACTCCGGCACCACCATGATCTTCATCAACCAGCTGCGCGAGAAGATCGGCGTCATGTTCGGCTCGCCCGAGACCACCACCGGTGGCAAGGCGCTGAAGTTCTACGCCTCGGTCCGCCTCGACGTGCGCCGCATCGAGACGCTCAAGGACGGCACCGACATGGTCGGCAACCGCACCCGCGTGAAGGTCGTCAAGAACAAGGTCGCCCCGCCGTTCAAGCAGGCGGAGTTCGACATCATGTACGGCAAGGGCATCAGCCGCGAGGGTGGCCTGATCGACGTCGGCGTCGAGGCGGGCCTCGTCCGCAAGGCCGGCGCCTGGTACACCTACGAGGGCGATCAGCTGGGCCAGGGCAAGGAGAACGCGCGCAACTTCCTGCGCGACAACCCCGACCTGGCCGACGAGCTGGAGAAGAAGATCCTCGAGAAGCTCGGAGTCGGCCCGACGGTCGACCAGCCGGCCGACCCGATGGCCGACCCGCTGGGTGTCAATGACTTCTGATCCCTGGACGGGTGACGTCGAGGTGGGGGTTCGTGCCTGGATGGGCGAGCCTCCACCCGCCGCGCCGCCGCCGGTGGACGAGCAGGCGCTCGGCCCGGATGCCGACCCCGAGTCGGTCGCCCGCAAGATCCTCCTCGACCAGCTGACCGGGCAGGCGCGCAGCCGCAAGGAGCTCAGCGACAAGCTGGGCAAGAAGGGCGTCCCCGACGAGATCGCGACCCGCCTCCTCGACAGGTTCGAGGAGGTCGGCCTGGTCGACGACGACGCTTTCGCGCGGTCCTGGATCGCCAGCCGCCAGCCTGGCAAGGGCCTGGCCCGCCGGGCCCTCGCCCAGGAGCTGCGCCGCAAGGGCATCGACGACGAGGTCGCCAAGGAGGCGCTCGACGAGATCGACCCGGCCGACGAGGAGTCGGCGGCCCGGGTCCTGGTCCGCAAGAAGCTGCGCACCCTGTCCCGTGTCGACGACACCGTCGCCACGCGGCGGCTCGTCGGCCTGCTGGCCCGCAAGGGCTACCCCTCGGGCCTGTCGTTCGCGGTCGTCCGGGAGGAGCTGGCCGCCTCGGACCGCGACGCCCCCGACCTGCCCTAGTCTCGGGGCGTGGCCCAGCATCCTGAGCACGTCGTGGTGCACGACCGTGGTCGTGAGCTCGCGGGCGTCGTGCACGCGGGGGAGTCGTGGGCGGCCGCGGCCCGGCGGATGGCCGCCAGCCGGCACGCGGAGCCGGTGCCCCTGGACCTCTCCGGCGAGGTGAAGCACTTCGCGGTTGACCACGACTGGGTGGTCACCGTGCGTGCGATGACCCGCGGCGACCTGCCGGCCGTCACCCGGTGGCGCCAGGAGCAGCACGTCCACAAGTGGTGGGCCTCCGACGGCGAGGCCACCGCCGAGACCGTCGCGGCCAAGTACGGCCCCAGCATCGACGGCATGACCCCGACGCGGATGTGGGTGGTCGAGGTCAACGGCCGCTCCGTGGGCTTCGTGCAGGACTACCGGATCGGCGACTACCCCGACTACGCCCTGCTCGGCCCGGACCCCGCGGCGATCGGCGTCGACTACGCGATCGGCGACCCGGTGTGGACCGGCCGCGGGCTCGGCGTACGTGTCCTGTGGGCCTGGATGCTCCGCGCCCACAAGCGCTTCCCCACCTCCGAGCAGTTCTTCGCAGCCCCCGACCACCGCAACGCCGCCTCGTTGCGCATCCTGGCCAAGGCCGGCTTCACCGAGGGGCTCTGGTTCGACGAGCCCCAGGAGGACGGCAGCGTCGACACCGTCGTCGGCTGCACCCTCGACGTTCGGCGGGTCCTCGGCTGAGGTCGAGTCGATGCAACTGCCGTGCGCCATGATGTCCCCATGACCGACCACCAGCACCGACTGCCGGCCGGCCCGGTCGACCTGAGCGCCCTCGAGACCAACACGGCGCCGGGCTTCGACGGGGGCAAGAAGAAGGGGAAGGCGGCGCTGTTCGCGCTGGGTGACGACCTGTCGACCCTGCAGGAGCGCCTGTACGCCGAGGGCAAGGGCGGGTCGCAGCGCCGGATCCTGCTCGTCCTCCAGGGGATGGACACCTCGGGCAAGGGTGGGGTGCTGCGCAAGACCGTCGGCCTCGTGGACCCGCAGGGCGTGCGCATCACCTCCTTCAAGGCGCCCACCGACGAGGAGAAGGAGCACGACTTCCTCTGGCGGATCCGCAGGGCCCTGCCCCAGCAGGGGATCGTGGGCGTCTTCGACCGGTCCCACTACGAGGACGTGCTGATCGCCCGAGTGCGCGGGTTCGCCCCTCCGGCGGAGATCGAGCGCCGCTACGACGCCATCAACGACTTCGAGCGCGAGCTGGTCGAAGGCGGCACGACGATCGTGAAGTGCATGCTGCACATCTCGGCCGAGGAGCAGAAGACCCGCCTGCTGGCGCGGCTCGACGACAGGACGAAGTACTGGAAGTTCAACCCCGGCGACATCGACGAGCGCAAGAAGTGGGCCTCCTACCGGGAGGCCTACGAGATCGCCCTGGAGCGGACCAACACCGAGCACGCGCCCTGGCACGTGATCCCCAGCGACAAGAAGTGGTATCGCAACCTCACCATCGGCAACCTGCTGCACGACACGCTCAAGGCGATGCGTCCCCGGTGGCCCGAGGCGGACTTCGACATCGAGGCCGAGCGCAAGCGACTGACCGCCGAGGCACCCACGCGATGATCGAGACGGTCGGCGTCACGCGCTACGTCACCCCGCTGCGCGAGGGCGGCAGCCTGCCCGGGATCGTCGAGGCCGACGACCTCGGCACCTACGTGTGCAAGTTCCGCGGCGCCGGGCAGGGCGTCCGCGTCCTCGTCGCCGAGGTGGTCGTGGGCGAGCTCGCCCGGCGGATCGGCCTGCGCACCCCGCGCTTGGTCGCCCTCGCCCTGGATCCCGAGATCGCCCGCTACGAGGCGGACGAGGAGGTCCAGGACCTGCTCAACGCGAGCCCCGGCCTCAACCTCGGCGTCGACTTCCTGCCGGGAGCCTTCGGGTTCGACGGCGACCTGCCCACCGCCTCGGGCATCGCGGCCAGGGTGCTGTGGCTCGACGCGTTCTGCGCCAACGTCGACCGCTCCTGGCGCAACCCCAACCTGCTGTTCTGGCACGGCGACCTGTGGGTGATCGACCACGGCGCCTCGCTCTACTTCCACCACGCCTGGCCCGGTGGTGCGCTGCTCAAGGACGGGGCGGCCGAGCGCTTCGCTGCGCAGCCCTGGGACCCCTCCGACCACGTCCTTGGGACCCACGCCCACGGGCTGCCCGCTGCCGACGACGCGATCCGCGCCCTGCTCGGTCCGGACACGTTCGCCGAGGTCCTGGCCGAGGTGCCCGATGCCTGGCTCGAGCCCGTCCCCGGTGCGGAGACGCCCGACGCCGTGCGGGCGGCGTACGTCGCGTTCCTCACCGCGCGCCTCGCTGCGCGCGCCTGGCTGCCGGTCGAGGCGTCCGCATGAGCGGCCACCTCGCCTACCAATACGTCGTCCTCCGCTGCGTGCCCCGGGTCGACCGCGAGGAGTTCCTCAACGTCGGGGTGGTCCTCTACTGCCAGGCCTCGGACTTCCTCGCCGTCGCCTGGGCCGTCGACCGCGACCGACTGGCTGCCCTGGACCCGGGCATCGACCTCGACCAGGTCTGCGCCGCGCTCGACTTCGTCGACGGCGTCTGCGCCGGCGACGCGCGCGGGGGAGTGGCGGCCGGCAAGCCGATCGGGCAGCGGTTCGGCTTCCTCCGCGCACCCAAGAGCACCGTGCTGCAGCCCGGGCCGGTGCACGGCGGGCTCACCCTCGACCCCGGCGGCACCCTCGACCACCTGTTGGCGCGACTCGTCGGCTGAGAGGGCACTCGCAGGCATTCTGAAACGCGCGAGGCGGCACTCGGGGGCAGTCTGAAACGTGTGAGGCGGCACTCGGAGGCACTCTCAGCAGCGCGAGAGTGCCTCCGAGTGCCCGCTCGGCGCGTTGAGAGTGCCCCCGAGTGCCTTCTCGTGACTCAGACGGGGACCAGCTCGACGGCACCGACGGCGTAGCGGGCCAGGATCGTGCGGGCGACCTCGGGGTGGGCGCCGAGCGGCTCGGACACCGCGATGGCGCCGGCCTCGACGGCGAGCTCGGCGGCCCGGTCCGGGAGGAAGCCGGGGGCCAGGAACAGCGAGGCGACGGCGATGTGGCGGCGGCCCTCGGCACGGAACTGGCGGACCGCCTCGCCCGTCGCCGGCGGGGCGGCGGAGGCGAAGGCAGCCGTCACGGGCAGCTTGTGGCGCTGGCCCCAGACGCGGGCGAGCCGGGCCACGGCCTGGTTGGCCAGCGGGTCCGAGGAGCCGGCGGCCGCGAGGACCAGGGCGTCGAGCTCCCGCACGCGGTGGGCCTTGAGGGCCTCCCGCATCCGGACGTCGAGCACCTCGAGGAAGCACGCCTCGAGGCCGAGGATACTGGTGGCCCGGATCTGCAGCCCCTCGTGGCGGGCCGACGCCTCGGCGACGGCCGAGGGCACGTCGACCTTGGCGTGGTAGGCCTCGGTGAGCAGCAGCGGGACGACGACGATCTCGTCGTGCCCGGCCTTGACGAGCCTGTCCACGACCGTGTTGAACGACGGCTTGGAGAGCTCGAGGAACGCCTGCTCGATGCGAAGGTCCGGGCGCAGTGCGCGGACCTCGTCGACCAGGGCCTTGATCGTCGCGGCGGACCGGGGATCACGACTTCCGTGAGCCAGGGCCACCAGTGCAGGAGCTGCCATCAGTGCGGCCTCCTCGTGTTGCCGGCAGGTGCCGGGGTGGTGATGTGGTGACGACCGACAGCGCTGTCGATCTCGGGGGAGATAGTGGGAGTCGGGGTCATGAGTGGATCCCGCACTCGGTCTTGTTGGTGCCGGCCCAGCGCCCGCTGCGCGGGTCCTCGCCCGGCGCGACGCGGCGCGTGCAGGGCCAGCAGCCGATCGAGGGGTAGCCGTCGTAGACGAGCGGGTTCACCAGGATCCCGTTGTCGGCGATGTACTGCTCGACCTGCTCGTCGGACCAGCGCGCCAGGGGCGAGACCTTGACCTTGCCCTTCTTGGCGTCCCAGCCGATGACCGGCGCGATGACCCGGTTGTGGGTCTCGGCGCGGCGCAGGCCGGTCGCCCACGCGTCGTACTCGTTGAGCGACTCGGCGAGGGGCGTGACCTTGCGCAGCTTGCAGCACAGGTCGGGGTCGGTCTTGTAGAGGTCCTTGCCGTACGCCGCGTCCTGCTCGGCCACGCTCTGCACCGGCGTGATCGTGATCAGGTTGACGTCCAGCGTGGCCTCGACGGCGTCGCGGGTGCCGATGGTCTCGACGAAGTGGTAGCCGGTGTCGAGGAAGACGACGTCGACGCCGGGCGCGACCTTGGCGGCGAGGTGGGCCAGCACCGCGTCGCCCATCGAGGACGTCACGCAGAAGCGGTCGCCGAAGGTCGCGACGGCCCATTCGATGATGTGCTCCGCCGGGGCCAGCTCGAGCTCGGCGCCCGCGTGGGACACCAGCTCGCGCAGCTCCTCGGGCGTGCGGCCCTCGGTGTGGGTGCCGCGGAAGGCGCGGGCCTTGCGGGTGGTGGCAGCAGTCATTCGGGGGCTCCCTGGGTGGCGGAAGAGGGTCGGACCAGGCCGAGCATCTTCAGGGAGAAGGCGCGCAGGCACGACCGGCATTCCCACGTGCCGTGCGGGGAGGTGGTCTCCCCGGTGTCGGACACGACCTCGTGCGGGCGCAGGTCCTCGTCGCCGCAGAACGGGCAGTGGAAGGGAATCGCGCGCTCCGACATGTCAGACCGCCGCGACTTCGGGCAGGTCGACGCGCTCGCCGCGCAGCAGGTCCTCGTCGGCGCGCGCCACCCAGGTCGCGAATGACTCGCCGTCCTCGCGGTCGGCGAGGAAAGCGTTCACGACGTTGGTGATGTAGTCGTCGAGGCCCTTGCTGGTGACCTTGTGGGCGCGCAGCTTGCGGCCGAAGTTGGCGTTGAGGCCGGTGGCGCCGCCGAGGTGCACCTGGAAGCCCTCGACCTGCTCGCCGTCGGACATCACGAGTTGGCCCTTGAGCCCGATGTCCGCGACCTGGGTGCGGGCGCAGGCGTTGGGGCAGCCGTTGACGTTGACGGTGATCGGCACGTCGAGGTCGGGGAAGCGCTTCTCGAGCTCGGCGACCAGGTCGCGGGCGCGGTTCTTGGTGTCGACGATCGCGAGCTTGCAGAACTCGATGCCGGTGCAGGCCATCGTGTTGCGGCGCCAGCCCGACGGACGGGCGGACAGGCCGATGCCGTCCAGCGCCTCGACCAGCGCGTCGACGACGTCGGGGGAGACCCCCACCAGCACGATCTTCTGGTACGGCGTGAGCCGGGCGCCGGCGACGCCGTACTGCTCGATCAGGTCGGCGAGCTGGACCAGCATCGTGCCGGAGACACGGCCGGCCGTCGGCGCGATGCCGACGTAGAGGTTGCCGTCCTTCTGCTCGTGCACGCCGATGTGGTCGCGGTGCCCGACCGGCGAGGGGGGCGAGGGGCAGGAGACGAGCTTGCGGCCGAGGAACTCGTTCTCGAGGACCTCGCGGAACTTCTCGACACCCCAGTCCTGGACCAGGAACTTCAGGCGGGCGCGCGAGCGCAGCCGGCGGTAGCCGTAGTCGCGGAAGATCGACGCGACGCCCTCCCAGGCGTCGGCCACCTCGTCCAGCGGGATCCAGACCCCCATCTTCTGCGCGAGCATCGGGTTGGTCGACAGGCCGCCGCCGACCCACAGGTCGAAGCCGGGGCCGTGCTCGGGGTGGACGGTGCCGACGAAGGCGATGTCGTTGACCTCGGGCGCCACGTCGTGCGACGGGTGCCCGGTCAGCGCGGTCTTGAACTTGCGGGGGAAGTTCGCGAAGTCGGGGTTGCCGATGTAGCGGCGCTTGATCTCCTCCAGCGCCGCGGTGCCGTCGATGATCTCGTCCTTGGCCACGCCGGCGACCGGCGAGCCGAGGAAGGGGCGCGGGCTGTCGCCGCACGCCTCGAGGGTGGACAGGCCGGCGGCCTCGAGCCGCTCCCAGATCGCGGGGACGTCCTCGATGCGGATCCAGTGGTACTGGATGTTCTCGCGGTCGGTGACGTCGGCGGTGTCGCGGGCGAAGTCGACGCCGATCGTGCCCAGGGCGCGGACCGCGTCGTGGGAGAGGAGGGCGCCGTCGCTGCGGACCCGCATCATGAAGAACTCGTCGTCGAGCTCCTCCTCCTCGAGCATCGCGGTCTTGCCGCCGTCGAAGCCCGGGGCGCGCTGGGTGTAGAGGCCCATCCAGCGGAAGCGGCCGCGCAGGTCGGCCGGGTCGATGGAGGCGAAGCCGCGCTTGGAGTAGATGTTGAGGATCCGGGCCTGCACGTTGAGCGGGCCGTCGTCCTTCTTGGACTGCTCGTTCTTGTTCAGCGGCTCGGTGTAGCCCAGCGCCCACTGGCCCTCGCCGCGCTTGGGGCGCGGGATCTCGGTGTGGGCCGGTCGCTTGGCGGTGTGACGGAGGTCAGTCATGGGAAAGGCATTCCTTGACGGGTGGCGCGCGACGCTCGGTCGGGGGGAGTCCACGTCCTCGGGGACTCGGGCCCGGCCGGGTCAGCTGCGCGGTGGGCGGCTGGTCAGGAAGGCCAACACATCATGCTGCGGGTGCGCCCGAAGTCCACGTGGCGGCGTACCACGAGGAAGGCGGACGTTGCAGCGCTGATCATGTCAAGGAGTCTCACGGGTCGGACGCCCTTCCCACAAGGTGAAATCCCATGATGTGGACATCGTGACCACGATGCGAGACGCGGTACGCCGTCTCCCGCCTGCCACGCCCCGGGGTGCGGTCCACGTCACACGGGCCGCAGCCCTAGGCTGTGCCCATGAGCGATCTCTCCCAGTTGACGAGCAGCGCCTACCAGCAGGCCCTCGAGGTCATCGCCTCGGTCGAACCCCGCGTCGCCGAGGCCACCCGGCAGGAGCTGGCCGACCAGCGGGCCTCGCTCAAGCTGATCGCGAGCGAGAACTACGCCTCGCCCGCGGTCCTGATGACGATGGGCACCTGGTTCAGCGACAAGTACGCCGAGGGCACCGTCGGGCACCGCTTCTACGCCGGCTGCCAGAACGTCGACACCGTCGAGGCGCTCGCCGCCGAGCACGCCCGCGAGCTGTTCGGCGCCCCCTACGCCTACGCCCAGCCGCACTCCGGCATCGACGCCAACCTGGTCGCGTTCTGGTCGATCCTCGCCCACCGCATCGAGGGCCCCGCGCTCGAGAAGCTGGGTGCGAAGAACGTCAACGAGCTGACCGACGAGGACTGGGAGACGCTGCGCCACGAGCTCGGCAACCAGCGGCTGCTCGGCATGTCCCTGGACTCCGGCGGTCACCTCACCCACGGCTTCCGCCCCAACATCAGCGGCAAGATGTTCCACCAGCAGCAGTACGGCACCGACCCGGAGACCGGCCTGCTCGACTACGACAAGGTCGCCGCGAAGGCCCGTGAGTTCAAGCCGCTGGTGCTGGTCGCCGGCTACTCGGCCTACCCCCGCCGCGTGAACTTCGCCAAGATGCGCGAGATCGCCGACGAGGTCGGCGCGACCCTGATGGTCGACATGGCGCACTTCGCCGGCCTGGTCGCGGGCAAGGTCTTCACCGGCGACGAGGACCCGGTCCCGTTCGCCCACGTCACCACCACGACCACCCACAAGTCGCTGCGCGGCCCGCGCGGTGGCCTCGTCCTGGCCCAGGAGGAGTACGCCCCGTCGGTCGACCGTGGCTGCCCGATGGTGCTCGGCGGCCCGCTGTCGCACGTGATGGCCGCGAAGGCGGTCGCGCTCGCCGAGGCGCGCCAGCCCGCGTTCCAGACCTACGCCCAGAAGATCGCCGACAACGCCAAGTCGCTGGCCGAGGGCTTCCTGACCCGCGGCGCCAACCTGGTCACCGGCGGCACCGACAACCACATCGTGCTGCTGGACGTCTCGTCGTTCGGCCTGACCGGCCGCCAGGCGGAGTCGGCGCTGCTCGACGCGGGCGTGGTGACCAACCGCAACAGCGTGCCCAACGACCCCAACGGTGCCTGGTACACCTCGGGCGTCCGGCTCGGCACCCCCGCGCTGACCACGCGCGGCTTCGGCCACGACGAGTTCGACAACGTCGCGGAGCTGATCGTGCACGTCCTCAGCAACACCGAGGCCGGGACCACCAAGGCCGGGGCTCCGTCGAAGGCCAGCTACACGCTGGGCGAGGGCATCGCCGCCAAGGTGCGCGACGCCAGCGCCGAGATGCTCGACAAGCACCCGCTCTACCCCGGTCTCGAGCTCAGCTGACCTAGCGCCAGCGGTACTCCACCTCGGGTCGGCCGCTGCCGCCGTAGCGCGGTCGGCGCTCGGCGCGCCCGGTGTCGGCGAGGTGCTCGAGGTAGCGCCGCGCGGTCACCCGGGACGCCCCGACGGCCTCGGCCGCCTCGCTCGCCGACAACGGCTGCGGGGCGGCCCGCAGGGCCTCGGTGATGTCGCGCATCGTCTCGGCGCTCATGCCCTTGGGGAGCTCGCCGCCGGGGGTGTGGCGCAGCGACCCGAAGAGCCGGTCGACCTCGTCCTGCACCACCTCGGCGGGCGCCGCGGCGAGCTGCGCGCGGTAGGCGGCGTACTGCTCGAGCTTGGCCCGGAACGTCGCGAACGTGAACGGCTTCAGCAGGTAGAGCACGACGCCCTGCGCCATCGCGTGCCGCACGACGTCGGCGTCGCGGGCGGAGGTCACGGCGATCACGTCGCACAGGTGCCCGGCGGCGCGGAGCTTCTGGAGCAGGCCGAGCCCGTGCCCGTCGGGCAGGTGCATGTCGAGCAGGAGCAGGTCGACGTGCCTGTCGGAGTTGAGCAGGCGAGCGGCCTCCTGGGCCGAGCGCGCGACACCGGCGACCTCGAAGCCCTCGACGCGGGCGGTGTACGCCGCGTGCGCCTCGGCCGCGAGTTCCTCGTCCTCCACGACGAGCACCCGGATCGTCATGCCTCACCACCGTTGCCGCGCAGGGTGACCCGGAACTCCGCGCCACCCAGGGGCGACGTGCCGATCTCGATGCTGCCGCCGTGCCGGCGTGCGACCTGTCCGACCAGGGCCAGGCCGATGCCCCGCCCTCCGACGGCACGAGTCGCCTTGGTGGTCCAGCCGCGCTCGAGGACGCGGGCTGTCTCCGCCTCGGTGAGCCCCGGGCCGCTGTCGCCGACGACCACCCGGACCGTGTCCCCGGACCCGTCGAGCCGGACGGCGACGCGACGGACCGGCTCGCCCGCGACGGCATCGAAGGCGTTGTCGACGAGGTTGCCCAGGACGGTCACCAGGTCGCGGGCCGGCACGGCTGCCTCGGCGGGCAGCTCGCCGTCGATGGCCAGGTCGATGCCACGCTCGGCGGCGTCCGATCGCTTGCCGAGCAGCAGGGCCGCCACGACCGGGTCGCCGACGGCGCCGACCATCCGGTCGGTGAGCAGCTGGGCCACCTCGAGCTCCTCGGTCGCGAAGGCCACCGCCTCCTCGGGACGGCCCATCTCGATCAGGGAGACCACGGTGTGCAGCCGGTTGGCGGCCTCGTGGTTCTGCGAGCGCAGCGAGTCGGTGAGCCCGCGCACCACGTCCAGCTCTCCGGTCACCGACCGCAGCTCGGTGTGGTCGCGCAGCGTCACCACGGCGCCGACCTCGCGGCCCTGCCAGGTCGCGGGCGCCGAGCTGACGACGAGCACGTGCTCGCCCGCGACGTAGATGTCGTCGCTCTCCGCCGTCCGACCGAGTGCCGCGGCGACCAGTCCCGGCGGCAGGCCGAGGTCGTGCACGGACCGGCCGATCACGTCGGGCGGCAGGTGGAGGAGCCGTGCCGCCTCGTCGTTGGCCAGCTGCACGCGCCCCTGGTCGTCGAGGAGCAGCAGCCCCTCGCGGACGGCGTGCAGGACGGCGGAGTAGTACTCGTACATCCGGGTGATCTCGCGCTCGCCCATCCCGTGGGTGGCGCGCCGCAACCGCCGCCCGACCAGCCAGGTGCCGGCGAGGCCGACGGCGAGCACTGCCAGCGCGGCCAGCCCGATGAGCAGGACGTCGCCCCGGAGGTCCCGGTCGATCCGGTCGATGGTGATGCCGACCGACACGAGGGCCACGACGTCGCCCGAGCCGTCCCGCACCGGCACGACCGCGCGCATCGACGGGCCGAGCGTGCCGGCGTACTCCTGGGTGAAGGTGCGGCCCTCGGGCGCACCGCCGACGTCGCCGACGAAGTGCCGGCCGATCTGGGACGGGTCGGGGTGGCTGTAGCGGATCAGGTCGAGGTTCATGACGGTGACGAAGTCGACCGCCGCGTCGTGCCGGACCCGCTCGGCCATCGGCTGGATCGCGACGCTCGGGTCGGCGTCGTCGAGGGCCGCGACGAGCGCGGGGGAGTCGGCCAGCGTGGTGGCCACGGCCACGGCCCGCTCGGTTGCGGTGGCCCGGGCGTGGCGCCGGGCGTCGTACGCCGCGAGCGCCAGCGAGGCGACCACGAGCACGAGGACGACCGCCACCTGCAGCACCAGGATCTGGCGCGCGACGGACGGTTCCCTCGCTTGCATGGGCGCATTGTGCCGCACCGCGTGGCCGGTCAGCGGCTCGTGAACTCAACGACCACAACGGTGACGCCCGTCACAGCCGTCGACACAGTGAGCGCATGACCACTCCCTCCACCACGAACCGGGCGGTACCCCGCAGCCGGACGCACTACCTCTACGTGGCCGTCATCGTCGCCGTCGGCCTCGGCATCCTGGTCGGCCTCGTCGCCCCGGACTTCGCCGTCCAGCTCAAGCCGCTGGGCACCGCGTTCGTCGCGCTGATCAAGATGATGATCCAGCCGGTGATCTTCTGCACGATCGTGCTCGGCGTCGGCTCGGTCCGCAGCGCCGCGCGGGTCGGCAAGGTCGGCGGCCTGGCGCTCGGGTACTTCCTCGTGATGTCGACCGTCGCCCTCGCGATCGGCCTGGTCGTCGGCAACGTGCTGCACCCGGGCTCCGGGCTGCAGCTGACCGACGAGGTGGCCAACGCCGGCGCCGAGCAGGCGGCCGGTGCGCACGGCTCCACGGTCGACTTCCTCGTCGGGATCATCCCGACGTCGATGCTGTCGTCGCTGACGTCGGGCGAGGTGCTGCAGACGCTGCTCGTGGCACTGCTCGTCGGCTTCGCCGTGCAGGCGATGGGCTCCACGGGGGAGCCGATCCTGCGCGGCGTCGGACACCTCCAGAAGCTGGTGTTCCGGGTCCTCTCGATGATCATGTGGGCCGCCCCGGTGGGTGCGTTCGGCGCGATGGCGGCCGTCGTCGGCGAGACCGGCGTCGATGCCCTCAAGAGCCTCGCCGTGCTGATGCTCGGCTTCTACATCACGTGCGCCGTGTTCGTCTTCGTGGTCCTCGGCACGATCCTCAGGGTGACCACGGGGGTCAACATCCTCAGCCTCTTCCGCTACCTCGGCCGCGAGTTCCTGCTGATCCTGTCCACCTCCTCCTCGGAGTCGGCGCTGCCGCGGCTGATCGCCAAGATGGAGCACGCCGGCGTCGACAAGCCGACGGTGGGCGTCGTCGTCCCGACCGGCTACTCCTTCAACCTCGACGGCACCGCGATCTACCTGACGATGGCCTCGCTGTTCATCGCGGCCGCCACCGGCGACCCGCTGAGCCTCGGGGAGCAGATCAGCCTGCTGCTGTTCATGATGATCGCGTCCAAGGGCGCCGCCGGCGTCACGGGTGCCGGCATGGCCACCCTGGCCGGCGGGCTCAGCTCGCACCGCCCCGAGCTGGTCGACGGCGTCGGCCTGATCGTGGGCATCGACCGGTTCATGTCCGAGGCCCGGGCGCTGACCAACTTCGCCGGCAACTCGGTCGCCACGGTGCTGGTGGCGCACTGGACCGGTGGCCTCGACCGGGCGCGCCTGGACCGCGTGCTGGCCGGGGACCTGCCCTTCGACGAGACCACGATGGTCGACGACCACGAGCCCCGGCCGGCGGTCGAGCCGCAGCGGGACCCCGCGCTGGTCTGACGGATCCGCTCAGAGGGCGGGGGTCGCGCGGTCCACGATGGCCCGCAGGTCCCCGCTCTCGAGCGCGCCGAACACCCCGTCGTACGACGTGCCGAGCCGCGAGGCGCAGAACGCGTCGGCCACCTCGGCCGGCGCGAACTGCACGAGCAGGGCGCCCTGCAGGCAGGCCGCCATCCGGCCGGCGAGCCGACGGGCGTTGACCTCGAGCGTGGCGGAGTCGCCGAGCATCGCGAGCGTCTCGTCGACGACGCGGTCCAGTCGCGCGTCGGCGCCCCGGGCCCGGCCGACCTCGGTGATCCAGGCCGCCAGCACCTCGGGCTCGCGGGAGAGCGCGCGCAGGACGTCGAGCGCGTTGACGTTGCCGGAGCCCTCCCACACGGAGTTGAGCGGGGCCTCGCGATAGAGCAGCGGCATCACCGACTCCTCGACGTAGCCGTTGCCGCCGAGGCACTCCAGCGCCTCGGCCACCATGAACGGGGTCCTCTTGCAGACCCAGAACTTCGCCAGCGGGAGCGCGATCCGGCGCAGCGCCGCCTCGTGCGGGTCGGTGGCGTTGTCGACGGCAGCCGCGAGCCGCATTGCCAGCGCCGTGGCGGCCTCGGTCTCGACCGCGAGGTCGGCCAGCACGTTCTGCATGAGCGGCTTGTCGATGAGCAGGGAGCCGAACGCCGAGCGGTGCGCGGCGTGCCAGGACGCCTCGGACAGCGCGCGGCGCATCAGCGACGTCGAGCCGAGCACGCAGTCGAGGCGCGTGGCCGCGACCATCTCGATGATGGTCCGCACGCCGCGGCCCTCGTCGCCGAGGCGCTGCCCGATCGTCCCGTCGAACTCCAGCTCCGAGGAGGCGTTGGAGCGGTTGCCCAGCTTGTCCTTGAGGCGTACGACGTCCAGCCGGTTGCGGCTGCCGTCGGCCAGCACCCGCGGCACCACGAAGCAGGTGACCCCGTCGGCGGCCTGGGCCAGCACGAGGAACATGTCGTTCATCGGGGCCGAGGTGAACCACTTGTGCCCGTGCAGGGTGTACTCGCCGTCGGTCGACGTCGGCCGCGCCTCGGTGACGTTGGCCCGCACGTCGGAGCCGCCCTGCTTCTCGGTCATCCCCATGCCGGCGAGGGCGCCGCGCTTGGTGGCGGGGGCGCGCAGGCCGGGGTCGTAGGTGGTGGAGGCCAGCAGCGGCGTCCACTCCTTGGCGATCGCGTCGTCGGCGCGCAGCGCCGGCACGGACGCGTAGGTCATCGAGATCGGGCAGCCGTGGCCCGGCTCGGTGTGCGACCAGGCCATGAACCCGGCAGCTCGGCGCACGTGGGCGTGCGGGGAGTCCTGCTCCCACGGCGTCGCGGCGAGCCCGTGGCTCACCGCCTTCCCCATCAGCCAGTGCCAGGAGGGGTGGAAGCGGACCTCGTCGATCCGGTTGCCGTAGCGGTCGTAGGGCGTGAGCTGGGGGTGGTTCTCGTTGGCGAGGATGCCGTGCTCGCGGGCCTCGGCCGAGCCCGCCTCGGCGCCCAGCGGGGCCAGGTCCTCGACGACGTCGGGGGAGCCGTGGCGGGTGATCGCCTCGACGAGCGCCCGGTCGGCGGTGACGACGTTGTGACCGACCAGCGGCGGCGCCTGGTTGGTGGCTACCCGGATGTCAGTGCCCATGTGGATACCGTAGAGCCATGCCGCCCTCGGAGAACCAGCCGTCCGAGGCGGCCCCGGACGATCGCCTCCATCGGGCGCTCGACACCCTCTGGCGCCTGGTCGTCACGACGGTGAGCTCCTGCCTGCGGCACCGGGTGACCGGACTGGCCGCGGAGGCGGCGTTCTTCGCGGTCCTGAGCGTGCCGCCGCTGATCTTCGCGCTCGCGGGTGCGATCGGCTACGTGACCGACCAGTTCTCGCCGGCCCAGGTCACCGACGTCCGGGCCGCCCTGATCGACCTCTCGCGGCGGGCCCTGACCGAGACCGCGGTCAACCGGATCATCATCCCGACCCTGGACGACGTGCTGCGCGGCGGCCGGTTCGACGTGATCTCGCTCGGCTTCGTGCTCGCCCTGTGGTCCGGCTCGCGCGCCCTCAACGTCTTCGTCGACACCATCACGATCATGCACGGCCTCGGTGGGCACCGCGGGATCGTCAAGACCCGCGCGCTGTCCTTCGGCCTCTACGTGCTGGCCATGGTCACCGGCGTGCTGTCGATCCCGCTCGTCGTGGCGGGTCCGGGACTGGTCGACGACTGGCTGCCGCCGAGCTTCGACTTCGTCCTGCACTTCTACTGGCCGGTGGTCGTGGTGATCTGCATCTGCTTCCTCGCCACGCTCTACCACGTGTCGGTCCCGGTGCGGACCAACTGGAGCTTCAACCTGCCCGGTGCGACGTTCTCGCTGGTCGTGTGGGTGCTGGGCTCCTACGTCCTGCGCGCGATCCTTACGGTCACCGCGGCCGACTCGAAGTCGATCTACGGTCCGCTGGCAGCGCCCATCGCGGTGCTCATCTGGCTCTACCTCGTCAGCATCGCCGTGCTCATCGGTGCCGCGGTCAACGCGGCGTTCGACACGGTCTTCCCCCAGACCACCACGACCACCGCCCGGATGACCCGGCCGGTCGACTAGATTCTCGACCGTGCCTGACGACCCGAGCGACCTGATGGCAGGGCGCGCCAGCGGCAAGGTCTCCCTGCCCGAGCCCGTGCGGTCCCCGTGGTACGCCCTGACCCGCCGGCTCCTCGCGGCCGTCATCATCCTCGTCGGCACCGTCGTGATCGTGTACGCCGATCGCAGCGGCTACCGCGACGGCAACGACCCGACCGGGGTCGTCGACCTCGCCGACGCGATCTACTACACGACGGTCACGCTCAGCACGACCGGCTACGGCGACATCGCGCCGGTCTCCGAGCGCGCCCGCCTCGTCAACGCCTTCGTCATCACACCCGCCCGCATCGGCTTCCTCGTGCTGCTGATCGGAACCACCCTGGAGGTGCTCGCCTCGCAGGGCCGCGAGCTCTTCCGGGTCGCCCGCTGGAGGAAGACCATGGGTCACCACGTCGTCATCATCGGCTACGGCACGAAGGGTCGCAGCGCCGTCGAGACCCTCGTCAACAACGGCCAGGACCGCGACGGCATCGTCGTCGTGGACCCCAGCAAGATCGCGCTCGAGGACGCCCACTCCGACGGCCTGGCCGTCGTCACGGGCGACGCCACCCGACGCGAGGTGCTCCGCCGCGCCGGCGTCGCCGAGGCCGACCAGGTCATCATCACGACCAACCGCGACGACTCCAACGTGCTCGCCACCTTGACGGTGCGCCAGCTCAACCCCGACGCGTGGATCGTCGCGGCGGTCCGTGAGCAGGAGAACGCGCCGCTGATGAAGCAGTCCGGCGCCAACTCCGTGATCACCTCCTCCGACGCGGTCGGCCGGCTGCTCGGCCTGTCCTCGATGTCGCCGATGCTCGGCTCGGTCATGGAGGACCTGCTGACCTACGGCGAGGGCCTCGAGGTCGCCGAGCGCGACCTGCTGGTCAACGAGGTCGGCCAGCAGCCGCAGGCGCTGCCCGACCAGGTCATCGCGGTCGTGCGCGACGAGAAGGTCTACCGCTACTTCGACCCGGTGGTCACCCAGCTGGCGCGCGGCGACCGGCTGATCGTCGTCCGCCCGGCGCGGGAGCTGCCCTGGGCGCCGCGTCCCGGCACCCATGACGAGGACTTCGCCTCCGACGACTGAGCCGGGACACTCGCGCGTTTCCCCGACGGGCCGGGGATTTCCCACTAGCCTCGGTCCGGGGTGGGGGCCCAGTAAGGGGAAACTCATGCCGGGGAGCCGGCGACACGGCGTCGTGAACTCGTCACCGACCGTGGTGGCGGGGTTCGTGGCGGGCTACGTCGCACTGGGGTTCGTCGGTCGGTGGACGATCGGCGAGGGGACGACCTTCGCGCTGATCTGGCCGGCCGGCGGTCTTGCCGTGCTCTGGTTCCTGCTGCGCGGGGCCGGACCCCGATCGGTCGACACGGCCCTGCTCGCGGTCGCGACGTACGCCGTCAACGTGGTCACCGGGGCGCCGTACGACATCGGCCTGCTCCTCGTCGTGACCAACGTGGCGCAGACCCTCGCCGCCGTGGCCCTGGTCCGGCGCTACTGCCCGGAGCTGTGGGGGGCCGGTGGAGACCGCCCCCTCGACTCGCCCGGGGTGCTGGTGCGGTTCCTGGCCACCGCCGTGGTCGCGACCGGACTCGGTGCGGCCCTCGGGGCGGCCGGGACCTCGCTGCTCCACGGAGGCCTCGACGGCATCGGCGCGGTGCTCTGGCTCGGCCGCAACCTGTGCGGGGTGCTGATGGTCGTGCCCGCCGGGCTCCTGGTGGCCCGACTGCGTTCCGTGCCGGCCGACGAGCCGGTGATCGGACCCGCCGGTCGCCCCGAGCTCGCCATGGCCGGGGCGTTCACGATCGCGATGTACGCGCTGGCGTTCACCTTCGACGACCTGCCCCTCGCCTTCCCCCTCGTGGCCGGCGTCGTCTGGGTCGGCATGCGCTACACGACCGTGGTCTCGGCGGCGTACGCGACCCTCAACGGCATCGCCACGATCCGGCTCACGCTCAACCACATCGGGCCGTTCGCCGCGGTCGAGGATCCGCAGGTCGGGGCGCTGCTCGCGCAGTTCTACATCGTGACCATCGTGGTCACCGGGCTGAGCCTCTCCACGGGTCTCGACGAGCGCCGCCGCCTCGAGGCCGAGGTGCGCCGCAACGAGGAGGAGGCGGTCTACCAGGCCGAGCTGCTCAACTCGGTCATCACCTCGATGACCGAGGGCCTCACGGTCATCGACGACACCGGTGCCTTCCTGATGCGCAACCCCGCTGCCAGCGAGGCGATGGGCAACGGCCCGGACGGTCCGCTGCCCGGCCTGCCGAACCTGGCCGGGACCTTCGCCGACGGCTCACCCATCCCGGAGGGGCAGCGTCCTTCCCAGCGTGCCTTGCGCGGCGAGACCGTGCGCAACGTCGAGGTGCTGGTCGACGACGACGGTCAGGGGCGCGTCCTCACCGTCTCGGCCGTCCCCCTGCCGCGGGACGAGGACCAGGACCGCGCCCGGGCGATGCTGCTCTTCCACGACGTCACCGACGACTACCGCCGCCGAGAGGACCTCACGAACTTCGCGGGCGTCGTCGCCCACGACCTGCGCAACCCGCTCGCCGCCATCGACGGCTGGACCGAGCTGATCGGGGACGAGATGGAGGCGGGGGAGTTCGACCCGTCGCTGCTGCGCGACTTCGTCGACCGCGTCCGCTCCTCGGCCGGCCGGATGGGGGAGCTGGTCCGGGACCTGCTGGCCTACGCCACGAGCGACGCGTCCGACCTCGAGCTCGGACGCGTCGAGCTGGCGCCGATCGTCCGCGACGTGGCCGCCTCGCGCGAGGTCGAGGGGCTCGTCACCGTGCGCGACCTGCCGCCCGTCCATGCCGACCCGGTCCTCGTGCGTCAGCTGCTCGACAACCTGATCGGCAACGCGGTCAAGTACGTCGCCGCCGGGGTCGAGCCCAAGATCGAGGTCTTCGGCCGGGTCGAGGACGGACGCGTCGTCACCGCCGTGGCCGACAACGGCATCGGGGTGCCTCCCGGCGAGCACGAGAAGGTCTTCACGGAGTTCCACCGCGCCAGCTCGGGCGCCTACGAGGGCACCGGGCTCGGACTCGCGATCTGCCGCCGGATCGTGACCCGCCTCGGCGGGAGCATCGGCGCCCGTGACAACCCGGGTGGGCAGGGCACTGTCTTCGAGTTCACACTGCCGTTGAGCGGGCCCGACTGATCGTCACCCGTTCGGGTGTGTCGCCGCCTCGGGCGGGGGCGTCACGATGGTCGCGCCTGCAAAGGCACTGCTCATCGTCCCCGATCCACGGGGGTTTCGGGGACGGTGAGCGAGCCCAGGCCCAGCACCGTGTCGATCCCGGTGAGGGTGCAGAGCCGCTCGAAGCTCGGGCTCACCGACGTGAAGTGCATCGACCCGGACTCCTCCGTGAGCGCGCGGAGCGTCCGGATGAACACCCCGAGCGCCGACCCGTTGACGAACGTCACCCCGCCTGCGTCGACCAGCACCTGGTGGCACCCCTGCTGGCGGGCGCGGTCGATGCGCATGCCCACCCGTCGGGCCGAGAACAGGTCGAGATCGCCGCGCACCTGCACGCGGACGGTGGGGGGACTCATCGAGGAGCGAACGGTCAGGGTCACGGGCGCCGCGATTCTGGGGCATTGGTCCGGGAGCGGAGGCGCCTTGGTGGCGGGACACGAGAAGCGCCCGGATCCTTCGACGGTACGCCGGGGTCCGCCGTACCGTCGCATTTCCGCTGGAAACTTCACTTTCGGAACCTTGAGGGTTTCTTGAGGGAATCCCGAGGTTGGCTTGCAGGACCGCCCGCTAACGTAGTCATCAGAACCGCCGGTGACCCGAGACGCCGGCGGTTCTGCTATTTCCGGACGATGGGTGTTCTGGTCCCCACCTGCAGTTTTTCCTGTGGTTCACCTAGTCCGTTCGGGTCACGTCACGTAGATTCGTGCCATCGCGGTCGTGCCATGCGGGGCCGTCTCGGACGCGGTCATCAAAGGGGACATTGATGAGCTGTGGGGCCAACCAGGGGCATGACCCCGCCACGAGCGGCGGCTTCTTCACCTGCGACCGGTGCTTCGCCATCGTCGCCGAGAGCGGCCGCGACGGCCACGCCTGGTGGCATGCCGGGCTGATCGAGCTGATGCTGCTGATGGACCGTCAGGAGCGCGCGGCCCGCGCGGCTGCGACGGACACCGCGGTGCCCGTGCCTGACTGACGCCCGGGCGTGGCTCCGTCGGCCCGCTCTGACATGCTGGGCGGTCGGACAAGGCCATGGAGAGGTGTCGATGAGCGAGGTCGCGGGTGAGCTCGCCCGGGTGCGTGGGGCGTTCTCCCAGCCGACGCTGACGCTGCTGCACCAGCGTCAGGCACCGGTGGTGATCGCCATCTTCCGGGCGGCGTTCGGGCGCAACAACAAGCCCATCCCGACGGCGCGGTTGCACGCGCAGGTCGAGGAGCACCTCGCCCAGGTCCGGCGCACGGGGGAGTCCGACGTGCCCGTCGGCAGCGGCCACGAGGTCTGCCGCCGGTGGATGCGCGGCCAGTGGCTGGTGCGCTCGCTCGACGAGCGCGACAACGAGGTCTACTCCCTGACCTCCCACGCCCAGCAGGCGCTCGAGCTGGTCAAGAGCCTCGCTCGCGACCGGGCCACGCTGAGTGAGCACCGGATCGCGACCATCCTCGGCAGCGTTCGCCGGTTCAACTCCGAGGCCAACCCCGACCGCACGGCCCGCGTGACGATCCTCAACGAGGAGATCGCCCGGCTCCAGGCCGAGCGCGACCGGCTGGTCGACGGCGCCGAGATGGTCGGCGCGACCGAGGACTTCATGGCCGAGGGCTTCACCGAGCTGCTGAGCCTGATCTCGGCGCTGCCCAGCGACTTCGCCCGGGTCGAGGAGCGGTTCGCCGCCATCCGCGGTGAGGTCCTCGCGGCCTTCCGCGCCGAGGACCGACCCGCCGGCGAGGTCATCGACGACTACCTCGCCCGCGCGGACTCCCTGATGACCTCCACGCACGAGGGCCGGGCCTTCGAGGGCGCGTTCGCGCTCCTGCGCGACGACGCCCTGGTGGCGCAGCTGCGCGAGGATCTCACGGCGCTGCTGGACCACCCGCTGTCCGACGGGATCCTCAGCGACGCCGACCGGGCCGAGCTGCGCGGCACCGTCCACCTCGTCCGCGACGGCCTCGACCGGGTGCTCACCCAGCGGTCCCGGGTCACGGCCACCTTGAAGGACTACATCGTCTCCCACGACGCCGTCCGCGACCGCCAGCTCGAGCAGACCCTGCGGCAGCTCGAGTCCGAGCTGATGGGCTGGCTGGCCACGACCGGACCGCGCGCGACCCACGACGTGCCACTGCTCCCGCGACGGGCCACGGTGGAGCACCTGCGCGAGCGGTTCTACGACCCGGCCGACGACGTGCTGCCCGAGCCGATCGAGGAGTCCGACCCGAGCCAGGCCCCGCCGGTCTCCCTGGCCGACCTGATGGCCCAGGGGGGACCCCAGCTCGCCGAGCTGCGGCAGCGCCTCGACGCCACCCTGTCCTCCCTGCTCCCGGCTGGTTCCCTCGGTGAGCTGTTCAGCGGGCTCGAGCCCTCGCTGCGGCGTCCGGTGGAGATCTTCGGCCTGCTCCACCTCGCGGCGGGCCGCGACTGGGGCAGCGAGGAGGACCTCGAGGCCTACGACGCCGTACGCCCGGACGGGTCACGCCGCGCCTTCGCCGTGCCCCGCACCCGACTGCCCGACCCCGACCGACCCGAGAGCGACCGACCCGAGAGCGACACCGGAGCATGACCATCGACACCGAGCACGACACCGGGCACGACGCCGACACCGACCTGGAGGGCGAGTTCGACGACCGGTCCGTCTCGCTCTTCGAGGGGGACGAGGGCGGCCTGGAGTACGCCCAGCGGCACGCCCTCGTGACGCTGCTCCGGCAGCGGTTCATCAGCAGCCGCACGCATCCCCGCGACTGGCGGGTCCTGGTCGAGCACGAGCGGGTCCTGCGCTCGCGGCTCAACGACGTGTTCCTCGACCTCGCCGTCGACCGCGTCCGGGAGGTCGCGTGGAAGCGGCAGGCCGTCTCGGAGACCGGCAGCAAGTTCCCGACGCTGCTCTACGACGCGGCCTGGTCGCGTGAGGAGACGCTGGTGCTGGTGCACCTGCGCGACCGGCTCCGTGCCGGGCACGCCGGGGGAGACGGCAAGACCTACGTCGACCGTGAGGACATCGTCGAGTACGTCGCCAGCTTCCGCCCCGCCCATGCCACCGACGCGGCCGGCGACGAGCGCCGGGCCCGCAACGCGGTCGCCGGCGTCGTGAAGTCGGGGCTGCTGATCGGCTCCGTCGGGGACGACCGCTACGAGATCAGTGAGGCCGTCGAGCCGCTGCTGCCGCTCGAGCTGCTCCGCGAGCTGCTCGAGGCGCTGCGCGCGGCCAACGACGCCAGCGCCGGGCGCGGCGAGCTCGACGAGGAGAGCGAGCTCTTCGGCTACGCCGACGACGTGGCCGACGACGAGACCGGGGGGACGGACGCATGAGCGAGGGCCTGTTCGAGCAGGGGCTGGTCGACCACCCCACGGATGACACCGTCCAGTGGCGCGCCACGCTGCTGCAGCTGGTCAACTGGGGCGGCTTCGTCGGGCTGACCACGATCCCGCTGCGGGGCGAGGCGACCATGATCTCCGGCGCCTCGGGCGTCGGGAAGTCCACCATCCTCGACGCCTACACCGCGCTGATGATGCCGTCGGACACGAAGTTCAACGGCGCCTCCAACGACGCCGTGGGGGGTCGCGCCCGCAGTGCGGGCCAGCGCACCCTGCTGTCCTACCTCCGTGGTGCGGTCGACGTGGTCGACGACCCGAAGACCGGGCGGCCGGTCGAGCAGCTGCTCCGCGGCAAGGGCACCGACACGTGGGGCGCCGTGGCGATGACCTTCGTCAACGATCGAGGCGGCCGGTTCACCGCGCTCCGCACCTACTACGTGCCGAGGCGTGCCGTCCGCTCCAGCGATGTGCAGATGCAGCTCGCGACCCACGAGGGCTCCCTCGCGCTCGAGACGCTCGAGGTCGCCGTCCCGGAGCGCTTCCACGCCAACACGCTCAAGAAGCTCTTCCCGGGGATCCGCGTCCACCGGACCTACGCCGACTTCTCGGCGGTGCTCCACGCCCGCCTCGGGATCGGCGCCAACGGCGACGGGGCCAAGGCGCTGCGCCTGCTGGCCCGGATCCAGGCCGGCAATCACGTCCGCAGCGTCGACGAGCTCTACAAGGACATGGTCCTCGAGCAGCCCTCGACGTACGCCGCCGCCGACCGTGCCATCGAGCACTTCGACGACCTCGACACCGCCTACACCGCGATGCGCACCGAGGAGCAGAAGCTCGAGCTGCTCGACCCGATCTCCGAACTCCACCAGCGGCAGGTCGCGGCCCGCGCCCGCCTCGCCGAGCTCGACTCCTACGGCGTCACGCTGCCGGGTGACAGCCCGCTGCGACTGTGGCTGCTGCGCACCCACGCCCGGCTGCTCGGGGCCGCCGTGGCGGACAACCGCGCGGCCCGGGAGCGGACCACCGAGGAGCTGGCGGCCTCGGTCTCGGCCGAGACCGAGCTGCAAGGTGACCTGGAGGCGGCCAAGGAGGAGCACCGCGCAGCCGGCGGCGGGACGCTCCAGTCGCTCGCGCTGTCGCTGGAGCAGGAGGCCGTGGTCCGCGAGGACCGGCTCGGCCGTCGGGCGGTGCTGCAGGAGCGACTGCTGCCGCTGATCGACGCCGCCGACGACGACGCGGCCAAGGTCGACGAGGCCCTCATGTCGGTCGTGGCCTTCTCCGCGCTGCAGGAGCGGGCCCGGCGTTGGCTGAGCACCGCCGCGGACGACCTGGCTCGCCTGACCCACGAACGCGACGCCGCCCGGGACAAGGGGTTCCCGCTCAGCCAGCGGCTGAGCGAGCTGCGCCGCGAGCGGGCCTCCCTCGAGGGTCGCGCCGGCCGGATGCCCGCCCGCATGCACGAGCTGCGCGCCGAGGTGGCGCGCGCCAGCGGGCTGGACGTCGAGGAGCTGCCGTTCGTGGCCGAGCTGGTCGACGTCGCGCCGGAGGAGGCGCGCTGGCGGACGGCCGTCGAGACCGTGCTGGGTGGCTCGGCCCGGGTGATGCTCGTGCCGCTCGACCGGTTCGAGGAGTTCTCCCGGGGCATCGACGGGCTGCGGCTGCGCGGTCGGCTCACCTTCGAGGGCGTGGCGCTCGACCTGCCCGACCGGGGCCCCGGTGACCCTGAACGGGTCTCCGGCAAGCTGCTCCACAAGGACTCGCCGTTCTCGGGCTGGGTCCAGGCCCACGTCGCGGATCCTGCGCGTGACGCGCTCTGCGTGGAGACGGCCTCGGGCCTCGACGGCGACGGGCTGCGGGTGACCCTGGCGGGCCAGACCCGCAACGGACGCCGCGGCGCCCACGGCCGCAACGACGTCCGCGACATCATCGGTTTTTCCAACGAGGACGCGATCGCCGACATCGACCGGGAGATCGCGGCGCTGGAGCAGCGGCTCGGCGCGATCGAGGACGACGTGCGCGAGATCGACCGCACCCGCAGCGTCCACGAGCGGCTCCGCGCGGCGTACGACGCCGTCGCCGCGGCGCGCTTCGACGACTTCGACGTCGAGGGCAGCGACCGCCGCATCTCCGAGCTCGAGCGTCGCCGCGAGGAGATCCTGGCCGCCGACGACCGCCTCCAGGTGCTGCAGGGTCAGATCGACACGCTCGTGGAGCGGCTGGACCGCGCCCAGCGGGCCCGCTTCGAGCTGGACCGACGTCGCGAGGAGCTGACCGGCCGCCACGGCGAGCTGGTCGAGTCCGAGGACCTCGTCAACGACCGGATCGAGGCGCTCGAGCGCGCCGGGACGGTCACCCTGACGGCCGAGCAGGACGCCTCGCTCGCCGTCGAGCTGGCCGCCGCGGTCACGCCCGACGACCCCGACGACCCCGACCGCTTCCAGGCCAACGCCCACCGGTTGACCGAGCGCCTGCAGGCGGCCGTGTCCGATGCCCAGACCGAGATCCGGCGGGCCGAGGAGGACCTGGTCGCGATCTTCCGGGTCTACACCTTCCACTGGGACTCGCCCAACCTCGTGGCCACCGCCGAGTCCTACCCGGACTTCGCCCGCATCCTCGAGGAGATCCGCGGCAAGGGGCTGGCCCAGCGTCGCGCCGAGTGGCGCCGCCGGCTCACCGAGTGGAGCGGCCAGGACCTCGTGCCGCTGGTCGGCGCCATGGCCGCCTCGATCGAGGAGATCGAGGACCGCCTGGAGCCGATCAACGCGATCCTGCGGCGGCTGGAGTTCGGTGCGTCCGGCCACCGGCTGCGGATCCGGCTGCGCCGACTCAGCCCGGCCCACGTGCAGGTCTTCATGAAGGACCTGCGCGCGCTCGCCGCCGAGTCGACGACCGACCTGGCCGAGGCCGACCTCGAGAAGCGCTTCACCGACCTGAGCCGCTTCATGCAGCAGCTGCGCAAGCCCACCCAGTCCGGCGAGCAGCCGGTCGGCGGCTCCGACCGCGACCGGCTCCTCGACGTACGCCGCCACGTGGAGATCAGCGCCGAGCGCTACGACCACACCACCGGCGAGATGAAGGCGACCTATCGGACGCTGGGGGAGAAGAGCGGTGGCGAGAGCCAGGAGCTGGTCGCGTTCATCGTGGGGTCGGCGCTGCGGTTCCGGCTCGGCGACGAGATGCGGTCACGCCCCCGCTTTGCCCCCGTCTTCCTCGACGAGGGCTTCGTGAAGGCCGACTCGGAGTTCGCCGGGCGGGCCGTCGAGGCCTGGAAGGGCCTCGGCTTCCAGCTGATCATCGGCGTGCCCCTGGACAAGGTCACCGGCCTCGAGCCGCACGTCGACGAGCTCCTGGCGATCACCAAGAACGCCGCCACCCACCAGTCGTGGATCACGCCGATCCTCGCCGTGGAGGCCTGAGCCGCGAGTCGGCCCCTGGTCGGGTGGAGCGGTGAGGTGTCAACCGATTCCCCGACTCAAAGGGTTCATGGCTCACCGCTGGGTCGGCCGGGCGGTGAGGAGCGAACCTTTCGAGGCGGTGGTTCGGTTCATGGCTCACCGCCAGCTGGGGTGAGCCCGTCCGTCAACCACCCAGGTGGAAGACGACCCACCACCCCGAGGCGGCGACCGCCGTGCCCACCAGGAGGGCCGCGCCGAACCGCTCCCATCCGGGTGCCCCCGCCAGGACGCAGGCGATGAGGCCGACGAAGACCCCGGCCACGGCGATCCCGAGCAGGTGGTCGTTGAACCAGGCCGCGAAGACCAGGCTGCCCGCGACGAGGCCCAGCAGGCTCCCGGCGGTGGGGCCCGCCGGTCGACTCCCGACGACGTGCAGCGGCTGGATCACGGCCCGTTCACCGCCGGGCGTGGGGACATGGTGGCCATGCGACCAGTATCCGCTCGGACCCGTGTCCGGATCACTCACCCAGCACAACAAGAAAGCCCCTCGGCCTGGTCGGCTGAGGGGCTTCTGTGTCTCTGACCTGCTGAAACTCTGGTGGGCGATACTGGGTTTGAACCAGTGACCTCTTCCGTGTCAAGGACTCCGGGTAGTGGTGAGACATCGCGTTTCACGCTCAGAACCGGGTGTTTCGGCGTGCTCAATCCGGCGCTGTCTGGGTCCGTAGTCACTCAGTTAGTCACTCAGTGGGCGGCGCCCCGCGCCCGGAACGGCCGGAGGCCGCACGCCCGGCACGGAGGCGCCGCGCCGGCGGAGCCGGCGCCTTGACGGAGTGAAGAAAGTTCTCACCAATAGCGCAGCTGGCTCCCTCTGTTGAGTGCCACACTCGCACCATGGACCTGAAACGGGATGGGGTTCGGCCACGTCTACTCGGGAAGGCTGCACGCCGAAATCGTTCTCGTACCCGAGTTGCAGTCGCGTGCCTGGGGCTTGGCTTGGCTATCGGCGCAATCTCGATCAGTGCTATCCGACTGGCCGACCGTCACCATTCCCCGGAACCGGAGGCAGCGCCCAGCGCTCCCTGCAGCGACACCGTCGCCTACATGTCAGGTGGACATCGCCGCATCCGCATTTTTCCGCAAGGGCTGGCGGCGCCCGAAGGGGAAAGGTTCTCGGGCGCACGGGCGGTTCGCGTTGAGGCGCAGGGCTCCTGCGCAGATCAGATCACCTTTGGTCTGCCAACCGAAACGCGCCCATCGCTGGCCATCGATACGAAGACATTTCCGTTGGATTCAAGTGGCATTGTCATTCAAATGTCGTACCCAACCTGCATGCTGACTCGGAGCTCACAAGCTCGCTGCTACGGCGGCCTCGCCCAAGTGGACTACCACGTCACGAACTGATGTGCGGTCCACCTATTTGCTAAAGACACCGAGGGGGTCGAATGCAACGCTCGAACCAGCCGCCCTCATCCGCACCCGAACAAGCGCTGAGCAACGAGCAAACATCGAGGGCCTCGGACAATCGCCGCGGTACCGACATAGGCAAAGGACGCACTCTGCCTGCTGGAGGCTCCCCGCGCCCGCTCGTCGGCAGGACCGCACTGATCGCGGCACGAGCGGATACCCGCCATCAGTCCTGATGTGGAGGCTGGCCCGCGTGGACATTGCCCCCAAGCAGCCACACTCGTCCGTCCTGGTCGGGTGGACGCTCCGTAGGGTCTGAGATGAGAAGCGCAACCGAGTAGGGCTCATCATCTGCTCGCTCGCTGGCCCAACTAAGGGCTTCGCGCACGTCGCACTCATGAAGTCGGTACCAGGAACGCAAGCCCCTGCCATCCCAGAAGTACACCCCGTAGACGGCAGTGTCCTCCCACGTTTCGCTCCTAGCGCTGGTCCTAGTGGTCGTCGCCCTTGTCCTATGGCTGAGTTCGCTGCCGGGGAACTACTTCTGAGCGGGCGACCGCTCATCGGCAACTTCCGCGCCATGAGCGGCAGTTCTCGATGGCCGGGGGGCTCACGCTCCGCGGCATGTGTTGATGCTCCAGTTCCATCGACAAACGCTCGATCAGGGTGCCTTGTGAGTGACTTCGAGGTCTTCGTGAGCATTGAACACGAAGACGCCTTCATCATCTTTCAGGCATCCCGCAGTCGCCCTGCCCATCGGGGTGCTTCGCCAATGGTCGGTGTCGTAATGCCCTTGGCCGCCCACTCCGCCGCCGCCGAACACGTGGTCGCCGATCGCGACCAACTCATCGTTCGGCAAGCGAACGGATCTCTGATCTGCGGCCCAGGTCGTTCCTTCGGGCCACACCACCGGGCTGGCGTCCAGAAGGAGGCATCCGTCGACGTACCTCAAGGTGCCGCCCAATCCGGCGTCCTCGCCACCGCCCTGCCCCAACCACCCCGAGTCGCGGGCGACCACTGGCCCATCGACCGCCACACCTGGTCTGCCGACGGTGATGAACGCGGCGACGGCGACGATCGGAATCGCCCCGATAACCAGCAAGGTTCGGCCTGGACTCATACGCAGAGTATGTGGCTGGCGCCGTCTCCAGAAGGCGCCGCACTTCACAGTGTTTCCCAATCGTGACTGACCACGTTCAACGAGAGAGTGACGCCAGCCATCCGGATCTCGGCATGACCACGCGGATCGCGGCATGTCCGGGCGTTCACTTGGTCCCGTGTTCGTCAGGCGTGGTATCGGACGCTGAACCGAGTTCCAACTTCCGCCTGCAATCGCACGGCCAAGTCTCGACCTTCTTCATCCAGTTGCCGCGCGCGCTCCTGCCACTCCGCAACCGGCAACCCAGGGTGCAGGGCGGTCATCTCGCTCAGCCAGGTAAGGAGGGCGGCAACCAGGGAGTCACTCAGGCCCAGTGCCCGCCGTAGCCACTCGGGGTCGTCCGGAAGCAGCCCGTCCGAAGCCCAGAGAGGACCAGCGCCTTCATCCCACATGATGCGGAGCGTCGACCCCTCGACCGCGTAGTCCTCCTCCCGGTCGCTGTCTTGCGGGACGTCAGGCGGAACGGCCGACCAGTAGGAGCCACGTGGATAGTCGCCGAAGTACGGCGTCCGCTGCTCTTGGTCTGGCATGACACTCATTCCACCATTACGACGTTCCGCTTCGGCACGACCGAGCACTCAGCGGCATGTGCGTGTGTTCGATCAGGCGCGGATCCGCGCGTTGATGCCCCTGGCTGAGCTGAATGATGATGCCTTACACACCAGTTCAACGACCGGCCTGGCGGTGCCCGCGGAAGGCGGCGGCGAGTTTGGTCGAGATCTGCGCCACCAGCGTCAGCAGCCCGAGGGCGATCGCCACCGTCAGCAAGGTCAACGAGTGTGTGGCCCACGCGAATATCAACAGGAGCAGGTCCACTACCCCCAACCAGAGCCCCCAATCGGAAAGCACGCCATACGCCGACGACCGCTCTTGGGAAGATGCCACGAGGTGATCCTCTCAGGCACCGGACCCTTTCGGCAGGCCGGTGCACTCACTCAGCGGTAGATCCGGACAAGTGTCCGGCGAGGCAGGCGCTATCCCGCTGACGTGTCACGGTCGCGCTGCGATACGAACCAGTCGCGGTTCATGCGGAGGGCATCGTTCATCCCGTAGCGCACGGCCAAGCGAATGAGCCAGAACGCTGCCCAGATGGACGCCAGCGCGAAGACAACGAAGAGCGGGATGACAGTCACGCCACGAATGCTAGGTCGTTAGATACGGCATCCCCACATCGGGATGAGCGAGCGGATCGCGGTAGTGGAATGCGTGCTAGCAGACCCTGTAGAACTTGCCGTGCTCCATCACCATGCAGTGGTCCGGGACCTTGTTCTGCTCGTGCATCACGAGTGCCGTGGCGCTTGCGCCGGTGAAGACTCCGACCGCGAGAGCCGCGAGCCACAGTCGCCTCCGAGGGCCTCGCAACGGATGGCCGACTTCCAGCGGTTGAACGGGTGGAAGGGCAATGGTGTCGCCCGGCACATCGCTGGTCAGGCGCGCCAGACCTTCCTTCGTCGGCACGACCAGGGCTGCGGCGACACGGCCCTCGAACTCCTCAATGGTCAGCGAACCGCGCACGTAGGCTTCCTTCAAACGCTCAGTCGCTGCGTCTCGCGCAGCATCTGACGCCCGGGCCATCGCGGGGCTCCTCTCCAGCGAGGCGTGCCCCCGCTTGCTGAGGATAACTGACCATTTGACGCATCGGCGATGGAATGCCGGCGGTGGGGACGCACGCTCATCGGCATGACCGCGCGGATCGCGGCATGAGCGGACGGTTTCAGATCACGCTCTGGCTGCCTCTGCGCGTACCCACGTGTCGAACCGCTCGGCGTTGTCACGCTGCGTCACCATGACGTTGTCGAGGGCGTAGTTGAGTTGCGATTCCAGTGCGTCGGACGGTCCAGCGTCCATGAGTAGGAGCGCCTCGGCGCGGGCGAAGAAGGTGCCGAAGTTGGATCGCTTCATCATGCCGAGGTCCCCGCCCTGCAAGCGGGTCATCATCGCCTCGCGAGAGAACATGCTCTCCAGCACGGGCCAGCCAGTCCGCTCCAGTTGAGCGATCATGTCTGCGACCGCCAGGCGGGCTGACTCATGATCTGTGACGTCCCACCAGCCGTCGGTGCCTTCTGGCGTTCCCTCTGGGTGGAGCCGTTCTCTGTACAGCCCGAGCGACTCCGGCATCGACTTGGGCATGCCTGCTCCGAGGTTCTCCGCCTGCCACCTCAACCACGGCTCGGGGGCGAAGGCCAGGTTCACGACGCACCGGAGGTGGTCGGCGCCGCTGAAGGACGAGGTCTGCACGTTGACAACGGCCCAGTCACCCGCGGCAGAAGATTTTCGCCAGTTCGGAGCCGATCCCTTGTAGCCCTGAAGGCGAGCAACAGGCCCAAGCTGGTCGCGAAGTGCGGCCTTCAGGGCCTCTTGGGCAGTCACTCGGGCAGGATGCCATGCCCTGCCGTCGAGCGACCGCTCATCGGCATGACAGCGCACGAATCGCGGCATGACAATGCGTTGCAGATTCGATAGGTCTGAGACATCCGAGCACGTCCAAGCCAAACTATGACGATGACCGACCCAAGGGACACATCACCCTTCGAGGGCGAGTTGCTCGCACGGTTCTCGGACACGTACACAACCTCGGGTGGCGAGGTCTGGGTCCGTTACGAGGACGCCGTGACCGCCATCGACCTGGCGCAGACGCAAGGTCGCCGCCTGCTTGGGATGGAGGGGTTCGTTGTTGGACAGAGCGTCTACCCGTCCATGAGTCGCATCGCCGACTTCTCGCGGCCTGGCTATCAGGGCAGCGCGTACGACGAAGCCAAGGCTCTGCTGATCGGCCCTTGGTCCGAGGTCCCGGATGACATGCATGCGGACGCCGCAGGCTCCTACATGATCGACATCGTCGTCGGCGATTGACCTCCGGCTCGCCCGGCAGCGCCTACCGCTCATCGGCATGACCGCGCGGATCGCGGCATGAGCGTGCGTTGCCGCCTGACTGTTCTAGCCTCGTTGCATGGACTTCACCACTGAGGAACTGCGGTGGATCAGCCGCAGCCTGAACGAAGTGTCGACGGGTGGAGGTCCCATCGAGGATTGGGAGTTCGACATTCGAATCGGCGCTGACGTGGAGAAGGTGCGCGCATTGCTGGGCCGGGTCAACGAGGAGTGGAACCGGCGCGAGCCCTAGCAGGCGCTACATCCGATCATCGGCAGCTCCGGGGCGGATCGTGGCATGAGCGTGCGAATTATCGGGACCGACGCTCAGGCGGGTAGTACTCGTCATAGGCGCGCTGCCACTCCTCGCTCGTGAGCGGATACTCCCGGCTGCTGCGAGGTATGGGCTCCAGGCGCGGAAGCACCTGGCCCCATTCGAAGGCACCGCCGCGCCAAGTCTTTCGAATGCGCTTGCCGTTGCGGGTCAAGCGGAACCGTCCGTCGGTGACGTCAACGAGTCCGGCATCGATGAGTGCGCCAAAGCTGGACGCGAGTTGGTCACGGCTCGGGATGCCGTGGTTGAACGCATCTGCAGTACCGATCACGCGGCTCAGTGTGGAGCCTCGCCGCGAGGTGGTGATCGAAGCCAAGATCCACGCATCGGGGCTGGTCCAACCTCTCACCTCAACCATGACTGGAGGCTATCCCGCGGGGTCGTCCGGGCGAGGTTTGCGTCGCTGGGCTCAACGCCAATGCGCACCTCATCTCGGCATGTCCGGAAGCAGTTGGCCAGCCGGATCCCTGCCCTTCCGAGAGAGCACACCCGAGGCCATGGGGTCCGGGTAGACGTCCTGCGATGTCCTGCCGACGTGGTGGGAACGTCCCTGACTGCCCGCTCAACTGGACACCTGATGTGTTCTGGCGGGGAAGGCGGCGTGCCGTGCGGGATGTCGGGCAATCAAGCCCAGGCGAGCGAGGACTTCCGCGGGCGCTCGTCGGTGAGGCCGGGATCGAGTCTGCGGTCGGTCGAAGCGGTGGGTGCGCGCGCCCGGTTCGGCTGCGCGGGACGACGATGCTGGTCGACAAGGGCACGGGCGAGGTTGTGGAGCGCTACTCATCGGCCGACGAGCTGGACGGCCACACGTACGTGCGGTGCGGGAACCGGCGGGCTTCGGTCTGCCCGACGTGCAGTCACGAGTACAAGGGCGACGCGTGGCATCTCCTGGTCTGCGGGCTGGCCGGAGGCAAGGGAGTCCCGGCGTCCGTGGCCGACCGACCTTGCACGTTCGCGACACTGACCGCGCCCTCGTTCGGCCCCGTGCACGGGCTGCGCCGGAAGGGGCCGTGTCGAGCGCGTCGGGATAAGCCGGTGTGTCCGCATGGGCGAGCGCTGTGGTGTGGCAAGAGGCATCGGGAGAACGACTCTCAGCTGGGGCATCCGCTGTGCTGGGAGTGCTACGACTACACCGGCCACGTGCTGTGGCAGTGGCATGCACCCGAGCTGTGGCGGCGGTTCACCATCGCGCTGCAGCGCCGGCTGGCTGCGGTGACCGGGTTGAGCGTGAAGGCGTTTCGGCAGCGATGCCGGATCGCCTACTCGAAGGTGGTCGAGTTCCAGGCCCGCGGGCTGATCCACGTGCACGTGCCGATCCGGATCGATGGTCCGCTCGGCCCCGACGGGAAGCCGTCCGACCTGGACCTGTCCACCCGGGACCTCGAGGACGCCGTGCGGCGGACGACCGAGTCGGTGCGCCTCGATGTCGGACCGCTGCGCAACGGGACGGCGTACCGGCTGACGTGGGGCCGTCAACTGGACTGTCGCTCGATCACCGACACCGCGGGCCGCGACTCCGAGCGCGGTGGCCGCGTGGTACATCCCGAGCAGGTGGCGGCGTACCTGGCGAAGTATCTGACCAAGGCCACCGAGGACTTCGGGCTCCCGGCGCGCGTCACCTCGGCCGTCCATGCGCGGAGTGTCGGTGCCTCGCCGCATGCTGTCCGGATCATCGAGGCAGCGAACCGGGTGGCAGGTGAGGGGGAGGCGTATGCGCGGTTGCGCGACAACTTCGCGACCCTGGGCTACCGGGGGCACCCGATCACGAAGTCCCGTTCCTACTCGGTCACGTTCAGCCAGATCCGTCGGGCTCGTCGGGCGTTCCGGAGGGATCCGGGGCTCGAGCCGGACGCGGACATCCGCGAGGTCCTCGACGACGCCGCCGACTTGCCCGACGGTTTCGAGCTGGTGTCGTCGTGGGTGTACGTCGGGCGCGGCTACCTCGATCTCGATCAGGCGGCGTCGGCGGTCATGTCGGCGGCGATCTCGCGCACGCGCCAGCCCGGCCGCCACACCTCCGCGGCCTCCCGACAACCAGCCAATCCCGGTCACCCGACTGGTCGTCAAGGGCGGAGCGCAGCGGAGTCCGAAGGACACGAAGTGCCCTTGACGAGCTGACGGGTGACCTGACCATCGAACGTCGGGAGGCCGCGGCCCTCGACCCGGCTCTCGGGAGTGGAGATGAAGCGAGAGATTGAGCTGGACCGTCCTCGGGTCCTGTATCGCGTGGAGGAGGCGGCCGAGCTGTTGAGCTTGAGCCGCGATCGGGTCTACCAGCTGATCCGGTCCAACCAGCTGCGGTCGGTGCAGGTGGGCAAGTGCCGGCGGGTGCCGGCTCGGTCGCTGGACGAGTACGTGGCCCGGTTGTTGCGGGGGAGTGCCGGACGTGACGGCGCGCCGTAACCGGGGTGACGGCGGCATCCACTGGGACGAAGCGCGTCAACGGTGGATCGTCACCGTGACGGTCGGCTACGACTCACGGGGTAAGAGGCGCACGCGGCGGTTCAGCGCGATCACGCGGACGGAGGCGAACCGGAAGCTCAAGGAGCTGCTGCGAGAGGTCGACCTGGGCCTCGATGTCACCCAGGGCGGCGTGACGGTCGGGGAGGTGATCGAGTCGTGGCTGGCCCACGGGTTGCATGGTCGCGCCCCGGGAACGGTGGAGCAGAACCAGCACCTCGCCCGGGCCCACATCGTCCCGCTCATCGGCAAGAAGCGGCTCCGTGAGCTTCGAGCGCACGACGTGGACCGGATGCTCGGCGCCCGCCGGCACCAGCTCAGCACCTCGACGCTCCAACGGGTGCTCTCGATCCTGCGGCGCGCGATCCGCTGGGCGGAGGCTCGCGACCTGGTCGGCAGGAACGTGGCCCTGCTCTGCACAGCCCCGACGGGCAAGGGAGGCCGCCCGTCGAAGTCCATGACCCTCGACCAGGCACGCGCTCTCCTGACCGCATCCGCCGCCGACCCACTCGGTGCCTACGTCACGCTCGGGATGCTGATCGGGGTCCGCAACGAGGAGTTGCGGGCCCTGACCTGGGACCACGTCGACCTCACGGGCGACCCGAACAGCGACCCTCCCGTGCCACCGCACGTGCGGGTCTGGCGATCGGTGCGGGCCGGTGGCGACACCAAGACGCGGCTGTCGCGGCGAACCCTCGCGCTGCCGGCCCACGCCGTCGAGGCGCTCGAGAGGCATCGTGCCGTGATCCAGCAGCTGGGTCGGTACGACGAACGCGGCCTGGTGTTCTGCACCAGCAGCGGGACCGCCCTGGACTCGGCCAACGTGCGGCGGATGTTCCGCAACGTCTGCACGAAGGCCGGCCTCGAGGCGGGGGAGTGGACCCCGCGCGAGCTCCGGCACTCGTTCGTCTCCCTGATGAGCGATGCCGGCGTGCCCCTCGAGGAGATCGCAAGGCTGGTCGGGCACGGCAGCACGAAGGTGACCGAGACGGTCTACCGCAAGCAGCTGCGACCGATCCTGACGGGCGGGACCCAGGTCATGGACACCCTGTTTGACCTGCCCGACCAGGCCGCCGACGAAGACGACCGCGAGAGTTAGTCACTCAGTTAGTCACTCAGTGGCAACAAGAAAGCCCCTCGGCCTGTTCGGCTGAGGGGCTTCTGTGTCGCTGACCTGCGGTGATGCTGGTGGGCGATACTGGGTTTGAACCAGTGACCTCTTCCGTGTCAAGGAAGCGCGCTACCACTGCGCCAATCGCCCGAGAGCAACAACGATCCCACAAGGGGATCGATGATGTTCGAGGTGGAGACGGGATTTGAACCCGTGTAGACGGATTTGCAGTCCGTTGCCTCGCCTCTCGGCCACTCCACCGTGGAGGTCAAACCAAGAGAGAGACCTCTCCGAGCGGACGACGAGGCTCGAACTCGCGACCTCAACCTTGGCAAGGTTGCGCTCTACCAACTGAGCTACGTCCGCTTGCGATCCGCGGCCCGGGGGCCTCGGTGCGAAAGGAACATTAGCCGAACCCCACGGGCGTGCAAAATCGGCCCCCCTCGGGCGTGTTCGCCCGCCGTGCACGGCTCGTTCACCCTCCTAGAGTGGTCGCCATGCGCGCCTGGATGAACGGTGAAGTCCTGTCCGACCCGACCGCCCCGGCCGTCGGAGTGACCGATCACGGGCTCACCGTGGGCGACGGAGTCTTCGAGGCGGTCAAGGTCGTCGACGGCCAGCCGTTCGCCCTGACGCTCCACCTGGAGCGACTCGCGCGCTCCGCCGCGGGTCTCGCGCTGCCGGAGGTCGACACCGACGCCGTACGACGTGGGGTGGCCGCCGTGCTCGAGGGCCAGGAGCTGCGGTTGGGTCGGATCCGGATCACCTACACGGGCGGGCCGGCGCCGCTGGGCTCCGGTCGTGGCGACGCGCCCCCGACCCTGATCGTCGTCGCGGACGCGATGGGGGAGTGGCCCGAGACGACGCGCGTGGCGACCGTGCCCTACCCGCGCAACGAGCGGGGCGCACTGGCCGGTCTGAAGACCACGTCGTACGCCGAGAACGTCGTCGCGCTGGCCGCCGCCCACGAGCGGGGCGCGAGCGAGGCGATCTTCGCCAACACCGCCGGCAACCTCTGCGAGGGCACCGGCACCAACGTCTTCTACGTGCTCGACGGCGAGCTGCGGACGCCGACGCTGGCGAGCGGCTGCCTGGCCGGCGTGACACGGGCGCTGCTGCTCGAGTGGTACGGGGGTCGGGAGGTCGACGAGCCGATCGAGGTCGTCGAGCGGGCCAGCGAGGTCTTCCTCGTCTCGACCACCCGCGACGTGCAGGCCGTCTCGCACTGGGACGGCATCGAGCTGCCCGCGCCCGGGCCGGTCACGCTCGAGGCGATCGCGACCTGGCGCAAGCGTGAGCCGGAGCTACTGGGCAGCTGAGCCGAGCAGTGCCGCCACGAGCCCGTCGAGGTCGAGGTGCTCGCTCTCGGTCCCGGCCGGGACCAGGGCCAGGGAGCGGGTCAGGAACTGGTGCACCGCGTCGGTGTGCGCCTGGGCGACCAGGCGGCCGTCGGGGGATTGGAACTCGAGCACGACCACGGCGCGGCCGTCCTCGTCGATGCTTGGCCACGCCTGGAGGTCGCCCTGGCCGGCCGGGTCGGTCATGCCGCGGCGCAGGGTGGAGCGGCTCATCGCCCACCGCACGTCACCGGCCGGGTTGGGGAACGTGATCCACACGGCGTACGGGTCGCGCGGGTCGTAGCCGAACGATGCGGCGAGCTCGAGGCTGCGGCCGCGGCCGTCGAGGCAGTGCAGGGTCAGCTCCTGCGACAGCGCCTGGGACATCGGTTGCTGTGGGACGGGCTGCTGGGTCATGTGGGTGCTCGGTTCCTCGGTCCTCCCGGCCCCCGTGCACCGGTCTGTCGAGGAGACGCACCAACCCGCCACTCGTGACGGCGATCCCGGAATGTGATGGCGGCGCGGGCATACGCTAAGGTTTCGCACCGCACCGCAGGGGCGATTGGCGCAGTGGTAGCGCGCTTCGTTCACACCGAAGAGGTCACTGGTTCGAACCCAGTATCGCCCACCATCAGGACCCGCAGCTCGAGGAGAACTCCTCGCCTGCGGGTCTTTTTTGGTGGCACCGACCGGGCCCGGTCGGGGGTCGGGCCCGGTCGGTCGTCTAGCGCAGACCGATGTTCACGTAGTAGGTCTGCCCGTCGTCGAGCGCCACGCCGACCCGCCAGTAGCTGCCGGCCTGGGTCTTCTCGGTCTTCCAGTTGTACTGGTACTGGCTGCCGTCCCAGGTGTACGTCGACCCGACGGTGCCCGTCGTTGTGTACGCCCCCTCGTTGACCGCGGCACTGGTGGGACCGCCCTTGACGGGCGTCAGCCACTGCGGGGCGGCGGCGGTGCGGACGACCTGGCCCGCGGCGTTGCGCACCAGGAACTTCATCGGGATGGCCTGGCCGGCGTTGAACACGCTGGTCGAGAGCCCCGTCTGGTGCGCGGTGTCGTTGACCGGCTGCAGGAACAGCTGCGTGCCGTAGCCGTAGATGACCCGGTAGGTCAGGGTCGCCGAGCCCTCGTTGCCGGCCCGGTCGACGGCTCGTCCCGTCACGGTGAACGTGCCCACGCCGCTGCTGGTGCCGCCGGTGGTCGTCATCGTCGCCGGGGCGGCGAGTCCGCTGGTGCTGTCGCTGCCGCTCACGGTCGCGGCAGGGACAGCGCCCAGGGTGTAGGTCATGCCGTCGCTGACCCCGCCGAGCCTCACCGTCGGGGCGACGGTGTCGACGTTGAGCGGGCCGACCGTGGCGCGAGCGGTGTTGCCGGCGTTGTCGACCGCCGACCCGGTCACCGAGTTGCTCCCCTGGGCGGAGGTGGTGACATCGGGCTGGCAGGCGGCGATCCCGCTGGTGCCGTCGCTGCAGGTGAAGGCCACGGTCACCGGGGTCCGGTACCACCCGGCCGCGTTCGGGCTGGTGGTCGCGCGTCCGGTGATCCCGGGCGGCGTCTTGTCGACGAGCACGGTGACCGTGGCGGTCTCTTCCCGGTTGCCGGCGTTGTCCACGCTCCAGAAGGCGACCCGGTGGGTGCCCTCGCGGCTGACGGAGACCGCCGTGCCGTCCTGGGTCGGGCCGCCGTCGACGGAGTAGCGGGTGACGGCGACGCCGGACAGCGAGTCACTGGCGGTCAGGCGCAGTGTGACGTCGCTGCTCTGCCAGCCGTTCGGCGGCGTGGCGGAGGTGCTCGGGGCGGTGCGGTCGATCTTGAGCCCACGGACGGTCACGGACCGGCTGTTGCCCGCCAGGTCGCTGACCGACGCCGAGGTCGACAGGTCGTCGCCCTCGCCGGTGACGGTGCTGTCGGCGGGTCCCGAGCCGTCCACGCCCGAGAGGGCGTCGGTGGCGGTCCAGCGGACGGTCACGTCCCCGGCGTACCAGCCGTTGGCGTTGGGCGGCGTCGTGGCGCGGCCGGTGAGGTCCGGCCGGGTCTTGTCGACGTCGACGCCGGTGATCCGGAAGGGCGCGCCGGTGTTGTCGGCGCCGTCGGTGGCGGCACCGCCGGCGGACTGCCCGCGGCCCTCCCCGAAGGTCACCCCGTCGGGGCACGAGACGACGCCGGACAGGCCGGCCTGGTCGGCGCAGGAGAAGGTAGCGACGACGTCCGCGTTGAACCAGCCGTGCGCGTTGGGTCGCGCGGAGAGCTCGCCGGTGACCTTGGGAGCGGTCTCGTCGACGCTCACGGTCGCCTCGTCGGTCGCGCGGTTGCCGGCGCGGTCCGTCGCGATGCCGACAACGTGCTGAGCGGCGCCCTCCCCGCGGGTGACCGGGGTGGTGCAACCGGCCATGCCCGAGTCGGCATCGGTGCAGGTGAACGTGACGGTCACGTCGGAGTTGTTCCAGCCGCTGGCATTCGGCTGGGGCGACAGGCTGTGACTGATGCCCGGAAGAGTCCGGTCGATCTTCACCGTGACGGTGTGCCGCTGCTCCACGTTGCCGGCGTGGTCGAGGCTCCAGACCTGGACCGTGTGCACGCCCTCGGAGTCGAGCACGACCCGGTCGCCCTCCACGGTGTCCCCGCCGTCGACGACGTAATAGGTGCCCTCGACGCCGGACAGGGTGTCGCCCGCGGACAGGTCCACCGTGACCGCGCTGTTGGTCCAGTCCGAGACGTCGGAGACGGTCGTCACCGGAGCGGTGCGGTCGATCCGCACCGGGTGGCTGGTGGCGGAGGTCTGGTTGCCGGCCCGGTCGCGGACCGTGGCGCCGGCCACGAGATCCCGGCCCTCGCTCGTGATCGTGCTGTCGGCCGGTGCCGGGCCGTCGAGGCCGGAGAGCGCGTCGGACGCGGTCCAGGCGACGGTGACGTCGCCGCGGTACCACCCGTCGGCGTTCGGCTGGCTGGTCACCGCCCCGGACAGGGACGGTGCGGTCTTGTCCACCTCGAGCGGACCCACCACGAGGTCGTCCTCGTTGTCGGCGGCGTCGGTGGCCGTGCCGTGGACCCGCTGGCCGGCGCCTTCGCCGACCACGACCGGCGCGGTGCAGTCGGCGATGCCGGACAAGGCGTCGTCGCAGGTGAATCCGACGGTGACGTCGCCGTCGTACCAGCCGTTGGCGTTCGGGGCCCGGTCCGGGCCGCCGGTGATCGTCGGGTCGACGGTGTCGATGCTGACCAGCGCGGAGTCCGTACGCCGGTTGCCGGCGTTGTCCGTCGCAGCGCCCTGGACGGGCTGGTCCTTGCCGTCGGTGGTGACCGGCTCGTCCGGCGAGCAGGTGGCGACCCCGGACAGGGCGTCGTCGCAGCCGAAGTGGACCTTGACGGGGCCGTTGTTCCAGCCGGCTGCGTTGGGTGCCGGGCGGACCTCGTGACCGATGGTCGGGTCGGTGAGGTCGATCTTGACCGTCACCGTGTGGGCCGGCTCGGTGTTGCCGGCGTTGTCGACGCTCCAGTAGGTCAGCGTGTGGACGCCCTCGGTGCTCAGGGTGAGCGAGCTGCCCTGGTGTGAGGTGCCGCCGTCGACCGCGTAGTAGGTGCCCTCGACCCCGGACAGTCCGTCGGCGGCACTCAGGCTGACCGTGACGGCGGAGTTGTTCCAGCCGGCCGGCGCGTCCGCACCCGTGGTGGGCGCCGTGCGGTCGATCTTGACGGCCGGGCTCTGGGCGCTGGTGGAGTTGCCGGCACGGTCGGTGACCGTGGCGCCGGCCCGCAGGGCCTCGCCCTCGCCGGTGATGGTGTCGTTGCCCGGCGGCACCGGGATGCCGGAGCGGTCGTCGTCGGCCGTCCAGTGGATGGTGACGTCGCCGGCGTACCAGCCGTGGGCGTTGGGCGCCGTCGTCGGCTCGCCCGACAGGGTGGGCGCGGCCTCGTCGACGTTGACGCCCGAGACGGTGTCGCTGGACTCGTTGCCGGCCGCGTCCCGGGCGGTCCCGGTCACGGACTGGTCGGTGCCCTCGCTGAGGGTCTGGTCAGCAGTGACCCCGTCGAGGCCGGACAGCTGGTCGTGCGCGTCGAAGTGGACGGTCACGTCGGTGTTGTTCCAGCCGTAGGCGTTGGCGACCGGGCTGCGGTGCCCGGTGATCGTCGGCTTCGTGCGGTCCAGGCTGACCCGTGCGGTGTCGCTGGCGCCGTTGCCCGCGTTGTCGGTGGCCGTGCCGGTGACCTCCTGGCCCGCACCCTCGTCGGTCACGTCGCTGGGGTCGCTGCAGGAGGCCACGCCGGAGAGCCCGACCTGGTCGTCGCAGGTGAAGGTCACGGTGACGTCGGTGTTGTTCCAGCCGTTGCCGTTGGCGGGCGGTGTGAGCGCGTGGGTGATCGTGGGCGCGGTCTTGTCGATCTTCACCGTGACGCTCTGGACGTCCTCGGTGTTGCCTGCGACGTCGGTGCTGGCGTAGGCCACCGTGTGGGTGCCCTCGTCCTCGAGCACGACGCTCGTGCCCACGTGGGCGGCTCCGCCGTCGACGCGGTAGCTCGTCGAGGCCACGCCGGAGAGGCCGTCGTGCGGGGTCAGGGTCACCGTGACGCCGTGGTTGGTCCAGCCGCCGGGCGAGGACGCGTCGGTCCAGGGTGCGGTGCGGTCGATCTTCACCGGCTCGCTGGTCGCGCTCGTCGTGTTGCCGGCCTTGTCGGTGACGCTGGCCGAGACGGTCTGCCCCTCGCCGTCGCTGGACAGCACGGCGGCCGGCGGGACGGGGCCCGCAAGGCCGGACAGCGTGTCGGAGGCGGCCCACACCTCGGTGACAGGCGTGTTGTACCAGCCGTGGGCGTTGGGCAGCGTCGTCGGAGCGGCGCTCAGGTCGGGCGCCGTCTCGTCGACGTTGATGCCCGTCACGGAGGTGGCCGCGGAGTTGCCCGCGTTGTCGGTGGCGCTGCCGTCGACACGTTGGTCGGCGCCCTCGCTCAGTCGGCGGGGCTGAGTGACCTGGTCGATGCCGGAGAGCCCGTCGGTGGCCTTGAACGACACGGTGACGTCGTCGGCGTACCACCCCGCGGCGTTGGCGGCCCGGTCCGGGGCGCCGGTGATCGCCGGCGGGGTCTTGTCGATGTTGATGGCCGCGCTGCCGGTCACGCGGTTGCCGGCGTGGTCGCTCGCGCTGCCGGCGACCCGCTGGGCGAGGCCCTCAGTGCTCACGACGCTGGGTGCCGTGCACTCGTCGAGGCCGGACAGGTTCGTCTGGTCCTCGCAGGCGAAGCTGACCGCCACGTCGGTGTTGTTCCAGCCGTTGGCGTTGGGCGCGGGGGACTGGCCAGGCGTGATGCTGGGCGAGGTCAGGTCGAGCCGGACCGTGAACATCCGGGCCGTCTCGGTGTTGCCGGCGTGGTCGACCGACCAGTACCGGACCAGGTGCACGCCCTCCGCGCCGACGGTCACGCTGGTGCCGCTGGCCGCGGTGCCGCCGTCCACGGCGTACCAGGTGCTCGCCACGTCGGAGAGGTTGTCGCTGGCGCCCAGGCCCACGGTGACGGGCGCGTTGACCCAGCCGGCCGGTACGCCGGCGGCATCCGTGGTCGGCGCGGTGCGGTCGATGCGGATGCCGTCGACGGTCGCGGTCACGGTGTTGCCCGCGCGGTCGGTGATGCTGGCGCTGGCGGAGCGGTCGCTGCCCTCGCCGTGCACGACCGTGTCACCGGGGCAGGTCACGACCCCGGAGAGGTTGTCGTGGCAGGTCCAGTGGACCGTCACGTCGTCGCTGAACCAGCCGTCGGCGTTGGGGGTGTCCACCACGGTGCCGGTGATGGTCGGCGGCGTCGTGTCGACGCTGACGAGCGGCGTGACCACGGAGGAGCTGTTGCCGGCCACGTCAGTGGCGCCGGCGGCGAACAGCTGGGCGCCACCCTCGCCGAACACGTGGGACTTGTCGGCCAACTTGATCCCGGAGAGCGTGTCGGCGGCGGTGAAGGTCGCGGTGACGGGAGCGCGGTACCAGCCGGAGGCGTTGGGCGCCGGCAGCGCGTCGACGGTGATCGTCGGCGGGGTCTTGTCGATGCTGACCGTGGCGTGGTCGGTGGCGCTGTTGCCGGCGCGGTCGATGGCTGTCCCGTTCACGGCCTGGGCGGGTCCCTCGGTGGTGACTGTCTGCGGGCCGGTGCAGCTCGCCACGCCGGACAGGTTGTCCTGGTCGGCGCAGCTGAAGGTGACCGTGACCGAGGTGTTGTTCCAGCCGTCGGAGTTGGCCGGCGGCGACTGGAGGTGCGCGATGGTCGGCGCGCTCTTGTCGATGCCGAAGGTGACCTGGTGCGCGGTCTCGGTGTTGCCCGCCTTGTCGACGGACCAGAAGCTCAGCGTGTGGGTGCCTTCGGTGGTGACCGGGACGCTGGTGCCGGTGGCCGTGGGGCCGCCGTCCAGCTCGAAGCGGGTCCGGTCGACCCCGGACAGGCCGTCGTTGGCGACGAGCGTCAGGGTGAGGTCGGTCGGGCTCCAGGCCGGCGGTGCGGTGAGCGAGGTGGTCGGCGCGGTCCGGTCGATCCGGACGGCCGGGGTGCTCTGCACGGAGCCGCTGGTGTTGCCGGCACGGTCCGTGACCGACTGAGCGGCGGTCAGGCCCGTGCCCTCGCCGGAGATCGTGCTGTTCCCGGGGCTCGTAGTGACACCGGACAGGGCGTCGGTGGCGGTCCAGGCGACGGCTACGTCCCCGGCGTACCAGCCGTTGGCGTTGGGGCTCGTGGTTGGGTGCCCGATCAGCGTCGGCGCGACCTTGTCGATGTTGATCCCGCTCACGGTGGTGCTGGCGGTGTTGTCGGCGTTGTCGGTGACCGAGCCGGTTACCGACTGGCCGGCGCCGTTGGAGGACAGGACGACCGGTGAGGTTGCCGCCTTGACCCCGGACGTGGCGTCGGACGGGCTGAAGGAGACGGTGACGTCGGAGTTGTTCCAGCCGTTGGCGTTGGGCGCCGGGCTGCGGCTGCCGGTGATGGTCGGCGCCGTCTTGTCGACCTTGACCGTCACCGGGGCGCTCGTGGCGGAGTTGCCGAGGTTGTCGGTGACCGTGGTCGTCCGGGTCGTCGTGCCCTCGGTGGAGACTGTGCTGGTGGTCGGCGAGACGTTGGCGACGCCGGAGCCGCCGTTGTCGGAGGCGGTCCACGTGACGGTGGTGTCGGCCTTGTTCCAGCCCGCGCCGTTGGGGGCGGGGTTGAGCGTCGCGGTTGCGGTCGGCGCGGCATTGTCGAGAACGTACGAGGCCGTCTGCACCGCCATCGTCTCGTTCGGGTTGGTCTTGCAGTTCTTGGCGCTGTACGCCTTGACCGTGAATGCTTGGAGCCCGTTGCCGGCTCCGGCGGTCCAGGCGGCGCCGGAGAACGTCCAGCCGGTCAACCCACTGTTGTCGGTCTTGGAGTCGACCAGGGCGTTCGAGCCGTTGTAGACCTCGACGCACTTGGAGCTGTCGGTGGTGACGGTCAACGTCAAGGCGGCGTTCTGCTTGGCGTAGAGCGTTCCTCCGAGGTTCACGGTGTTGGCGCCACCGGTGAACCCCGCCGTGAGGACGGTGTTGGCCGTCGCGGTCGGAATGACGCCGATCGACCCCAGGACCAGCGCCAGGCTGGCCAGCACCTTCAGCCACCAGCGGTGGCCCGCTCCCGGTCGATACCCCTTGTCCAGCGTTGCTTCACACATGTGTCCCCCCGGCCACTCGCACGTGACGCCCCCACTCGAGGGAGGCGAGGTGGCCACCATCCCCGGGCGGGGCCGGGCCGCGCGGGCAGCAACCGCACGGGGTCACCGGGATTGGGTAGGGGCAGCCACCCGAAACCGGGGAGCGACGGCCCGAAGCCGACGGATACGATCGCGGGGTCCGGCTCGACCGAGCCGTGTCCACCGATCCAAGGAGCACTCCTGTGTCCGACATCAAGGTCGCCCTCGTCCACGCCGATGCGCGTGAGGAGAAGACCGTGACGACGGGCACGAAGGCGTGGGAGCTCTTCGCCGACGACCCGTCGATCATCGCCGCCCGCGTGGACGGCGCCCTGCGCGACCTGGCCCACGAGCTGGCCGACGGCGCGGAGGTCGAGGGTGTCGCGATCGACAGCAAGGACGGCCGCGACATCCTGCGGCACTCCACCGCGCACGTGATGGCCCAGGCCGTCCAGCAGCTGTGGCCCGAGGCCCGCCTCGGCATCGGACCGCCGGTCGAGAACGGCTTCTACTACGACTTCGACGTCGAGACCCCGTTCGTCCCCGAGGACCTCACGAAGATCGAGAGCGCGATGCGCAAGATCATCAAGGAGGGCCAGAAGTTCGACCGGCGCGTCACGACCGACGCCGACGCGCTCAACGAGCTCAAGGACGAGCCCTACAAGGTCGAGCTGATCGGCCTCAAGGGCTCCGGCAAGTCCGACGACGCGGCCGAGGGCGCCAGCGTGGAGGTCGGCGCCGGCGAGCTGACGATCTACGACAACATCAACCGCAAGGGCGAGGTCGCGTGGAGCGACCTGTGCCGCGGCCCGCACCTGCCCACGACCAAGCGCATCCCCGCGTTCAAGCTGATGCGCTCGGCGGCGGCGTACTGGCGTGGCGACGAGAAGAACAAGCAGCTCCAGCGCATCTACGGCACCGCCTGGGAGTCCAAGGAGGCGCTCGACGAGCACCTCTTCCGCATCGAGGAGGCCGAGCGCCGCGACCACCGCAAGCTCGGCCGCGACCTCGACCTCTTCAGCTTCCCCGACGAGATCGGCTCCGGCCTTCCGGTCTTCCACCCGAAGGGCGGCGTGATCAAGCGGGAGATGGAGGACTACGTCCGCCGCCGGCACATCGAGGAGGGCTTCGAGTACGTCGGCACCCCGCACATCGCCAAGGAGGGGCTGTTCTACACCTCCGGCCACCTGCCCTACTACGGCGAGGGCATGTTCCCTCCGCTCGACGTCGACGGCATGGACTACCGCCTCAAGGCGATGAACTGCCCGATGCACAACCTGATCTTCCGGTCGCGCCAGCGCTCCTACCGCGAGCTGCCGCTGCGGCTCTTCGAGTTCGGCTCGGTCTACCGCCATGAGAAGTCCGGCGTCATCCACGGCCTGACCCGCGTGCGTGGCTTCGCCCAGGACGACTCGCACTCCTACGTCACCAAGGAGCAGGCGCCGGCGGAGATCAAGCACCTCCTCGACTTCTGCCTCGGGCTGTTCCGGGACTTCGGCCTCGACGACTTCTACCTCGAGCTGTCGACCCGTGACGACTCCAAGCCCGACAAGTTCATCGGCTCGGACGAGGACTGGGAGATCGCGACCAAGGTCCTGGAGGACGTCTGCATCGAGTCGGGCCTCGAGCTCGTCCCCGACCCCGGCGGCGCGGCCTACTACGGACCCAAGGTGTCGGTGCAGGCGCGCGACGCCATCGGCCGCACCTGGCAGATGTCGACGATCCAGTACGACTTCAACCAGCCCTCCGCTGACCGGTTCAACCTCGAGTACGTCGCTCCCGACGGCTCGCGCCAGCAGCCGGTGATGATCCACTCCGCCAAGTTCGGCTCGATCGAGCGGTTCATCGGCGTGCTGGTCGAGCACTACGCCGGCGCGTTCCCCCCGTGGCTCGCCCCGGTGCAGGTGCAGGCGATCCCGGTCGCCGAGGCGCACGTCGACTACCTCTACGACGTTGCCAGGCAGCTGCAGAAGGCGGGGATCCGGGTCGAGGTCGACGACTCCGACGACCGGATGCAGAAGAAGATCCGCAACGCGCAGCTGCAGAAGGTGCCGTTCATGATGATCGCCGGCGGCGACGACATCGCGGCCGGGGCGGTGTCGTTCCGCTACCGCGACGGCCGGCAGGAGAACGGCGTCTCGATCGAGGACGCGATCGCCCGCGTGGTCGCGGCGGTCGAGTCCCGCGAGCAGGTCTGAGCCTTGCCCGAGGAAGGGCTCCGGCAGGACGGCGTGGGTGACCCCGACGCCCTCGACCGTCTGTGGACTCCCCACCGGATGGCCTACATCCGGGGGGAGAACAAGCCGGCCGACGGGTCGTCGGATGAGTGCCCGTTCTGCCGGGTGCCCACGCTGTCCGACGAGGACGGGCTGCTGGTGCACCGGGGTGAGCTCGCCTACGTCGTGCTCAACCTCTACCCCTACGCACCGGGCCACCTGATGGTCTGCCCCTACCGCCACATCGCGGACTACACCGAGACCACCGACGAGGAGGCGGCCGAGATCGCCGACCTCACCCGGCACGCGATGCGGGTGCTCCGGTCGGTGTCCGGGGCCGGCGGCTTCAACATCGGCATGAACCAGGGGTTCGTCGCGGGGGCCGGCATCGCCGCCCACCTGCACCAGCACGTGGTGCCGCGCTGGCCCGGCGACCAGAACTTCATGCCGATCATCGGGCGCACCAAGACCCTGCCCGAGCTGCTCGGCGACACCCGCGAGCTGCTGGCGAAGGCCTGGACGGCGTGAGCGACCTCCTCGACGACGCGGCCCTGGCCGCCGACCTGGTCCGCGAGGCCGGCCGGCTCGCCCAGCGGATGCGGGCCGAGGGGCTGGCCGCCGAGCACAAGACGTCGATCTCCGACATCGTGACCGCGGCCGACAAGGCCGCCGAGCGGCTCGTCGTCGACCGCCTGACCGCCGAGCGGCCGCACGACGCGATCCTGGGCGAGGAGGGCACCGACCGGGCCGGCACCAGCGGTCGCACCTGGGTCATCGACCCGGTCGACGGCACCTACAACTTCCACCGCGGACTCACCTGGTGGTGCTCGGCCCTCGCCCTGGTCGACGAGGACGACGTGCTGCTGGGCGCGGTCTTCCACCCGCACGACGACGACCTCTTCGTCGGCGGCCCGGAGCTGCCCTCGACGCGCAACGGGGACGAGCTGCCCGCGCTGGTCGACGTACCGCTGGGGGAGACGTGCGCGACCACCTACCTGCACCCGCCCTTCGACGACCCCGCGATCGCCGCGGCCTTCGCCCGGGCCGTGGCCGGGGTCGCCACCCTGCGGATGTTGGGCTCGGGGACCATGGACGCGATGGCGATCGCGCAGGGGCAGATGGGGGTGAGCTTCCAGCACACCGTCGCCGACTGGGACCGGCTCCCGGGGGCCGCGATCATCCGGGGCGTCGGGGGAGTGGCCCGCCAGGTCGAGGCCGGCGGAGTCGTCTGGTCGGTCGCCGGGGCCCCCACGTCGGTGGCCCAGGTCTGCGAGGCCCTCGGAGCGCGTTGACCCGTCCGGGCCATTGCCCATCGCGGTGGTCGGGAGCATCGTGTCGAGAGCGGCGGCGCCGTCGGGGTGCCGCCCCCGATGCCCCCAAGGAGGCCTACTGATGTACGCGCGCTCCACCACGATCAAGGGCGACCCCGGCAACATCGACGCCGGCATCACCTACATCCGCGACGAGGTCATGCCTGCGATCACGGCCATGGACGGCTGCGCCGGCATGTCGCTGGTCGTCGACCGCTCCTCCGGCCAGTGCATCGCGACCAGCTCCTGGCGCGACGAGGCCTCCATGCACGCGAGCGGCGACCGGCTCGCGTCGTACCGCGCCCGTGGCGGCGAGGTGCTCGGCGGCACCCCCACCGTCGAGGAGTGGGAGGTGGCCGTGATGCACCGCGACCACCAGACCTCGCCGGGCGCCTGCTGCCGGATCACCTGGACCCGGGCGAGTGACCTCGACGGGACCGTCGAGTTCTGGAAGTCCCGTGTGCTGACGCAGCTCGAGGGGATGGACGGCTTCTGCAGCGCCAGCTTCCTCATCGATCGCGCCGGCAGCCGCACGTGCGGCACCGCCGTGTTCGACTCGCAAGCGGCGCTCGACGCCACCCGAGCGGACGCGGCCAGGATGCGCGAGACCGCCACCCGTGAGATGGGTGTCGAGTTCCTCGACATCGCCGAGTTCGAGCTGGCCATTGCCCACCTGAGGGTGCCCGAGCTGGTCTGACCCGGCGACCCGGCCGGCCCCCCTCCCCGTGCGGGGGCCGGCCGTGGCCCGCCACCCCCTGCATGACACCGGAGGATCCATGTACGCACGTTCCATCACGTTCCACGGCGACGCCGACCGGCAGGACGAGGGCGTCGACTTCGTCCGCGACGAGGTGCTGCCGACCATCTCCCGGCTCGACGGCTGCATCGGCCTGTCGATGGTCGTGGACCGCGACACCGGCCTGAGCATCGTCACCAGCTCCTGGGACTCCCGGGAGGCCATGCGGGCCAGCCTGCCGCGGCTCGCCAACGCCCGGCTCCGGGGCGCGGAGATCTTGGGCGCGACGCCCGAGCTGGCCGAGTGGGACGTCGCGGTCATGCACCGGCGGCACATGGTCACCGCGGGTGCCTGCTGTCGGGTGACGTGGCTGCGACTCAACCACGGCGACGTCGATCGCGGTATCGGGATCTATCGCGACGCGATGATCCCCGAGATGGAGTCACTGGCCGGATTCTGCAGCGCGAGTCTGCTGGTCGACCGGGAGAACGGCCGCGCCTGCAACACCACCGTCTACGACAGCGCCGAGTCGCTGGCGGCCAGCCGCGAGCGCAGCTGGGCGATCCGCGACGCGGGGCTGCGGGACGCCGGGGTCGACGTACTGGACGTGGCCGAGTGCGACGTCGTCCTGGCCCACCTGAGGCTGCCCGAGCTGGTGTGAGCCGTCAGGAGACTAGGTGGGGGTGCGCCGCGAGACGCCCTTGGAAGTCGAGGATGCGGGGGTTGACGATGCGCCCCTCGCGGATCTCGATCGCCCGGCTGAGCGTCTCGTTGGCGTCCCACGACGCCCCGCCCTCGAGCACCGGGCGCAGGAACGGGATGAGCGCGTTGCTGTTCTCCCACGTCGCCGAGCTCCAGAGGTACGACGGGGTGTGGTCGACGGCGTAGTAGTGCACGTTGCCGACGTCGAAGGTCGGCTCGTCGAACGTCGTCGGGCGCGCGAAGGTGAAGCCCATCGCCAGGTCGCAGGAGACGTCGACGATCAGGCTCCCGGGCCGGAACGCCCCGAGGTCCTCCTCGCCGAGGTAGATGAGCGGGGCCGCGGTGTCCTGCAGGGTGCAGTTGACGATGATGTCGTTCTCCGCGAGGTACGCCGCCAGCGGCTCGCGGCCGCGATCGGTGATCACGTGGCTGACGCGGGGGGAGTCGGGGTCGTGGTCGAACTGCCGGATCCGTACCGAGTGGATCGGTGAGCCGACCGCGGCGACCTGGCGGTTGGTGAGCACCGCGACGTCGTGGACTCCGTGTGCCTTGAGCGCGGTGACCGCCCCGCGGGCGGTCGCTCCGAAGCCGATCACGACGGCGCTCAGCCGTCGGCCGTAGTCGCCGGTGATGCCGGCCAGCTCCATCGCGTGGAGCACCGAGCAGTAGCCGGCGAGCTCGTTGTTCTTGTGGAACACGTGGACACCGACGTTGCCGTCACGGGTCCAGTGGTTCATCGCCTCGAAGGCGATCAGCGTCAGGCGCCGGTCGATCGCGAGCTGCGTGAGCTCGGTGTCCTGCACGCAGTGCGGCCAGCCCCACAGCACCTGGCCGGGGCCCAGGGCGGCGACGTCGGCGTGCTGCGGCTTGGGCAGGAGCACCACGTCGGAGCCGGCCAGCAGCTCCTCGCGGGAGGCGAACCCGGCGACCACGTCGGACAGGTCCTCGTCGCGCACGCCGAAGCGCGCGGCGTACCCGTGCTCGAGCGTGATCCGTGCGCGCAGGTCGGCGTCGAGGAGCGCGAGGTGGTCAGGATGGAGCGGCAGCCGGTGTTCGTTCTCCTTGGCCGAGGAGCCGATGACCCCCAGCGACAGGAGCGTCACTTCTTCTTGGTGACGAGCTTCTCGGAGAACGTCTCCTCGTGGCCCTTGGCGCGCTTGTCCGCGCGTTTCTCCTTGATGGACTTGCCGGTCTTCTTGGTCATGCCCTGCCGCGGCGACTTGTCGCTCATGTGCGGTCCTCTGATCGGAAGCCTGAATGGCTCCGTACTGGTGACACTACGCCTGATCACCAACCCCGGGACCCGCTACGGGTAGCCTGCTCGCGCCATGATGGAACGTTTCCGCGCCTTCTGGACGAAGGTCATCTCCCCGGTTGCCCACCTGCTCATCAAGCTCGGCGTCAGCGCCGATGCCGTCACGCTCGTGGGGACGCTCGGCGTCTGTGCCGGCGCCCTCGTGTTCTTCCCGCAGGGGAAGCTGCTGACCGGCGTCCTGGTGATCACCGCGTTCGTGTTCAGCGACCTGATCGATGGCTACATGGCCCGGCTGACCGGCAAGTCGAGCAAGTTCGGGGCGTTCCTCGACTCGACGCTCGACCGGGTCGGCGACGGTGCCATCTTCGGCGCGCTCGCGCTCTACTTCGCCGGGCCGGGCGACAGCACGCTCTACCTCGTGCTGGCGCTGGTCTGCACGGTGATGGGCTCGGTGACGTCGTACGCCCGGGCCCGCGCCGAGGGCCTCGGCTTCCAGGCCAAGGTCGGTATCGCCGAGCGCGCCGACCGCCTCGTCGCGATCCTGGTGATGACCGGCCTCAGCGGCCTGTTCGACCTCCCGATCCTGCTGTACGTCGCCCTGTGGGCCCTGTCGGTCGCGAGCACCGTCACCGTCGCCCAGCGGATCTGGGCGGTGCGTCAGCAGGCGCTGGCCGAGGCGGCGTCCTGACCGCTCCCGATGCGAGACGCCCGGGCGTGTCGCACTAGGATCGAGGCATGGTCGAGAACACCCCCGTAGACGGAAACACCGGCACCACGCGCGTGAAGCGCGGCATGGCAGAGATGCTCAAGGGCGGCGTCATCATGGACGTGGTCACCGCCGAGCAGGCCAAGATCGCCGAGGACGCCGGCGCCGTTGCCGTGATGGCGCTCGAGCGGGTGCCCGCAGACATCCGTGCCCAGGGTGGCGTGTCGCGGATGAGCGACCCGGACATGATCGACTCGATCATCGAGGCCGTCTCGATCCCCGTCATGGCCAAGGCCCGGATCGGCCACTTCGCCGAGGCCCAGGTCCTGCAGTCGCTGGGTGTCGACTACATCGACGAGTCCGAGGTGCTGACGCCGGCGGACTACGCCAACCACATCGACAAGTGGGCCTTCACGGTGCCGTTCGTGTGCGGCGCGACCAACCTGGGTGAGGCGCTGCGCCGGATCACCGAGGGCGCGGCGATGATCCGCTCCAAGGGCGAGGCCGGCACCGGCGACGTGTCCAACGCGGTCACCCACATGCGGACCATCCGCGCGGAGATCCGCCGGCTGGCGGCGCTCGAGGGCGATGAGCTCTACGTGGCGGCCAAGGAGCTGCAGGCGCCGTACGAGCTGGTCAAGGAGGTTGCCGCCAACGGCAAGCTCCCCGTGGTGCTGTTCACGGCCGGTGGCATCGCGACCCCCGCGGACGCGGCGATGATGATGCAGCTCGGCGCCGAGGGCGTCTTCGTGGGCTCGGGCATCTTCAAGTCCGGCAACCCCGAGCAGCGTGCCGAGGCGATCGTGAAGGCCACGACGTTCTTCGACGACCCCGACGTGGTCGCCAAGGTCTCCCGCGGTCTGGGGGAGGCCATGGTCGGTATCAACGTCGAGGAGCTGCCGCAGCCGCACCGCCTCTCCGAGCGCGGTTGGTGACCTCACCCCGTTAGCCTTTCGACCGTGGCCCGATGACCTCATCGGGCCACGGTTTTTACTTTAGGGTGGTCCGTCCGGGTCATTTGCCATTCCTTTTCGCAAGATTTCCTCAAGTCTGCGATCCCCTTGCCTCCAGCCGGGGCCACGGGGGAGCCGGCTGTTGTGAGGGAGCAACGCATGAAGCACTCGGTAGTTTCTGGCGCGCCCAAGAGCCGATTCGTTCCCATGGCCTGGGGGGCCGGAGCGCTCGCCTCGGTCGTCATGGTGCTGGGCGTCAACGGGACGCTGTCCAGCTGGACGCAGGCCGTCATCAACAACGACACCAATGACACCAAGTCGACCGTCGCCGTCGCGCTGGAGGAGCTCAGCGGAGCGACGTCGTGCGTCGACTCGGCGACGGTCGCCGGCAACGTCGCGACGTGCTCGGGCATCAACAAGTACGGCGACACCGTCCTCGATCCCGATGGCACGAACACGCACAGCGAGACCGTGACGATGAAGAACACGGGAACCGCCGCCGGCGACCTGACCGTGTCGGCAGATTCGTGCGCGGCGACACTCACCAACGGCGACCCGGTCTCCGCTTCCATGTGCGGTTCGGCGACGGTCAAGGTCACGTGCGGGGCAACGCCGACCACTGTCTTCAACACCGGCACTCTCGACGCCTTTGACACGGCAGGCGACAAAGTCGTGACCAATCTCGACCCCGCCGAGACGATCAACTGCACGTTCCTCGTGACATTGCCGACCAACGCGCCGGCGCAGTACTCGGACCAGATCGCCTCGCAACCGATCACCTGGACGCTCGTCGCCAGTTGAACCGGCTTGGCCACCTCGGGGGAGGGCATGACATGGGCCGACCACGCTTCCTGCCCGGCGTCTGGGCAGTCTGCGCAGTCAGTGCGATGGCGCTCGCGCTGTCGGTGAACGGCACGCTGTCGTCGTGGACCAGTGCGGTCGTCAGCAACGACGCGAACACTGCTGCCACCGCGACGGCGGTGATCCTGAAGGAGAGCTCGGGCGGCGTTGACTGCTACTCCAGCACCAACGCGACCAACAGCTCGACCTGCACCACGATCAACGTCTACGGCGGCACGGCGACGCCGCTGACTCCGGGCGGGAGCCAGACCATGGACGTCACGTTCACCAACGTGGGCGCGGCTGCCGCGACCAGCTTCTCCGTTGCCCCCGGAAGCTGCACCCAGTTGCCGGTCGCCGGCACGGGGACGCCGGCCGTCGCCAACGTGTGCACCAACGGCGACCTCACGGTGGCGATCAGCTGCTCTCCGGGGACGTCGTACAGCTCGGGGTCGGCGTGGACGGACCTGGTGCAGTCCGCCGTCGCCCCGGCCAGCATCGGCGCCACGTTGACGCACACCGGCGCCATCGCGGCGAACGGCTCGGCGACCTGCCATCTCACCGTGGCCCTGAGTGCGACTGCCAACGTCCTCGACCAGGCTGTCACCGTCACCCAGCCGATGACCTGGACGATGGTGAAATGAGTCGGGCCCGGCTCCTGAGTCCGTCGCGGGCGCTCGTGGCCGCGGTGGCGGTCGCCCTGCTCGCCGCGTGGCTCGCCACCGGGACGACCCGCTCCGGCTGGACCGTCTCCACCCTGGCCAACGACCCGAACACCACGAGGGCGGCTTCGCTCGCCTTCACCCACACCTACGGGTCGACGTCCTGCTCGGCGGGGCCTCGCGTCGCCGGGACCCAGGCCTGCTCGGGCTCGATCGTGGGGTCGGACACGATCAGCAACTCGGGCGATCTGGGGACTGGCCGTCTCTCCGCTGCGGTGAAAGCTGCGTCGTGCGCACCTGTTCAGCTTGGTAACGCCAAGTCCGGCACCAACCCGCTGCTGCCCCGCTATGCAGCAGCCTTCCGGGCTGGCGGGCCGATGACCGGCTCGAGTGCGATCTCGCTGGACGGCTCGAGTGCGTATGCCGCGTCCGTCGTTCAGCAGACGACGCCCTCAGGGTTCAGCCTCGGAGCTGCTTACGGATGGGGAGTCTGGTTCAAGACCACCAGCACGGCCGGGGGAGCCATGTTCGGGTTCACCGACAAACCCGACAACACGAGCACGGCCAACGCGGATCACCTCCTGTACATGGACGGGGCTGGCCACATCGGGTTCGGATACAGCGCGACGGCGTCGACGGGAACCTCGCCGGGCTCCTACAACAACGGCTCGTGGCACTTCGCGTACGTCCGCGTGGAGGTCACTCAGGTGGTCGTCACCCTCACGACGTGGACTCTCTACGTCGACGGAGCCTCGGTGGCCTCTGTCGGTGGGGCTGGTCTGGGCGGTGGCAGTTCCACCGGCTACTGGCACCTCGGATGGTCCCCTCTGTCGGCGCGCACCTACGGGACCGGACTGAGCAACTACTTCACGGGATCGCTGTCGAACTTCGTCGTCTTCCACGCGAGCCCAGCGCCGGACGCGGTGCCCAACCCCTCATCCCAGACGGCCTTCGACACGTTCGCCTCCTCGGCCACCGAACAGTGGAGGCTCGACGACACCGGCACCACGACGTTCGGTGGCAACGTCCCCGGCACGACCGCCTCGCCCTGCACGATGTTCGACGTCACCTGGTCGTTCACCTCGCCGGCGTCGACACCGGTGTCGGGTCTCGCGCTCGCGACCTTCGCCGACAACTCGTTCCGACCCGTCGCTGCACCAGGCGCTGGGGGCAGTCAGTCGTCGGCGCTGACGGTCAGCCGTGGCTCGACGTACGACCCCGACGTCGCGGGTCTGCGCCTCTACGTCCCGATCAGCTGGACCGTCGAGTCCGTGCCGACCGGCAGCTCCTGGTCCCTGGCCTTCGCCTGGACCAGTGCCGATGCGGTGGTCGTGGCATGACCTCGCGCCGAGTGAGTCGGGTCGTGAGCCGGTTGCTCCTCGCGGTTCTCGTCCTCGGGCTCGCGTTCGTCGTGGGATGGCGGGTCACCGGCGGCCACCTCGAACGGGTCGAGTCGCCGTCGATGGGCACCCGCGCGCCGGTCGGGTCGCTGCTGTGGGTGCGCCCCGTCGACGCAGGTGTCCTCCGAGCCGGTGACTTCATCACCTTCCACCCGCCCGGCCATCCCGAGCAGACCTACAGCCACCTGGTTCGGGCCGTCCACGGCGACGGCACGCTGTCGACGCAGGGCGCCATCAGCGGCAAGGACCCCTGGCGCGTGGAGCCGTCCGACGTCGTCGGTCGGGTGGTCCATGTCTGGCGCGGCATCGGCTGGATCGTGCAGGCGGCTCCGGTGCTGCTGCTCGGTGCCCTCGTGATCGCCCTTCTGGTGCGAGTCGTCCGGCGGTCGTGGCGGCTCTCGGTCGTGGTCGGCGGTGCGTCCCTGGCCCTGACCGCGGCGCTGATGATCTACCAGCCCCTCGTCCAGGCAGAGCAGCTCGCGTTCGTGCCGATCGACGGGGGAGGGGCGCGAGCGTCGTACGTCGGCACCGGCGTCTTTCCCATCCGGATGAGCAGCTGGGATGGCGCCGACGCGGCGGTGGTGCGGAGTGGGCAGGTGGCCAGTGTCGACGTGCGTCGTGCGGACCCGCACGGGAGCTACGCGGTCAGCATGGACCCGCAGATCCCGGCGTGGTTCTGGGGGCTCCTCGTCGGCCTCAGCTTCCTCCCGGCGGTGTGGACGACGGTCGTCGGCCCCTCGTCACGCGAGTAACACCCGTCCCACGCCCCGGCCACGCGTGGACAAGTCTTCTCCACAGGAGATCCACGTCTGAGTAACAACTATGTCTTTCTCCTCGCCTGCACCCGAGAGTCGCCGATAAGGGGCCGCCACTCGGTGAGCTCCTCGGGGACACCGGTGAGGGGCAACCACCATGAACAAGGCAACCAAGGGCGCACTGGCGGCCGCTGCGGCAGGTTCGCTGCTGCTGGGCGGCGCCGGGTCGCTGGCGTACTGGACGGCAACGGGCGACGTCAACGGTGGCTCGTTCGCCTCGGGAACCCTGAGCCTGACTGACGGGACGTGCGACCCCGACTGGGTGTACAACACCGGGGCTGCGAGTGAGGGCGACGTCGTCACGCTCATCGTGCCGGGCGACGAACTGACGAAGCAGTGCACGATGACCTTGGATGCGACGGGTGACAATCTGTCCGCGACCGTGGATGCGCCGAACACGGTGACCTACACCCCGGTATCCGGCGCTCCCGGACTCGACCTCACCGTTGCCACCACGTACCAGATCGGGACGGGTGTCCCGGCGGATCCTGCGTTGGGCGGCGCAGTCACCTCTGCGGACGACGGCAAGACCATCACTGTCACTTACGTGGTCACCGTTCCCTACGGCACCGCGGAGAACGCCACCACGCCGGTGAACGTCAACAACACGCAGGGAATCACGTCCACCCTGGACACGCTTACGGTCAAGCTCACCCAGGACGACCCGAACAACTGATCGTCCCCCGCGCTTGCGGGAGGGACGCCACCATCCGGGTAGGTGATGAAGGGGTGAGCAGTACATGATCAGAGTCTCCGCGGCCGCTCGCTGGTCGCTAATGGTCGGGTCGTGGTTCGTCATGTTGTTTGTCGCCGCGGTGCTGGCCGCGGCGCTGATCGTGCCGCGTCTGGCCGGCGCCACGCCCTACGTCATTGAGACGTCTTCGATGACTCCGACGATGCCTCCCGGCACCCTGGTGGTGGTTCGCCCAGTTGATCAGGACCAGATCAGACCGGGTGATGTGATCACGTACCAGATCAAGTCCGGAGACCCGACGGTCGTGACCCACCGCGTCGTTGCTCAAGGCATCGACGCCACGGGACAGTCCCGGTGGCGCACCCAGGGGGACGCCAACGATGCGATGGACGCCGGTTGGGTGCTGCCCGTCCAGGTCAAAGGCGAGCGCTGGTACGCGATCCCGTACCTCGGATACGTCACCTCGTTCGTCACCGGGCAGCAGCGCGAGGTATTGAGCATCCTGGTGGTGCTTGGTCTGATCGGGTACGCCGGAGTGAACTTCCTCGGCGCGCTCAAGGAGCGACGACGCAAGCCGGTCGTGCTCCACATCGAGCAGCCGGTTGCCGCCAGGCAGTCAGACCAACCGGTGGATGTGAGGACATGACCGCCCGGGTGGCCGCACTCATCGCCGTGGTGATGGTCGCCCTCAGCCTGACACTGGCGCCGGCCACGGCTGCCAAGAGCTGGCCCAAGCTCGTGCTGAGCCGCGATGGCCACGCGTGGTCGGCTGACCTCGGACGTCCGCTCTTCGGCGCCAAGCGTCGATGGGTGCCGGGGGATGGCGAGACCCGGACTTTCTACGCCCGCAACCAGAGCGGCGAGGACGCCCGCCTGCGGGTGACGTTCACCGTCAGCGACCCGACGACGTGGCTCGAGGCCGGCCGGCTGCGCATGAGCGTGCTCGCCAACGGGACCTGGACGCCGGTGCGCGCCGCAGGCCGGACCGGCGTGGTCCACATGCTCGCCCGCCGTGGCGAGGTCGTGCCGGTGAAGGTTCGTGTCCGTCTGCTGCCCGACGCCGGGGCGAGATCGATGGATCGCTCACTGCGCTTCGACATCGCCGTGCGCCTGACCGAGCTGTCTTCCTGGAAGGAGGCGCGGGCATGAACACGTTCGCGACAAGCGTGTGGTCCTTGGTCTCGTCGGTCCGCGTCCGCGCTTTCCTCAGTCTCGGCATCGTCGCCGGGATCGGCGCGGTCGGCACCACGGCCTACTGGACAGACAGCGCCACTCTCCAGGGCGGCAGCTTCACGTCCGGCAGTATCGACCTCAGGCTCGACGCCGCGACCAACACCACCACCGACGGCAACGGTGGCACCTACAGCCCGGTCGGCTTCACGATCTCCAACCTGATCCCCGGCGAGAGCTACGCGTGGGCGGTCAAGGTGAGCAACAGCGGCGTCACGCCACTGACCTACAAGGTGACCGGCGTCGCGACCGGCGCGGCGGGCAGCCTGCAGGACGTCCTGATGTTCACGGTGTACGACGGGGCGCAGGACGCCACGACCCCCGCGGTGAACAGCGGGTCGGCCCCGTTGGGCACCCGTGCGGGAAGCTGCACTGGCGGTACGCCGGCTCCCACCCAGACCTTCTCCTCAGCGCTGCTGGACACGAGCAAGACGGTCGTGCCGACCGCGCGAACCCTGGCGGGCAGCGCTGCGGAGTGGCTGTGTGTGGTGGCCTCGATGCCGCTCGCCACGACCAACGCCTACCAGACCAAGACCGTCACCGCGTCGTTCAGCTTCACCGCCGCGCAGGTCGGAGTGACCCTGCCGTGAAGCGCCCGGACTGGCGCCGGGTCGGCGCCACCTCGCAAGAGGTGGCGCTGACGGTCGGCGCCGTCCTGGGCACGGTCTGCCTGCTCTTCCTGGTCGCCGGGCTGGTCTTCCACATCAAGCCGCTGATCGTGCGCTCCGGGTCGATGGAGCCCACGATCGCCACCGGAGCGCTGGCCCTGTCGCACACGGTCCCGGCGAGCGACCTGGCGGTGGGCCAGATCGTCAGCGTCAAGACCCTGAACGGCACCCGGGTCACCCACCGGATCGTCGAGATCCAGCCCGACGGGTCACGGGCCATGTTGACCCTCAAGGGCGACGCCAACGGGTCGGTGGACCAACAGGTCTACGACGTGGGGCAGGCCGAGCGGGTGGTGTTCGACGTGCCGTACGCCGGCTACGTCGTCGCCTGGACCTCCGGTCGCACTGGCGTCTTCCTCGGCGGTCTCCTCGCGGGCGGCCTGGTCCTGCTGGCGCTCCGCTCCCCGTCACGGCGCCCCGGAGCGGGCTCCGGTTCCGGCAAGAGCAACGCTCTGGGTGCTGGCGTGGCGCTGGTGCTCGTGGGGACGGTCCTCCACGGGACGACGCCGGCCCAGGACACGGGTGCCTACTTCAACGACGACGCGGGCTACACCGGGGTGACGGCCGCCAGCTACACCGTCCCGGCGCCCCCCAACACGAACTGCAGTGTCCCCCTCGGGGGATCCTCGAGCTCCCGAGAGGTCGACCTGACCTGGCCGGCGAACCCGTCCCCGCTCCTCAGCTACGACACGACGGTCAGCACGATCACCGCGACGACGGCCGTGACCGACGTGAGCACGAACAAGGAGCTCCAGGTGATCTACGACCCGTCCACGCAGGGCTTCCCCACGAACACCATCGTCACGGTGACCACGCGCGCGCACCCCGTCAACGTCGCCTCGTGGCTCTCACCACCCACGACGTGGAAGTTCATGACGGCGAAGAACAGCAGCTTCCCGCCCACATGCCAGGAACTGGTCGCGCCGACCTTGGTCGTCACGGCCCCGACAGCCGTGACCGAGCTCGTCGCCACCAAGCGCAACACGACCCAGACACTCTGTGGCAACAAGTACATCGTGTGCGGCACGGCCATCGACGACTCGAGCGTCAGTGAGGTCTCCTTCATCCTGCAGAAGGGCAGCCAGTGCTGGAACGGCACCACGTCGTCCTACGGCACCGACTGCGCGACCTGGCAGCCGACCACCAACTCGTCTCCGTGGACGAACACCAACGGCAGCAACAACCTCGTGGACAATGCCTACCCGGGCACGGGCACCTACACGCTCACCGTGCGCGCCACCGACGGTTGGGGCAACGTCGGCACGCTCGTCCAGACCTTCACCCTGATCTGAGTCCGGGCTCGGTCAGTCACTACGATCCGGGCGTGCCTTCACCCACCATCGGCGTCTTCGCCCTCCAGGGCGACGTCCGCGAACACCTCCGGTTGCTGACGGAGATCGGCGTCACCGCGATCGGCGTACGTCGCACGTCGGAGCTGGCCCAGTGCGACGGGCTGGTCATCCCCGGTGGTGAGTCGACGACGATGGCGAAGCTGGCCCGGACGTTCGAGCTCTTTGAGCCGCTCCAGGAGCGGATCAGGGGCGGGATGCCGACGTTCGGGACCTGCGCCGGGATGATCATGCTGGCCGACCGGATCGAGGACGGCGCGCACGACCAAGAGACGCTGGGCGGCCTCGACATCACCGTCCGGCGCAACGCCTTCGGGCGGCAGGTGCACTCCTTCGAGGGCGACCTCGACTTCGACGGCTTCGACGCGCCGGTGCACGCGGTGTTCATCCGCGCGCCGTGGGTCGAGCAGCTCGGCCCGGGTGTCGAAGCCCTCGCGACGATCCAGTCGGGGGAGGCCGCAGGTAGGATCGTCGCGGTTCGAGCCGGCCACCTGATGGCCACCTCGTTCCATCCCGAGGTCGACGCGGACGATCGCGTCCATCGCTACTTCGTCGATCTCGTCCGGCAGTCGTAAGCGCAAGCAGCTGAGGTAGGGAAGCATGTCCGGCCACTCCAAATGGGCGACCACGAAGCACAAGAAGGCGATCGTCGACGCCAAGCGCGGCAAGATGTTCGCCAAGCTGATCAAGAACGTCGAGGTCGCGGCCCGCATGGGCGGCGGTGACCCCACCGGCAACCCCACGCTCTACGACGCCATCCAGAAGGCCAAGAAGTCCTCGGTCCCCAACGACAACATCGACCGCGCGGTCAAGCGCGGCTCCGGTGCGGAGACGGGCGGCGCGGACTACCAGACGATCATGTACGAGGGCTACGGCCCGGCCGGCGTCGCGATGCTGATCGAGTGCCTCACCGACAACAAGAACCGCGCCGCCATGGAGGTCCGCACCGCCATGTCCCGCAACGGCGGCTCGCTCGCCGACCCGGGCTCGGTGTCCTTCCTCTTCAACCGCAAGGGCGTCGTGGTCGTGCCGGTCGAGCAGGACGGCAAGACGATCACCGAGGACGACCTCCTCGAGGCCACCCTCGAGGCCGGCGCCGACGCGGTCAACGACTTGGGCGACGCGTTCGAGGTCGTCTCCGAAGCCACCGACCTGGTCGGCGTCCGCACGGCGCTCCAGGCGGCCGGCATCGACTACGACTCCGCCGACGCGCAGTTCGTCCCGGACATGCAGGTGCAGCTCGACAAGGACGCCGCGGCCAAGATGTTCCGCCTCGTCGACGTGCTCGAGGACCTCGACGACGTCCAGAACCTCTACGCCAACTTCGACGTCTCCGACGAGATCATGGAGCAGTTGGAGGACGCCTGAGCCGCGTGTCGCCCCGCCGTACGCCGTCCGCCACGGTTAGCGTGGTCTCCGAACAGATGTTCGGACGGAAGGCGGCAGGATGCGACCGATGCGCGTGCTGGGGATCGACCCCGGCCTGACCCGCTGCGGGCTGGGCGTGGTCGAGGGCATGGTCGGTCGTCCGCTCACGCTCATCGACGTCAACGTCGTGCGCACCTCGGCCCAGTTGCCGGTCGCGCAACGGCTGGTGACGATCGAGAAGGGCATCGACGCCTGGCTCGACGAGCACCAGCCCGACGCGGTCGCGGTGGAGCGGGTCTTCGCGCGCTCCGACGTGAGCACGGTCATGGGGACCGCCCAGGCGAGCGGCATCGCGCTGGTGTGCGCGGCCCGGCGTGGCCTGCCCGTCGCCCTGCACACGCCGAGCGAGGTGAAGGCCGCGGTCTCCGGCAACGGCCGCGCCGACAAGGCACAGGTCGGGGCGATGGTGGCCCGCATCCTGCGGCTCGACGCCCCGCCCAAGCCCGCCGACGCCGCCGACGCGCTGGCGCTGGCCATCACCCACATCTGGCGCGGTGGCGCGCAGGCCCGCATCGACGCGGCGCTCGCCGCCGCCGGAAGGAGAACGTCATGATCGCCTTCGTGCGCGGCCAGGTCGCCGCGGTCACCCTCAACAGCGCGGTGCTCGAGGTCGGGGGAGTGGGCCTCGAGCTCATGTGCACCCCCGGCACCCTCGCGACCCTCCGGCCCGGGCACGCGGCGACGCTGCCGACGAGCATGGTGGTCCGCGAGGACTCCCTGACCCTCTTCGGCTTCGCGGACGAGGACGAGAAGCAGATCTTCGAGCTCGTGCAGACCGCCTCGGGGGTCGGGCCCAAGGTGGCGCAGGCGATCACGGCAGTGCTCGCACCCGACGACCTCCGCCGCGCCATCGCCTCGGACGACGTCAAGACCCTGACCCGGGTGCCCGGCATCGGCCAGAAGGGCGCCCAGCGCATCATCCTGGAGCTCAAGGACCGGATCGGCGCCCCCACCGGCGGTCGCACGATCGGCGCACCCGCCGGCGCCGCGCCCTGGCGCGACCAGGTCCACCAGGGCCTGGTCGGGCTCGGCTGGCCCGCGCGTGACGCCGAGAAGGCGGTCGAGTCCGTGTCCGACCTCGCCGGCCCCAGCCCCGACGTACCCTCGCTCCTGCGCGCCGCCCTCCAGTCGCTGAGCAGGGCCTGATCGATGTACGACGAGGACCTGGACGCCGCCGAGGAGCAACACCTCCGGTCGCTGACCGCCGCCGAGGCCGAGGGTGACGAGCGTGCGGTCGAGGCGGCGTTGCGCCCCCGCACCCTCGACGAGGTCGTGGGCCAGTCGCGGGTGCGCGAGCAGCTCGGCCTGGTGCTCGAGGCGGCCCGCCAGCGTGGCCGCGCCCCCGACCACGTGCTGCTCTCCGGTCCGCCCGGACTCGGCAAGACCACGCTGGCGATGATCATCGCCCACGAGATGGCCACGCCGCTGCGCCTGACCAGCGGCCCGGCGATCACCCACGCGGGCGACCTCGCCGCGATCCTCTCCGGCATGAACGACGGCGACGTGCTCTTCGTCGACGAGATCCACCGCATGTCCCGGCCCGCCGAGGAGATGCTCTACATGGCGATGGAGGACTTCCGGGTCGACGTGGTCATCGGCAAGGGGCCCGGCGCCACGGCCATCCCGCTGGAGATCCCGCCGTTCACCCTGGTCGGGGCGACCACCCGGGCCGGGCTGCTGCCGGGTCCGCTGCGCGACCGGTTCGGCTTCACCGGCCACCTGGAGTTCTACGAGCCCCACGAGCTGGACCTCATCGTGCACCGCTCCTCCGGACTGCTCGGGGTCGAGCTGACCTCCGACGGTGCCGCCGAGATCGCCTCGCGGTCCCGCGGCACCCCCCGCATCGCCAACCGCCTGCTCCGTCGCGTCCGTGACTACGCTCAGGTGCGCGCCGACGGCGTCGTCACCCTCGGCGTCGCCCGGTCGGCGCTCGACCTCTACGAGGTCGACGAGCTCGGCCTCGACCGGCTCGACCGGGCGGTCATCGACGTGCTCTGCCGTCGCTTCGGCGGGGGACCGGTCGGTGTCTCGACCCTCGCGGTCGCCGTCGGTGAGGAGCGCGAGACCGTCGAGGAGGTCGCCGAGCCCTTCCTGGTGCGCAACGGCTTCCTCGCCCGCACCCCCCGCGGGCGGGTCGCCACCGCCGCCGCGTGGCTCCACCTCGGCCTCACGCCGCCCGCCTCGACCGCCCCGCAGGCGGTCGAGGAGGCCCTGTTCGAGGAGTGATCCGGGGTCGTTCACAACGACTCTGCAACGGGCAGGCACCGATAGCGGCCCAGATCACAGTCGCGGCTATGCTTGCCCGTCGGTCGGCCCGTCCCGGCTGCCCACACCCATTTCTGCACGGTCGAGAGGTTGTTTCGTGCCGGAGATCGTCTCCCTGCTGCCCCTGGTGGGCATTGCCCTCCTGTTCTGGTTCCTGCTGATCCGGCCCCAGAGCAAGCGTCAGCGGGAACTCGCCACGATGCAGCAAGCGTTGAAGACCGGTGACGAGGTCATGCTGACCTCGGGCATCTTCGGCACCCTCCGCGAGACGGAGGAGGACCACGTCCGGGTCGAGATCGCCGAGGGAGTGACCATCAAGGTCGCCCGCGGCGCCATCGGATCGGTCGCCAACCCAGGGCTCGAGCACCTCGAGCCGGAGGAGAACTGACATGGCACGCAAGACCGCTCGCCCGGGACGCACCCTCGTGGTGTTCTTCCTCGGACTGGCGATCTCCTACGGTCTGGTGGCCCTTGGTGGCGCCTGGAAGCCCGCCCTGGGCCTGGACCTGCAGGGAGGCACCCGGATCACCCTGACGGCGACCGGCAACCCCACCCCGGAGAACCTCAAGGAAGCCGCGAACATCATCGACCAGCGGGTCAACGGCTCCGGTGTCTCCGAGGCGGAGGTGACCACGCAGGGCAACCAGTACATCGTCGTCGAGATCCCCGGCGAGAGCCGCCGCGACCTCGTCGAGACCGTGAAGCGTCAGGCGCAGCTGCGCTTCCGCCTCGTCGCCTGCTCGACGCGTGACGCCTCCTGTGGTGGCGCCCCCGCGACCGACCCCGGCGCCGGCGTGACCACGCAGCCCACGCCCAGCGCGAGCCCGTCGGCGAAGGCCTCCCAGAAGCCCAAGTCCAGCGGCAAGAACCGCGCCCCCTTCCTGCTCGACGGGAAGAAGAAGGCCGGGTCGTCCGCGAGCCCCTCGGCCAGCCCGTCGGACAGCGCTTCCTCCACCCCGTCGGCCACGCCGGCGCCGGACGGTGGCGACCTCGTCGGCGACCCGCTGAAGTGGAAGGACAACCCCGACGCCGCGTCGGTGGCTGCCTACAACAAGTTCCAGTGCCCGACCGACGGCTCCGCGCCGATCGTCGAGGACGACTCCTCCAAGCCGCTGATCACGTGTGACGACCAGGGGATCAAGTACCTCCTCTCGGCCGCCATGATCGAGGGCACGGACCTGAAGAGCGCGTCCGCTCAGATCCCCTCCAACCAGGTCAACTGGGTCGTCTCGCTCGCCTTCAACGGCACCGGCACGGACGAGTTCACCAAGATCTCCAAGGCGCTCTACGGCACCCAGGACCAGTTCGCGGTCGTGCTGGACGGCCAGGTCCTGTCGGCCCCGACGATGAACGGCCTGATCACCAACGGCCAGGCCCAGATCGAGGGCAACTTCACCGAGTCGACCGCGCAGAGCCTCGCCACGTCGCTGAAGTACGGCGCGCTGCCGATCGCCTTCGACAAGAACGGCACGTCCGTGGAGACCGTGGGTCCCTCGCTCGCGGGTGACCAGCTCTCCGCCGGCATCACGGCGGGCATCGCCGGCCTGATCCTGGTGATGCTCTACTGCCTCGTCTACTACCGCGGCCTCGGGCTCGTCGTCATCGCCTCGCTGCTGGTGGCCGGCGCCACGACGTACTCCATGGTGCTGCTGCTCTCGAAGGGCGCTGGCTTCACGCTCTCGCTCCCGGGCATCGCGGGCCTGATCGTCGCGGTCGGCATCACGGCCGACTCGTTCATCGTGTTCTTCGAGCGGATCCGTGACGAGATGCGCGACGGCAAGTCGATGCGCGTCGCGGTCGAGGCCGGCTGGGTCCGTGCGCGGAACACCTGCCTGGCCGCCGACAGCATCTCGCTGCTGGCCGCCGTCGTCCTGTACATCTTCGCCGCGGGCGTCGTGAAGGGCTTCGCGTTCGCGCTGGGCCTCTCCACGGTCATCGACCTGGCGATCTTCTTCTGGTTCACCCATCCGATGGTCTCGCTCCTGGCCCGGCGCCCCTTCTTCAACAAGGGACACAAGCTCTCCGGCCTGGACGCAGAGAACCTCGGTATCGACCGCATCACCGTGGGAGGGAGGGCCTGATGGGCAAGTTCTCGCGTCTCGGCAACGACCTGTACACCGGCCGCCGCTCGATCGACTTCATCGGTCGCAAGTGGCTCTGGTACGCCCTGTCCGGGGTCATCGTCCTGCTCGCCATCGGAGGCCTGTCCCTCAAGGGCCTCGACATGGGCATCGAGTTCGTCGGTGGTGCCCAGTACAAGGTCAACCTGGAGAGCAGCCAGGTCACCCAGGACAACGCCGACAAGCTCCGTGCCGCCGTCGCCGACACCGGCATCGACAACGCCAAGTCCCCGGTGGTCACCACCTCCGGCACCAACACGATCATCGTGCAGACCGAGCCGCTCACCGACGCGGAGAGTGCCACGGTTTCCCAGACGATCCTCGACACCGTCGACGCCAAGCCCGACGCACTGTCGCAGGACGAGATCGGCGCCAGCTGGGGCAAGGAGGTCGCCAAGCGGTCGGTGATCGGCCTCGTGGTCTTCCTGGTCCTCGTGGTGCTCTTCATCTGGGCCTACTTCCGTGAGTGGAAGATGTCGGTCGCGGCGATCGTCGCGCTGGCCCACGACGTCCTGATCACGGTCGGCGTCTACGCCCTGTCCGGGTTCGAGGTCACCCCGGCCACCGTCACAGGTGTGCTCACCATCCTCGGTTTCTCGCTCTACGACACCGTGGTGGTCTTCGACAAGGTCCGCGAGAACACCAAGAGCCTCCGGGAGCGCCGTACGACGTACGCCGCCGCTGCCAACCTCGCGGTCAACCAGACCCTGGTGCGCTCGATCAACACCTCGTTCGTGGCGCTGATCCCGGTCGGCGCGATCCTCTACGTCGGCGCCGTCCAGCTCGGGTCGGGCTCGCTGAAGGACCTCGCGCTCGCGCTGTTCGTCGGCATGGCCGCCGGTGCCTACTCCTCGATCTTCATCGCCACCCCGCTGCTCGTGCAGATGAAGGCGGGGGAGTCCGAGGTCATGCAGGCCGAGAAGCGCGACGCGGCCCGCAAGCTCAAGGAGGCCGACCGCTACGCGTCGGTCCCCGCCTTCACCGAGGACATGCCGATCCAGGCCGAGCCCGGCACGCCCGAGGAGCGTCGTGGCGCGGTCCGGTCCGAGGAGTCCGCTCCGCAGTCGACAGCGCCCGCACCGCGCACGCCCGAGGCCGCCGGCCGCGGCCGGGTCGCACCGCAGACCCACCGGCCCGTGGGCGACAGCGGTGCCTCGGGTCGCCAGCAGCCGAGCCGTCAGACGAGGTCCAAGCGGGGCAAGAAGTGAGCGACGGACTGGCCGCGGCGCGCGCGTCGCTCGAGCGGCTGGTCCTCGACGTCCACGACTTCCCCGAGCCGGGGATCGTCTTCAAGGACATCACGCCGCTCCTGGCCGACCACGACGCGTTCCGGACCGTGATCGAGGCGCTCGCCTCGGCCGGTCGGGACGCCGACGGCAACGTCGTCGTGGACAAGGTGGCCGGCATGGAGGCGCGCGGGTTCATCCTCGCCGCCCCCGTGGCGCTGGCCCTCGGCATCGGCTTCGTCCCGGTCCGCAAGGTCGGCAAGCTGCCCCGCGAGACCCACGCCGTCTCGTTCGCCCTGGAGTACGGCGAGGCGACCCTCGAGCTGCACCGCGATGCCGTGGCGCCGGGTGACCGGGTGCTGATGGTCGACGACGTGCTCGCCACCGGCGGCACGGTCCGGGCGACCCGCGAGCTGATCGAGGCGTGCGGGGCCACGGCCCACGCGGTCGCGGTCCTCATGGAGCTGGGCTTCCTGCCCGGGCGCGAGACCATCGGTGACCTGTCGGTCACGACCCTGATGACGGTCTGAGCCGCGGGCACGGGCCCCTAGACTGCAACTGTGACCGAGGAACGCACCGCTCCGCAGCAACAGCAGGAGCCGGAGCGCGCGCCCGAGCCTCCTCCGGCCACCCGTAGCGTCCGCGCCCGGCTGGCCCGCATGGGCTCGCGCAACCAGCCCGGCAACCCGGTGCTGGAGCCGCTGTTCCGCGCCGTGAAGGCCAACCACCCGAAGGCCGACCTGGCGCTGCTCGAGCGCGCCTATCTCATCGCCGAGAAGATGCACGGCTCGCAGATGCGCAAGAGCGGCGATCCCTACATCACCCACCCGCTCGCGGTCACCACGATCCTCGCCGACATCGGCATGACCGAGCCGACGCTGGTCGCCGCGCTGCTCCACGACACGGTCGAGGACACGCCGTACACCCTGGAGGAGGTGCGCCGCGACTTCGGCGACGAGGTCGCCCACCTCGTCGACGGCGTGACCAAGCTCGACAAGGTCAAGTACGGCGACTCTGCGCAGGCGGAGACCATCCGCAAGATGATCGTCGCGATGTCGCGCGACATCCGGGTGCTGGTCATCAAGCTCGCCGACCGCCTGCACAACATGCGCACGCTGCGCTACGTCCCGCAGGCCAGCCAGGAGCGCACGTCCCGCGAGACCCTCGACATCTACGCGCCGCTGGCCCACCGGCTCGGTATGAACACCCTCAAGTGGGAGCTCGAGGACCTCGCGTTCGCGACCCTGCACCCCAAGATCTACGACGAGATCGTGCGGATGGTGGCCGAGCGCTCGCCCTCCCGCGACCAGTTCCTCGCCGAGGTGATCGCCCAGGTGCAGACCGACCTGCGCGAGGCGAAGGTGAAGGCGACCGTCACCGGCCGCCCGAAGCACTACTACTCGATCTACCAGAAGATGATCGTCGGCGGCCGGGAGTTCTCCGACATCTACGACCTGGTCGGGATCCGCGTCCTCGTCGAGGAGGACCGCGACTGCTACTCCGTCCTCGGCGTCCTGCACTCCCGCTGGAACCCCGTCCTCGGGCGTTTCAAGGACTACGTCGCGATGCCGAAGTTCAACATGTACCAGTCGCTGCACACGACGGTCATCGGCCCGCAGGGCAAGCCGGTCGAGCTGCAGATCCGCACGTTCGCGATGCACCGTCGCGCCGAGTACGGCGTCGCCGCCCACTGGAAGTACAAGGAGGACGGCCGCAACGGCGTCGACACCGATCGCCGCGCGGCCGACTTCGAGAACTCCGGCGACATGACCTGGGTCCGGCAGCTGCTGGACTGGCAGAGCGAGGTCGAGGATCCGGGCGAGTTCCTGGAGTCGCTCCGCTTCGAGATCAACCGGGCCGAGGTCTACGTCTTCACCCCGCGCGGTGACGTGATCGCGCTGCCGACCGCAGCGACCCCGGTCGACTTCGCCTACGCCGTCCACACCGAGGTCGGCCACCACACGATCGGCGCGCGGGTCAACGGTCGCCTCGTCCCGCTGGAGTCGACCCTGGACAACGGCGACGTGGTCGAGGTCTTCACCTCCAAGTCCGCGACGGCCGGCCCGTCGCGCGACTGGCTGACCTTCGTGAAGTCGCCGCGCGCCCGCTCCAAGATCCGCCAGTGGTTCACCAAGGAGCGGCGCGAGGAGGCGATCGACCAGGGCAAGGAGCAGATCGCCAAGCTCATGCGCAAGGAGGGGCTGCCCCTCAAGCGCCTGATGTCCCACGAGTCGCTGACCCTGGCCGCCGTCCACTTCAAGCTCGCCGACGTCTCCGCGCTCTACGCCGCCGTCGGCGAGGGCAACGTCAGCGCCCAGGCCGTCGTACGCCGGGTCGTGGACCTGCACGGCGGCAACGACGGGGCCGCGGAGGACCTCGCCGAGGGCGTCACGATCACCGGTCGCCGCAGCCGTTCACGCGTGCAGGCCGGCGGCGACTCCGGGGTCATCGTCAAGGGCGCCGCCGACGTGTGGGTCAAGCTCGCCAAGTGCTGCACCCCCGTCCCGCCCGACGCCATCCTCGGCTTCGTCACCAAGGGCGGGGGAGTCTCGGTGCACCGCCAGGACTGCACCAACGCCTCCGCGCTGAAGGAGCAGCCCGAGCGGCTGCTCGAGGTCGAGTGGGCACCCACCGGCCAGTCGACGTTCCTGGTCAACATCCAGGTCGAGGCGCTCGACCGCGCCCGGTTGCTCTCGGACATCACGATGGTCCTCTCGGACGCCCACGTGAACATCCTCAGCGCCTCGCTCTCCACCACCCGCGACCGGGTCGCCAAGAGCCGCTTCACCTTCGAGATGGCCGAGGCCAAGCACCTCGACAACGTGCTCCGGGCCGTACGCTCGGTCCCCGGGGTGTTCGACGCCTACCGGGTCACGCAGTAGCCCATCGCTGGTTGAGTCGGCGCAACTGTCCGCTGGTGACTGGCGCCCGCGCCGCCCGCATGCGCGGGCGCCTACGCGGCGCGAGCGGTGAGCTGTGAACCGTTTCCCTGCCCGGTTCGGTTCATGGCTCACCGCCGGGTCGACCGGGCGGTGGGTGGTGAACCGTTTCCAGGTTGGGTTCGGTTCATGGCTCACCGCTGGGGCCGTTCGGGGGTGCGCACCCCCCAGGGTTGGCCGCGGAACGCGGACTCAGCTCGAGAACTCGTCCGAGGCGCGCTTGGCCATCTTGAGGAACGCCTGGCGGGAGGCGATGTTCTCCTCGAGGTCCTTGACCTTCTTGTCGTTGCCGGCGGCCCGGGCCTTGTCGAGGTCGGCCTGCACCTGGGCGATGGCGGCCTCGAGCTTGCTGACCATGTCGTCGGCGCGCGCGGACTTCTCCGGGTCCGACTTGCGCCACTGCTCGTCCTCGAGGCCGCGGATCGCCTGCTCCACCTTGCGGATGCGGCCCTCGAGCTCCTTCATGCGGTCGCGCGGCACCTTGCCGGCCGCGTCCCAGCGGTCGGCGATGTCGCGGAAGGCCCGCTTGGCGGCCTCGAGGTCGGTGACGGGCACCAGGGCCTCGGCCTCGACGAGGAGCTTCTCCTTGACCTCGGCGTTCGCGGCGAACTCCTGGTCCTGCTCGGCCGCGGCGGCGTCGCGGGCGCCGAAGAAGGCGTCCTGGGCGCCGCGAAAGCGCTTCCACAGGGCGTCGTCGACGTCGCGCGGCGCGGGGCCGGCGGCCTTCCACTGCTTCATCAGGTCGCGGTAGCGCCCGGCGGTGGGGCCCCACTCCGTCGACCCGGCGAGGCTCTCGGCCTCGGTGGCCAGCTTCTCCTTGATGACTCGGGCGCCGTCGCGCTTCTCGTGCTGCTCGGCGAAGTGCGACTTGCGGCGGCGGGTGTACGCCGTGCGGGCGGTCGAGAAGCGCCGCCACAGCGCGTCGTCGGAGGACCGGTCGATGCGGGGGAGCGCCTTCCACTGGTCGAGCAGCTCGCGGAGGCGGTTGGCGCCGTTGCGCCAGTCGTTGCTCTCGGCCAGCTTCTCGGCCTCGGCGACGATCTTCTCCTTCTCGGCCCGCGACTCGGCGGCGCGCTGCGCCTTCTCGACCTTGCGGGCCTCGCGCTGCTCCTCGATGACCGGGGTGAGCGCGGTGAGGCGGGTGTCGAGCGCGGCCAGGTCGCCCACGGCGTTGGCGTCGCTGACCTGCGTGTGCACGGTCTTGACCGACTCCACGGCCTCCTCCGGGGAGAGCACGCCGGACTTGATCCGCTGCTCCAGGAGCTCGACCTCGAAGGCCAGGGCGGCGTACCGCTCGGTGAAGAAGGCGAGGGCCTCCTCGGGCGTGCCCTCGGGGTACTGGCCGACGGAGCGCTCACCCTCGGCGGTCGTCACGTAGACGGTCCCGTCGTCGTCGACTCGACCCCACTGGTGGCTCGTCACAGGTGTACTCCGCTCGATCTTGTTCGCTCGCTGTCCGGACGCAGGCCCCATGCTAGTCAGAGATCGGCCCAGCGCTCGCCGCACACCCGCCGCGGCGGCCGGCACCGCGGGCCCGCACCGGTGCGACGAACGCCGTCCCGCATGGATAGTGTGGTGCGGTGCTGATCGCAGGATTCCCCGCTGGGCCGTGGGGGACGAACTGTTACGTCGCCGCCACCGGCCCGGGTGCGGAGTGCGTGGTCATCGACCCCGGCAAGGACTCCGCCGACGGTGTCGCCGAGGTCGTCCGTGAGCACCGGCTCAAGCCGGTCGCCGTCCTGGTGACCCACGGCCACGTCGACCACATGTGGTGCGTGGCCCCCGTCGCCGGCACGTACGACGCCACCGCGTGGATCCACCCCAGTGACCGGCACCTGCTGACCGACCCGATGGCCGGCATGTCGCGCGAGACGTCCCAGATGCTGCTGGGCGGCAACTACCAGTGGGCCGAGCCGGACGACGTGCAGGAGCTCGCCGACGACCAGCACCTCGAGCTCGCCGGGCTGCGCTTCGTGGTCGACCACACCCCGGGCCATACCGAGGGGTCGGTCACCTTCCGCACGCCCTACGCCGAGCAGGACATCTCCGAGCTGATGTTCTCCGGGGACCTGCTCTTCCAGGGCTCCATCGGCCGCACGGACCTGCCGGGCGGTGACCACGCCACGATGCTGCGCAGCCTCACCACCAAGGTGCTGCCCCTCGCCGACGACATCGTGGTGCTCCCCGGCCACGGCGACCAGACGTCCATCGGTCGCGAACGCGCGACCAACCCCTTCCTGCTCGACCTCCAGCGCGAGGGCGATGCGGGTCGAGTGACCCGAGGTCTCTGACACACCATGAACACCAAGCCGACCCCGCTCAGCGGGTTCCCCGAGCTGTTGCCCGCCCAGCGCTTCGTCGAGCAGCAGGTGATCGACTCCCTGCGCCGCACCTTCGAGCTGCACGGCTTCGCCGGCATCGAGACGCGCGCCGTCGAGCCGCTCGACCAGCTGCTCCGCAAGGGAGACACCTCCAAGGAGGTCTACGTCCTGCGCCGCCTCCAGGCCGACGACAGCACCAGTGACGCCGGGCTCGGACTGCACTTCGACCTGACCGTGCCCTTCGCCCGCTACGTGCTCGAGAACGCCGGCAAGCTGGAGTTCCCCTTCCGCCGCTTCCAGATCCAGAAGGCGTGGCGTGGCGAGCGGCCCCAGGACGGCCGCTACCGCGAGTTCACCCAGGCCGACATCGACATCGTGGGCCGCGACGCGCTGCCGTTCCACCACGACGTCGAGATCGCCCGCGTCATGATCGACGCCCTCAAGGCCTTCGACTTCCTGCCGGCCTTCCGCCTGCAGGTCAACAACCGCAAGCTGATCCAGGGCTTCTACACCGGCCTCGGCGCGACCGACCTCGACGAGGTCATGCGGGTCGTCGACAAGCTCGACAAGCTGCCGGTCGAGGCGGTCCGCAAGCTGCTCGTCGACGAGGTCGGGCTCGACGACTCCCAGGCCGACCTGTGCCTGCGGCTCGCCACGATCCAGGCCACCGACGACTCCTTCGTCGAGCAGGTCCGTGCCCTCGGCGTCAGTCACCCGCTGCTCGACGAGGGCCTCGAGGAGCTCGCCGCCCTCGTCCGGGGCTGCGCGCCGCTGGTCAGCGACACCGTGACGGTGGTCGCGGACCTCTCCATCGCCCGCGGCCTCGACTACTACACCGGCACGGTCTTCGAGACCCGGCTGGTCGGCAGCGAGTCGCTCGGCTCGATCTGCTCCGGCGGGCGCTACGACGCGCTGGCCAGCGACGGCCGCACGACCTACCCCGGCGTCGGCATCTCCCTCGGCGTCAGCCGGGTGCTGGTGCCGCTGTTCAACAAGGGCGTCCTGGGGGCCGACCGGTCGGTGCCCAGCGCCGTCCTCGTCGCTCTCGCCGACGAGGAGTCGCGGTCCGCCTCCGACCAGATCGCCGACGCGCTCCGCGCCCGCGGCATCCCGTGCGAGGTCGCGGCCAGCCCGCAGAAGTTCGGCAAGCAGATCCGCTACGCCGAGCGGCGCGGCATCCCCTACGTCTGGTTCACCGGTCCCGAGGGCGGCCACGAGGTGAAGGACATCCGCACGGGGGAGCAGGTGAGCGCCGATCCGGCGGCCTGGACCCCACCCACCGAGGACCTGCGCCCGCAGGTCACCGGTCTCGACAAGCTCGACCACCGAGGAGTTACCAAGTGATTCGCACGCATGACGCCGGCGCCCTCCGCGCCGAGCACGTCGACCAGACCGTCACCCTCGCCGGGTGGGTGGCCAGGCGCCGCGATCACGGTGGAGTGGCGTTCCTCGACCTGCGCGAGGCCAGTGGCCTGGTGCAGGTCGTCGTCCGCGACGAGGAGGTGGCCCACTCCCTGCGCAGCGAATACTGCATCCAGGTCACCGGCACCGTCTCCAAGCGCCCCGCGGGCAACGCCAACCCCAACCTCCCCTCGGGCGAGATCGAGGTCATCGCCACCGACCTCGAGGTGCTCAGCGCCGCGGCTCCGCTGCCGTTCCCCATCGACGACCACATCGACGTGGGGGAGGAGGCCCGGCTCAAGCACCGCTACCTCGACCTGCGCCGCACCGGCCCCAACCACGCCCTGCGCCTGCGCAGCAAGGTCAACAAGGCCGCGCGGGACGTGCTGGACAACCACCGGTTCGTCGAGATCGAGACGCCGACCCTGACCCGCTCGACGCCGGAGGGCGCCCGTGACTTCCTGGTGCCGGCCCGACTGCAGCCCGGCAGCTGGTACGCCCTGCCGCAGAGCCCCCAGCTGTTCAAGCAGCTGCTGATGGTCGCCGGCATGGAGCGCTACTACCAGATCGCGCGCTGCTACCGCGACGAGGACTTCCGCGCCGACCGGCAGCCGGAGTTCACCCAGCTCGACATCGAGATGAGCTTCGTCGAGCAGGACGACGTCATCGAGCTGATGGAGGACGTCCTCGCCGCGATGTGGAAGCTCATCGACGTCGACATCCCGCGCCCGATCCCGCGGATGACCTACGCCGACGCGATGGAGAAGTACGGCTCCGACAAGCCCGACCTCCGCATGGGCAACGAGCTGGTCGAGTGCACGGCGTACTTCAAGGACACGCCGTTCCGCGTCTTCCAGTCCGAGTACGTCGGCGCCGTCGTCATGCCCGGCGGCGCGAGCCAGCCTCGCAAGCAGCTCGACGCCTGGCAGGAGTGGGCCAAGCAGCGCGGCGCCAAGGGCCTGGCCTACGTCCTGGTCCAGGAGGACGGCGAGCTCGGGGGACCGGTCGCCAAGAACATCACCGACGAGGAGAAGGCCGGCCTGGCCGCCCACGTCGGCGCGAAGCCCGGTGACTGCATCTTCTTCGCCGCCGGACCCACCAAGTCGAGCCGGGCGCTGCTCGGCGCGGCGCGCCTCGAGATCGGCCGTCGCTGCGGCCTGATCGACGAGAGCGCCTTCGCCTTCACCTGGGTCGTCGACGCCCCCATGTTCGAGCCGAGCTCCGACGCCGTCGCCAGCGGCGACGTCGCCGTCGGTGCAGGCGCCTGGACGGCGGTGCACCACGCGTTCACCGGCCCGAAGCCGGAGTACGCCGACACCTTCGACACCGACCCCGGCAGCGCCCTGGCCTACGCCTACGACATCGTCTGCAACGGCAACGAGCTCGGGGGTGGCTCGATCCGGATCCACCGCGAGGACGTCCAGAAGCGCGTCTTCGCGGTCATGGGGCTCACCGAGGAGCAGGCCGAGGAGAAGTTCGGCTTCCTCCTCGACGCCTTCAAGTTCGGCGCACCCCCGCACGGCGGCATCGCCGTGGGCATGGACCGGATCTGTGCGCTGCTCGCGGGCACCGACTCGATCCGCGACGTGATCGCCTTCCCCAAGTCCGGCGGCGGGTTCGACCCGCTGACGGCGGCTCCTGCCCCCATCACGGCGGAGCAGCGCAAGGAGGCCGGCGTCGACGCCCGGCCCCTGAAGAACACGCCCACCGAGGGCTGAAAACCGAAAGATTGTTCGCCGTTGGTCGAGACCAGATCGTTACGCGTAGGTGATCGCTCGTGCGGTCCGCGTCACATAGAGTCTCGCTTCGGCGCACACGGCGCAGGCCGGGAAATCCCCGGCCTCTGACGATGATGGGGAGAGCATGTCGGCACAGACAGCCGGGCCCGAGACGCTGGGACACCTGAGTGACGAACCCTCCAACGAGGGTCCTGAGAAGAAGGCGAAGGGCATCACCGGCAAGTCGCCGATGCGCATCGCCATGGGCCGACTGGTCCGCGACAAGATCGCGGTCGTCTGCGCGGCGGTCACCTTCTTCTTCGTGATCGTGGCGGTCTTCGCCGGCCCGATCTGCGCGCTCTTCAACGTCTCCACGGAGACGGTGCTGCCCAGCCAGTTCCTCGACACCCTCGGCGGCGGCCTGCCCCTCAAGGGGCCCCCGCTCCACGGGTTCGACCCCGACCACCCGTTCGGCATCGCGCCGCAGTCCGCGACCGACAACCTCGCCTACTGGGTCTACGGCGCCCGCACCTCGCTGGAGATCTCCGCGACCGCGACGCTGTTCAGCTCGGTCTTCGGCATCCTCATGGGCCTGGTCGCCGGCTACATGGGCGGCATCGTCGACAAGACGATCTCGTTCGTCATCGACTTCTTCCTGACGATCCCGTTCCTGCTCGCCGCCCTGGTGATCGCCCCGATCATCAACCAGCGCTTCAACGCCAGCGACAACTACCCGCGCATCCAGTTCTGGGCGCTGATCGTGGTCCTGGCCGGCTTCGGCTGGATGGGTGTGGCGCGCCTGATCCGCGGCGAGGTGCTCTCGCTGCGTGAGCGGGAGTTCGTCCAGGCAGCACGCGTGATCGGCATGCCGACCTCGCGGATCCTGATGAAGGAGCTGCTGCCCAACCTCACCGCCCCGATCGTCGTCAGCGTGTCGCTGGCGCTCCCCGCCTTCGTGGCCGCCGAGGCCGGCTTCGCCTTCCTCGGCATCGGCGTCACGTCCGGCATCTCGTGGGGCCAGACGATCAACAAGGCGACCCCGTTCTTCGAGAGCTACCCGCTCTACCTCTGGGAGCCCATGATCGGCATCGTCGCGCTGGTCCTTGCTCTCAACCTCTTGGGTGATGCCGTGCGCGATGCGCTCGACCCCAAGACGCGCCGCTAGCGGCGACTCCTCGACGTCGTCCCCGATTCTCCTCGGGGGCGCGAACTCAGAAAGAAAGGCTGGACAATGAGACGGAGCAAGCCGCTGGCGGTAGTCGCCGGTGCTGCGCTGTTCGCCCTTGCCGCGTGTGGCGGTTCGGGCGGTAGCGACAACCCCTCTTCGAGCAAGAGCTACACCCAGGCTCCCGAGGTCGGCAAGGACGCGGGCCGCCAGGCCCCGGCCGCCGACGTCGAGGGCGCCACCGCTGGTGGCACCATCACGGTGTACCTCCCCGGCGACCCGGGCCCGGACTCGATGGACCCCACCGACGGCTGGTCCGTCACGGGCAACTCCATCCAGCAGGCGCTCACGAGCCGTTCGCTCACGCAGTACGCCCGTGACCCGAAGACCGGCGAGATGACCCTCGTCCCGGACCTCGCGACCGACCTGGGCAGCCACAACGACGACTACACCGAGTGGACCTTCACGCTCCGTGACGACGCCAAGTGGGAGGACGGCTCGCCGATCACCCCCGAGGAGGTCGCCTGGGGCATCCAGCGCTCGATGGACTCCGACACCTTCCCGGCCGGTCCGGGCACCGAGTACTCCCAGACGTACTTCCTGGACGCTGGCAAGTACAAGGGCCCCTACACCGACAAGGGCAAGAAGTGGGACGGCGTCTCGGTCGACGGCCAGGACATCACCATTAAGATGGCCAAGCCGTTCCCGGACATGGACTACTGGGGCGCCTTCATGGCCATGGGCCCGTCGCCGCTGGGCAAGGCCAGCCAGCCGCCGGACTACGGTCAGCACATCATGTCGAACGGCCCCTACAAGGTGGAGTCCTTCCGCCCCAACGAGGAGCTCGTCCTGGTCAAGAACGACCAGTGGGACCCCAACTCTGACCCGGCGCGCCACCAGTACGCCGACAAGTGGGTCTTCAAGTTCAACCAGGACCAGGCCAAGGTCGACCAGATCATGCTGAGCGACAACACGGAGTCGCAGACCTCGCTGTCGACGGCTCTCGGCTCGAACAACTACGACCGCGCGAACACCGAGCTCGGTGACCGCCTGGTCCAGCAGTCGGCCCAGTGCACCAGCTTCCTGTCGCCCGACTACACCAAGATCACCGACATCAACGTCCGCAAGGCGATCGCGTACGCGTACCCCTACGAGGACATGTGGCTGGCGACTGGTGAGGTCCCGGGTGTCACCCGTGTCCCCGCGAACTCCATCATGCCTCCGGGCATGGCCGGCAAGCACGAGTACTTCGCCGACGGTGAGCAGTTCAAGTACGACCCGGAGAAGTCCAAGGAGCTGCTGAAGCAGGCCGGCTACGAGCCGGGCGAGTTCAAGCTCACGATGGTCTACTACGAGCCCGACCCGCTGGCCGTCGCCGGCCAGAAGGTCCTCGTCAAGGGCATGGCCGAGGCGGGCTTCACCGTCAAGGGCATCCCGGTCCAGGACTCGCCGTACAACATCTGGCTGAACCCGGACGACAAGATCAACAAGACGCTGAACCTCCGTGGCGTCAACTGGTGCTCCGACTGGCCGTCGGGTCTCACCATGCTCCCGCCGCTGGTCCGCACGGGTGCTGCTTACAACACCGAGCAGTTCTCCGAGAAGTCCGTCGACGACGAGATGGCCGCCATCACCACGAAGCCGCTCGACCAGCAGGCTGACGCCTGGGGTGCTCTGGACGAGGAGATCGGGACCAAGTACTTCCCGATCATCCCGACCGCGTTCCGCAACGAGCTCTTCGTGTACGGGTCCAAGATCGGTAACCCGGTCGGCGACGGCGAAATTGCCGCCCCCGACTACAAGGACCTGTTCGTGATGCAGTGATCGACTTCCCAGTCGGTTTGAAGTAGTACTGACGGTGGGGGCTCCTGGATCCCAGGGGCCCCCACCGGTCAGCCCAGAGTTTGTCTACGCGGAGAGAGTCCCCCGATGTTCGCCTACGTCGTCAAGCGCCTGCTTGCCGGAGTGGTGGTGGTCGCCCTGGTCTCCATGGCGATCTTCCTGCTGTTCTGGTACGGCCCCTCGAGCCCGGCCCAACCCATCTGTGACCGCGAGACCAACAACCGGTGCAGCCCGGCCCGGCTCGCGACCTTCGAGCACTCGCTCGGGTACGACAACCCGGTCTACGAGGAGTACGGCAAGTTCGCCAAGGGCGTCTTCGTCGGCCGCACCATCAAGATCGGCCCGACGGCCTACGACTGCCCGGCGCCTTGCCTGGGCTACTCCTACCGCACCAAGGTCCCCGTGTGGACCGAGATGAAGGGCCGGCTCCCCGCCACGTTCTCCGTGGCCATCGGCGGAGCGTTCCTCTACCTCGCCTTCGGCGTGCCCATCGGGGTCGCCGCCGCGCGAAGACGCGGCAGCGTGTCGGACAAGGCCCTGGTCTCGAGCTTCCTGTTCCTGAGCTCGATTCCCTACTACCTGTTCGCCCTGCTCGCGTGGCTCTACTGCACCGTCATCTTCGAGGTGCCGGGGCTGAGCAACCCGGGCTACCACCCGATCACCGAGAACCCAGCCAAGTGGTTCTCCGGGATGTTGCTCGCCTGGATCGCCCTGGGGATCTACGGCTGCACGCAATACACCCGATACAGTCGCGGCGCCATGGTCGAGGCGCTCAGCGAGGACTACATCCGCACCGCGAAGGCCAAGGGCCTGCCGCCGCGGACCGTGGTCTACAAGCACGGCCTGCGGGCTGCCCTGGTGCCGATCGTGACGATCTTCGGCATCGACTTCGGCACCCTGCTCGCCGGTACGATCTTCACCGAGCGCATCTTCGACATCCAGGGCATCGGCTTCTGGAGCCTCCAGGCTGTCGGCGCTCGTGACCTTCCCGTTGTGTCGGCCACCGCCCTGTTCAGCGCCGCGGTGCTGATCATGAGCAACATCCTGGTCGACGTCATCTACAGCATTCTTGATCCGAGGGTGAGGCTTTCGTGACCGAGCAGACCAGCACCGTCGCCACTCCCGGCCGCGGTGCCGATTCCGGCGAGCCCTTCCTGGTCGTCGAGGACCTGACGGTCAAGTTCCCGACCGAGGACGGCCTGCTCACCGCGGTGTCGAACCTCAGCTACTCCGTGAAGATGGGCGAGACCCTCGGCATCGTGGGCGAGTCCGGCTCGGGGAAGTCCGTGTCGAGCATGGCCGTCCTGGGCCTCCACGACGCCAAGTCGAGCCGGATCTCCGGCTCGATCCGCGTCGGTGGCACCGAGGTCGTCGGCCTCTCCGAGGCGCGCATGCGCAAGCTGCGCGGCAACCAGGTCGCGATGATCTTCCAGGACGCCCTGGCCGCGCTGCACCCGTTCTACAAGATCGGGGGCCAGCTGGCCGAGGCCTACATGGTCCACCACCCGAGCGCCTCCAAGCGGGACGCCCGGCGCAAGGCCATCGAGATGCTCGACCGCGTCGGTATCCCGCAGCCCGACCGTCGCGTGGACGACTTCCCGCACCAGTTCTCCGGCGGCATGCGCCAGCGCGCCATGATCGCGATGGGCCTGATCAACGACCCGTCGCTGCTCATCGCCGACGAGCCGACCACCGCGCTGGACGTGACCGTGCAGGCGCAGATCCTCGACCTGCTCCAGGACCTGCAGCGCGAGTTCAACTCCGCCGTCATCATCATCACCCACGACCTCGGCGTCATCGCCGAGATGGCCGACGACGTCCTCGTGATGTACGCCGGTCGCTGCGTGGAGTACGGCAAGGGCAAGGACATCCTGACCCACCCGGAGATGCCCTACACGTGGGGCCTCCTCTCCAGCGTCCCGGACGTCCAGGCCGACACCAACGCGCGCCTGATCCCGATCCCGGGCAACCCGCCGAGCCTGCTCAACCCGCCGACCGGCTGTGCCTTCCACCCCCGTTGTGTCCACACCGACAAGGTGCCGGCGAGCCTGTGCTCGACCGAGCTGCCCGAGCTGCTGCCCGGCTCGCGCGGTCAAGGACATGTCAAGCGATGCCACCTGGCCAACGCCGACGCCGTCTACCAGGCCGAGGTGCTGCCGGAGATCGCTCCCGATCTCGTCGAGGAGAAGAACTGATGTCCGACGTGAGGCCCGACCGCGGCCAGGCCGACCCCGAGGGCGAGGTCGTCGACACGCCGATGAAGCCGGAGGGTTCCGGGCGACTGACCTTCGAGGAGATCGCTGCGAAGGGGCACACCGCGACGCAGCTGGACCCGCACGCCAAGCCGGTGCTCGAGGTCGAGAACCTCAAGATGTACTTCCCGGTGAAGTCCTCGGGCGTCATCCGGCGCACCATCGGCCACGTCCAGGCGGTCGACGGCATCTCCTTCCAGGTGCCGTCCGGCGGCTCGCTTGGCCTGGTGGGGGAGTCGGGTTGTGGCAAGTCCACGACCGGTCGCCTCATCACGCGGCTCTACACCCCGACCGCGGGGTCGATGAAGTTCGGTGACATCCAGGAGGACATCGCGCACATGTCGCCGCGGCAGCTCAAGCCGCTGCGCCGCAACGTGCAGATGATCTTCCAGGACCCCTACACCTCGCTGAACCCGCGCCACACGGTCGGATCGATCGTCGGTGCGCCGCTCGAGGTGCACAAGATCGTCCCGAAGAAGCAGATCCTGGGCCGCGTCCAGGAGCTGCTCGAGGTCGTGGGCCTGAACCCCGAGCACTACAACCGCTACCCCAACGAGTTCTCCGGCGGCCAGCGCCAGCGCATCGGCATCGCCCGCGCGCTCACGCTGAACCCCAAGCTGCTCGTGGCCGACGAGCCCGTGTCGGCGCTGGACGTGTCGATCCAGGCGCAGGTCATCAACCTGCTCCAGGACCTGCAGCGCGAGTTCAACATCGCGTTCCTGTTCATCGCCCACGACCTGGCCGTCGTCCGGCACTTCTGCCCCGAGGTCGCGGTCATGTACCTCGGCAAGATCGTGGAGATCGCGGACCGCGAGACGATCTACAACCGGGCGCACCACCCCTACACCCAGGCGCTGCTCTCCGCCGTGCCCGACGTGAAGCAGGCCGCCGTCGGTGGTCGTCGCGAGCGCATCCGGCTCGAGGGCGACGTGCCCAGCCCGATCAACCCGCCGTCCGGCTGCCGCTTCCGCACCCGGTGCTCGCTGGCGCAGGAGATCTGCGCCAAGGTCGAGCCGCCGCTGCTGCAGATCGGTCCCCGCCACAAGGTCGCGTGCCACTTCGCGGGCGAGCTCGGCAACCACCCGGACAACCCGGTCACCGGCAACCTGCTCGGCGTCGACCGCACCGGCAGCCCCGTGCCCGGCTCCACGCCGATCCCGCTCCACGAGGGCCCCGGCTACGCCGACGAGTGGTTCGACGTGAAGTCGCAGTCGATGGTCTCCGCCTGATCGGGCACTGACCGAGCACGTCCCTCGAACAGGCCGTCCCACGCACACCGTACGGTGTGCGCTGTGGACGGCCTGTTCGCCGTTCCCGGCTCGACCGGGGGCGGCTCCCTCAACACCAACACGCACGCGTCGGCACCCCTGGCGGTGCGGATGCGACCGCGCACCCTCGACGAGCTCGTGGGCCAGGAGCAGCTGCGGGCGCCCGGCGCGCCTCTTCGACGCCTGATCGAGGGCGACCAGTCGATGTCGCTGCTGCTCTGGGGGCCGCCCGGCACCGGGAAGACCACGATCGCCTCGATCGTCAGCCAGCAGACCGACCGCCGGTTCGTGGAGGTCTCGGCCGTCTCGGCGGGCGTCAAGGAGGTCCGCGCCGCCATCGACCAGGCGCGGGCGGAGCTCGTCAACGGCGGCCGCGAGACTGTCCTGTTCGTCGACGAGGTGCACCGCTTCAACAAGGCCCAGCAGGACGCCCTGCTGCCCGGCGTGGAGAACCGCTGGGTGACGCTGGTCGGCGCCACCACCGAGAACCCGTTCTTCTCCGTCATCTCCCCGCTGCTCTCGCGCAGCCTCCTGCTGCGGCTGGAGTCGCTCACCGACGACGACATCCGGGGGGTGCTGGCCCACGCGCTCGCCGACGAGCGGGGTCTGGGCGGCACGGTCACCGTGGAGGACGACGCCCTCGACCACCTGGTCCGGCTGGCCGGCGGCGACGCTCGGCGGTCGCTGACCTACCTGGAGGCGGCCGCGGGCGCGGCCACGTCGCAGGGTCTCGCGGTCGTGGACCTCGCGACCGCGGAGACCGCCGTCGACCAGGCCGCGGTGCGCTACGACCGCCAGGGAGACCAGCACTACGACGTGACGAGCGCGTTCATCAAGTCGGTGCGCGGCTCCGACGCCGACGCCGCCCTGCACTACCTGGCCCGGATGATGGAGGCGGGGGAGGACCCCCGCTTCATCGCCCGGCGGCTGGTGATCCTGGCCAGCGAGGACATCGGGCTCGCCGACCCGACCGCGCTGACGACCGCGGTCGCCGCCGCGCAGGCGGTCCAGCTGATCGGGATGCCCGAGGCCGGGCTCAACCTGGCTCACGCGACCATCGCGCTGGCCGTCGCCCCCAAGTCCAACGCCGTCACGACGGCCATTGCGGCCGCGAGCGCCGACGTGCGGGCCGGCAAGATCGGCCCGGTCCCGTCCCACCTGCGCGACGCGCACTACGCGGGGGCGAAGAAGCTGGGGCACGGCTCGACCTACCAGTACAGCCACGACGCGCCGTACGGCATCGCGGAGCAGCAGTACGCCCCCGACGTCGTCAAGGACGCCGAGTACTACCGGCCCACCGCCCTCGGCGCCGAGGCCGGCATCAAGGACCGCTGGGAGCGCGTCCGCGGCCTGATCCGCGGGACCGGGCCGAAGGGCGGAGGCCGCCGGGACCCGCGATAGGGTCGGTCACCATGCAGCAGTGGATGGTGCCCGTCGTCGTGGGCGTGCTCGCGCTGCTCGCCGTCGTGCTGCTCGTCGCGCTGCTGCGCGTCCGGGCCGGCACCGCACGGGAGCTGGCGTCGGCGCGTGCCGAAGCCGCCTCGTTGCGGACCCAGGTCGAGGAGATCGAGCGTCGCCTGGCGGCTCCCGAGAGGACCCGGCCCGTCCTGGAGACGGGCTACGTCATCACCCACCTCGGCGAGGAGGAGTCCGTCGCGTCGCGGCCGGTCGAGCGGGTCGACACCGCGCTGTTCGCCGACTTGGTGCTGCGCGAGACTGTCGTGAAGGCCGCCTCGCTCGCCCACGGCGTACGCCGTGCGCTGGCCCCCGAGGTGCGCAACCGGATCCGCTTCGAGATGCGCCGCGAGGTCAAGCGCGCCCGCAAGCAGCGCCGTGCCGATGTCCGCGAGGCCCGCCGCGACTGGGAGGCCCGCCAGCGCGCAGACCTCGACGAGGGGAGCGCAGCGTGAGGCGCGGCTTCTGGTTCGCAGCCGGCGCGAGCGCCGGCGTCTACGCGATGGTGCGCGGCCGTCGCGCCGCCGAGGTCTTCACCGTCGACGGCCTCAAGGACCGGCTCGCCGGCCTCGAGGTCGGCGCGCGGCTGCTCCGCGACGAGGTCGCCCAGGGCCGCGTCGAGAAGGAAACAGAGTTGCGCGAGCGCTACGGGCTCGTGCCTCATGGGACACCCGAGCTGACGGGTGGCCGGCACCGTGCCGTCACCGCCCCCACACTCCAGAATTCGGCCACCGAGAAGCAGGAAGGCACCACCTGATGGACACCGCGGAGATCCGACGCCGGTTCGTCTCGCACTTCGAGGCGGCCGGCCACACGGCCGTGCCGTCCGCGAGCCTGCTGGCCGACGACCCCAACCTGCTCTTCGTGCCCGCCGGGATGGTGCCGTTCAAGCCCTACTTCCTCGGCCAGGAGACGCCGCCCTACACCCGCGCGACCAGCGTCCAGAAGTGCGTGCGCACCCCGGACATCGAGGACGTCGGCAAGACCACGCGCCACGGCACCTTCTTCGAGATGTGCGGCAACTTCTCCTTCGGCGACTACTTCAAGGAAGGCGCCATCGAGCTGGCCTGGGACCTGATCACCAAGCCGGTCGCGGACGGAGGTTTCGGCCTCGACGAGTCCCGTCTCTACCCGTCGGTGCTGATCGGCGACGACGAGGCGGTGGGCTTCTGGCGCAAGGTCACGGGGCTGCCCGACGAGCGCATCGTCCGCCTCGGGCGCAAGGAGAACTACTGGTCGATGGGCGTCCCCGGCCCCGGTGGCCCGTGCTCGGAGATCCTCTACGACCGCGGGCCCGAGTGGGGTCCCGACTTCGATCCCGCGACCCTCGGCCCGGACATGCCGGTCGCGCTCGAGGACCGGCTGCTGGAGTTCTGGAACCTCGTCTTCATGCAGGACGAGCTCAGCGCGGTGCGGTCCAAGGAGGACTTCGACATCGCCGGCTCGCTGCCGAAGAAGAACATCGACACCGGCATGGGCCTGGACCGGGTCGCGTTCCTGCTCCAGGGCAAGCAGAACATGTACGAGATCGACGTGATGTTCCCCGTCATCGAGCGGGCGATGGAGCTCAGCGGCAAGAAGTACGGCGCCAACCACGAGGACGACGTCCGCTTCCGCGTCGTGGCCGACCACGTCCGCTCCTCGATGATGCTCATCGGTGACGGCGTGACGCCCGGCAACGAGGGCCGCGGCTACGTCCTGCGCCGCCTGCTGCGCCGCGCGGTCCGCTCCATGCGGCTCCTGGGGTACGACGACCGGGCGCTGCCCGAGCTGATGCCGGTCAGCCGCGACAAGATGGCCGAGACCTACGGCGACCTCTCCCGCGACTGGGACCGCATCGCGCGCGTCGCGTACGCCGAGGAGGACGCGTTCCGCAAGACCCTCCAGGCCGGCACGCAGATCTTCGACCTCGCCGCGCAGGAGGTCAGGTCGAGCGGCGAGACCCGGCTCTCGGGGGCCAAGGCCTTCGCGCTGCACGACACCTACGGCTTCCCGATCGACCTCACGCTCGAGATGGCGTCCGAGGCGGGCCTGAGCGTGGACGAGGACGGCTTCCGCGGGCTGATGGCCGAGCAGCGCCAGCGCGCCAAGGACGACGCGCGCTCCAAGAAGGGCCAGCACGCCGACACCGGCGTCTACCGCGGCATCCTCGACGAGCACGGGCCGACCGAGTGGCTGGCCTACGAGACCCTGCAGACCGAGTCGAAGGCGCTCGCCCTGCTCAGCGGTGGCGCGCCCGCGACCGTCCTCGCGCAGGGCGACATCGGCGAACTGGTCCTGGACCGCACGCCGTTCTACGCGGAGTCCGGCGGCCAGGTCGCCGACGCCGGCACCATCGAGTTCGACGGGGGACGCCTCGAGGTCCTCGACGTCCAGCGCCCGGTCCGCGGACTCGTGGTCCACCAGGTGCGGGTCGTCGACGGCGAGTTCCACCCCGGCTCGAGGCTGCTCGCCCAGGTCGACCCCGAGTGGCGCACCGGCGCCCGCCAGGCGCACTCAGGCACCCACGTGGTGCACGCGGCGCTGCGCGAGGTGCTCGGCCCCAGCGCGCTCCAGTCCGGCTCCTACAACCGGCCCGGCTACCTCCGCCTCGACTTCGGCTGGACCACCGGCCTCTCCGAGCAGCAGGTCCGCGACCTCGAGACGGTCTCCAACAACGCGCTGCGCGCCGACCTGCCCGTGGGCTGGCAGTACATGACCCTGCCCGAGGCCAAGGAGTGGGGCGCGATCGCGCTGTTCGGCGAGACCTACGACGACACCAAGGTGCGCGTCGTCGAGATCGGCGGCCCGTGGTCGCGCGAGCTCTGCGGTGGCACGCACGTCGAGCACTCCTCCCAGATCGGGACCATCGTGATCACCGGTGAGTCCTCGGTCGGCTCGGGCAACCGGCGCATCGAGGCCCTCACCGGCGTCGAGGGCTTCGGCTACCTCGCCAGGGAGCGCGACGTCGTCGCGCAGCTCACCGGCCTGCTCAAGACCCAGCCCGACGACCTCGTCGGCCGCGTGGGCGACCTGGTCGAGCGGCTCCGCCAGGCGGAGAAGGAGATCGAGAAGGCCCGCGTCGGCCAGCTGCTGGCCGCGGCCGGCCAGCTCGCCGCGTCCGCCGTCGACGTCAACGGCGTGCAGGTCGTGGCCCACCGGGCCGACGGCGCCGGCGGGGGCGACGTACGCACCCTGGCGCTGGACGTCCGGGGCCGGCTCCCGCAGGGCGCGCCCGGCGCGGTCGTCATCATCGGTGCGGCCGACGGCAAGGTGTCGGTCGTCGCGGCGGTCAACGACCTCGCCCGCGAGCGCGGGGTCAGCGCCAACGACCTGGTCCGCGCGGTCGGCCCGCTGGTCGGCGGCAAGGGCGGCGGCAAGGACGACGTCGCCCAGGGCGGCGGCACCGACACCTCCCGGATCGACGAGGCGCTGGCGGCCGCCGTCGCCACGGTGAGCAACGCCTGATGCGCTTCGGCGTCCGGCTCGGGATCGACCCCGGGGACGCCCGGATCGGTGTCGCGCGCAGCGACCCGTCCGGGTTCCTCGCGACCCCCGTGGAGACCGTGCGCCGGGGGAAGGGCGACCTCAAGCGGCTCGCGCAGATCCTCGCCGAGGAGGAGGCCGTCGAGGTCGTCATGGGCTTGCCACGGTCGCTCTCCGGCGGGGAGGGGCCGGCGGCCGCGAAGACCCGTGAGTTCGCCGAGCGGCTGGCCGCGCGCATCGCCCCGGTGCCGGTGCGGCTGGTCGACGAGCGCCTGACCACCGTGTCGGCGGAGGCTATGCTGCGCGACCGGGGCCGCAAGGGCGGCAAACGACGTGCGGTGGTCGACCAGGCCGCCGCCGTACTGATCCTGCAACACGCACTGGACACCGAACGCGCGACGGGGGCCGCGCCGGGCGAGATCGTCGAGGAGACGCCTGTGACTGAGAGTGATGACGCATGAGTGAGCGCCCCATCGAGCCCGAGGGCCCCCACGACGGCGCCTACGAGCAGGAGGACGACCTCCTCCCGCCGGTCGGCGGACGCCGACGCAAGGGCCGCGGGCTCAAGGGCTGCCTGGCCGTGCTCGTCGCGCTGGCCGTCGTCGTCGGCGGCTTCTACTTCGCCGTGACCAGGGGCGTCGACTTCATCAGCAGCCACTTCAGCTCCGCCGAGGACTTCAACGGTCCCGCCCACGGCAAGGTCTCCTTCGAGGTCCACGACGGCGACAGCATCGCCGCGATGGGCCGCAACCTGAAGGCCGCCGGCGTGGTCGCCTCGGTCCAGGCGTTCACCGACGCCGCGGCCGCCGAGCCCAGGTCGACCGGCATCCAGGTCGGCTTCTACCAGCTCCAGAAGGAGATGCCGGCGGCCGACGCCCTGGCGGTCCTGATCGACCCCGCCAACATCGTCAAGGACACCGTCACGATCCCCGAGGGCCTGCGGGTCGCCGACATCGTGGCGCTCCTGGCGAAGAAGACCGACTTCTCGGCCGGCCAGTTCCAGAAGGTGCTGGACAACCCCGACCAGCTGGGACTGCCCGACTACGCCCAGGGCAACCCGGAGGGCTACCTCTTCCCCTCGACCTACGACTTCGGCCCGACCGAGAAGCCGGCGCAGATGCTCACCGACATGGTCGACCGCTGGAAGCAGGCGGCCGACGACGCCGACCTCGAGGGCGCCGCCCAGCGCCTGGGCTACACCCCCGCCGAGCTGATGACGGTGGCCAGCCTCGTGCAGTCCGAGGGCCGCGGCTCCGACATGCCCAAGATCGCGCGGGTGATCTACAACCGGATCACCGGCACCGAGACCAACGGCCTGCTCCAGATCGACTCGACGGTCAACTACGCCACCGACAACCAGCTCGGCGCGGTCCCGACGACCGACGACCTGCAGATCGACTCGCCGTACAACACCTACGTGCACCCCGGTCTGCCGCCGACCCCGATCGAGGCGCCCGGAGACGCCGCGATCGCTGCGGCCACGCACCCGGCCGACGGCAACTGGTACTACTACGTCACCGTCAACCTGGCGACCGGGGAGACCAAGTTCGCCGAGACCTACGACGAGTTCCTGCGCTACAAGGACGAGCTGAGGCAGTACTGCGAGACCGAGTCCGCGGGTGCCTGCTGACCTGCCACCGGCCCCGCGGACGGCCATGAGGTGCGGGGTCCTCGGGGACCCCATCGCGCACTCGCTGTCGCCCGTCCTGCACCGCGCCGGGTACGCCGCCGTCGGCCTCGACTGGCAGTACGACGCGCACCTGGTCGCCGCCGACGGCCTGCCGGGGTTCCTGGCTGGCCTGGACGCGACCTGGCGCGGGCTGTCGCTGACGATGCCGCTGAAGCGCATGGTGCTGGACCTGGCGCCGTCGGTCACCGACCGGGCCCGGCTCGCGGGTGCCGCCAACACGGTGCTGCTGGAGGACGGCGCGATCGTGCAGGTCGACAACACCGACCTGCCGGGCGCCGTCGCGGCGGTGCGCGAGCGCTGGGACGGTCCGGTCACGGCCGGCACCGTCCTGGGCGGGGGAGCGACGGCCGCCTCGACCGGCCTCGCGCTCGTGGAGCTCGGCGCCCGGACGGTGACCCTGATGGTGCGCTCCCCGGAGCGGGCCGCCGAGGCGGTGGCCGCCATCTCCCGGCACCCCGCGGGTCCGCAGGTGCTGGTCGGGTCGCTGGCCGGCGACCCGGTCACGGGCGAGGTCGTGGTCTCCACCATCCCGGCTTCCGCCCAGGACCCCGAGCTCGTGGCCCGGTGCGCTGACGTGCCGGTGGTGTTCGAGGCGCTCTACGACCCGTGGCCGACGCCGCTCGCGGCGTCGGCCACCGACCGTGTGCTGGTCGGCGGGCTGGACCTGCTCGTCCACCAGGCGGTGCTCCAGTTCGAGCTCTTCACCGGTGTGGCCTGCCCGGTCGACGCCCTGCGTGCTGCCGGCGAGGCCGCCCTCGTGGAGCGCCACGCATGAGCACCGTCCTGGCCGTCGCGTTCAGCGCCCTCCTCGCCGGCCTGGGCGGGGCCCTCGTGCCCCGCTGGGTCGCCCGGCTCCCGGAGCCCGAGCCGGATCCCGCGCTCGTCGAGAAGGAGGGGCCCAAGCCCCTCTACGTCGACCTGGCCGCCCGGCCCCACCTCGGTGCTGGGGCCGTCGCGATCGCGGCGCTGTCCGGGGCCATCGTCGGCTGGGCGGTCGGCTGGGACTGGCCGCTGGTCTACCTCGTGCCACTCGTCCCCGTCGGCGTCCTGCTCGCGTACGTCGACCTCCGCACCCGGCTGCTGCCGTCGATCGTGGTCGTGCCGACCACGGTCGTGGCGCTCGTCCTGGTGGTGGCCGTCTCGGCCGTCGAGGGTGACGGGGACGCGCTGGTCCGCGCCCTGGTCGGGCTGGTGGCCGTCCGGTCGTTCTTCTGGGTGCTGTGGTGGGTCCGCTCGGCCGGCATGGGCTTCGGCGACGTGCGGCTCTCCGCGCTGCTCGGCCTCGTGCTCGGGCATCTCGGCTGGGGCCAGCTGCTCGTCGGCACCTACAGCTCGTTCCTGCTCTTCGGCGTGCCGGGGCTGGTGCTGGCCGTCGCCCGGCGCGACCGGGCGCTGCTGAGGACGCCGTACCCCTTCGGCCCGGCGATGCTCGCCGGTGCCCTGCTCGGCGTGGCTGCCGGGGCATGGATCTGGAGCCATCTCGTGGCCGGGGGAGCCTGAATTCGGAGCGGTTCGGTCGTGAAAGACTGCCGGCATGCTTCGTTGGCTCACTGCAGGCGAGTCCCACGGCCCCTCCCTGGTCGCCATCCTCGAGGGGCTGCCCGCCCATGTGCAGGTCACCTCGAGTGACATCGCGGACTCGCTGGCCCGACGGCGCCTCGGCTACGGCCGCGGCGCGCGGATGAAGTTCGAGCAGGACGAGGTCACCATCACCGGCGGGGTCCGCCACGGCGAGACGATGGGCGGCCCGGTCGCCATCCAGGTCGGCAACACCGAGTGGCCCAAGTGGGAGAAGGTCATGTCGGCCGACCCGGTCGACCGTGCCGAGCTCGACGCGCTGGCCCGCAACGCCGCGCTCACCCGGCCGCGACCCGGCCACGCCGACCTCGTCGGCATGCAGAAGTACGACTTCGACGAGGCCCGTCCGATCCTCGAGCGCGCCTCCGCCCGCGAGACCGCCGCGCGGGTGGCGCTGGGCCGGGTCGCCTCCAACTTCCTGGAGCAGGCGACCGGGGCCCGGATCGTCTCCCACGTCATCCAGCTCGGCGCCGTCCGTGCCCCTGCTGGCGTGTGGCCCGCCCCCGACGACGTCGCCCGGCTCGACGAGGACCCCGTGCGGTGCCTCGACACCGACACGAGCGGCCGGATGGTGGCCGCGATCGACCAGGCCCACAAGGACGGCGACACCCTCGGCGGCGTCGTGGAGGTCGTGGTGCACGGCCTCCCACCGGGCCTGGGCTCCCACGTCCACTGGGACCGTCGCCTCGACGCGCGTCTCGCCGGCGCGCTCATGGGCATCCAGGCCATCAAGGGCGTCGAGGTCGGCGACGGCTTCGAGCTCGCCGGCACGCCGGGATCGCTCGCCCACGACGAGATCGTCCCCACCGACGACGGCATCCGCCGGGTCAGCGGCCGCTCTGGCGGCACCGAGGGCGGCATGAGCACCGGCGAGGTGCTCCGTGTGCGCGCCGCGATGAAGCCGATCGCCACCGTCCCCCGTGCGCTGCGCACCGTGGACGTCAGCACGGGTGAGGAGGCGGTGGCCCACCACCAGCGCTCCGACGTGTGCGCCGTCCCCGCCGCCGGCATCGTGGCCGAGGCGATGGTCGCGCTGGTGCTGGCCGAGGCGGTGCTCGAGAAGTTCGGTGGCGACTCGGTGGGGGAGACCCGGCGCAACGTCCAGGGCTACCTGGACTCGCTGAGGTTCGCGTGACCCGCCGCTGGCCGGTGGTCCTGGTCGGCCCCATGGGTGCCGGCAAGACCACCGTGGCCCGCCTGCTCGCCGACGAGTGGGGCGTCCCTGCGCGGGACACCGACCACGACGTGGAGTCCCTCGAGGGGCGCTCCGTCGCCGACATCTTCGTCGACTCCGGGGAGGCGCACTTCCGCGAGCTCGAGCGGCAGGCGGTCGCCGCCGCGCTGGCCGACCACGAGGGCGTGCTCGCCCTCGGTGGTGGCGCCGTGCTCGACGAGTCGACGCGGGCGCTGCTGGCCGACCACCACGTCGTGTTCCTGCGCGTCGGCCTCTCCGACGCGGTCAAGCGCGTGGGCCTGGGCTCGTCGCGCCCGCTCCTGCTGGGCAACGTCCGCAGCCGGATCAAGACCCTGCTCGACGAGCGCTCGGCCATCTACGAGTCCGTGGCCACCCTCGTCGTGGACACTGATGGACGCACCCCCGGCGACGTCGCGGGGGAGATCGGGAAGGCCCTGGGTGAGCGAGCGTGAGTGAACGTGTCTGACACCGTCCTGCCGGTGACCGGCGCCGCGCCGTACGACGTCGTCGTCGGCACCGACCTGCCCGGGCGGTTGCCGCAGGTGCTCGGCGGTGGGGTGCAGCGGGTCGCGGTGATCTTCTCCGACGACCTGGGTGAGCTCGTGCGGCCCGTGCTCGAGTCGCTCGCCACGGCGTACGACGTCACGGTGCTGCCGATCCCCGACGGCGAGCGCGCGAAGGCCGCGACCGTCGTGGCGTCCTGCTGGGAGGCGCTGGGCGAGGCCGGCTTCACCCGCTCCGACGCGATCGTGACGTTCGGCGGCGGCGCCACCACCGACGTGGGCGGCTTCGTGGCCGCCACCTGGCTGCGTGGCGTCCGGGTCGTGCACGTGCCGACCACGCTGCTCGGCATGGTCGACGCCGCGGTGGGCGGCAAGACCGGCATCAACACCCGCAGCGGCAAGAACCTCGTCGGCTCCTTCCACGAACCCGCCGGCGTCCTCTGCGACCTCGCCCACCTCCGGTCGCTGCCCCGTGCCGAGCTCGTGGCCGGCCTCGGTGAGGTCGTCAAGTGCGGCTTCATCGCCGACCCGCGGATCCTCGACCTCGTCGAGGCGGCCGACCCGGCCGGGCTGACCGCCGACTCCGCCGTGCTGCGCGAGCTCGTCGAGCGTGCCATCCGGGTCAAGATCGACGTCGTGGTCTCCGACCTCAAGGAGACCGGCGGCTCCGGCGGCCACCCCGGCCGCGAGGTGCTCAACTACGGCCACACGATGGCCCACGCGATCGAGCGCGCCGAGGGCTACACCGTCCGCCACGGCGAGGCCGTCGCCATGGGGTGCGTCTACGTCGCCGAGCTGGCCGCCCGCGCCGGCACCCTCGCCCCCGAGGTCGTGGCACGGCACCACACGGCCTTCGCCCACGTCGGGCTCCCCACGACCTACTCCGGAGCGTCCTTCGAGGAGCTGCACGCGGCGATGAAGGTCGACAAGAAGGCCCGCGGCTCCCAGCTGCGGTTCGTCGTGCTCACCGACCTCGCCGTCCCCGCCGTGCTCTCGGGGCCGTCCGAGGTCGACCTGCGCAGCGCCTACGAGGTGCTCGCGACCGGACGGGCGGTGTCGCGATGAGGGCCCCGACGAAGGTGCTCGTCCTCAACGGCCCCAACCTCGGGCGGCTCGGACGGCGCCAGCCGGAGATCTACGGCCACACGACGTACGCCGAGCTCGCCCACCAGTGCGTCGAGTGGGGCCGCGAGCTCGGACTCGACGTGGAGGTGCGTCAGACCAACCACGAGGGCGAGCTGCTCGACTGGCTGAACGCCGCGGCCGACGACGTCACGCCGGTCGTCCTCAACGCCGCCGCCTGGACGCACTACTCCTATGCGCTCTACGACGCGTGCGCGCAGCTCACCGCGCCCCTGGTCGAGGTGCACATCTCCGACCCGACCCAGCGGCCGGAGGAGTTCCGGCACACCTCGGTCGTCACCCCGCACGCCGTGGAGGTGGTCGCCGGTCGCGGCATCGACGGCTACCGGATCGCGCTGGGGCTGCTCGTCACCGACTGAGTGTCGTTGCGATCCATCGCTCCCTGCTTGCGGAGCCGGGCCAGGCCGCGGTGCCGGTTGACCCGCACCGCGGTCGCGCTCATGCCGAGGGCCTCGGCGGTGCCGGCGACGTCGAGACCGACGACCTCCATGAGCGAGAGCACCTCGCCCTGACGCGGGGGCAGGGTCGCGAGGGTACGACGGACCCAGTCCTCACCGGCGACGTCGGTGTCCTCCTGGGCGCCCCAGATGTCGTGCTCGGTCACGTCGACCGGGTCGGTCGCGCGACGCTGGCTGCGACGCCGGGCGTTGGCCGCCTGGTTGCGGGCGATGCCGAAGAGCCAGCCGGCGAACGCATCGGCGTCGCCGGCGAAGTCCGCGATCCGGTCGGCCGCGACCAGCCAGGTCTCCATGACCAGGTCCTCGGGGTCGGCGGCCGAGTCGCCGCTGGGCCGGGCGCGCAGCCAGAGCAGCAGCCGACCGCTCAGGGACTCGTACAGCTCACGCCACGCGGCGGGATCCCCCCGCCGCGCACGCTCGACCAGATCAGGCTCGGTGGACACCCACGTCCTCAGTCCTCGCCGCTTCCGTGCCCGGTGTCATCCTGGTCGCCCCCGCCGTGGCCTTCCCCGCCGTGGTCTTCCCCGCCGTCCCCGCCGTCCGTGGCATGGGTCGGGCCGCTGCTGGGTTGTTGCTGATCGGGCGGCCCGCTCTGGTCGCTGCCCTGAGTGTCCCCCTGGTCGTCGCCGTTGCTGTCGTCCTGGCCGTCGTCCTGCCCCTGGTCGTCTGCACCGTCGTCTGCACCGTCGTCGGCACCGTCGTCGGCACCGTCGTCGCCGCCGTGGTCGTCGGGGCCACTCGATGCGGACGGAACCTCCGGCGTGGACGGGGGAGCAGCCGGGGCGCCGGCCGGACCTTGGTCGTCGCCGGCGTGGTCGTCCTGCGAGTCGTCGGGGGACGGCTCGGTCGTTCGGCCGGGCGCCTCGGAGCGGTCCTTCGTGCCGTCATCGGTGGGCGCACTGTCGTCGCTGGGGTTGCTGGCGGGCGGCACGTGGTGCTGCGGCGCGGGCCCGTTGATCCGGTCGGCGGCGTAGGCGCCACCCGCGGCGATGACGGCCACGCTCGCAGCCGCCGCGGCGATCTTGAGCGTCGCCGGCCGGACCGGCACGACGGCTGCCCGGGACGCGACCGCCAACGCCGCGAGCCGGGCGATGAAGACGTCGTCCACCTCGACCCGCGGAGGCTCGAGAGCGAGCGGTCGCGTGGTGGCTGGCTTCATGGTGCTGTTCCTTCGGTCCAGGACGCTCCGACGGTATCGCAGGGGGTCGACACCTGTCGGAGCGTCCAGTGGTGAACCAGGTCAGTCCTGGTCGTCGTCGCCCTGGTCGCCCTGGTCGCCCTGGTCGTCGTCGCCCTGGTCGTCACCGTGGTCGGTGTGGTCGCCCGAGCCCTGGTGGTCGGCGTGGTCGCCGTCGCCCTGGTCGTCGTCACCCTGGTCGTCGGCGTCCTCGCCCTGGTCGTCGTCACCCTGGTCGTCCGGGGAGTCGGTCTCGGTGGGCTCGGCCGGGTCGGGAGCCTCGGTCTCGTCCTGGTCGTCAGCGGGGTCGTCGGTCTCCGGCGGGTCGGTCGGGTCCTCGGTGGTGGCCGGCGTCGAGGGGTGCACCGGGTGAGCCGGGTGGGCCGGGTGCGTGGGGTGTGCGCCCTTGGTCGGGTGCGCCGGGTGCGCCGGGTGCGCCGGGTGCGTGGGGTGCACCGGGTGGGCCGGGTGCGCGGGGTGGGAGTGCTCGGTGACGGGTGCATCGTGCCCGTTGCTGGCGGCGTACGCGCCGCTCGCCCCGATCACGGCCAGGGCGGCCGTGGCACCGAGCACCTTGGTGGCCTTGGTGAAGTGCATCGTGTATCTCCAGTCCCGGCGTCCGGTCGGTCGCCTTCACTGCGTACATGTCGGGAGCTGTGGGCTGCGTTACACGTCTTTACTTCTGGCTTGTCGCCCGCTTCGCGGGCGGGTTGCCGCTGCGCGGGGCAGCCTCCCCGGGACAGTCTCGGCGCGGGGTGGTGGGGCCGGACGGTCGCTCCCACGTCGACGATGCGAGTCCCTATGCTCGCCGCGTCGCTCGCCACGGCGTGGGTTTCCTGCCGGGCCGCCGCTGGGCGGCGCCGCGCCTCCCTTTGACGGGACCTCGCATCGTCGCCGCGTGCGCGCCCGCCCGTCCCCACGGCTCGCCGCCCGGCTCCCGGGCGGGCGGGGGTGAAGAGTCGCCCAGTGACCCGTTCCGCGCTGACGCGGTATGTCACGTGTCTTGCGGCAGCGCAGGCACGGTGGTCGACCGACCCTTGTTCCCCGCCCGCCCGAGAGCCCGGGGACGGCCCGGGGACGGTGGGGCGAGCACGCGGGCCCCTCGCGAGGTCCCGTAAAAGGTCGGCGTGGCGCCGCCGACGGCGAACACGGAAGGAAACCGCCTGTAGCGGCGACACGGCGACCCCAGGGACTCGCGAGGGGACCGTGGGAGCGCCCCGTCGGCCCCACCCCGAAGCCCGACCTCCCGGGAAGGCAGCCCCGCCCAGCGGCAAACCGCCCGCGAAGCGGGCGAAAGGACAGACGCCAAGGAACCACGTCGCGCAGCGACCCGTCCCACCCGCGGACCGAGTCGAAGCGAGGAGCAGGACGATGAACAGCAGGGTGAGTGTCAGCGTGAAGGGGTTGCTGGTGTCGGGGCTGGTGCTGATGGCGCTGGTGACGGCGTACCTCCTCGGCGGCGACGGAGGCAGCAGCCCCGCCCAGGCCGCACCCGCCGCGCAGGCGTCGACCCAGCACCGGACCCTCACGATGACCGGGACCGGGAAGGCGACGGCGATCCCGGACCAGCTGTCCTTCGGGCTGTCGGTGGGGGTCACGCGGCTCGACCTCGACACCGCGCTGACCGACTCCAGCGCGGTGATGGAGCGGGTGCTGGCGTCGCTGGCCAAGTACGGCGTGAAGCGGGGAGACGTGCAGACCACGGGGCTGTCCATGGAGCCGGTCTACGACTACCACCCGTACTCGCCGCCGACGATCCGCGGCTACCACGTCAGCCAGCGTGCGTCGGTGCTCGTCAAGGAGCTCAGGCTCGGTGGTGCCGCCGTGAGTGCGGCCGTCGCGACCGGCGGCAACGACGTCCGGGTCGACAACATCCGGCTGCTGGTCGGGGACCCCGAGGCCGCGATGGCGAAGGCCCGCAAGGCCGCGGTGGTCGAGGCGACCGCCAAGGCGCAGGAGTACGCCGATGCGGCCGGCGAGGAGCTCGGCTCGGTCGTGACGCTGCACGAGGTGCGTGCCTCCAACCCCGAGCCCCCGCGGCCGCTTGTCTATGCGCGGGCCGCGGGGACCATGGACGCGGCCAAGGCCCTGCCGATCCGGACTGGCCACGACGACCTGTCGGTGACGGTCCAGGTGGTGTGGGACTTCCGCTAGTGCATTCGGTCAATGCCGCGCGGTGCCGATAGACTCGGGGGCTGTTGCCCGCACGCTGTGGGCGGCACCCCCACTCTCTCGATCAGTAAGGCTGAGACGCGCGCATGGCATCGACCAACGACCTCAAGAACGGCATGGTTCTCAACATCGACGGTCAGCTCTGGGCCGTCGTGGAGTTCCAGCACGTCAAGCCGGGCAAGGGCCCCGCGTTCGTGCGGACCAAGCTGAAGAACGTCGAGTCGAACAAGACCGTCGACAAGACCTTCAACGCCGGCACCAAGGTCGAGACCGCGACGGTCGACCGCCGCTCGATGCAGTACCTCTACAACGACGGCACGTCCTACGTCTTCATGGACGTCCAGAGCTACGAGCAGCTCGAGATCAGCCCCGAGATCGTCGGCGGCGCCGCCAACTTCCTCCTGGAGAACCAGGACGTCGTGGTCGCCACCAACGAGGGCCGCGTCCTGTTCATCGAGATGCCTGCCTCGGTCGAGCTGGTCATCACCTTCACCGAGCCCGGCCTGGCCGGCGACAGCGCCACGGGCCGCACCAAGCCGGCCACCCTCGAGACCGGACACGAGATCCAGGTCCCGCTGTTCATCAACCAGGGCGAGAAGGTCAAGGTCGACACCCGCGACTCCTCCTACATGGGTCGCGTCAAGTCCTGATGTCTGCCCGCACCAAGGCTCGCAAGCGCGCACTGGACGTCCTCTTCGCCTCCGAGCTCCGCAACGAGAGCCCGGTCGAGGCGCTCGAGCGTGCCATCGCCGACGGCGAAGGCCCGACCAACGCCTACACCGCGACCCTGGTGCGCGGCGTGGTCCAGCACCAGGAGCGGATCGACGAGCTGCTGTCGACGTACTCCCAGGGCTGGACGCTCACCCGTATGCCCGCGGTCGACCGCAACGTGCTGCGCCTGGGCGTCTTCGAGGTCCTGTACGCCGACGACGTGCCCGACGCGGTCGCAGTGACCGAGGCGATGGCCCTCGTGTCCGAGCTGTCCACCGACGAGTCGCCGGCGTTCGTCAACGGCGTCCTGGGCAACATCGCGCGCGACAAGGCGACGCTCTAGCCCTGCCTGCGTCCTTCCTCACGGTTTCAAGACCCCCTGTGAGGGGGACGTAGGAGTTATGGGAGATATGGGTGGGATTGCGGACCAGGCGGAGCGCGCTGGCCGCCAGGCGGAGAACAGCGACTGGCTGGACTACGCGGTCCGCATCGGCATGGTGGCCTACGGCATCGTCAACCTGATGATCGCGTGGATCGCCGCAGAGCTGGCGCTGGGCGACTCCTCCGGCAAGGCCTCGAGCCAGGGCGCGCTGCACAAGCTCGCCCAGCAGCCCTTCGGGGGCGCGCTGGTCTGGCTCGTCGCGATCGGCATGGTCCTGCTGGTCATCTGGCGCCTCCTCGAGGCGGCCCTGGGCCACCGGGACGAGGAGGGTGGCAAGCGCTGGCGCAAGCGGGCCGTCTCGGCCGGCAAGGCCGCGATCTACGGCGCCGTGGGGGTCTCGGCCTTCAAGGTCGCCACCGGCAGCGGGTCCTCCGGCAAGGGCGGGCAGTCGACGACCTCCAAGATCATGGACTGGCCGGGCGGCACCTGGATCATCGGCCTGGTCGGCGCCGCGATCGTCGCCTACGGCCTCAACAACATCCGCCGTGCCTGGACCGAGAAGTTCCGCGAGCACCTCAGCGCCGAGGGCCAGGGCGGTGACGCGGGCAAGGCCTACATCTGGTTCGGCAAGATCGGCTACATGGCCAAGGGCGCGGCCTTCATCGTCATCGGCGGCCTGTTCGTCTACGCCGCGACCAGCCACAAGCCCAAGAAGGCGGGCGGCCTCGACGATGCCCTGCACAAGGTGCTGCAGCAGCCCTACGGGCCGGTGCTGCTCATGGTGATCGCCGCGGGCATCGCCTGCTACGGCCTCTTCTGCTTCGCCCGCGCCCGGCACCTGTCGCGGTAGTCACCGGTCGCCTGCGAGGCTGGTCGCATGAGCGACCACGGGACTGACCAGACCGAGCACGTCGACGTCGTCGTGGTGGGCCTGGGGCCCGGCGGCGAGCACGCCGCGCAGAAGCTCGCCGAGGCCGGGCTCTCCGTGGTCGGGGTGGAGCGCGGGCTGGTCGGGGGCGAGTGTCCGTTCTACGGCTGCATCCCGTCCAAGATGATGATCCGGGCCGCCGACGCGCTCGCCGAGGCGCGGCGTGCCCAGCACCTCGCCGGCGACGTCGAGATCCGCCCCGACTGGGGCAGGGTCGCCACGCGGATCGACAAGCAGGCCACCAACCACTGGGACGACGAGTCCCATGCGACCCGGCTCACCGAGGCGGGCGTCCGGATCGTGCGCGGCCACGGGCGGCTCGACGGGCCGGGTCGGGTCCGCGTCGACGGGACGACGTACGTCGCTGCCCGCGGGGTGGTCCTCAACGCCGGCACCGAGCCGGCCACCCTCCCGATCGACGGCCTGGCCGCGACCCCGCACTGGACCAACCGCGAGGTGGTCCGGCTCGCCGAGCTGCCCGCGTCGCTGGTCGTGATCGGCGGCGGGCCGATCGGCGCCGAGCTGACCCAGGTCTTCGCCCGCTTCGGGGTCCGGGTCAGCCTGCTCGAGGTCGCCGAGCGCATCCTCGGGCCCGAGGAGCCCGAGGCCAGCGCGGTGATCCACCGGGTCCTCGCCGAGGACGGGGTGGACGTCCGCACCGGGGTCACCATCGACCGGGTCGACCACGACGGGACCTTCCGGGTGCTCGTCGACGGCGAGACCCTCGAGTCCGAGCAGCTGCTGGTCGCGGCCGGTCGTCGTACCAACCTCGCCGACGTGGGTCTCGAGACCGTCGGCCTGGACCCGGCCGCCCGCGTGGTCGACACCGACGAGCGGATGCGGGCGGGGGAGCGGCTCTGGGCCGTCGGCGACATCACCGGCAAGGGCGCCTTCACCCACGTGTCGATGTACCAGGCGGCGGTCGCCGTGCGCGACCTCCTCGACCAGGACGGGCCCCTCGCCGACTACCGCGCGGTCAGCCGGGTGACGTTCACCGACCCCGAGGTGGGGTCGGTCGGGCTCACCGAGCGGCAGGCCCGCGACGCCGGGATCGCCGTCGTCACCGGGCACGCCGAGATGCCCGAGTCGAGTCGCGGCTGGATCCACCAGGCCGGCAACGAGGGGATCGTGAAGCTCGTGGCCGACAGCGACCGCGGCATCCTCGTCGGCGGCACCACCGTCGGCCCCTTCGGCGGCGAGGTCCTGGGTCTCGTCGCGGCCGCGGTGCACGCCGAGATCCCGGTCGCGACCCTCCGCGGGATGCACTTCGCCTACCCGACCTTCCACCGCGCGATCGAGGCCGCGCTGGCGGACCTGGACCTGTGATCGGCCGCTGATCGTCCGCTGACCGGCGGTCTGGCGCGGGGTTTGGCCGCTCTCCGACCGGGGCACAGTCCGCTCATGTTCTCGGTGAGGGGCCTTCGCGTCCTCTGCGCGCGCCTGATCCTGTCGATGGGTGCCCCAGCTCGTAGCTCGGCCAGCCGGTGATGCCCCCTCGGCGACGACCACCAACGGAGGAGACCCCATGACGCAGGACCCGTCCCACGGCGCCGCCGGCCAGCGCGCCGAGCACGAGATGTCCGACACGAGCGATCGGCTGTACACCACCGAGGAGCTCGGCGCCTACGCCGCGCGACGCCACGACACCCGGCCCGGCGGGCTGACGCCGCCTCCGGCCGGCCCGCCCCAGCGCACCGTGTACGGCGACCCCCTGACCGACCCGCTCGGGGGCCCCACGGGCAACCACGCCCAGCGGCCGCCGAGCGGCCCCCCGGTCAACCTCCCGCCGGCCCAGGCGCCGGCCCAGCCTGTGGCCCAGCCGATCTTCACCCAGCCACCCGTCGAGCCGGCCCGGCCGGTCGTGCCGGTCGAGCCGGTCCGGCCCAGCGTGCCGGCAGCGACCGACGTGCTCCCGGAGGTGGGGGAGCCCGAGGGCGAGGTGCGCCGGTTCATGACCGCCACCGACTTCCTCGACCGCCGTGACGGCGACAAGGAGCTCGGCCCGGCGACGTGGGGCTGGCGCGGGGGAGTGCGGCGGTGGAGCGGCGGCCTGATCAGCCCGAAGATGGGCCCGGCCGAGGTGGCCTACGAGCTGGACCGGCAGACCATCCAGAAGGACTTCGACGGCCCCCGCACGATCGCCTTCATCAACCCCAAGGGTGGTGCCGCGAAGACGACCGGTGTCCTCGCCGCGGGCTACACGTTCGGGACCGTCCGCGGCGGCGGCGTGGTCGCGTGGGACAACAACGAGACGCGCGGCACGCTCGGCATCCGGGGCACTCGCAGCACCCACCGCAACACCACGCGCGAGCTGCTCGAGGACCTCTCACGCTTCAGCGACGTCTACCAGTCGCGGATCGGCGACCTCGGCGCGTTCGTGCGCAGCCAGGGCGACGCCCACTTCGACGTCCTCGCCTCCGACGAGCGACCCGACGTGACCGGCACGATCAAGGCCGACGACTTCGAGGCGGTCCACAAGCTGCTGGAGCGCTTCTACCGCGTCATCCTCATCGACACCGGCAACAACATGCGGGCCGAGAACTGGCTGGCAGCGGCGGACTCCGCCGACCTGCTCGTGGTGACCAGCACCGTCCGCGAGGACACCGGCTACAGCGGGCTGTGGATGCTCGACGCCCTCCAGGACGCCGGTTACGCCAACCTCAAGCACAAGACGGTCACGGTCCTCTCCGACCCGTCGGCGCAGGTGGACGCCAAGCTCGCCAACGACCTGGTCGAGGTCTACGAGCAGCGCACCCGTGCGGTCTACCGGGTGCCCTACGACCCGGCGCTCGTCGCCGGATCGGTCGTGCCCTACGCCCAGCTCTCCCACCACACCCGGATGCAGTGGCTCAAGGCGTGCGCGGGGATGGCCTCCGCGCTCTGAGAGAGAGGACCCGGGCCGGCCGGTGATGCGTCCCCCGACCGACCCTCGTGGTCCGTCAGGCGGCGGCTTGCGCCGGCCACTCCAGTCGGAACCACTGGGGAGCCCCCGGCGACCGGGCAGCGTGTGCGCCGGCCTCCTGGGGGTCGATCTGGCGGATCTGCCAGCCGGGGAAGGCGTCCTCGACGGCGGCGAGGTCCGCACCCCTCCGGCGCAGGAGACCGGCGCCGCGCGGCCTGGTGCAGATCAGGATGGCCGCGCCGGGGTTGGCCAGCTGGGTGACGCCGCGGCCCAGGGCCCGGCGACGCGCGCCAGTGAGGCCCTCGAAGCAGCCGATGTCGAGGTAGAGGTCGAAGTCCTGCCCGATGCCCGTCCCCGGCAGGTACGCGACGTCGCCGATGACGAAGCGGGTCTCGGGTCCCTCGCGGCGCATGGCGCGGTCGACGGCCGGTCGGGCCTCGTCGATCCCCACGGCGTCCCAGCCGCGCCGCGAGAGCTCCATCGTGTGCAGCCCCGATCCGCACCCGATGTCGAGGGCCCGCCCCAGCCGTCCGTCGCGCTCGGCCTGCTCGCGGTCGAGGATCGCGGTGAGCCCCAGCCGCTCGACCGCGCCGGCGCGCTGCCAGGGGGTGATGCCGAGACGGTAGGCGAGGCTGTAGGCGCTCCTCATGGGAGGCTCCTCAAATTGATTCGGGTAGAACTTGAATGAATCTCCTCCTAGAGTGATCCCGATGTCCGAGCCTGTCAAACCCCGACGCCCCTATCGGTCCGCCGTGCGCGCCGAGCGGGCCCGACAGAGCCGCGACCGCATCCTCGACGCGGCGACGACGCGCTTCCTCGAGCTGGGCTTCGGGCGGGCTTCGGTGCGGGTGATCGCGAGCGATGCAGGGGTGAGCGAGGACCTGGTCTTCCACCTCTTCGGCTCCAAGCGCGGGCTGCTCGGCGCCGTGATGGCGCGCGAGCCCGATCCCGGCCTGGAGACCCTGGCGGCGAGCGGTGGCGCGGCCGTCGTGCGCGACGAGGAGGACCAGCGGCGCCAGGTTGCGCTCCTGGCCGAGCGTGTGGGAGCCGACCTGGCCCGGGTGCGACCGCTGGACGACATGCTCCGCGCCGCCGCCGCCGTCGACCCCGAGCTGGCGGCCGTGCGCGAGGACCTCCACCTGCGCCGGCGGCGCGAGGCGACGACGGCGATCACCCGGTGGATGCACGACCGCGGTCCGCTGCGCCAGGGGGTGGACGAGGCGTCGGCCCTGGTGTGGACGCTCACCAGCCCCGAGGTCCACCACCTCCTGGTCGAGGGGTGGGGGTGGTCGCAGGGCAAGTACGTCGACTGGCTGCGCACCAACCTCGAAGCGGGGCTCCTGTCCTGAGCTAGCGTCGGGGCCATGCGTGCTGTCGTCCACACCGAGACCGGTCCGTCGTCCGTCCTGCGCGTGGTCGAGCGTGACCTGCCCGAGCCCGGGCCCGGCGAGGTCCGGGTCAGGGTCGCCCGGGCGGGGGTCAACCCGACCGACTGGAAGTTCCGCACCGCGCCCCAGCTGGCCTACGACGAGGTCACCCCCGGCCAGGACGGCGCCGGCGTGGTCGACGCGGTGGGGGAGGGCGTCACCGGCCTGGCGGTCGGGCAGCGCGTGTGGCTGGTGCTGGCCCAGCACGGCCGCGCCCATGGGTCGGCCGCCGAGTTCACCGTCCAGCCGGCCGACCGGGTCGTGCCGCTGCCCGACGGTGCCGACTTCGACCTCGGCGCCAGCCTCGGCGTCCCGGCCGTCACGGCCCACCGCGCCCTGACGTCGGGGGAGGGCGGACCCACCCGGCTCGGCCCGGGCGCGCTCACCGGTCGCACGGTCCTTGTCCAGGGCGGTGCCGGCGCCGTCGGCAATGCCGCGATCCAGCTCGCCCGCTGGTCCGGGGCCACCGTCGTCACGACGGTCAGCAGCCCCGAGAAGGCCGCGCTCGCCACCGCCGCCGGCGCGCACCACGTCGTGAACTACCGCGAGGGACACCCCGAGGAGCAGATCCTGGCGGTCGCCCCGGGCGGCGTCGACCTCGTCGTGGAGGTCGCCCCCGCGCAGAACAACGAGATCGACCTGGCCGTCACCCGCGTCCACGCGACGATCGCGATCTACGCCAACAACGGCGGCGACGAGCTCACCGTGCCGTTGCGGTCCACCTTCTCCAAGAACCTGCGCTACCAGTTCGTGATCCTCTACACACTCGACGAGGCGCTCCGACGCGCCGCGGTCGAGGACGTCTCCGCCGCCGTCGCGGCCGGTGCCGTCCGTGTGGGCGCGGACGCCGGCGTACCGCTCCACCACTACGCGCTGGACCAGCTGGCCGCCGCCCACGACGCCGTCCAGTCCGGCGTGGTCGGCAAGGTCCTCGTCGACGTCGCCGACTGGTAGGGTCGGGGCCGTTCGACATCCTTTAACGAGCCGTCCCGTGAGGCGGAGAAGGAGGTCTGCAGTTCTGTGACTGCGCCCCAGGCAACACCCCACGCAACAACTGAGTCTTCACCCGACGCCGCGACCGATGGCCGCACCGTCCTCGACGCCCGTGACATCACCCGGGCCCTCACCCGCATCTCGCACGAGATCCTCGAGCGCAACAAGGGCGCCGGCGATCTCGTCCTCCTCGGCATCCCGAGCCGGGGCGTCCCGCTGGCCCAGCGGATCGCGGAGCGGATCGCCTCCGTCGAGGGGTACGCCGTGCCGGTCGGCTCGCTGGACGTGACGATGTACCGCGACGACCTCCGCATGAAGCCGGCCCGCGCGCTGCTGCCGACGCAGATCCCCGCCGGCGGCATCGACGGCAAGACCGTCGTCCTCGTCGACGACGTGCTGTTCTCGGGCCGCACCATCCGCGCCGCCCTCGACGCGCTCAACGACCTGGGCCGTCCCAAGGCGGTCCGCCTGGCCGTGCTGGTCGACCGCGGGCACCGCGAGCTCCCGATCCGCGCCGACTTCGTCGGCAAGAACCTCCCGACCTCGCTGGTCGAGCGGGTCAGGGTCCGGCTCGAGGGCATCGACGACGTCGACGCGGTGACCATCCACGGCAGCGTGACGACGGACGGAGCCGACGCATGAAGCGACACCTGCTCAGCGCGGCCGACCTGACCCGCGACGACGCCGAGCTGGTGCTGCGCACCGCCGAGGAGCTCCGCTCGCTGGCCGACCGGCCGATCAAGAAGCTGCCGGCGCTGCGCGGCCGCACGGTGGTCAACCTCTTCTTCGAGGACTCCACCCGCACCCGCATCTCGTTCGAGGCCGCGGCCAAGCGGCTCTCGGCGGACGTCATCAACTTCTCGGCCAAGGGCTCCAGCCTGTCCAAGGGCGAGAGCCTCAAGGACACGGCGCTCACGCTCGAGGCGATGGGCGCGGACGCCGTTGTCGTCCGCCACGGCGCGAGCGGTGCCCCGCACCGGCTGGCCCACTCGGGCTGGGTGCGCTCCAGCGTGGTCAACGCCGGCGACGGCACCCACGAGCACCCCACCCAGGCCCTGCTCGACGCCTTCACCATGTGGCGCCACATCGGGGAGTCGAAGCCCGGCGGCCTCGAGGGCCGCAAGGTCGCGATCGTCGGCGACGTCCTGCACAGCCGGGTCGCCCGCTCCAACGCGCTGCTGCTCCGCACGCTCGGCGCTGAGGTCACCCTGGTGGCCCCGCCGACGCTCTTCCCCGTGGGGATCGAGGGCTGGCCGGTCGAGACGTCGTACGACCTCGACAGCGTGCTGCCCAAGGCCGACGCCGTGATGATGCTGCGCGTCCAGCGCGAGCGGATGCACGGTGGCTTCTTCCCCACGGCCCGGGAGTACTCCCGCCGCTACGGCCTCGACGGCAGGCGGATGGCGATGCTCCAGGACCACACCATCGTGATGCACCCCGGCCCGATGGTCCGCGGCATGGAGATCACCGCCGACGTGGCCGACTCCGACCGCTCGGTCATCGTCGAGCAGGTGACCAACGGTGTCGCCGTCCGGATGGCCGTCCTGTACCTGCTGCTCGGTGGTTCCGAGCCTTCGATCGGAGAGACCGAGTGACCAGCTACCTCATCCAGAACGTCGCCCTCCTCGGCGGCGAGCCGACCGACCTGCTCCTCGCCGACGGCGTGGTCAAGGAGATCGGGACGATCGCGCCCGCCGACGGGCTCGAGACCATCGACGCCACCGGCCTGGTCGCGCTGCCCGGCCTCGTCGACCTCCACACCCACCTGCGCGAGCCGGGTCGTGAGGACGCCGAGACCGTCGAGACCGGCACCCGCGCCGCCGCGATGGGCGGCTTCACCGCCGTCCACGCGATGGCCAACACCGAGCCTGTCGCCGACACCGCCGGCGTCGTCGAGCAGGTCTGGCGGCTGGGCCGCGAAGCCGGCCACTGCGACGTCTATCCCATCGGTGCCGTCACCGTCGGGCTGAAGGGGGAGCAGCTCGCCGAGCTCGGCGCGATGGCCGACTCGGCCGCGCGCGTGCGGGTCTTCTCCGACGACGGCAAGTGCGTCAGCGACGCGGTGCTGATGCGCCGCGCGCTGGAGTACGTCAAGGCGTTCGACGGCGTCATCGCCCAGCACGCCCAGGAGCCGCGCCTGACGGAGGGCGCGCAGATGAACGAGGGCGAGCTCTCCGGCCGCCTCGGGCTCGCCGGCTGGCCGGCCGTCGCCGAGGAGGCGATCATCGCCCGCGACTGCCTGCTCGCCGCCCACGTCGACTCGCGGTTGCACGTCTGCCACGTCTCCACCGCCGGGTCGGTCGAGATCGTCCGTGACGCCAAGCGCAAGGGCTGGAACGTCACCGCCGAGGCGTGCCCCCACCACCTGCTGCTGACCGACGACCTGGCCGCGACGTACGACCCGATCTACAAGGTCAACCCGCCGCTGCGCTCGCAGGCCGACGTGGAGGCGCTGCGCGCCGGCCTGGCCGACGGCACGATCGACATCGTCGCCACCGACCACGCCCCGCACCCCCACGAGGACAAGGACTGCGAGTGGGCGGCCGCCGCCTTCGGCATGCTCGGCCTCGAGACCGCGCTCTCGATCGTCCAGCAGACGATGGTCGACCCGGGCCTGCTCGACTGGGCCGGCGTCGCCGAGCGGATGTCGCACGCCCCGGCCCGGATCGGTCGCGTGACCGACCACGGTCGCCCGATCGAGGTGGGGGAGCCGGCCAACGTCGTGCTCTACGACCCCTCGGTCCGCCGCACCATCGAGGCGAGCGAGTCCGCGTCCCTCTCCCGCAACACGCCGTATGCCGGGATGGAGCTGCCCGGCCGGGTCGTCGCGACGTTCCTGCGCGGCACCGCCACGGTGCTCGACGGGAAGCTCCAGTGAGCGCCGGGGTGAAGGCCGCCCTGCTCGTCCTCGAGGACGGCCGCGCGTTCCGGGGACAGGCCTACGGCGCCGAGGGAGAGACCTTCGGCGAGGCGGTCTTCAACACCGGCATGACCGGCTACCAGGAGACGCTCACCGACCCGTCCTACCACCGCCAGGTGGTCGTGATGACGGCCCCGCACATCGGCAACACCGGCATCAACGACGAGGACCCCGAGTCGCGCCGGATCTGGGTCTCGGGCTACGTCGTCCGCGACCCCGCCCGTGTGCCCTCCAACTGGCGCTCCCGGCGCACCCTCGACGACGAGCTGCGCGAGCAGGGCGTCGTCGGGATCTCCGGCGTCGACACCCGGGCGCTGACCCGCCACCTGCGCGAGCGCGGTGCGATGCGGGTCGGGATCTCCACCACGGAGTCCGACCCGGCGGCGCTGCTCGAGCGCGTGCTGGCCTCGGCCGAGATGGCCGGCGCCGAGCTCGCCGGCGAGGTGTCCACGGACGCGGCGTACGTCGTCCCGGCGGTGGGGGAGAAGCGCTTCACCGTCGCGGCCCTCGACCTCGGCATCAAGTCGATGACTCCCTACCGGATGGCCCAGCGCGGGATCGAGGTGCACGTCCTGCCGGCCGCGTCCACCCTGGAGGACGTGCTCGCCGTCCAGCCCGACGGGCTCTTCTTCTCCAACGGGCCCGGTGACCCGGCGGCCACCGTCGGCCAGGTCGAGCTGCTCAAGGGTGCGCTCGCCGACGGGCTGCCCTACTTCGGGATCTGCTTCGGCAACCAGCTCTTCGGCCGCGCGCTCGGCTTCGGCACCTACAAGCTGAAGTACGGCCACCGCGGCATCAACCAGCCGGTGATGGACCGCACGACCAACAAGGTCGAGGTCACCGCGCACAACCACGGCTTCGCCGTGGACGCACCGCTCGACGGCCCGACGCAGACGCCCTACGGCGTCGCGACGGTCAGCCACGTCTGCCTCAACGACGACGTCGTGGAGGGTCTCGAGCTCCGCACCCCCGAGGGCGACCTGAAGGCGTTCTCGGTCCAGTACCACCCCGAGGCCGCCGCCGGCCCGCACGACGCGGCGTACCTCTTCGACCGGTTCGTCGAGCTCATGGAGAGGACTTCCTGATGCCCAAGCGCGAGGACATCAAGTCGGTCATGGTGATCGGCTCCGGGCCGATCATCATCGGCCAGGCCTGCGAGTTCGACTACTCCGGCACCCAGGCCTGCCGCGTCCTGAAGGACGAGGGCATCCGGGTGATCCTGGTCAACTCCAACCCGGCGACGATCATGACCGACCCGGAGTTCGCCGACGCGACCTACGTCGAGCCGATCACGCCCGAGTACGTCGAGAAGGTCATCGCCAAGGAGCGCCCCGACGCCCTGCTGGCGACCCTCGGCGGCCAGACGGCGCTGAACTCCGCGATGGCGCTCGACGCGGCCGGCGTCCTGGAGAAGTACGACGTCGAGCTGATCGGTGCCTCCATCGAGGCGATCGACCGCGGTGAGAACCGCCAGGTCTTCAAGAAGATCGTCGAGGACCTCGGTGGCGAGTGCTCCAAGTCGGTCATCTGCCACACGATGGACGACTGCCTGGCCGCCGCCGACGAGCTCGGCTACCCGATGGTGGTGCGCCCGTCGTTCACCATGGGCGGCACCGGCTCCGGCATGGCCTACGACGAGCAGGACCTGCGCCGCATCGCGGGCGCCGGCCTCGCGGCCAGCCCCACCACCGAGGTGCTCCTCGAGGAGTCGATCCTCGGCTGGAAGGAGTACGAGCTCGAGGTCATGCGCGACACCGCCGACAACGTGGTGATCATCTGCTCGATCGAGAACCTCGACCCGATGGGCGTGCACACCGGCGACTCGATCACGGTCGCGCCGGCGATGACCCTGACCGACCGCGAGTACCAGGCGATGCGGGACCTCGCCATCGGCATCATCCGCTCGGTCGGCGTCGACACCGGCGGCTGCAACATCCAGTACGCCGTCAACCCGGCCGACGGCCGGCTGATCGTGATCGAGATGAACCCGCGGGTCTCCCGGTCCAGTGCCCTGGCCTCCAAGGCCACCGGCTTCCCGATCGCCAAGATCGCGGCCAAGGTCGCCATCGGCTACACCCTCGACGAGATCCCCAACGACATCACCCGCGAGACCCCGGCGAGCTTCGAGCCGTCGCTGGACTACGTCGTGGTGAAGGTGCCGCGGTTCGCGTTCGAGAAGTTCCCGGGCGCCGACCCGACCCTGACCACGCACATGAAGTCGGTCGGCGAGGCGATGTCGATCGGCCGCAACTTCACCGAGGCGCTCCAGAAGTCGCTGCGCTCGCTGGAGAGCAAGAACGCCGTCTTCGACTTCACCCCGCTCCCGGCCGACCTGGACCGGGCGGCCCGCCTCGAGGAGCTCCTGGTCCGGGTCGCCACGCCCCACGACGGCCGGCTCAAGGAGGTCATGGACGCGATCCGCGTCGGTGCCACCCCCGAGCAGGTCTTCGACGCCACCAGGATCGACCCCTGGTTCGTCGACCAGCTCTTCCTCATCCACGAGGTCGCCGAGCAGGTCGCCTCCGCCACGCGGCTCGACGAGGCGACGCTGCGCCTGGCCAAGCGGCACGGCTTCTCCGACGCCCAGCTCGGCCAGATCCGCGGCATGCGCGAGGACGTCGTCCGCGGCGTCCGCCAGGCGTTGGGCATCCGGCCGGTCTACAAGACCGTCGACACCTGTGCGGCAGAGTTCGCCGCGACCACGCCGTACCACTACTCCTCCTACGACGAGGAGACCGAGGTCGCGCCGCGGGAGAAGGAAGCCGTGATCATCCTCGGCTCCGGGCCCAACCGGATCGGCCAGGGCATCGAGTTCGACTACTCGTGCGTCCACGCGTCGCTGGCGCTGTCCGAGGCCGGCTACGAGACCATCATGGTCAACTGCAACCCCGAGACCGTCTCGACCGACTACGACACCTCCGACCGCCTCTACTTCGAGCCGCTGACCCTCGAGGACGTCCTCGAGATCGTGCACGCGGAGTCGCAGGCCGGGCCGATCGCCGGTGTCATCTGCCAGCTCGGCGGCCAGACTCCGCTGGGCCTCGCGAAGGGGCTGGAGGCCAACGGCGTCCGCATCGTCGGCACCTCGCCCGACGCGATCCACCTCGCCGAGGAGCGCGGCGCCTTCGGCCGGGTGCTCGCCGAGGCCGGACTGCCCGCGCCCAAGCACGGCATGGCGACGTCGTTCGCCGACGCCAAGCGGATCGCCGACGAGATCGCCTACCCGGTGCTGGTGCGCCCGTCGTACGTCCTGGGCGGCCGCGGCATGGAGATCGTGTACGACGACGTCGCGCTCGAGGGCTACATCGAGCGGGCCACCGAGATCAGTCCCGAGCACCCGGTGCTGGTCGACCGGTTCATCGACGACGCGGTCGAGATCGACGTCGACGCGATCTTCGACGGCGAGGAGCTCTTCCTCGGCGGCGTCATGGAGCACATCGAGGAGGCCGGCATCCACTCCGGAGACTCCTCGTGCGCGCTGCCGCCGATCACCCTCGGCGATGCCGAGATCCGCCGGATCCGCGAGGCCACCGAGGCCATCGCCCGGGGCGTGGGGGTGCGCGGGCTGCTCAACATCCAGTACGCCCTCGGCTCGGACGTCCTCTACGTCCTCGAGGCCAACCCGCGCGCCAGTCGCACCGTGCCGTTCGTGTCCAAGGCGACGGCGACGCCGCTGGCCAAGGCCGCGGCGCGGGTGATGCTCGGCGAGTCCATCGCCTCGCTGCGCACGGCCGGCGTGCTGCCGGCGACCGGCGACGGCGGGTCGCTGCCGCCCCACCAGCCGATCGCGGTCAAGGAGGCGGTGATGCCGTTCAACCGGTTCCGCACCCCCGACGGCAAGCAGGTCGACACGGTCCTCGGCCCGGAGATGAAGTCGACCGGCGAGGTGATGGGCCTCGACGCCGACTTCGGCACGGCCTTCGCGAAGGCCCAGACCGCCGCCTTCGGGTCGCTGCCCACCAGCGGCAAGGTCTTCGTCTCGATGGCCAACCGCGACAAGCGGCACATGATCTTCCCGATCAAGGTGCTCTCCGACCACGGCTTCGAGATCGTCGCGACCCAGGGCACCGCCGAGGTGCTGCGCCGCAACGGCGTGCAGGCGACCGTGGTGCGCAAGCACTTCGAGGGCGAGGGGCCCCACGGTGAGCCGACCACGGTCGGGATGATCCTGGCCGGCGACATCGACCTGGTCATCAACACCCCGCACGGCTCCACCAGCGGTGGCTCGGCGCGCGTGGACGGCTACGAGATCCGCACGGCAGCCATCATGGCCAACATCCCGTGCATCACCACCGTCCAGGGGCTCGGCGCGGCCGTGCAGGGCATCGAGGCGCTGGAGCGGGGCGACATCGGTGTCCGCAGCCTGCAGGACTGGGCGCTGCGCAACGCGGACGGCGTGGGGGGCTCGTGACGGCCTACCGCCTGCTCTTCGACCACCTGCTGACCCGCACCGACCCCGAGCGGGCGCACCACGCGGGCTTCGGGGCCATCCGGGCCGCCGGCCCGGTCCTGGCTCGGCTGCCGCGCCACGGCACCCCGGTCGAGGCGATGGGGCTGACCTTCCCCAACGTCCTCGGCATGGCCGCGGGCTTCGACAAGAACGCCGTCGGCATCGACGGCCTCGCCGCGCTCGGCTTCGGTCACGTGGAGATCGGCACGGTCACGGGCGAGGGCCAGCCCGGCAACCCCAAGCCGCGGCTGTTCCGGCTGCCCGAGGACCGGGCGGTCATCAACCGGATGGGCTTCAACAACGACGGCGCCGAGGTCGTGGCCGACCGGCTGGCCGCCCGCGGCCGTCGCGGCACGGAGCAGGGCGGCCCGGTCCTGGGCGTCAACATCGGCAAGACCAAGGTCGTGCCCGAGGACGACGCCCCGGCGGTGCTCGCCGACTACGAGAAGAGCGCGCGGCTGCTCGCGCCGCACGCCGACTACCTCGTCGTCAACGTCAGCTCGCCCAACACGCCGGGACTGCGCAACCTCCAGGCGGTGGAGCGGCTCCAGCCGCTCCTCGAGCACGTACGCCGCACCGCCGACGCGGTCACGTCCGCCCGGGTGCCGCTGCTGGTCAAGATCGCGCCGGACCTGTCCGACGACGACGTGGTCGCGGTCGCCGACATGGCCGGGGCGATCGGGCTCGACGGGATCATCGCCACCAACACCACGATCTCCCGCGAGGGGCTCCGCACCGACGTGGCCACGGTCGAGGAGATCGGTGCCGGCGGCCTGTCCGGCGCCCCGCTGACCGAGCGGGCCCTCGACGTACTCACCCTGCTGCGCAAGCAGGTCGGCCCGGACCTCACCCTCGTCTCGGTCGGCGGCATCACCACCGTCGACGACGCCCGGGCCCGGCTCGACGCGGGTGCGACCCTGCTGCAGGGCTACACCGCGTTCATCTACGAGGGGCCCCTGTGGCCCACGCGCATCCTCCGCGGGGTCCGCACGCCGTGAGCCCGGTCGCCGAGCCCACCACCGCGACGCGCACCCCGCTGCACGTCACGGGTGAGCTGCTCGCGACCAAGAAGGTCGGCGCCTACCGCCACCTGACCCTGGTGGCGCCCGGAGTGCCCGAGCGGTTCCGTCCCGGCAACTTCGTGGCCGTCTCGATCGGCGCCCCCGGGTCGGACACGACCCGGCTGGCCCGACGCGCGTTCTGGATCCACCAGGTCAAGCCCGTCGGCGGCTATGGCCCGACACTCCAGCTCGTCGTCGAGCCGACCGGTCCCGGCAGCCAGTGGCTCGCCTCGCTGGCACCGGGCGCCCGGCTGGAGGTCACCGGCCCGCTCGGCCGGCCGTTCGCCCTGCCCAAGGAGCCGGTCAGCTGCCTGCTCGTGGGGGAGGGGTACGCCGCCGCGCCGCTGTTCCCGCTCGCCGAGCGGCTCCGCGAGCGCGGGTGCGCGGTCAACCTCCTCGTGGCCGGGGCCGACGAGGCGCACCTGCTGTCCGCCCTCGAGGCCCGCCGCTCCGCCCGCGCGGTCACCGTCGTCACCCGCGACGGCTCCGTGGGCCTGCGCGGCGAGGTGGCCGATGTCGTCGACGACGTGCTCGGCCGGTCGCAGGCCGCGGTCGTCTACGCCGCCGGCCCGCTGGCCACGCTCCACGCGGTCGCCGTGGCCGCCGAGGCACACGGCGCGTGGAGCCAGACCGCCGTCGAGCAGCCGCTCACCTGCGCCACGGGCCTGTGCCAGGGCTGCCCGGTGCCCGTCGTCGGCGAGGACGGCGTGGCCCGCCGCGTGCGGGCCTGCGCCGACGGTCCGGTGCTCCGCGGCGACCGGGTGCGCTGGGCCGAGCTGCTCGGTGAGGCGGGCGAGCCGAGGTGAGCATCGACCTCGGCGGGCTGACCCTGGCCAACCCCGTGATGGTTGCCTCCGGCTGCGGAGGCACCGGCCGCGAGCTCGCGGCGTACGTCGACCTCCACGAGCTGGGCGCCTTCGTCACCCGCACGATCACCCTCAACCCCCGCGCGGGCGGACCGGTCCCGCGGATCCTGGAGACGCCGTCAGGGCTCGTGCACGCGGTCGGGCTCCAGAACCCCGGCCTCGAGCCGTTCCTGGCCAGCGAGCTGCCGCAGCTCGTCCAGCAGGGCGCCCGCGTCGTCGTCTCGATCGCGGGTACCACCCTGGGGGAGTACGCCGAGCTGGCCCGACGCCTCGGTCGCGCGCCCGGCGTCGCCGCCGTCGAGGTCAACCTGTCCTCGCCCGACGCCGTCGCCTCGGGCGTGCTCGACGTCCGCGAGCCGTTCCACGCGGCCAACGTCGTCGCCGCCGTGCACCGGGAGCTGCCGCGCGGGCTCCCGCTGCTCGCCAAGGTCCGCCCCGACCTGATCCGTGTGGTCGAGTCGGCGCGCACGGTCCTCGAAGCCGGCGCCGCCGCCGTCGTGGTCGGCAACGCCCTCCCCGCAGCGATGCCCGACGGCCGTCCGGCCGGCCTGAGCGGGCCCGCGATCCGGCCGCTCGCGCTGCGCTGCGTCACCGAGGTCCGCGACGCCCTGCCCGACGCGGCGATCGTCGGCTGCGGCGGCATCGCCGACGAGGCCGACGCCCGCTCCTTCCTCGCTGCCGGCGCCACCGCCGTGCAGGTCGGCACCGCCCTGCTGCACGACCCCACGACCGCCGCGCGGCTGGCCCGCGCCCTGACGACTGACCGGGAGGTCATCGGATGACACCGTTCGGAACCCGACTCCACGAGGCGGTCGCCGCCCGCGGCCCGCTGTGCGCGGGCATCGACCCGCACGCGGCCCTGCTCCGCGAGTGGGGCCTCGACGACGACGTGGCCGGGCTCGAGCGGTTCGCGATGACCGCCGCCGAGGGACTGGCGCCGCACGTGTCGGTCGTGAAGCCGCAGTCGGCGTTCTACGAGCGGTTCGGCTCCCGCGGGATCGCCGTGCTGGAGCGGCTGATCGCCGCCTGCCGCGACGCCGGCGCGCTGGTCCTCCTCGACGTCAAGCGTGGCGACATCGGCTCCACCTCGCAGGCCTACGCCGACGCCTACCTCGACCCCGCCTCCCCGCTCGCCTCCGACGCGATCACGGCCAGCCCCTACCTCGGCTTCGGCTCGCTCGACCCGATGATCGACACCGCACGCAAGCACGGCGCCGGGGTGTTCGTGCTCGCCCTCACCTCCAACAAGGAGGGCCCCGAGGTCCAGCACGCCACCACCGCGTCCGGCACCACCGTCGCCGGCACCGTCCTGGACCACCTCCGCCGCCTCAACGCCGACGCGTCGCCGCTCGGCTCCTTCGGGGCGGTCATCGGGGCCACGATCGGCGAGACGGGGGAGGACCTCGCGTTCAACGGGCCCGTGCTCGCCCCCGGGTACGGCGCCCAGGGAGGCACCGTGGCGGACCTGAAGCGGATCTTCGGGGCCTCGGCCGGGGCCGTGCTGCCCAGCTCCTCGCGCGAGCTGCTGCGCCACGGCCCGGATGCCGGCGCGCTCCGCGACGCGGCCCTGCGCACCAACGACGAGCTCGCCGGGCTGGCCGGCTGATGCGGCGCCTCACGCGGACGGCCGCGCTCCTCGCCGCCCTCACCCTCGTGCCGGTCCTGGCCGGCTGCCAGGACACCCAGGAGAGCTACTGCGGCGCGGTCAAGGACCACCAGGAGGAGCTCACCAAGATCTCCTCCGACGGCTCGCAGGACTCCCTCATCCAGGCACTCGGCATCTTCGAGGACCTCCAGTCCAAGGCGCCCAGCGACATCACCGACGAGTGGCAGCAGGTCGTGAGCCGCGTCCAGGCGCTGAAGAAGGCCCTCGACGACGCGGGCGTCGACCCCGCGACCTACGACCGTGCCCACCCGCCCGCGGACCTGAGCGCCGACGACAAGGCCGCGATCGACGCGGCGGCGCGCGAGCTCGGCAGCGGCGAGACCCTCGCGGCGCTCCAGGCCCTGGACCAGGAGGCCCGTGACGTGTGCCAGACCCCCCTGACGCTCTAGCCCGGAGCGGCAAAAAGACCAGTTCAGGCCCGCAATTGCTGGACCCTCGCGGTTCTGACTAGTGTGACCCCTCACCGGCCCGCACGACTTCTCTCGACCTAAGGACCAGCGCCCGTGGCTCTGCCCCCGCTCACCCCCGAACAGCGCCAGGCGGCCCTCGACAAGGCCGCCGCCTCCCGTCGGGAGCGGGCCGAGGTCAAGAACCGGCTCAAGAACTCCGGGGCCTCGATCCTCGACGTGCTCCACGAGGGCCAGGTCAACGAGGTCATCGGCAAGATGCGCGTCGTCGACCTGCTCCAGTCGCTGCCCGGCCTCGGCAAGGTCCGCGCCCGGCAGATGATGGAGCGGCTCGGCATCGCCGAGAGCCGCCGCGTCCGCGGGCTCGGGACCAAGCAGGTCGCCGCGCTCGAGCGCGAGTTCGCCGGGCGTGGCTGAGCCCCGCTCGCGCCTGCTCGTCCTGGCCGGACCCACCGCCGTCGGCAAGGGGACCGTGGCCGCGGCCGTGCGTGAGCTCCACCCCGACGTCTGGATCTCGGTCTCCGCCACGACCCGCAAACCGCGTCCCGGCGAGGTCCACGGCGTGCACTACTGGTTCGTCTCCGACGAGGAGTTCGACGCCATGGTCGCCGACGGCCAGCTGCTGGAGTGGGCGGTGGTGCACAAGGCCGCCCGCTACGGCACGCCGCGCGGCCCGGTCGAGGAGGCGCTGGCCGCGGGCCGGCCCTCGATGCTCGAGATCGACCTCCAGGGCGCGCGCCAGGTCCGCGAGACCATGCCCGACGCGCTGTTCGTCTTCCTGGCCCCGCCCTCGTGGGAGGAGCTCGTGCGCCGGCTCGTCGGTCGCGGCACCGAGACCGAGGAGGAGCGGGAGCGCCGGCTCGACACCGCGCGCGAGGAGCTGGCGGCCGAGCAGGAGTTCGACGTGACGATCGTCAACCACGAAGTTCACGCTGCAGCCGACGAGTTGGTAACCTTGATGGTGCACGACCATGCGCACCCATCGGTGCACCCCCCATTCGACAACTTGTGAGGCTCACGCGTGTCTTCGCCCAACATCGCCGCCGAGGGTGTCACCAACCCCTCGATCGACGACCTGCTCACCAAGACCGACAGCAAGTACAAGCTGGTCCTCTACAGCGCCAAGCGTGCGCGCCAGATCAACGCCTACTACTCCCAGCTGGGCGAGGGCCTGCTCGAGTACGTCGGCCCGCTCGTCGACACCCACGTGCAGGAGAAGCCCCTCTCGATCGCGCTCCGCGAGATCAACGAGGACCTGCTGACGTGTGAGGACGTCGACCCCGCCGAGCTCGCCGCCGAGGAGGCTGCTGCCAAGGCCGCCCTCGAGTCGTCGTTCAGCGCCGGCGAGTGACCGAGCCGGTCCAGCGTTGACCAGCATCACCGACTCCGTGGCCGTTCCCCCTGTCGGGGAGCGGCCACGACTCGTGCTGGGGGTCTCCGGCGGCATCGCGGCGTACAAGTCCTGCGAGCTGCTGCGCCGGTTCACCGAGTCCGGCCACGACGTGACCGTCGTGCCCACCGCGGCCGCCCTGGAGTTCGTGGGCGCCCCGACCTGGGCGGCCCTGTCGGGCAAGCCCGTCTCCACCGACGTGTGGTCGTCCGTCCACGAGGTCCCGCACGTCCGGATCGGCCAGCAGGCCGACCTGGTCGTCGTCGCCCCGGCCACCGCCGACCTGCTGGCCAAGGCCGCCCACGGGCTGGCCGACGACCTGCTCACCAACACCCTCCTGACCGCACGCTGCCCGGTCGTCTTCGCCCCCGCGATGCACACCGAGATGTGGGAGCACCCCGCGACGCAGGCCAACGTCGCCACGCTGCGCGCCCGGGGGGCGCTGGTGATCGAGCCCGCCGAGGGCCGGCTGACCGGCAAGGACACCGGCAAGGGCCGGCTGCCGGAGCCCGCCGAGATCTTCGACTACTGCCTCGAGGTGCTGACCCGGTCGTCGTCCGGTGCGGCCGCCGGTCTGACCGACCTGGCCGGCCGCTCGGTCGTGGTGTCGGCCGGCGGCACCCGCGAGTACCTCGACCCCGTCCGCTTCCTCGGCAACCGCTCCTCGGGCCTGCAGGGCTATGCCCTGGCCCGCGCGGCGGCCGCCCGCGGCGCGGAGGTCACCCTCGTCGCCGCCAACGTGTCGCTGCCCGACCCCGCCGGTGTGAAGGTGGTCCGGGTCGAGACGACCGCCCAGCTGCGCGAGGTGGTCGTGGCCGCCGCGGCCGCCGCCGACGCGGTCGTGATGGCCGCCGCCCCGGCCGACTTCCGGCCGGTCGACGTCAGCACCCACAAGATCAAGAAGGCGGCCGACGGCAGCTCGCCGGCGATCGAGCTGACCCAGAACCCCGACATCCTCCACGAGATCTCCACCCAGCGCTCGCGCCCCGGGAGCGTCATCGTGGGATTCGCCGCCGAGACCGGCGACGCCTCCGGGTCGGTCGCCGACCTGGCCCGCGCCAAGCTGGCCCGCAAGGGCTGCGACCTGCTCGTGGTCAACGACGTGAGCGGGGGAGCGGTCTTCGGCAGCCCCGACAACGAGGCGGTCATCCTGGCCGCCGACGGCGCGACGGTCGACGTACCCCACGGGTCGAAGGGCGCGCTGGCCCACGTCATTTGGGACGAAGTGGCTCGCAGGCTGCAGGATTGAGACGTCGTCCCGCCTTGTGGGACGCCCGATATCGTTGCTGCACCACCAACTACGGGAGTGAGAAGCACAGTGCCTGGACGTCTCTTCACGTCGGAGTCCGTGACCGAGGGTCACCCGGACAAGATCGCCGACCAGATCAGCGACTCGGTCCTCGACGCCATGCTGGCGCAGGACGAGTACAGCCGCGTCGCCGTCGAGACCCTGCTCACCACTGGGCTCGTCGTGGTCGCCGGTGAGGTCGACACCACCGGATACGTCGACATCAAGAAGGTCGTGCGCGAGCGCATCCTCGAGATCGGCTACGACTCCTCCCTCAAGGGCTTCGACGGCGCGTCGTGCGGCGTCATGGTCGCCATCGGGGGCCAGTCCGGCGACATCGCGCAGGGCGTCGACACCGGCCACGAGAGCCGCACCGGCTCCGTGGACGCGATGGACAAGCAGGGCGCCGGCGACCAGGGCCTGATGTTCGGCTACGCCTGCGACGACACCGCGGTGCTGATGCCGCTGCCGATCGTGATCGCGCAGCGCCTGGCCGAGAAGCTCTCCGAGGTCCGCAAGGACGGCACGCTCGACTACCTGCGCCCCGACGGCAAGACCCAGGTCACCATCGAGTACGACGCCGACAACCGTCCGGTCCGCGTCGACACCGTCGTCCTGTCCACGCAGCACGCGGAGGAGACCGAGCTCGACACCCTCGAGGCCGACATCAAGAAGCACGTCATCGACCCGGTCCTCGACACCTTCGAGATCCCCTCCGAGGGCTACCGCCTCCTGGTCAACCCGACCGGCCGCTTCGTCGTCGGCGGCCCCATGGGCGACGCCGGCCTGACCGGCCGCAAGATCATCGTCGACACCTACGGCGGCATGGCCCGCCACGGTGGCGGCGCCTTCTCGGGCAAGGACCCGTCGAAGGTCGACCGGTCGGCCGCCTACGCCATGCGCTGGGTCGCCAAGAACGTCGTGGCCGCCGGCCTGGCCCGCCGCTGCGAGGCGCAGGTCGCCTACGCCATCGGCAAGGCCCAGCCCGTCGGCGTCTTCATCGAGACCTTCGGCACCGGCGCGGTCCCGGACGAGAAGATCCAGGAGGCCGTCCTGTCGGTCTTCGACCTGCGTCCCGCCGCGATCATCCGCGACCTCGACCTGCTGCGCCCGATCTACGCCAAGACCGCGGCGTACGGCCACTTCGGCCGTGAGCTCCCCGAGTTCACCTGGGAGCGGACCGACCGCGCCGAGGCGCTGAAGGCCGCCGCCGGACTCTGAGTCCCACACCGGGTCGCCGGCGGCGGTCACCCCGCCGTCGGCGCCCGCTGGTAGAAAGTCGCGCATGACCAGCCCCGACGAGCACCAGCCCGAGCTGCTCCCGGGGATGGTGCGGGCGACGGTCCGCCAGAGCCAGGCCAAGGCGCGCGCCACGCGGGCCCGCAAAGCCGCCGAGCAGGAGACGGCGACCACCGACCCGGTCGCGCGCGTGCTGGTCGACGTGCCGCTGGCCCACCTCGACCGGCCCTTCGACTACTCCGTGCCGGCGGCGATGGCCGCGGCTGCGGTGCCGGGCGCCCGGGTCAAGGTCCGGTTCGCCGGCCAGGACGTCGACGGCTACGTCGTCGAGCGCACGGCGACGACCGACCACCAGGGCCGGCTGTCCCACCTCAGGCGCGTGGTCAGCCCCGAGCCCGTGCTCAGCCCGGCCATCGAGCGGCTGAGCGCCGAGCTCGCCGAGCGCTACGCCGGCACCCGCTCCGACGTGCTCAGGCTGGCGGTGCCCGCGCGCCACGCGACGACCGAGAAGCAGCCCTCGCCGGCACCCGACGGCCCCCCGCCCTACGACGCCACGGCCGCCCACGACGCGTGGGCCGACCACGCCCACGCCGCCGCCTTCCTCGCCAGGCTCACCGAGGGCAAGGACCCCCGCGCCGTCTGGGCCGCCGCCCCGGGGGAGGACTGGCCGCTGCTCATCGCCCATGCCGCGGCTGCGACCGCCGCTTCCGGGCGGGGCACCCTGATCTGCGTCCCCGACGGCAAGGACGTCGCCCGCGTCGACGACGCCCTCACCCGGGTCCTCGGGCCCGGTCACCACGTCACCCTCACCGCCGACTCCGGGCCGGCCGCCCGTTACCGCGACTTCCTCGCGATCAGTCGCGGCGCCCGCAAGGTCGTCGTCGGCACCCGCGCCGCCGCCTTCGCGCCCGTCCACGACCTCGGCCTCGTCGTGATCTGGGACGACGGCGACGACCTCCACGCCGAGCCCCGCGCGCCCTACCCCCACACCCGCGAGACGCTCCTGCTGCGCGCCGGCAACGAGGACGCCGGAGCGCTCCTCGGCGGCTTCGCCCGCACCGTCGAGGCCGAGTACCTCCTCCGCACCGGCTGGGCGGCCGAGCTCTCGCCCACCCGCGACGTCGTACGCCGCCGGGCGCGGGTCCACGTCGCCGGCGCGGCCGACCGTGCGCAGGACCGCGACGCCCACGCCCGTGCCAGCCGGGTCCCGCGGGACGCCCACGAGACGATCCGCCAGGCCCTCGAGCAGGGGCCGGTGCTCGTCCAGACCCCCCGTCACGGCTACGTCGCCTCACTCGCCTGCGAGCGCTGCCGCACGCCCGCCCGCTGTGCCGCCTGCACGGGCCCGCTGGAGCTCACCGGCCCCGCCACCCCATCCTCCTGCCGCTGGTGCGGCACGGTGGCCGACGCCTGGGCGTGCGGGGAGTGCGGCCACCGCGGGCTCCGCGCCCCCGTCATCGGCGACGCCCGCACGGCCGAGGAGCTCGGCCGGACGTTCCCCAAGACCCTCGTGCGCACCTCCAGCGGCGACCGGGTCCTGGCCACCGTCGCGGACCGCAGCGCGATCGTGGTCGCCACCCCCGGCGCCGAGCCGACCGCCCACGAGGGCTACGCCGCCGTCGTGCTCATGGACGCCTGGCTGACCCTGGGCGGCACCGACCTGCGCTCCGACGAGGAGGCGCTGCGGCGCTGGGCCAACGCCGCGGGGCTGGTCCGGCCGGGCGGCCAGGTGATCGTGGTCGGCGACGCCAGCCACCCCGCCCTCCAGGCGCTGGTCCGCTGGGACATGAGCGGGTTCGCGGCCCGCGAGACCCAGCAGCGCCTGGAGGCCCACCTGCCGCCGGCGAGCCGGCTGGCGACGATCGCGGGGGAGCCCGGGGCCGTGGACGACGCCCTCACCCTCCTCGCCGCCCCCGAGCACGCCGAGGTGCTCGGGCCGGTCGAGCGCGAGACGAGAGGCGGCACCGAGAGCCGCGTGGTGGTCCGCGTGCCGCGCAGCCAGGGCGCCGCCCTGTCCCGGGCGCTCGGCGACCTGCAACGGCTGCGGTCGGCCCGCAAGCTCGATCCGGTCCGCATCCAGGTGGACCCGACCAGCCTCTGACCGTCGCCTGACAGGCCCTCCCTAGACTGTCTTCCGCATCCCCACCTGTGGCCCAGCGCAAGGAGTCCCGTGGCCATCCAGCCGATCCGCCTCTTCGGCGACCCCGTCCTGCGCAAGCCCGCGACCGAGGTCGTCGACTTCGACAAGGAGCTGCGCAAGCTCGTCGAGGACCTCACCGACACCATGCTCGACGCCCCCGGCGCCGGCCTCGCCGCGCCCCAGATCGGGGTGGGCCTGCGCGCCTTCACCTGGTACGTCGACGGCGAGCTGGGCCACCTCGTCAACCCCGTCCTCGACCTCAGCGAGGAGTGCCAGGACGGCCCGGAGGGCTGCCTGTCCATCCCCGACCTGGCCTTCGACACCAAGCGCGCGCTGCACGTCGTCGCCCGCGGCTTCAACATGTACGGCGACCCCGTGACCATCGAGGGCTCCGAGCTGCTCGCACGGGCGATCCAGCACGAGACCGACCACCTCGACGGCATCCTCTTCGTCGACCGCCTCGACGGCGACGCCCGCAAGGCCGCCATGAAGGCGATCCGCGAGAGCGACTGGTTCGGGCTCGAGAAGCCGACGGTCAAGGTCAGCCCGCACGCCACCAACGGATTCGGATTCTGATCCCGACATGAGACTCGTCTTCGCCGGCACCCCCGAGGTCGCCGTCCCCTCCCTCGACGCCCTCGCCGCCTCCGGCCACGAGGTGGTCGGCGTGGTCACGCGACCCGACGCGCCCGCCGGCCGCGGCCGCAAGCTCGTCGCCAGCCCGGTCGGCCAGCGTGCCGAGGAGCTCGGCATCCCCGTCCTGAAGCCCGAGCACCCGCGCGACCCGGAGTTCCAGGAGGCCCTGCGGGCCCTGCAGCCCGACGTCTGCCCGGTCGTGGCCTACGGCGCGCTGCTGCCCCAGAGCGCCCTCGACATCCCGGTCCACGGCTGGGTCAACCTGCACTTCTCGGTGCTCCCGGGCTGGCGCGGTGCCGCCCCGGTGCAGCACGCGATCTGGGCGGGCGACGAGGTCAGCGGCGCGACGACGTTCCGCATCGTCAAGGAGCTCGACGCCGGCCCGACGTTCGGGGTGATGACCGAACGGATCCGGCCCGGCGACACGGCCGGTGACCTGCTGGAGCGGCTCGCCGAGGGCGGCGCGGGTCTCCTGGTCGCCACCATCGACGGGATCGCCGACGGCAGCCTCGAGGCACGCGAGCAACCGCCCGAGGGGCTCAGCTACGCCCCCAAGATCCTCGTCGAGGACGCCCGCGTCGACTGGACCGAGCACGCCGTGGCGGTCGACCGCCGCATCCGCGCCTGCACCCCGGCACCTGGAGCCTGGTCCACCCACGAGGGCGAGCGGATCAAGCTCGGCCCGGTGACCCACACCGAGACGGCCCTGGAGCCCGGGGTGCTCGAGGTCGGCAAGAACCACGTCCTCGTCGGGACCGGCACGACCGCGGTGAAGCTCGGTGACGTCAAGGCCTTCGGGAAGAAGCAGATGGCCGCTGCCGACTGGGCTCGCGGAGCCCGTCTTGAGACGGGTGCCCGTTTCGGTGACGGCTGATCACCCGGCCGATACCGTCGTGGTCATGACCCGCCGGGCCAGGGCCGAGGACATCGACACGATCTGCACGGGCCTGCCCGAGGTCGAGCTCGGCACCTCCTGGGGCGACCGGCCGACCTACAAGGTCCGCGGCAAGGGCTTCCTGCTCTTCCGTGCCCCCCACCACACGGCCGTCGACCCCGAGACCGGTGAGATGTACGACGACCTCGTCGTCATCCGGGTGCCCACGGAGGCCGACAAGCGCGCCCTCGTCGAGGACGAGCGGCTGCCCTTCTTCACCATCGACCACTTCAGGAGCTTCAACGCCGTGCTCGTGCAGCAGTCCCGTCTCGGCGAGATCGACCGCGACGAGCTGGCGGAGGTCATCACCGAGGCCTGGGCCACCATGGCGCCCAAGCCGCTGGCCAGGAAGTTCTTCGGGGATGTCTGATCCCCGCGCACGGGGTCAGCGGTCCAACGGGGGCCAGGCGACCCGCTCCCGGGTCGACCCCGCACGCCTGGCCGCCTTCGACGTGCTCAAGACCGTGCGCGTGGACCAGGCCTACACCAACCTCGTCCTGCCGGCCGTCCTCCGCCACCACGGCCTGACCGGACGCGACGCGGCCTTCGTCACCGAGCTGGCCTCGGGCACGATCCGCCGCCGCGGCACCTACGACGCCATCCTCGCCGCCTGCGCGGACCGGCCGCTGAGCAAGATCGAGGCCAAGGTCCTCGACGCCCTGCGCCTGGGCACCCACCAGCTCCTGGCCATGCGGGTCCCGAGCCACGCCGCGATCAGCACCACCGTCGACCTGGTCCGCGCCAAGGTCAGCTCCGGCGCGGGCGGCTTCACCAACGCGGTCCTGCGCCGGGTCTCGGAGCAGGAGCTCGCCGAGTGGATCGGTCGCGTCGCCCCCGACCCGCGGGTCGCGCCCGTGCGGTTCGCCAGCATCGCCTACAGCCATCCCCAGTGGGTCGTGGAGGAGCTGCGCAACGCCGTCGGCTGGCACGAGCTGCACGACCTGCTCGCCGCCGACAACGAGGCGCCCAAGGTCACCCTCGTCGCGCGCCCCGGCCGCGCCACGCGCGACGAGCTGCCCGGCACGCCGACCACGCTCTCGCCGTACGGCGTCGTGCTGGCCGCCGGCGACCCGGGCTCGATCCCGGCCGTCGCCGAGGGGCGGGCGGGCGTGCAGGACGAGGGCTCGCAGCTCGTGGCCATGGCCCTGGCGGCCGCCCCCCTGACCGGTCGCGACGAGCGCTGGCTGGACCTCTGCGCCGGCCCCGGCGGCAAGTCCGCCCTGCTGGCAGCCCTGGCCGGACGTCGCGGCGCCGGGCTGGTGGCGGGGGAGCGGCAGCCGCACCGCGCCCGCCTCGTGCAGCGCAACCTCGAGGGCGCCGACGGCGTGATCGGCATCGTGGCCGCCGACGGCACCCGGCCGCCGTGGCGCCCCGGCACCTTCGACCGGGTCCTCGTGGACGCGCCGTGCACCGGCCTCGGCGCGCTGCGTCGCCGTCCCGAGGCCCGCTGGCGACGCAAGCCCGACGACATGCTCCAGCTGGTGCTGCTCCAGCGCCAGCTGCTCACCTCGGCGCTCGACCTCGTCCGGCCCGGCGGCGTCGTGGTCTACGCGACCTGCTCGCCGGTGCTCGCCGAGACCGAGGGAGTCGTGACGTCGGTGCTCAGTGCCCACCCCGAGGTCCGGCTCGAGGATGCGAGCCTGCTCCTGCCCGGCGTGCCCAACTGTGCCGGCCCGATCCCGGGGACCGTCCAGCTCTGGCCGCACCGGCACGGCACCGACGCGATGTTCGTGGCTGCGCTGCGCCGCGCGGAGGCCTGACCGGCCCACTACGGTGGGCGCATGCCCGCCTCGAAGCCGCCCGCTGTCGAGATCGAGGTCGACAACCGCGTGGTCCGTGTGAGCAACCCCGACCGGGTCTACTTTCCCGAGAGCGGCGCCACCAAGCTCGACCTGGTCCAGTACTACCTCGCCGTCGGTCCGGGCATCGTCAACGCGCTCTTCGAACGCCCCTGCATGCTGCACCGCTTCCCGAAGGGCCTCGCGGGCGACAAGGTCCACCAGAAGCGACTTCCGGCCGGTGCGCCCGACTGGGTCGAGACCGTGCAGCTGCACTTCCCGCGGTGGAACCGCACCGCCGACGAGCTCTGCGTGACCGAGCTCGGCAGCGTGATCTGGGCTGTCCAGATGTCGACGGTGGAGTTCCACCCGTGGAACAGCCGCCGCGAGGACACCGAGAAGCCCGACGAGTGGCGCATCGACCTCGACCCCGGACCCCTGTGCGACTTCGCCACCGTCCAGCGGGTCACCCACGTGGCCCACGAGGTCCTCGACGAGATCGGCGCCACCGGCTTCCCCAAGACCAGCGGGGGATCCGGGCTGCACGTCTACGTCCGGATCGCGCCCGACCACGGCTTCAAGGACGTACGCCGCGCGGCGCTCGCCTTCGCCCGCGAGGTCGAGCGCCGGGCCCCCGAGGACGTCACCACGACCTGGTGGCGCAAGGACCGCGACCCGCACCACCTCTTCGTCGACTACAACCAGAACGCCCGGGACCACACCATCGCCGCGGCGTACTCCGTCCGTGGCCTGCCGGACGCCCGTGTGAGCACCCCGATCCGCTGGGACGAGGTCGACGACGTCGACCCGCGCGACTTCACGATCTTCACCGTGCCGGAGCGCTTCGAGCGCCTGGGCGACCTGCACGCCGACATCGACGACCACGTCTTCGACATCGCGCCGCTGCTCGCGTGGGCGGACCGCGACGAGCGCGACGGCAAGGTGACCCCGGAGGAGCCCGATGCTTGAATCGGGACTTTCTGCCACTCGAGTCGGGACTTGTCACCACATGAATCGGGAGGTGTGACCACCTCATGGTCGCTGCCCTGCGTGAAGTCCCGATTGAAGCGGTCAGAAGTCCCGATTCAACCTCTTCAGATGGCGGGGCGGAAGCGCGGCGCCAGCTTGGGCAGCACGGGCAGCACGACGCCGACGACCAGCAGCACGAAGGCTGCGAAGATGCGCACGTCGTAGACCCCGAGCGTCCCGGCGATGCCGAGCACCCAGCCCATGCCGGCCAGGGCGACGACCGGGCCCCGCTGGAGCGGGTAGACGAGCCGGCTGACCATCATCGCGCCGACCACGGCCATCCCTACCGCGATCACGAGGGTGTTGGCCGTCAGCAGCGCCAGCGAGAGCAGCATCACCGCGCCCATGGGGGACGGCAGCCCCGTGAACTGCGGGTCGCCGGCGCGGATCGAGGAGAAGTCCGCCAGCCGCAGCAGCGCGCCGCTGACGTAGACGATGAACCCCGCGAAGGTCACCAGCTGCTCGACCGGCGAGGCGCCACGCATGGCCACCTGGGCGAGCAGGGCAGCCGGGGCGAGGCCGAAGGAGATCGCATCGGCCAGGGAGTCGAGCATCGGGCCGAGCCGGGTGCCCCGTCCGCCGCGGGCGAAGCGCCCGTCGAGGGAGTCGAAGATGGTGCCGACGAGCAGCAGGAGCACCACGACGCGGACGCCGGTGTGGGTGAGCTCGTGCACCGGGCGGCTGGCGTAGGCCATCACCACGAGGATCGCCGAGGCGCCGCACGTGGCGTTGCCCAGCGTCATCACGTCGGCCGGTCCGGGCCGGGTGGTGCCCCAGAACCTCATCGGGTGGGCTCCGCGGTCTCGGCGACGGCGACGACGTCCTGGGCGCCGCGCACGCGCTGGCCCTCGCGGACCGTCGGGACGAGGCCGACCGGCAGCAGCAGGTCGACGCGGGAGCCGAAGCGGATCAGGCCGATCCGGTCGCCGCGGCGCAGCACGGCGCCGGGGCCGACGTACGGGATGATCCGGCGCGCGGCGGCACCGGAGAACTGCGTCATCTCCAGCTTGCCGTACGCCGTGTCGAGCAGCCACTCCATGCGCTCGTTGGTGTGGGCGTCGTCGGCGAAGGCGAGGCGGTGGTCGCCCTCGATGTGGTCCTGCTCGAGCACGGTGGCGTCGCAGGGCATCCGCGAGACGTGCACGTTGTAGAGGGCGAGGTAGGTCGAGACGAACCAGCGGCCGTCCTCGCGCTGCACCACCTCGCGGATCTTGCCGTCGGCGGCGGCCACCAGGCCGGGACCGGCCGGACGGCGCTCCGGGTCGCGGAAGAACGAGGTCGTCGCAGCGGCCGCGGCCGTCAGGACGAGGCGGAACGGGAGGCGGGGGACGATCAGGGCGGGCGCCCACGTGAGGGCGATCCACCATGGCGTCCCGCGGGCGGGGCGCAGGCTCATGACCGGGCGAATTCTGGCACACCGAGGTGGCTCACTAGGATTCCTTGACGTGGGAATCCAGATCACGCCGTCCATCCTGAACGCCGACTTCGCCGACCTCGGGGCGGAGGTTGCCCGGATCGGGAGCGCCGACTGGGTGCACGTGGACGTGATGGACAACCACTTCGTGCCCAACCTCACCTTCGGCCCGACCATGGTGGAGGCGCTGGCGCGCAGCACCGACACGCCTCTCGACGCGCACCTGATGATCGAGGACCCCGACCGCAACGCGGTGACGTACGTCGAGGCGGGCTGCTCGTCGGTGACCTTCCACGTCGAGGCGGCCAAGGCGCCGGTGCGGCTGGCCCGCGAGATCCGCAAGGCCGGTGCCCGGGCCAGCATGGCGCTCAAGCCGGCGACGCCGATCGAGCCCTACGAGGACCTCCTCCCCGAGCTCGACATGCTGCTCCTGATGACCGTCGAGCCCGGCTTCGGCGGCCAGAAGTTCCTCGACCTGTGCCTGCCCAAGATCCGCCGCGCGCGCCAGCTCATGGACAAGCACGGCGTCGAGACCTGGCTGCAGGTCGACGGCGGCGTCTCGCTGGAGACCATCGAGCGCTGCGCCGAGGCCGGGGCCGACGTGTTCGTCGCCGGGTCCGCCGTCTACTCGGCGGCCGATCCGGACGCCATGGTCGCCAGCCTGCGCCAGGCGGCCGAGTCCGCCGTCCGGGGCTGATCGCGTGCCCGGCATGCAGGCCACCTACGTGCGCGCCGCAGACCTGTTCCGCCAGGTCCTGTCGGAGCTGCGCCCCGACGACCTCGAGCGCCCGGTCCCGTCGTGCCCGGGCTGGACCGTCTCGGACGTCGTCACCCACGTGTACGACAACCACGTGCAGGCGCTCGGCCCCGAGCGGGCGGACGCGGACGACGTGATGGCGGCGTACGCCCTCGCGATCCCGGACGAGCCGGACCTCGCCCGCGGCGCCACGTTCGACACCCTCGACCTGACCCTGCACGCCTGGGACATCGCCCTGGCCTGCGGCGTCGAGCTGCGCTTCGGCGAGGACCAGCTCGCCTTCCTCGAGGCGGTCGCCATCGAGGCGGGGGACCGGCTCTACGTCGACGAGGGCTTCGCCCGGCTCGAGGGCGAGGACGCCAACCCGTCGGGCCTGGACCGCCAGGGGATCGCGCTGCTCCCGTTCGGCCGCAGGCGCTGAGTCACCGCACCCTCATCTCGCGCCAGCGCACCCCGTCTCGGCTGACGTAGACGCGGTCGTCCCACGACGTCAGCCAGGCGACGCCGTCGCGCCCGGAGGCTCCCGAGAGCCCGGTCCAGGTGGAGCCCTCGGGGGCCGGCTCCTGGCCGGGTACGTGGGGCCGCAGGGGAGCGTAGGACGACCAGTCCTCGTCGCGGCTCGCCCAGAGCCCGTGCCACACCGGCGACGGGTGCCCGCCCCGGTCACCGCTCCAGTGGTCGAGGAGGACCAGGAGCCGGCCGTCGGGCAGCACCACGCCGCCGGACACGTAGCCGCGCTCCCCGTCGACCAGGGGGACCTCCACGCTCCGCCAGCCGTAGCCGTCCGACCGGGACACCGCCTCGAAGGGGAACAGCGTGGCGCCGTCACCACCCCCGAGCTCCGCGACCCGGGGCCGGCCAGGGCTGGCGACGTACGGCACCGCCCAGGCCAGCAGGCCGGCCATCCCGAAGCGGCCACCCACGGCACTCCGGGCGTCCTGGGGGCGGGCCAGGTAGCGACGCGCCGTCCGGGTGGACCAGCGCACGTACGTCGTCGTCGCGAATCCGTCGTCCGACGACGCGATCGCCCGTCGCCGCCCGAGCAGCCACGCCGACGTGACGGTCCGCCTTCCCGGGCGACCCGAGACACGGACGTCGAGGAGCTGGGCGCCTGGGTCGTGGACGACGTCGGACGGGCCGGGCGGGGCGACCGTGGCGTTCCGGGTCGACGACGGGCCGACGGGAGCAGGCCCGTCGCCCTCGGGGGAGCAGCCGGCCACGAGGAGCAGGACCAGCACCGCGACGTGTCTCATGAACCTGCGACGCCACCGCGGGAGGATTGGTTGCGCTCTGATCCACCTGTCGGCGAAACCTGTCGCGTCCGGTGGCCGGGCTCACGGCGGCCCGCCGCCACCGCTGTGGCAAACTGGACCCGACGAGTTCACATACTCGCGTGCTCTGGGGTCGGTGTAATTCCGAGCCGGCGGTGACTGTCCGAGGAATTTCGGGCAGAAGTCCGCGACCCGGTCACAGCCAGTGACCGGTTGACCAGGTGGGAATCCTGGACCGACGGTGAAAGTCCGGATGGGAAGCGCACGCAGGTGGGGACCGCCGCCTGTTCGTCCACGAGCACGCGGTCAGCCTCCCCGCCGTCGCCCCGGAGTCCGCGAGCGGACAGGAAGGGCGGCCATGGCAGACACCACGTTCACCGACGCCGAGCGGCGTGCGATGTCGACCGCACTCGCCCTCGCGACCATGCCCGGCGTCCCGCTCGGCCCCAACCCGCGCGTCGGCTGCGTCCTGCTCGACGACGACGGTGCCATCGTGGCCGAGGGCCACCACCGCGGCGCAGGCACCGCCCACGCCGAGGCCGACGCGCTCGCCCGGGCCGGCGACCAGGCCCGTGGCACGACGGCGGTCGTCACCCTCGAGCCCTGCAACCACACCGGCCGCACGGGCCCGTGCGCCCAGGCGCTGGTGGACGCCGGCGTACGCCGCGTGGTCTTCGCCCAGCCCGACCCCAACCCCCTCGCGACCGGCGGCACCGAGACCCTGCGCGCCGCGGGGGTCGAGGTGGTCGGCGGGCTGCTCCACGACGAGGCGCGGGCCGTCAACCGGGCCTGGACCTTCGCCGTCGAGCACGGCCGGCCGTTCGTCACCTGGAAGTTCGCCACGACGCTCGACGGCCGCAGCGCCGCCGCCGACGGCACCAGCCGCTGGGTCTCCGGCGCGGCCGCCCGGCGCGACACGCACAGACTCCGCGCCGAGTGCGACGTGATGCTGGTCGGCACCAACACCGTCGAGGTCGACGACCCGGCCCTGACGGTCCGCGACATCGACGACGAGCCGTTCCCGCACCAGCCCCTGCGCGCGGTCATGGGGGAGCGCGACCTCGACCCGGGCCGACGGATCTTCGACCCGGCGCTCTCCCTGGGTGCCGAGTCGGTGCACCTGCGCACCCGCGACCCGCGCGCGGCGCTGGCGGAGCTGTTCGCCCGCGGCCGCCAGCACGTCTTCCTCGAGGGCGGCCCGACGTTGGCCGCGGCGTTCCTGACAGCCGGCCTGGTCGACGAGGTCGTCGCCTACGTCTCGCCGATGCTGCTCGGCGCCGGGCAGGCCGCCGTCGCCGACCTCGGAATCACCACCATCGCCGACGCGTTGCGTCCCACGGTCACCGACGTGACCGTCCTGGACGCGCCCGGCGAGCCACCCAACGTGCGTCTCACCATGACGCCCACCACCAGCAAGGGAGCCTGATGTTCACCGGAATCGTCGAGGAGCTCGGCACCGTCGAGTCGATCGAGGACCAGGGCGACGCGATCCGCCTCACCATCCGCGCCACCACAGTCCTGGAGGACGCCGGGCTCGGCGACTCGATCGCGGTCAACGGCTGCTGCCTGACCGTGGCCGAGCGCACCGACGACACCTGGACCGCCGACGTGATGCAGGAGACCCTCGACAAGACCAGCCTCTACGGCGTGGCCGCGGGCGACCGGGTCAACCTCGAGCGGGCCGTGACCGCGGACAAGCGCCTCGGCGGCCACATCGTCCAGGGCCACGTCGACGGCGTCGGCACCGTCGTGGGCCGGACCCCCAGCGAGCACTGGGAGGTCGTCGAGATCGCCCTGCCCGACGGACTCGGCCGCTACCTCGTGGACAAGGGCTCCATCACCGTCGACGGGGTCAGCCTGACCGTCGTGGAGGCCCGGGACGACAGCTTCACCGTCAGCCTGATCCCCGAGACCCTGGCCCGCACCACGCTCGGCACCCGGGGCCCGGGGGAGCGGGTCAACCTCGAGGCCGACATCCTCGCCAAGCACGTCGAGAAGCTGCTGGCCTGGCGCGAGACGCAGCACCAGAAGGGCGGGGACGCCTGATGCTCGACTGGCTGCTGCACGGCACCATCCCGGTCGGCGACGGCGCGCTCTACGTGCGCGAGGTCGTCGGCAACCTCTTCGGCCTCGCCAGCGCGCTGCTCGGCATGCGACGGCGCGTCTGGGCCTGGCCGGTCGGCCTGGTCGGCAACGCCTTGCTGTTCACGGTGTTCGTGGGCGGCGAGCTGAGCGGCCAGACCGGCGGCGAGCCGCTCTGGGGCCAGGCCGGCCGCCAGATCATGTTCGCGGTCGCCAGCCTCTACGGCTGGTGGCGCTGGAGCCGCAACCGCGACGAGTCCGCCGACGGCGGCGCAGTCACGCCGCGCTGGGCCTCGGCCCGCGAGCGCCTCGCCCTCGTGGCGCTCGCCGGAGCCGGCTACGTCCTGGCCTACGAGCTGCTCGTCCGGATCGGCTCCTGGGGCCCCACCACCGAGGCGTGGATCCTCGCCGGGTCGCTGCTGGCGACCTACGGCATGGCCCGCGGCTGGGTGGAGTTCTGGCTGGTGTGGATCGCCGTCGACGTCGTCGGCGTGACCACGCTGGTCCGGGCCGGCTACTACCCGACGGCCGGCATGTACCTCTTCTACGGCGTGTTCTGCCTCGCCGGCTTCGCCACCTGGTGGCGAGCGACCCGCACGACGGCCCCCACGGCCGCCACCCTCGAAGGAGCGCACGCATGAGCGAGCAGCACGACCCCACCACCGGCGAGCACACCAAGGTCCGTCTGGACAGCGTCGAGCGGGCGATCGCGGACATCGCCGCCGGCAAGGCCGTCGTGGTCGTCGACGACGAGGACCGCGAGAACGAGGGCGACATCATCTTCGCGGCCAGCAAGGCGACGCCGGAGCTGATGGCGTTCACGATCCGCCACTCCAGCGGCGTGATCTGCGTGCCGATGCCCGCGGCCATGCTGGACCGTCTCGAGATCCCGCTGATGACCCCGCACAACAAGGACAAGCTGCGCACGGCGTACACCATCTCGGTGGACGCCCGGGACGGCGTGTCCACCGGCATCAGCGCCGCCGACCGGGCCCACACGGCGCGCGTCCTGGCCGACTCGGCCACCGAGCCGTGGGAGATCACCCGACCCGGCCACGTCTTCCCGCTGCGCTACCGCGAGGGCGGGGTGCTCGTCCGCCGCGGCCACACCGAGGCGGCCGTCGACCTGGCCATGCTGGCGGGCCTGACCCCGGCAGGCGTGCTGGTCGAGGTCGTCAACGACGACGGCACGATGAAGCGGGGCCCCGAGCTCCGTGCGTTCGCCGACGAGCACGGGCTCGCCATGATCTCGATCGAGGACCTGGTCCGCTACCGCCGTCGTCACGAGGTGTTGGTCGAGCGCGTCGCCGAGACCCGCCTGCCGACCCGCCACGGCGAGTTCACCGCCTTCGGCTACCGGATCACCGTCGACGCCTCCGAGCACATCGCGCTGGTCTACGGCGACGTCTCGGGGCCGGAGCCGGTCCTGACCCGGGTCCACTCGGAGTGCCTGACCGGTGACGTCTTCGGCAGCCACCGGTGCGACTGCGGCCCCCAGCTCGACGAGGCTCTCGAGAGGGTCGTCGAGGCGGGCCGCGGCGTGGTCGTCTACCTGCGCGGTCACGAGGGCCGCGGGATCGGGCTCATCGCCAAGCTCCAGGCGTACGCACTCCAGGACGGCGGCCGCGACACCGTGGACGCCAACCTCGACCTCGGCCTGCCCGCCGACGCCCGCCACTACGGCACCGCCACCCAGGTCCTGCGCGACCTGGGCATCGAGAGCGTGCGGCTGCTGACCAACAACCCCGACAAGGTCCACAACCTCGAGGACTTCGGGATCAAGGTGGCCGAGCGGGTGCCCCTCACCCCGCACCCCAACGACCACAACCTCGCCTACCTGCTGACCAAGCGCGACCGGATGGGGCACCACCTGCCCGACCTGGTCGCCCACGAGAACGGAGCGGACGCATGAGCGGCGCCGGAGCCCCCGACACCAAGCCCCTCGACTGCCACGACCTGCGGGTCGCGGTCGTCGCCGCGAGCTGGCACACCCAGGTCATGGACGGCCTGATCGACGGCGCGCTGCGCGCCTGCAAGGACTACCGCGTCGACGCGCCGACGATCGTCCGGGTGCCCGGCACCTTCGAGCTGCCCGTGGTCGCCTCGGCCCTGGCCGGCCAGGGGTACGACGCCGTCGTCGCCCTGGGCGTCGTCATCCGGGGCGGCACGCCCCACTTCGACTACGTGTGCAACGCCGCCACCGACGGGCTCACCCGGGTCGCGCTCGACCACACGACGGCCGTCGGCTTCGGCGTGCTCACGTGCGACAACGACGAGCAGGCCCTGGACCGCGCCGGCCTCGAGGGCTCCCGCGAGGACAAGGGCTACGAGGCCACCTCGGCCGCCCTGGCCACTGCGCAGACCATCAAGACGATCAAGCGCGGCTACGAGGCCTGACTCACACCAGCGGTCCCGCCCGGCGGTCCCCGGACCGCCGGCGGGTGTCGGACCGCCTAGGCTGGTGGCCCGTGAAGACGTTCGAGGGACTCTGGGCCGAGCTCAACGAGAAGGCCCTGACCCGACCCGAGGGATCCGGCACCGTGCGACAGCTCGACGCCGGCGTCCATGCGATCGGCAAGAAGCTGGTCGAGGAGGCCGCCGAGTCCTGGATGGCCGCCGAGCACGAGGGCAAGGAGCGGGCGGCCGAGGAGATCAGCCAGCTGCTCTACCACGCCCAGTGCCTCATGATCGCCAGCGGCATCTCCCTCGACGACGTCTACCTCCACCTCTGAGGAACCAGCCATGACCTCCACCGAACGCCTGCTCCGCGTCGCGGTCCCCAACAAGGGGTCGCTGTCGCAGTCCGCGTCCGAGATCCTGCGCGAGTCCGGCTACCGCCAGCGCAACGACTCCAAGGAGCTCACGCTCATCGACGCCGAGAACGGCGTCGAGTTCTTCTACCTGCGTCCGCGCGACATCGCCCTGTACGTCGGCGAGGGCACCCTCGACGTCGGCATCACCGGGCGCGACCTGCTGCGCGACTCCGGCGCCAAGGCCGAGGAGGTCCTCGACCTGGGGTTCGGCCGCAGCCGCTTCCACTTCGCCGGCCCGGCCGGTCGCTACACCGACCTGGCCCAGCTCGCCGGCCTGCGCATCGCCACGTCGTACGTCGGTGTGGTCGAGGCCTTCCTGCAGGAGCGCGGCATCGAGGCCACCGTCACCCGCCTCGACGGCGCCGTCGAGACCAGCATCCAGCTCGGCGTGGCCGACGTGATCGCGGACGTCGTCGAGACCGGCAGCACCCTCCGGCACGCCGGCCTTGCGACCTTCGGCGAGGTGATCCTCGAGTCCCAGGCCGTGTTGATCACCCGCACCGGCGACGTCCCGTCGGGCTTCGAGATCTTCCAGCGGCGCCTCGAGGGCGTCCTGGTCGCCCGCAGCTACGTGATGATGGACTACGACATCGCGAGCGACCAGCTCGACCGCGCCGTCGCCGTCACGCCAGGCCTGGAGGGGCCGACCATCTCGCCGCTCGGCCGCGAGGGCTGGGTCGCGGTGCGGGCCATGGTGCCGCGCGCCGGCGCGCAGCGGCTGATGGACGAGCTCTACGACCTCGGTGCCCGGGCGATCCTGCTCACCGACATCCATGCCTGCCGGCTCTGACGTGCCGCTCCCGGCACTGCCCCGCACCTGGCGGCCGTTCGGCGCCCGGCTTGCCGGCATCCTGTTCGGCGGGATGCTGCTGGTGGTCTGCGCGTTCGCGTGGTTCGGCTTCGACGAGGCCACGCGCGCGAAGTTCACCTGGTTCCAGCGCGGCACCCTGGTCTTCCTCGGTCTGCTCGCCTTCTCGGCCTGGTACGCCCTGGTGCGCTCCCGGGTGGTCGCGACCGAGGAGAAGCTGGTCGTGGTCAACGGCTACCGCCGCTACGAGTACGACTGGGCCGAGGTCGTCGCGGTCAACCTGGCGCCGGGCGCCCCGTGGGTGACCCTCGACCTCTCCGACGGCACCACCGCCTCGGCCCTGGCCATCCAGGGCAGCGACGGCGGCCGGGCGAAGGCCGCCGTCCGCGACCTGCGGCGGCTCGTCGCGGCCCACTCGGGGTGAGCGTGCCCGAGTCGAACGCCCCACTCGACGTCTCCCGCCGGATCCACCAGTGGCGCTGGCGACGGTGGGTGCTGTTCCCGACGATCATCGCGTTGCTGGTCGTGCCGGTCCCCGACGTGTTGCGGCTCGCCCTGGGCCTCGTCGTGGTGGTGCTGCTCTACGTGCCGTTCCTGCTCAACCTCACGGGCCACTTCCTGACCGGCTACCGGCGCCGCTGACGTCGGTCTAGGGTCCGGGCATGGCCGACTTCACGGACATGGACCTGACCGGTGCCGAGTTCCGCCACGTGGACCTCTCCCGTGCGACGTTCCGCAACGTCGACCTGAGCGGCGTCGTCATGCGTGACGTCGACCTGGTCGACGTCCGGATCGACGGGGACGTGCGCAACGTGGTGATCAACGGCGTCGACGTGGCGCCGCTGGTCGAGGCGGAGCTGGACCGTCGCGATCCCGGGCGGGTCCGGATGCGCCCCATCGACCCGGAGGGCTTCCGGGAGGCGTGGGACCTCGTCGAGCGGCTCTGGGCGGGCACCGTCGAGCGCGCTCGCAGCCTCGACCCCGCCCTCCTGCACGAGTCCGTCGACGGGGAGTGGTCGTTCATCGAGACGCTGCGCCACCTGGTCTTCGCCACCGACGCGTGGATCCGTCGCGGCGTCCTCGGCGACCCGGGTCCGTGGGACCCGCTCGACCTCCCGTGGGACCAGATGCCCGACACGCCGGGCGTCCCGCGCGACCGCGACGTACGCCCCTCGCTCGACGAGGTGCTCGCGCTGCGACACGACCGGATGGGCACCGTGCGCCGGCTGGTGGACACCGCCACCGAGGAGTCCCTCGCCGCGATGACCGAGCCGGTCGACGCGCCGGGCTGGCCGCCGCCGCGCAGCTTCCCGGTCCACGAATGCCTGCTCATCGTGCTCAACGAGGAGTGGTGCCACCGCCAGTACGCCGAGCGGGACCTCGACGTCCTGGTCCAGCGCTAGTCCGGCGCTAGTCCAGGGCCCGGATCCCCCACGAGGCGGAGTGCTCGTCGCCCGGCTCGCCCGCGGCTGCGAGCGTCACGAGGTCCTCGCCGCTGCGGAACGCGTCGGCCTGGGCGGTCATCGGCTCGACGGCGAGCGAGCGGCGGGCGGTGCCGGGCACGTCGTCGGCGCTGAAGACCTGCATCCACGGGTGCTTCGCGTCCACCCAGAGCGCCACGCCGTGGCCGGTGGCCGGGTCGCGCAGCACCGTCGTCGCGATGCCCTGCTCGTCCCGGTCGAGGTCGGTGAAGGCGTGGTTCAGCACGGTGTCCCGGATCGGCCGCGCCACCCGGAAGTCGTACGTCGATCCCTCGACCGGCTCGCTCCCGACGGGCAGCAGCCGGTCGTCGACCACGGACCGGGTCGCGGCCGGGAGCGTCAGCTCCAGGTCGTCGACCTGGACGCCGAGGGTCAGGTAGGGATGCGCACCGGAGCCGAAGGGCGCTGCCGTCGCGGACATGTTGGTCGCCGTCTGGGTGACGGTCAGCCCGTCGGCGGACAGGTCGTAGAGCACGTGCAGGTCCAACGTCCACGGGTAGCCGGTCTGCGCCATCAGCCGGTAGACCAGCGAGACCGAGTTGGGGGAGTGCTCCTCGAGGGTCCAGGCGACCCAGCGCGCCAGCCCGTGGGAGGCGTTGTGGAGCCTCGGCTCGGTCAGCGGCAGCTGCAGGTCGCGCCCGCCGAACGTGTAGGCGCCGTCCCGGATCCGGTTGCACCACGGCATCAGCAGCTGCCCCCGGCCGCCGGGCGACATCTCGTCCTCGCCGAACCCGTCGACCACCGCTCGGCCCGCGTGCTCCAGCACGCGCAGGGCCGCACCGCTCTCGGTCACGACGGCGCGGTAGCCCCCGCCACGGATCTCGAACTGGTCACCACTGGGAGAAAGCATGTGGGCCACCCTATTCATGGTTACCGTTCCCGCATGGCCATCTCGGTGCGGGAGCTCGGCGACGCCGACGCGGAGGAGTTCGGGCGGCTCTCGGCCGTGATCGACGCGGACCACCCGACGCCGCTGCGGCTGTCGGCGACGGAGTTCCGCGAGGTCCTCGAGTTGCCCGGCACCCGCTTCCTCGGCGCCTTCGACGACGGCACCCTGGTCGGGTGGGCCGGCTTCCTGGCCAGCGTGCAGCCGGAGTCGCAGCGCTTCCTCGTCGACGGGGACGTCGACCCAGCCCACCCCTTCGCCGTCCTCGGCGTGCTGCTGGGGAGGGTGCTCGACGCGGCCCGCGCCTGGCACGCCGACACCGAGCCGGGGCTGCCGGTGCTCTTCGTCAACCGGGCCGCGTCCGGGCGGGCCGAGCACGAGGAGCTCGTGGGCGCCCTCGGCTTCGAACCCGAGCGCTACCGCTTCCTCATGGTCGCCGACCTCGACGACGTGCCGACGCCCGGTCCGGTGGCCGACGGGCTCACCCTCACCGAGTTCGACCCGGAGGACAGCGAGCTGCTCCGCGCATGCCACAACGAGGTCTTCCGCGACTACCCGAACGGGGCCTCGGCGGACCGGGACAACTGGGAGGGCTTCATGCTCGCCGCGAGCCACGTGCGCCACCACCTGTCCTTCGTGCTGACCGACGCCGACGGCGCGGTGGCGTCCTACGCCTTCGCGCACGAGTACGCCGTCCCCGTCTCGGGCCGCGACGGCCACCGCGAGGTCTACCTGCCCTACATCGGCACCGCCGCGGTCCACCGCGGACGAGGCCTCGCGTCGGACCTGGTCGGTCGCGTCCTGCACGCGGCCGCGGCCGAGGGCTGCACCTCGGCCAGCCTCGACGTCGACGCGGAGAACCCCGCCGGCGCGCTGGGGGTCTATGAGCGGGCCGGGTTCCGCCAGCACCACACGTTCGTCGAGTACGCCCTCAGGGAGCCTGCGGGGGAGTGACCCCCGTGCCGTCGACCCGCAGGTCGGCCCGGCGCTCGGTCTCCTCCACGGCGAAGAGCGCCGCCTCGTCGAGCATCCACTGCCGCCACCGGTCGGTGAGCTCCACGCCGTCGCGCTCGAGGCCGCGGGCGAGCCGGAGGTCGGCGGGCGCCGACACCCACGCCAGCACCGTCGTCAGGTCGGTGTGCGACCGCGCCCCGGACGCGACCCCCTCCAGCACGAGCAGCGGCACGGGCTCGACGGTCACGGTCTCGGCGTAGGAGCCGGCCACCCAGTCGTAGCGGCGGTAGCTCCCCGGCCGTCCCGCCGCCAGCGGCCGCAGGAGCCGCTCGAGCTGGTCGGTGATCCGCGGGAGCCCGTCCCAGCCGTCGTACAGGTCGTCCATGTGGACCACGTGGGTGCCGGGGTGCGCGGCTGCCACCGCGGCGGCCAGGGTGGTCTTGCCTGACCCCGCGGGGCCGTCCAGGCAGACCAGGCGGCCGTTGCCCAGCGTCGCGTCCCGGGCCAGCGCGAGCGCGAGCACGGCTGCAGCCGCCTCAGAAGGCGAGGCCATGTCCCCGATAGGTCGGCACCGAGTCCACGATCGCGTCGCCCGCCAGGAGGTGCGCCGTCGTCGTGTGCTCGAAGGGCTCGCCCGACTTGGCGTGCCGGAACCACACGAGATCGCCGATCGAGAGCAGCCCGGCCGCGTGCCCGGTCAGGGGGGTCTGCACCTCGCCGGCACCTTCCAGCCCGGTCAGGTGCAGACCGGCCGGAGCCCACGGCACCGGCAACCGGTCGTCGCCGGCCGGTCCGGACGCGACGAGTCCGCCCCCGTGCACGGTGGCGATCTGGTCCGATGGGCGGCGCACGACCGGCAACGCGAAGTACGACGCGGGGCGCGGCTCGAAGGACTGGTAGTGGTCGAAGAGCGTGGGCACCAGCAGCCCCGAGCCGGCGGTGACCTCGGTGACGACCGGGTCGGCGGCCGAGACCTCGATCGAGCCGGAGCCGCCGGCGTTCCAGAACTCCAGCGCCACGATCTCGGCCAGCGCCTCGGCGATCTCCCGGCGGCGGACCTCGAGCTGGCTGGACGACAGGGACTTCATCCGGCGCACGACCAGCGACCGGGCCCGTCGGCCGGGTACGTCGTCGGGCAGCCCGGCCACCTGGCCCTCGTAGGTCATGGCCCCGACGAGCCGGAACCCCCCGCGGGAGCAGATCGTCCGGGCGAGGTCGAGCACCGCGGAGGCGTCGTACAGGGGGGAGCGCTTGGGGCCGACGTGCTGGCCGCCCATGCGGAGCCCGGCGTCGACGTCGATCGCCACCCGGACGGGCACCGCCAAGGAGGCGCGCACCGAGTCGACGAGCTCGAGGTGGGCCGCGTCGTCGACCATCAGGGTGATGTGCGAGGCGGCCGACGGCGACTCCACGAGCCGGGCCAGCGCACCGCGGTCGGTGGAGGGGTAGGCCACGACGACGTCGTCGGTGATGCCGTGCTCGTGGAGCCACAGGGCCTCGCGCAGCGTGTAGGCCAGCACGCCGCGGAAGCCGTCGTGGGCCAGTGCGCGCTCGATGAGCGCCGGGACCCGCAGCGACTTGGACGCGACGCGGACGGGGGTGCCTGCCGCGCGGCGGACCAGGTCGGCGGCGTTGGCGTCGAACGCGTCGAGGTCGACCACCATCAGTGGTGTGGGCAGCGCCTCGGGGTGGGCAGCGACGGCGTCGTTCAGCCGGGACCACAAACGGTTGCGGTCCACGAAGTCGTGCTGCCTCACGAGATCCCGCGCTTGCGCAGGATGGCCTCGATCTCGTCCATCCCGTCGTCACCGAGCGCCGGGGCCCCGCGCTGCGAGGACGGCGGGAGCTCACCGGACTTCCGGCGGAGCCTCTTGCCGCCGTGCTTGTCGGCTGCGGGCTTGCCGCCGAGCTGCCGGGTGCGGATCGCGCCCGACACCACGATCAGCGTGGCGGAGATGCCGGCCAGCACCACGCCGATCCACACGGAGGGGTCGAAGGCCAGGTGCAGCGCCCAGAAGGAGACCGCCGAGCCGATCTTCGTGAACATCTCGAGGGTGTTGGTGAGCCAGGCCGCGGCGGGCAGCAGGGTGAAACCGGCAGCGCGCAGGCCGGAGGCGATGCCCCGCCGTCGGAAGGCGATCCAGGTCCAGATCCCCCCGAGCAGCGTGAGCGTCAGCGTGAGGGCTCCCCAGGTGACATCGTCCACGCCCCCAGCGTTGCACGCTGGGGGCGCGGACACACGTGTCAGGCCAGTGCGGCGAGCCGTTGCTCGGCCGGGGCGGTGCCCAAGAGCCCGCGACGGCGCAGGTGCGGCATCACACCCTCGGCGAACCAGTAGGCCTCCTCCACGTGCGGGTAGCCCGAGAGGATGAACTCGTCGATGCCGAGCCGGTGGTACTCCTCGAGCCGGTCGGCGACCTCCTCGTGGCTGCCGACCAGGGCGGTGCCCGCGCCGCCGCGGACCAGGCCGACGCCCGACCAGAGCCCGGGCGAGACCTCGAGCTCCCGCGCATCGGCGTACGACGCCTCGCCGCTGCGCAGCGCCAGCATCCGCTGCTGGCCGGTCGACTCGCTGGCGCGCAGCGCGGCCTGGGCCTTGGCGATGGTCGCCGGGTCGAGCCCGTCGAGCAGCCACTGGGCGTGCTGCCAGGCCGCCTCGCTGGTGTCGCGGGAGAGCGTGTGGATCCGCAGCCCGAAGCGCAGGGTGCGCCCCTGGGCGGCGGCGAGGTCGCGCATCCACGCGATCTTCTCGCGGACCAGCTCCGGCGGCTCGCCCCACGTCAGGTAGACGTCGGCGTGCCTGGCCGCGACCGGCCCGGCCGGCCCGGACGACCCACCGAAGTAGATGTCCGGTGCCGTGATGCCGCCGCTGACCATCGCCCCCTCGGCCCGGAAGAACTCGCCGTCGAAGTCGAACGGCGCGTCGGCCCAGGTGCCCCGGACGACCGACAGGAACTCCTCGGTGCGGGCGTACCGCACGTCCTTGGGGTCGGTGTCGCCGAAGCGGGCCTGCTCCCGGGGCTCGCCGCCGGTCACGACGTTGAGCATCAGGCGGCCGTTGCTGATCCGCTGGTAGCTCGCGGCCATCTGCGCGGCGAGGACGGGGTTGATCACCCCCGGCCGGAAGGCCACGAGGAACTTCAGCCGCGACGTCTCGCTCAGCAGCGCGGCCGTCGTGAGCCAGGCGTCCTCGCAGAACGTCCCGGTCGGGGTCAGCACGCCCTCGAAGCCGAGCTTCTCGGCCGTCCGGGCCACGTCCGCGAGGTAGTCGATGCTCGGCTCGCGGAAACCGTCCGCGCCCGCGAAGGTCTCGCGCAGGTTGCGCACCTCGCCGGGCACGCCCTGGCCCGCGCCGACCAGCGACCGGCTGTCTCCCGACGTCGGGAGGAACCAGTGCAGCTTCACGCCGTCGGTCGGGGCCATCTCACTTGCCCGTCGTGTCGTCGTTGAAGGCGTCGGAGAAGAACGGCGAGACGTCGATCTTCCCGGGCAGCAGGCCGTTCTCGGAGAACGCGTCGGCCATGCCCTGCTCGGAGTCGATGACCTCCTGGGTGATCGGGACCAGGGAGACGTCGCGCTTCTTCGTGGCGGCCAGGGTGATGTCCTCGCTCAGCCCGGTCTCCTCCGACCAGACCTTGGCCCACTCCTCCTTGTGCGTGGAGGACCAGACCTGGGCCTTGGCGATGCGGCCGACGTAGTCCTTGAGCGCGGCGGTCGTGGCCGGGTCGTCGAGGGCGGCCTGCGAGGCGATCTGGAAGACGTAGCCGTTGACCAGGCCCTTGCCGGTGGTGATGACGCGGGCGCCGGCCTCCTTCTCGGCCTGGGAGGTGAAGGGCTCCCAGATCGCCCAGGCGTCGAGGTGACCGGACGAGAACGCCGCGAGGGCGTCCGCGGGCTGGAGGTTCTGCACGGACACGTCGCTGTACTTCAGCCCGGCCTTGTCCAGCTGCGCGAGCAGGTTGTAGTTGGCCGAGCTTCCCTCGGCGACGCCGACGGTCTTGCCCTTGAGGTCGGACACGGACTTGATGGGGGAGTCCTTCGGCACCACGATCGCGTCGCCGGTGCCGCCGTACGTCGCGGCCTGCACGGCCTGGAAGGTGCCCTTGGCGGCCGCCGCGAAGAGCGGGGGCGTGTTGCCGACGCCGCCGATGTGGATCGAGCCGGCGTTGAGCGCCTCGAGGAGCGGCGGTCCGGAGGTGAACTCCTGCCACTGGACCTCGTAGGGGAGGTCGTCGAGCTCTCCGGCGGCCTGGAGGAGGGCCTTGGAGCCGCCCTTCTGGTCACCGACGATCAGGGTCACCTTGGACAGGTCGACCGAGCCGTCGGACTTGACCGCGCCCTCGTTGCCGGTCGCGGCGCCGCCGCAGGCCGACAGCATCGAGAGCCCGAGGAGGGCTCCGGCGGCGGCGAGGAGGGTGCGGCGGGTGCGGGGGATGGGGGTGCTCATGCTGCTCCTTGGTTGCGGTTGTTCAGTGCGTTGTTGAGCGGGTTGCGGTTCGGGTTGGGCGGGGTCGGCTTCACGCCGAGGGCACGGAGGATCTCGGCCCGGGCGCCCGCGATCTCGGGGTGCGACGGCGGCCGGTCCGAGCGGGGCTGGGTGATCTGCCAGCTCTGTGCGAGGCGCCCCTCGTCCATGACGACGAGCCGGTCGGCCAGTGCCAACGCCTCGTCGACGTCGTGCGTGACCAGCAGGACGGCCATGGAGTGCCGCCGCCACAGCTCGATCACGAGCTGGTGCATCTCGATCCGGGTCAGCGCGTCCAGCGCGCTGAACGGCTCGTCGAGCAGCAGCAGCGACGGGTTGCTGACCAGTGCCCGGGCCAGCGAGACGCGCTGGGCCTGGCCGCCGGACAGCTCGCGGGGCCAGCTGCCGAGCTTCTCCGACAGACCGACCTCGGCCAGCGTCTGCTCGGCGAGCTGGTCGCGCTCGCGCCGCTCGGGCGTGTTGAGCAGCGCGAGCGCGACGTTCTCGTGGACCCGGCGCCAGGGCAGCAGCCGGGGCTCCTGGAAGGCGACCGACGTACGGCCGTTGATCGCGACCTCGTCGGCGGGCGCCTGGTCGAGCCGGGCCAGGCTGCGCAGCAGCGTGGACTTGCCGCACCCGCTGCGACCGAGCAGTGCGACGAACTCGCCGGGCCGGACCGCGAGGTCGATCGACCGCAGCACCTGGGTCTTGCCGAACGAGCGGCTGTGCCCGCGCACCTCGGCGACGTACTCGCCGGAGGCGGACAGCGGGGGACGGGTGGTCTTCAGGCGCGCCATGCGAGGGCCCTTCCTTCGATGAATCGGACGACCGCGTCGGTCGCGAGACCGAGCAGGCTGTAGACGGCCAGGCCGACGACGATGACGTCGGTCTGCAGGAAGTCCCGGGCGTGGTTGATCATGTAGCCCAGTCCGGAGTGGGCGCTGATGGTCTCGGCCACGATCAGCGAGAGCCAGGCGATGCCCAGGCTCTGCCGCAGGCCGACCAGCGTCTGGGGGAGCGCCCCCGGGACCACCACGTGGCGGATGCGCTGGGGCCAGCTCAGCCCCATGGCCTGCGCCGCCTCGGAGGTCTTGCGGTCGATGCTGTGGATGCCCGCCAGGGTGTTGAGGTAGAGCGGGAACGAGACGCCGAGCGCGATCAGCGCGAGCTTCGGGGCCTCCCCGATCCCCATCCAGATGATGAAGAGCGGGATGAGGCCGAAGTGCGGGAGCGTGCGCAGCATCTGCATCGGTGGGTCGATGGTGTTCTCGCCGAGGCCGCTGAGCCCGGCCAGCACCGCGAGCACGAGGCCCACGGCCGCGCCGATCGCGAAGCCGATGGCCACCCGCTGGATCGACACGAGCGTGGCGGTGCCGAGGGTGCCGTCCTGGACGAGGCCGACCGCGGTGACCGCGATCTGCTGGGGCGAGGCGATGGTCCGTTCGGGGATGACCCCCGCGCTGCTGAGCACCTGCCACAGGGCAACGAGGACGATCGGCGAGACCCATCTGCGGAGGAACGCCAGGGGTGAACGCCGGCGGACGCCGCGGCTCCTGGCTCGAGGTGGGGCGGGCGGAGCCGCCAGGGTTGTCGTGGACATGGGCCAATGTCTACGGACTTAATCAACTTAAATCAAGTGAAACACTCGACTTTGGACACGTGCGCCGTGTCACGTCGACCTGGTGTAACGCTCCCCGTGCGGCATCGGGGAGCATGGCTGCGTGACCGAGCCGCTCCGCCAGATCCCCGACGCGACCTTCGCCGGCGACACGGGCGAGGCTGCGCCCGAGGTCGCGGCCGCGCTGGCCGCGTGGGACGCCGACCCCACGACGTACGCCGAGGCGCTGGCCGCCCTCCAGCAGGCCCGGTTGCTGGTGCCCGTCGTGGCCGTCCTCGGCGAGGTCGAGATCGACGAGGCCGGGCTTGCGCACGACAAGAGCAGCGACATGGCGGCGGTGCTGCTCAAGGGTGCCGACGGACGGCTCGCGCTGCTCGCGTTCACCGGCCAGGAGTCCCTCCTCGCGTGGAACCCGCAGGCCCGCCCGGTCCCCGTCACGACGCAGACGGCCGCGCAGGCGGCGCTCCAGGACGGTGCCGCTGCCCTGGTCGTGGACGTCGCCGGGCCCGCCACGTTCGTCATCGAGGGCGAGGACCTCGAGGGGCTCGCCCGGGGGTGGCGCCTCGCGCGCGTGGGGGAGCGGTCGGCGTGGATTCGCACCACCCCGGAATGATCCGCTAGCATCCTGCGTTGACCGATCAGTGCGTCATGCATGCATGACGTGCCGATCACACCAAGCGGAGCCAGCAGCATCGTCTCCCACCCGCATCGACCGCCCTGCACCACAGGTCGTCGGGTCCGGTCCGAAGGGCTTCGGCCTCGGCATGGTTCGTCCGTGCCGCTCCGTGGCTCTTCGCAGGTACGAATCCCTCGTGGGTGACGTGTCGCGACTGGCTTCCGCTTGAGCAAGCGGAAGCCATTGTTGATTTCTGGGGCCTGTCCCCGGTCGATGGCGGCCTCCGGCCCGTTATCCACCAGGAGGACACATCAGCACCGAGCTTCGAATCAACGACCGGATCCGGGTTTCCGAGGTCCGCCTCGTTGGCCCCAGTGGCGAGACCGTCGGCATCGTTCCCACCGCCGACGCCCTGCGCCTTGCCCAGGAGGCTGACCTCGACCTCGTCGAGATCGCCCCCATGGCCCGCCCGCCGGTCTGCAAGCTCATGGACTACGGCAAGTTCAAGTACGAGAACGCGCAGAAGGCCCGTGAGGCGCGTCGGAACCAGACGAACGTGATCATCAAGGAGATGAAGCTTCGTCCGAAGATCGACGCTCACGACTACGAGACCAAGAAGGGTCACGTGGTCCGGTTCCTCAAGGCCGGCGACAAGGTCAAGATCACGATCATGTTCCGCGGTCGCGAGCAGCACCGTCCCGAGCTCGGGTTCCGGCTGCTGCAGCGCCTGGCCGAGGACGTCACGGAGCTGGGCTTCGTCGAGTCGTCGCCCAAGCAGGACGGCCGCAACATGATCATGGTGCTCGGCCCGCACAAGAAGAAGGCCGACGCCAAGGTCGACATGCAGGCCGCCAAGGAGTCGAAGGCCGCCGAGCGTGCTGCCCTCGAGGCGGACGAGCGCGCCGAGCGCGACGCAGCCCACGCCGCTGGGCCGGTTGCGCAGAAGAAGGAACGTGGCCGCTCGGAGAACCTCGACCCCGAGATCGACGCCTGACCCCCACGAATGTCTGGCCGCGCACCGCCGCGGCCGTCACCTGTACGACGAGTAGAGAGAACGAGAGATGCCGAAGAACAAGACGCACTCGGGCGCCAGCAAGCGCTTCCGCGTGACCGGCTCGGGCAAGATCCTTCGCGAGAAGGCGGGCAAGCGCCACAACCTGGAGAAGAAGCCCTCCAAGGTGACCCGTCGCATGACCGGCACGGTCGAGCTCGCCAAGAGCGACGTCAGCCGCGCGAAGAAGATGCTGGGTCTCTGACCCCGTTCGCACCCAGTTCGGTGGTCGTGGCCCTCGCTCGACCGCACCAGAAGATTTGAAGGAGTAAGACAGTGGCACGCGTCAAGCGGGCAGTAAACGCCCAGAAGAAGCGCCGGGTAGTCCTCGAGCGCGCCAGCGGTTACCGGGGTCAGCGTTCGCGCCTCTACCGCAAGGCGAAGGAGCAGGTCACCCACTCGCTGGTCTACAGCTACAACGACCGGCGCAAGAACAAGGGCAACTTCCGCAAGCTCTGGATCCAGCGCATCAACGCTGCGGCCCGCGCGCAGGGGATGACCTACAACCGCTTCATCCAGGGCCTGGCGCTCGCCGGTGTCGAGGTCGACCGCAAGATCCTCGCCGACCTGGCCGTCAACGACGTCGCCGCGTTCAACGCGCTCGTCGAGACCGCCAAGGCCGCGCTGCCCGAGGACGTCAACGCGCCCAAGGTCTCGGCCTGAACGTCGCGCCCCTGACCGTGGGCAACACCCAGGTCAAGGAAGCACGCAAGCTCAGCCGCCGCTCGGAACGCTCCGAGCGGCGGCTCTTCCTTGCCGACGGTCCGAAGGCCGTCGAAGGCGCCCTCGGAGTCCCCGGCTGTGTGGTCCAGGTCTTCGCGACCCCCGCCGCCACCGAGCAGTACGCCGACCTCGCGGCCGCAGCCGAGCGCTGGACCCTGGTCGACGACCGGGCCCTCGCCTCGCTCAGCGACAGCGTCAACCCCGCCGGCGTGGTCGCCCTGTGCCGGTTCCTGGACCGTCCCCTCGAGCACGTCCTCGACGGCGACCCGCGCCTCGTCGCGATCTGCGCCGACATCCGTGACCCCGGCAACGCCGGCACGGTCATCCGCTGCGCCGACGCGGCCGGCGCCGACGGCGTGGTCTTCGCCGGGCACTCGGTCGACGCCTACAACCCCAAGACGGTGCGCGCCAGCGTCGGTTCGCTGTTCCACCTGCCGGTGGGCGTCGATCCCGAACCGGCGAGCGCCGTACGCGCTGCGCAGGCGGCCGGGCTCGTCGTGCTCGCCGCCGACGGTGCGGGCGAGGTCGACCTCGACGAGGCCGGCGACCTGCTGGCCCGGCCCACCGCCTGGCTCTTCGGCAACGAGGCCTGGGGCCTCCCCGCCGAGCTCGCGGCCCTGGCCGACCACCGGGTCCGCATCCCCATCCACGGTCGCGCGGAGAGCCTCAACCTCTCCACGGCCGCCGCCCTGTGCCTCTACGCCTCCGCCCGGGCCCAGCGCGCCTGATCGCGGGCTCGTCGCTGACGGAGTCACTAGGGTGGCTCCCGTGACCGACGCCCAGTCCCTGGCGGACTCCCTCGCCGACGGTGTCGTCGCGGCCGACGCCGACGGCCGCGTGACCCTCGTGTCCAGCGTCGCGGCCCAGATGCTCTCCATCGAGGCCGAGGAGTGTGTCGGCAAGCCGCTCGAGGACGTGCTCGCCCTGCAGGACCAGGAGGGCAACCACTGGTTCTCCACCAACCGCCCCTACGAGGGCCTGCCGACCCGGACCGCAGTGCCCGAGCAGTCCTGGCTGGTGCCCGACGGCACCGAGGTCCTCGTCGTGGCCCGGATCCACCGCCCCGCCCTGCACCACCCCGTCAGCAGTGTCGTGGTCAGCATCCGCTCGGGCCGTGGTCGCGCGCGCCTCGACCGGGAGCGCTCCGACCTGGTCGCGACCGTGGCCCACGAGCTGCGCTCGCCGCTGACCGGCGTGAAGGGCTTCGTCCAGGCGCTGCTCAACCGCTGGGACCGCCTCAGCGACGACCAGAAGAAGCTGATGCTCACCACGGTGAGCGTCGACTCCGACCGGCTCAGCCGCCTCATCGCCGAGCTGCTCGACGTCGCGCGCATCGACACCGGCCGGCTCCAGCTCTACCCGCGGCCCAGTGACGCCCGGGTGCTGGTGGGTCGCGTCGTGGACTCGGCCCGCGCGACCACCAGCCGGACCATCGAGCTGGTCACGGCCGACGACCTCGACGACATCCAGGTCGACCCCGACAAGTTCACCCAGGTGATCACCAACCTGGTCGAGAACGGCCTGCGGCACGGCGACGGCACGGTGACCGTGCGGCTCGAGCCGGTCCACGGCACTCCCGACTTCGGGGACGGTGTGCAGGTCACGGTGGACGACCAGGGTCGCGGCATCCCGGTCGAGCTGCGCCGCCGGGTATTCACGAAGTTCTGGCGAGGTGGCGAGCGCGGCGGCTCGGGCCTGGGGATGTACATCGTCCACGGTCTCGTGCGCGCCCACGGCGGCACCGTCACCATCGACGACGCCCCCGGTGGGGGCGCCCGGGTCGTGCTGGGCTGGCCGTGCGAGGACCGCCGGCACGACTGAGGGGTGGGACCGGCGGCCAACCGGTTCGCGCGACGATCGACGTACTTCCTAGACTTGCGGCGCACGCCGGGACCGGCGCGCACAGCTGGAGAGGCAGTCATGTCGGGACCGAACACCGATTACGACCCCGTGGAGGTCACCCCCTTGAAGCCCGAGGAAGTCGAGAGCGCGCGCGACGCCGCCCTGGCCGCCATCGCCGCGGCCGCCGACCTCGAGGAGCTCAAGCAGGTCCGCATCGAGCACGCGGGGGACCGGTCGGCGCTCGCCCTGGCCAACCGTGAGATCGGCGCGCTGCCCCCGCAGGCCCGCAAGGAGGCCGGCCAGCGGATCGGCCAGGCCCGCGGCGCGGTCAACAAGGCCCTCGCCGAGCGACAGGCCGTGCTCGAGGTCGAGCACGAGGAGCGGATGCTGGTCGAGGAGACCGTCGACGTCACCCTGCCGACCGAGCGTGTCGCCCGCGGCGCCCGTCACCCGCTCACCACCGGCGCCGAGCGGATCGCCGATGTCTTCCTCGCCATGGGCTGGGAGGTCGCGGAGGGGCCGGTCATCGAGGCCGAGTGGCTCAACTTCGACGCCCTCAACCTCGGCCCGGACCACCCCGCACGCACCATGCAGGACACGTTCTGGACCGACCCCCAGGACAACGGGATCGTGCTCCGCACGCACACCTCGCCCGTCCAGGCGCGCACCATGCTGACGCGCGAGCCCCCCATCTACGTCGTGTGCCCCGGTCGCGTCTTCCGCACCGACGAGTACGACGCCACGCACAGCCCGATGTTCCACCAGGTCGAGGGCCTCGCCATCGACGAGGGCATCACCATGGCCAACCTCAAGGGCACCCTCGACCACTTCGCCGCGTCGATGTTCGGCGAGGGGATCAGCACGCGGTTCCGCCCGTCGTACTTCCCCTTCACCGAGCCCAGCGCCGAGGTCGACCTGGTCTGCTTCGTGTGCCGCGGCGCCGAGGGCGTCGTGGAGTCCTGCCGCACCTGCCGCGGCGAGGGCTGGATCGAGTGGGGCGGCTGCGGCATCGTCAACCCGCGCGTCCTGGCCGCCTGCGGCGTCGACAGCGAGCGCTACACCGGCTTCGCGTTCGGCATGGGCATCGACCGCACGCTGATGTTCCGCCACGGCATCGAGGACCTCCGCGGGTTCTTCGAGGGCGACGTCCGCTTCACCACTGCTTTCGGAACGGAAATCTGAGATCTCATGAAGGCCCCTGTCTCCTGGATCAAGGAGTACGTCGACCTCCCCGCCGAGGTGTCCACCGAGGCGCTCGCCGCCGAGCTGACGGCCCTCGGGCTCAAGCTCGAGGCGATCGAGAAGCCCGGCGACCAGATCACCGGCCCGCTGGTGGTCGGTCGGGTGCTCACCAAGGACCCCGAGCCGCAGAAGAACGGCAAGACGATCAACTGGTGCACCGTCGACGTCGGCGACGCCAACGGCACCGGCGAGCCGCAGGGCATCGTCTGCGGTGCGCACAACTTCGAGCCCGGGGACCTGGTCGTCGTGGTGCTGCCCGGTGCCGTCCTGCCCGGGGACTTCGCGATCTCCGAGCGCAAGACCTACGGCCACCTCTCGGCCGGCATGATCTGCTCCACCTCCGAGCTCGGCCTGGGCGACGACGGCCAGGGCGGCATCATCGTGCTGCCCGCGGGTGCCGGCGAGCCCGGCGACGACGCCTTCGCGGTCCTGGGGCTGCGCGACGAGGTCATCGAGTTCGAGATCAACCCCGACCGTGCCTACGCGCTGTCACTGCGCGGCGTGGCCCGCGAGGCCGCCCTGGCCTACGGGGCGCCGTTCACCGACCCCGCACAGCGACCCGTCCCCGCGGCCAACGGAGAGGGCCACCCGGTCGTCATCGACGACCCCGCCGGCTGCCCGGTCTTCGTGGCGCGCCAGGTGAGCGGGTTCGACCCCACCGCCACGACCCCCGACTGGATGGCCCGCCGGCTCACCCAGGCCGGCATGCGTCCGATCTCGCTGGCCGTCGACGTGACCAACTACGTCATGCTCGAGCTCGGCCGGCCGATCCACGGCTACGACGCCGACAAGCTGGCCGGCCCGATCCGGGTCCGCCGCGCCACGGCCGGTGAGCGCCTCACGACCCTCGACGGGACCGCGCGCGTGCTGTCCGAGCAGGACCTCGTCGTCACCGACGACTCGGGCATCATCGGCCTCGGCGGCGTGATGGGCGGCCAGACCACCGAGATGTCCGAGACGACCACCCGGGTGCTGGTCGAGGCGGCCCACTGGGACGCGACCTCGATGTTCCGCACGGGCAAGCGGCACAAGATCTCCTCGGAGGCCGGCAAGCGCAACGAGCGCGGCGTCGACCCCGCCATCACCGAGGCCGCGGCCGACCGGGTGGTCGAGCTGCTCGTGGCCTACGGCGGCGGCACCGCCGAGCCGGGCGTGACCGTCGTCGGGACCGTGCCCGACCGCACCTCGATCCGGATCGCCTACGACCTCCCCGCCCGCATCACCGGCATGTCCATCGACGCCGAGACGACGGTGACCAACCTCGAGGCGGTCGGCTGCGAGGTCACCCGCGACGACTCCGGTGTCGAGGCCCTCGTCCCGACGTGGCGCCCCGACCTGAACGACCCCTTCGACCTGGTCGAGGAGGTCGCGCGCATCGAGGGCTACGCCAACGTGCCCTCGGTCCTGCCCAACGCCGGCTCGGGTCGTGGACTGACCCGGGAGCAGCGGCTCCGCCGCCGGATCGGCCGCACCCTGGCCGGCGCGGGCTGCGTCGAGGTGCTGAGCTTCCCGTTCGTCGGCGAGGCGACCTTCGACGCGCTCGGCCTGGCTGAGGACGACAGCCGGCGCCACACGGTCCGGTTGGCCAACCCGATGTCCAGCGAGGAGCCGGCGTACACCACCACACTGCTGCCCGGCCTCTTCAAGGCGGCCGCGCGCAACCTCGGCCGCGGCGCCCCGGGCGTCGCTCTGTTCGAGACCGGCACGGTCGCCTTCCCGGCCGACCGCGGCCCGGCCCCGATCTACGGCGTCGAGTGGCGCCCGAGCCCCGACGAGCTGGAGAAGCTCTTCCAGGCGATCCCCGACCAGCCGCTGCACCTCGCGGTGGTCCTGGCCGGTGAGCGCGAGCGCTCTGGCTGGTGGGGTGCTGGTCGCGAGGCCGGCTGGTCCGACGCGATCGGCATCGTGCGCCGCCTCGCTGCCGAGCTCGGCGTCGAGACCTCGGTGGCCGCCGTCGCGCGCACGCCGTGGCACCCCGGTCGCTGTGCCGAGGTCTCGGTGGGAGAGCAGGTCATCGGCCACGCCGGCGAGCTGCACCCGCGCGTGTGCCAGGCCTTCGGCCTCCCGCCGCGGACCTCCGCGGTCGAGATCGACCTCGACCTGCTGATGAAGCACGCCCGTGACATCCAGCCGGGTCCGCGCTTCTCGACCTTCCCGGTCGCCAAGGAGGACGTCGCCCTCGTGGTGGCCGACTCCGTCACGGCGTCCGCGGTCGAGGATGCGCTCCGCGAGGGCGCGGGCGACCTGCTGGAGTCGATCCGCCTCTTCGACGTCTACACCGGTGACCAGGTCGGCGCCGGCCACAAGTCGCTGGCGTTCAACCTGCGCTTCCGGGCGCCGGACCGCACCCTGACCGAGCACGAGACCAGCGCCGCCCGCGACGCCGCGGTCGCGCTCGCCGCCGAGCGCACCGGGGCGGTGCAGCGGGCGTAGGGGCTCAGCCTGGAGGCACGTTCAGTCGATGGGGTGGTTCACGGCCTTGCGGAAGTGGCCGTAGATCCCGCGGTCGCCGTGCACCTTGATCTCCGCGTCGTCGCTGCGCCGCCATAGCCAGGCGTCGAGCGCCCCGGCCGGGCCCTCGATCACTGCGTCGGGCTCGGCCCTCGGGGCGTCGACGACGCGGATGTCGTCCTCGTCGACGTCGGTACCGTCGGCGGGGTTGGTGCCGGTGAAGCGGCCGACCTGCACCCAGACGCTGTCTCCGGTGTCGGTGCAGTCGACCCGCAGGAAGTGCTGCAGCGGGTGCCAGGTGCCCCACGACGGCGCGGCGCCGAACATCACGTCGAGGCACTCCTCCACCCCGTCGGCCGCCAGCCTCGGGTCGAGCGGGGTCACCGCGCCGGCGGCCTGCTCGGCGTCGAGGCGGTGCACGAGCGCCTCGTGCGCCTGGCGACGATGGATGAAGCCGACGGTCTGCTCCGCCGACCACGTCCAGGCGGTGTCCGCGGGATCGGCCTTCCCCAGCTCGGTGACGAGCTGCGCCGAGTAGTCGTCGAACGCCTCGAGCAGCGCGTCGTGGCCCTCCGGCCGCTCGGGTCCGTCGTCGGAGTCGTCGGGGGAGTCAGGGCGCTCGCGGACCGTCCGCGCCCAGAACCACTGCGTCTCGGCGAGGTGCCAGAGCAGGTCGTCGGCGTCCCACGCCGGACATCCCGGGACCCGCGCCGCCGGGTCGCAGTCGGTGAGCACCTCGCGGAAGCGATGTGACTCATCCCGGATGGCACGGAGGTAGTCACGGAACTCGATGTTCGCCATGCTGGGCAACCTAGTCCCGCTCGCCGACGGTGCGCACTCCCTCGGCCGGGCCATCTCGGGCCCACCCATCCCCTTGCACATGACCATGCGCTGGCTTGTATAGTCATGCACATGACGAGGAAACGGGTCGCGGTCGCCGGAGCCAGTGGGTACGCCGGGGGTGAGGTGCTCCGTCACCTGCTCGCGCACCCGGAGGTCGAGATCGGCGCCCTCACCGGCGCTTCCAACGCGGGGGAGCTGCTCGGCACGCTCCAGCCGCACCTCGTGCCGCTCGCCGACCGGGTCCTCGACCCGACCGACCTCGAGACGCTCTCGGGCCACGACGTCGTCTTCCTGGCGCTTCCCCACGGGCAGAGCGGCGAGATCGCGCGCCAGCTGCAGGCGGAGGACCCCTCGGTGGTCGTCATCGACTGCGGTGCGGACTTCCGGCTCCAGGACCCCTCGGCCTGGGAGAAGTTCTACGGCGGCGAACACGCCGGCACCTGGCCCTACGGCCTGCCCGAGCTGCCGGGCCAGCGCGCCCAGCTCGCCGGCGCGACCCGGATCGCCGTGCCCGGCTGCTACCCGACCGTCTCCACGCTCACCCTGGCCCCGGCCATCGCCAACGGGCTCGTCGAGCCCGACGTGGTCGTGGTCGCCGCCTCCGGCACGAGTGGTGCCGGCAAGGCCGCCAAGCCGCACCTCCTGGGCTCGGAGATCATGGGCAACGCCAGCGCCTACGGCGTCGGCGGCACCCACCGCCACACCCCCGAGATCACCCAGAACCTCTCCGGCCTGCTCGGCGAGGACGGCGGGACGGTCGCGGTGAGCTTCACGCCGCTGCTGGTCCCGATGCCCCGCGGCATCCTGGCCACCTGCTCGGCGCCGCTGAAGGCGCCGCTCACCGCGCAGGAGGCGTACGACGCCTACGCGAAGTTCTACGCCGACGAGCAGTTCGTCCACGTGCTCCCGCAGGGCCAGTGGCCCCAGACCAAGTCGGTCACCGGCTCCAACGCGGTCCACGTCCAGGTGACCGTCGACGAGGCCGCCGGCCGGCTGGTCGCCGTCGGCGCCGTCGACAACCTCGCCAAGGGCACCGCCGGTGCCGCCATCCAGTGCATGAACCTCGCCCTGGGCCTCGATGAGGGCCTGGGCCTCACCTCGGTCGGAGTCGCACCGTGACCTACACCCTCCAGCAGTTCCCCGAGAAGCTCGCGGTCGTCAAGCTCCCGCCCGGCGCCGAGATCCCGGCCTGGGCCGAGTCGGCCTCGCTCTTCTCCATCACGGCGACCGCCCTGGAGACCTCGCTGGTCTGCGCCGGACGTGACGTCCCGACCAAGGTGGTGGCCCGCAAGGGCCTGACCGGCTTCGCGGTCGAGGGCGCCGAGGACAACCAGCAGGCGGGCGTCCTGGTGCAGCTCCTCGCCCCGCTCGCGGAGGAGGGGATCAGCGTCTTCACGATCTCGACCTTCTCCACCAACTGGATCCTGGTGCCGCTCGAGCAGGCCGACGCCGCGGCCGAGGCCTGGCGACGACGAGGGGAGACCGTCGAGGTCGCCACCCCCGTCACCCCCACCAGGCAGTCCCGGCAGTCGAAGCAGTCCGGGCAGTCCAAGAAGGACAAGCGATGAGCATCACCACCCCCCAGGGCTTCCGCGCGGCCGGCGTCAGCGCCGGCCTCAAGGCCAACGGCGGCAAGGACCTCGCGCTGGTCGTCAACGACGGTCCGCGCCACGACTCCGCCAGCGTCTTCACCAGCAACCGCTGCAAGGCCAACCCGATCCTGTGGAGCCAGGAAGTCGTCAAGGACGGTGTCGTCCGGGCCGTGGTCCTCAACTCCGGTGGTGCCAACTGCTACACCGGCGCCGAGGGCTTCCAGACCACCCACGCCGTCGCCGAGCAGGTCGCCGGCAACCTCGGGATCGGCGCGATCGACGTCGTCGTGTGCTCCACGGGGCTGATCGGCCTGGCCAACCCGCGCCAGAACCTCCTCGACGGCGTCGACGAGGCGTACGCCGGCCTCGGCGACCACGGTGCCGAGGCGGCCGAGGCGATCATGACCACCGACTCGGTCAGCAAGCAGGTGCTCGTCGAGGGCGCCGGCTGGTCGGTCGGGGGCATGGCCAAGGGGGCCGGCATGCTCGCGCCCCAGCTCGCCACCATGCTCGTGGTGCTGACCACCGACGCGGTCGTGCCGGCGGCAGACCTGGACGCGGCCCTGCGCGCCGCGACCCGGGTCAGCTTCGACCGCCTGGACTCCGACGGCTGCATGTCCACCAACGACACGGTGACCGTGATGGCCAGCGGTGCCAGCGGGATCACCCCCTCGCTGCCCGACTTCATCGAGGCCCTGACCCAGGCCTGCACCGACCTGGCCATGCAGCTGCTGCGCGACGCCGAGGGCGCCGACCACGAGATCGCGATCACCGTCCTCAACGCCGCGACCGAGGACGACGCGGTCGAGGTCGGCCGCAGCGTGGCCCGCAGCAACCTGTTCAAGGCGGCCGTCTTCGGCAACGACCCCAACTGGGGCCGGGTGCTGGCCAGCATCGGCACGACCGACGCGGCCTTCGACCCCGCCGACCTCGACGTGGCCATGAACGGCGTGTGGGTGTGCAAGCAGTCCACCCCGCACGCCGACCCCGCCACGGTCGACCTCAAGCAGCGCGAGGTCAGCGTGACCATCGACCTCAAGGCCGGGTCCGAGCGGGCGACGGTCTGGACCAACGACCTGACCCACGCCTACGTGCACGAGAACAGCGCCTACTCCTCATGAGTGACGAGACGAGCGACCAGATGAGCGACGACACGTCCCACCAGCCGACCGCCGCCGACCACGGCAAGGCGGCCGTACTGGCCGGCGCCCTGCCCTGGCTGAAGCGCTACCACGGCAAGATCGTCGTGGTGAAGTACGGCGGCAACGCCATGACCGACGACGTGCTCAAGAAGGCCTTCGCCGAGGACATCGCGTTCCTGCGGTTCGCCGGCTTCCGCCCTGTCGTGGTCCACGGCGGCGGCCCGCAGATCTCCCAGATGCTCGACAAGCTCGGCATCGAGTCGGAGTTCCGGGGCGGCCTCCGGGTCACCACCCCCGAGGCGATGGACGTGGTCCGGATGGTCCTGGTCGGCAAGGTCCAGCGCGAGCTGGTCGGCCTGATCAACCAGCACGGCCCGCTCGCCGTCGGCCTGTCCGGCGAGGACGCCGGCCTGTTCACCGCCACCCAGACCAACACCATCGTCGACGGCGAGGAGGTCGATCTCGGCCTCGTGGGCGAGGTCGCCGAGGTCCGCCCCGAGGCGGTGCTCGACCTGATCGAGGCCGGCCGCATCCCCGTCGTCTCCAGCGTCGCCCCCGACGTCCACGGCCGCGTACACAACGTCAACGCCGACACCGCCGCCTCGGCCCTGGCCGTCGCGCTCGGCGCCGAGAAGCTGCTCGTCCTCACCGACGTCGAGGGCCTCTACCGCGACTGGCCCGACAGCGACGACGTGATCTACGAGATCAGCCCCGAGTCCCTCTCCGAGCTGATGCCCTCCCTGGCCTCGGGCATGGTGCCCAAGATGGCCGCCTGCCTCCAGGCCGTCCAGGAGGGCGTCCCGCGCGCCACGGTCGTCGACGGCCGCGAGAAGCACGCGGTCCTGCTCGAGCTGTTCACCGACGAAGGAGTCGGCACCCAGGTCCTCCCGGGTGTCACCACCAAGATCAGGAAGGCCCGGCCATGACGCACCCCACCAGCAGCGACTGGCAGGACCGCTACGCCGGCTCGCTGATGAACACCTTCGGCCCGCCGAAGGCCACCCTGGTCCGTGGCCAGGGCGCCCACGTCTGGGACGCCGACGGCAAGGAGTACGTCGACCTCCTCGGCGGCATCGCCGTCAACGCGCTCGGCCACAACCACCCCGCGCTCGTCGAGGCCGTCACCGGTCAGCTCTCGACGCTGGGCCACATCTCCAACTTCTTCGCCAGCGGCCCCCAGGTCGAGCTCGCCGAGAAGCTGCTCGGCCTGCTCGGGGCCGACGGCAAGGTGTTCTTCACCAACTCCGGCGCCGAGGCCAACGAGGCCGCGTTCAAGCTCACCCGCCGCACCGGCCGGACCCACGTCGTCGCGGCCGAGGGTGGCTTCCACGGCCGGACCATGGGCGCGCTGGCGCTCACCTCCAAGGAGGCCTACCGGACCCCCTTCGAGCCGCTCCCGGGTGACGTCACGTTCGTGCCCTACGGCGACGCCGAGGCGCTCGCCGCCGCCGTCACCGACGAGACGGCCGCCGTCCTCCTCGAGCCGATCCAGGGTGAGGCCGGCGTGGTCCTCCCGCCCGACGGCTACCTGGCCGCCGCGCGCGAGATCGCGACGCAGCACGGCGCCCTGCTCTGGTTCGACGAGGTGCAGACGGGCATCGGCCGCACCGGCCGCTGGTTCGCCCACCAGGGCGTCACCCCCGACATCGTCACCCTGGCCAAGGGCCTGGCCGGCGGCTACCCGATCGGCGCCATGATCGGCGTGGGGGAGGCGGGCGACCTGTTCGAGCCCGGCAACCACGGCACCACCTTCGGCGGCAACCCGGTCGCGTGCGCCGCCGCACTCGCAGTGCTCTCGACCATCGAGAACGACTCGCTGCTCGAGCACGTCACGGTGCTCGGCCAGAAGCTGCGCGATGGCCTGGCCGCCGACCCGCGCGTGACCGAGGTCCGCGGCGAGGGCCTGCTCATCGGCCTCGACCTCGTGGCCGAGAAGTCGGCCGACGTCTTCGCCTCGGCGCTGGCGCACGGCTTCATCATCAACAACCCGACCCCGTCGCGGATCCGGCTCGCGCCGCCGCTCGTCCTCACGGACGACGACGTGGCCGCGTTCCTGGCCGCGTGGCCCACGATCCTGGACGAGGCGATGGGGGAGCAGTCCTGATGCGCCACTTGCTCCGCGACGACGACCTCACCCCGGCCGAGCAGGCCGCGGTGCTCGACCTCGCCTTCGAGATGAAGCAACACCCCTACGACGCCAAGCCGCTCGCCGGCCCCCGGACCGTCGCGATGATCTTCGACAAGCAGACCCTGCGCACGCAGGCCTCGTTCGCGGCCGGCATCGCCGAGCTCGGCGGCCATCCCATGCTCGTCGACGGCACGCTGGCCGGGATCGGCGTGCGCGAGTCGGTCGAGGACGTCGCCCGGGTGCTCGGCCGCCAGGCCAGCCTGATCGTGTGGCGGACCTTCCAGCAGGCGCGCCTCGAGACGATGGCCGCCCAGGCGGGTGTCCCCGTCGTCAACGCCCTCACCGACGACTTCCACCCCTGCCAGCTGCTGGCCGACCTGCTCACCGTCCGCGAGCACAAGACTGAGCTCGCCGGGCTCACGGTCGCGTTCCTCGGCGACGGCGCCTCCAACATGGGCAACTCCTGGCTCCTGGCCGGCGCCACGGCCGGCATGCACGTCCGGGTCAGCTCGCCCGACGGCTACGCGCCAGACTCCGGGGTGACCGCCCGCGCGGCCGAGATCGCGGCCACGACCGGCGGCTCCGTGCTCCTCGAGCCCGATCCGCAGGCCGCGGTGAAGGGCGCCGACGTCGTGGTGACCGACACGTGGATCTCCATGGGCAAGGAGGACGAGGCAGCAGCGCGCGCCGAGGTCTTCGGCCCCTACTCGCTCACCGAGGACCTCTTCGCCGAGGCCCGACCCGACGCGATCGCCATGCACTGCCTGCCGGCCTACCGCGGCAAGGAGATCGCCGCCGAGGTCCTCGACGGCCCGCAGAGCGTCGTGTGGGACGAGGCGGAGAACCGCCGTCACGTCCAGAAGGCGGTGCTCGCCTGGCTCCTCGGCCACGCCCGGGAGGACCTCGCATGAACGACGCAGCCCTCCGCCCGGCCACCAAGAGCGCGCGCCACCAGCAGATCATCGAGCTGGTCACCCAGCACGAGGTGCGCTCGCAGACCGAGCTGGCCGACCTGCTCGCCCACCAGGGCGTCCACGTCACCCAGGCCACCCTGTCGCGCGACCTCGTCGAGCTCGACGCGGTCAAGATCCGCGCGCAGTCCGGCGGCCTGATCTACGCCGTCCCCGCCGAGGGCGGCGACCGGCGCCCCACGGCCCCCCGCGAGACGGCCGCCGGGTCCCACCGGCTCGCCAAGCTCTGCGGCGAGCTGCTGGTCAGCGCGGAGGCCAGCGCCAACCTCGTCGTGCTGCGCACGCCGCCGGGTGCCGCGCAGTACCTCGCCTCGGCGTTCGACAAGGCCGACCTCCCCGACCTCCTCGGCACCATCGCCGGCGACGACACCGTCCTGGTGATCGGCCGTGACCCGCTCGGCGGCGAGGCGCTGGCCCGACGATTCCTGGCGCTCGCCGACGCCCACACCCCCTCGGCCCCCTGACTTCTTCCCCCCACCACGTAAGGAACCCATTCCAGTGAGCAAGGTCCTGACCTCCCTCCCGGTCGGCGAGCGCGTCGGCATCGCCTTCTCCGGCGGCCTCGACACCTCCGTCGCCGTCGCCTGGATGCGGGCCAAGGGTGCGGTGCCCTGCACCTACACCGCGGACATCGGGCAGTACGACGAGCCCGACATCTCCGGCGTGCCCGACCGTGCCCTCCAGTACGGCGCCGAGATCGCCCGCGCCGTCGACTGCCGCCCCCAGCTGGTCGAGGAGGGCCTGGCCGCGCTCGCGTGCGGCGCCTTCCACATCCGCTCCGGTGGGCGCACCTACTTCAACACCACGCCCCTGGGCCGCGCGGTGACCGGCACGATGCTGGTCCGCGCGATGCACGAGGACGGCGTCGACATCTGGGGCGACGGCTCGACGTTCAAGGGCAACGACATCGAGCGGTTCTACCGCTACGGCCTGCTCGCCAACCCCGAGCTGCGCATCTACAAGCCCTGGCTGGACGCCGAGTTCGTCGCCGAGCTGGGCGGTCGCACCGAGATGAGCCAGTGGCTCACCGAGCGCAACCTGCCCTACCGCGACAGCAAGGAGAAGGCCTACTCGACCGACGCCAACATCTGGGGCGCCACCCACGAGGCCAAGACCCTCGAGCACCTCGACGTCTCGCTGGAGACCGTCGAGCCGATCATGGGCGTGAAGTTCTGGGACCCGTCGGTCGACATCGCGACCGAGGACGTCACCATCCGCTACGAGGCCGGCCGTCCGGTCGCCATCAACGGGGTCCGGTACGACGACCCGGTGGCCCTGGTCCACGAGGCCAACGTCATCGGCGGCCGCCACGGGCTCGGCATGTCCGACCAGATCGAGAACCGCATCATCGAGGCCAAGTCCCGTGGCATCTACGAGGCGCCGGCCATGGCGCTGCTCTGGATCGGCTACGAGCGGATCCTCAACGCCGTCCACAACGAGGACACGATCGCCAACTACCACGCGCAGGGCCGCCAGCTCGGGCGCCTCATGTACGAGGGCCGCTGGCTCGACCCGCAGGCGCTGATGATGCGGGAGGCCATCCAGCGCTGGATCGCGTCGCTGGTGACCGGGGAGGTCACGCTCCGGCTGCGCCGGGGCGAGGACTACTCGATCCTGCGCACCGACGGCCCGGCGTTCTCCTACCACCCCGACAAGTTGTCGATGGAGCGCACCGACAACGCCGCGTTCGGTCCCACCGACCGCATCGGCCAGCTCACGATGCGCAACCTCGACATCGCCGACTCGCGCTCCAAGCTCGAGGCCTACGCCGCCCAGCCGCTCGACCAGGGCCAGGTCCTCGTCGAGCACGGCACCCTCTTCGGGGAGCTGCCCGCCGGTGGCTTCGACCGCATCACCGACAACCCGGGTGCCGACGACGCCGAGGCCCTGGACCACGCCGCCATGGAGTTCGGGACCGACTGACATGACGCAGCCCGGATCCACCAACACCGGCAAGCTGTGGGGCGGCCGCTTCGAGGGCGGCCCCTCACCGGAGCTGGACGCGCTGTCGCGGTCGACCCACTTCGACTGGCGGCTCACGCCGTACGACCTGGCGGGCTCCCACGCCCACGCCAACGTGCTGCACGCCGCGGGGCTGCTCACGGACGCGGACGTGGCCGAGCTGCACCGGGGCCTGACGGCGCTGGGGGAGCGGTACGCCGCCGGCACGCTCGTGCCGGCCCCCTCCGACGAGGACGTCCATGGCGCCCTCGAGCGGCTGCTGCTCGAGGAGGTCGGCGCCGAGGTGGGCGGCCGGCTCCGGGCGGGACGCAGCCGCAACGACCAGGTCGCGACGCTGTTCAAGGCCTTCCTGCGTGACCACGCGCGGGTGGTCGCCGGCCAGGTGCTCGACCTGGTCGAGGCGCTCGCCGTGCAGGCGCGGGACCACCTCGACGTGATCATGCCGGGGCGCACGCACCTGCAGCACGCCCAGCCCGTGCTGCTCGCGCACCACCTGCTCGCCCATGCGTGGCCGCTGCTCCGCGATGTCGACCGGCTCCGTGACTGGGACACCCGGGTGGCCGCCGAGTCGCCCTACGGCTCGGGTGCGTTGGCCGGCCAGAGCCTGGGCCTTGATCCCGAGGCCGTCGCCGCGGAGCTCGGGTTCACGGGCTCGAGTGCGAACTCGATCGACGGCACCGCCGCCCGCGACTTCGTGGCGGAGTTCGCCTTCGTCACGGCCATGATCGGCGTGGACGTCAGCCGCTTCGCCGAGGAGGTCATCCTCTGGTCGACGCGCGAGTTCGACTTCGTCCAGCTGCACGACTCCTGGTCGACGG